>NZ_JBVHTY010000046.1:0-1012 GCF_055565615.1 Streptomyces sp. NPDC028368 | reverse complement strand
ACCACCTTCAACGCCCTCTACGGCAACCGCGTCGAAGGCGTCCCGGAGGCCGAGCAGGACAAGCTCGCGCTGGAGAACCTCGCCTTCGCCGCCCGCGCCATCGCCGAGATCGACGGGACACTGATCATCGAGGCGCTCAACGCGCCCGAGTCACCGAAGTGCCCGATCGTCTCCGCCCCCAGGGCCATCGAGGTCGTGGACGCGGTCAACGCGGCAACCGGCCTGGACAACGCCCGCTTCCTGATGGATCTGTACCACCTGTCGATGAACGGCGAGGACCTGAACGAGGTCATCGACCGCTACACCGCCAAGACCGCCCACGTACAGATCGCCGACAACCCCGGCCGCGGCGCCCCCGGCACCGGCACCCTCGACTTCACCGCCCTGCTCGAGCGGCTGAAGAAGAACGGCTACGACGGCTGGATCGGCCTGGAATACAAGCCCGGCAACGCCCCGAGCGCCGACGCGTTCGGCTGGCTGCCCGCCGAGCAGCGCGCCGCGAAGTAACCGCCCGCGCCCGGCCCGCCCCAAACTTTTTTTCAGTGTGAAAGAGGCATCCCGATGAGCAACCTCCCCAAGATCGCGTGGATCGGCCTCGGCATCATGGGCTCGCCCATGGCCGAGAACCTGATCAAGGCCGGCTACACCGTGTCCGGCTTCACCCTCGAGGCCGACAAGCTCGAGCGCCTGGCCAAGGCCGGCGGCACCGCCGCCACCTCCATCGCCGACGCCGTCGCCGACGCCGACGTCGTCATCACCATGGTCCCCGCCTCCCCGCAGGTCGAGGCCATCGCCTACGGCCCCGACGGCATCCTGGCCAACGCCAAGACCGGCGCCCTGCTGATCGACATGTCCTCGATCACCCCGCAGACCTCCATCGACCTGGCCAAGGCCGCCGGCGAGCGGGGCATCCGCGTCCTGGACGCCCCCGTCTCCGGCGGCGAAGCCGGCGCCATCGAAGCGGTCCTGTCCATCATGGTCGGCGGCGACCAGAGCGACTTCGACGCCGCCC
>NZ_JBVHTY010000045.1:0-1117 GCF_055565615.1 Streptomyces sp. NPDC028368 | reverse complement strand
GAAGAAGCCTCGGCCTCGCCGTTCGTTCACGCCGGAGTTCAAGGCCGAGATCGTCGAGCTGTGCCGGCGCGGTGACCGCTCGGTCGGTCAGGTCGCCAAGGACTTCGACCTGACCGAGACCGCGGTGCGGCTGTGGGTCAGCCAGGCCGAGGTCGACGCGGGCGAGCGCGATGGGCTGACCAGCAGCGAACGTGAGGAGTTGGCCGCGCTGCGGCGGGAGAACCGCCGGTTGCGGGAGGACGTGGAGGTCCTCAAGCGGGCGACGGCTTTCTTCGCGAAGGAGACCCGGTGACGGTGCACCCGTTCATCGAGGCGGAGAAGCGAGACGGTCACAACGTCAAGCGCGCGTGTGAACTGCTGCAGGTCTCCCGAGCCGCCTTCTACGCCCGCCGCAGTGGCAGGACCGGTCCGCGGGCGGTCCGCGATGCCGAGCTGACCGAGAAGATCGCCGAAGTCCACGAGCGGTCCCGCGGGACCTACGGAGCCCCGCGAGTCCACGCCGCCCTGCAACGACAGGGCGAGGACTGCGGCCGACGCCGCATCGCCAGACTGATGCGCAACGCCGGGCTGCAGGGCCAGCACCGCAGACGACGGCAGCTGACGACGATCCCCGACCCGCGGGCCACGTCCCGGCCCGACCTCGTCGTCCGGGACTTCGCCCCCGACCCGGACGGCGTCGACACCCGCTGGTGCGGTGACATCACCTACGTTGCCACCGAGGAGGGCTGGCTCTATCTGGCCACCGTCATCGACATCGCCTCCCGCCGCGTCGTCGGCTGGTCCACCGCCGACCACCTGCGGACCGAACTGGTCGCGGACGCTCTCACATCCGCCTGCCGCCAGCGTCGTCCCACCCGGCCAGTGATCTTCCACTCGGATCGTGGATGTCAGTACACGAGTCAGCAATTCGCCACCCTGGCAACGGAGTTCGGCGTCCGCCTGTCCGTCGGCCGCACCGGGCAGTGCTGGGACAACGCGCCCGCCGAGTCGTTCTTCGCCACCATCAAGCGGGAGTTGCTCGACACGGGTTCCTGGCCCAGCCGGGCCACCGCCCGCACTGCGATCTTCGACTTCATCGAGGGCTGGTACAACTTGCACCGACTACACAGCAGCCTCG
>NZ_JBVHTY010000044.1:1686-4182 GCF_055565615.1 Streptomyces sp. NPDC028368 | reverse complement strand
ACACAGTGGACGCGAGCAACTGAGGACAAGCCCTCGGCCTATTAGTACCAGTCAACTCCACCCGTTACCGGGCTTCCATATCTGGCCTATCAACCCAGTCGTCTACTGGGAGCCTTAACCCCTCAAAGGGGGTGGGAGTACTCATCTCGAAGCAGGCTTCCCGCTTAGATGCTTTCAGCGGTTATCCTTTCCGAACGTAGCCAACCAGCCATGCCCTTGGCAGGACAACTGGCACACCAGAGGTTCGTCCGTCCCGGTCCTCTCGTACTAGGGACAGCCCTTCTCAATACTCCTACGCGCACAGCGGATAGGGACCGAACTGTCTCACGACGTTCTAAACCCAGCTCGCGTACCGCTTTAATGGGCGAACAGCCCAACCCTTGGGACCGACTCCAGCCCCAGGATGCGACGAGCCGACATCGAGGTGCCAAACCATCCCGTCGATATGGACTCTTGGGGAAGATCAGCCTGTTATCCCCGGGGTACCTTTTATCCGTTGAGCGACGGCGCTTCCACAAGCCACCGCCGGATCACTAGTCCCTACTTTCGTACCTGCTCGACCCGTCAGTCTCACAGTCAAGCTCCCTTGTGCACTTACACTCAACACCTGATTGCCAACCAGGCTGAGGGAACCTTTGGGCGCCTCCGTTACTCTTTAGGAGGCAACCGCCCCAGTTAAACTACCCACCAGACACTGTCCCTGATCCGGATCACGGACCCAGGTTAGACATCCAGCACGACCAGAGTGGTATTTCAACAATGACTCCACACCAACTGGCGTTGATGCTTCAAAGTCTCCCACCTATCCTACACAAGCCGAACCGAACACCAATATCAAGCTATAGTAAAGGTCCCGGGGTCTTTCCGTCCTGCTGCGCGAAACGAGCATCTTTACTCGTAATGCAATTTCACCGGGCCTATGGTTGAGACAGTCGAGAAGTCGTTACGCCATTCGTGCAGGTCGGAACTTACCCGACAAGGAATTTCGCTACCTTAGGATGGTTATAGTTACCACCGCCGTTTACTGGCGCTTAAGTTCTCAGCTTCGCCACACCGAAATGTGACTAACCGGTCCCCTTAACGTTCCAGCACCGGGCAGGCGTCAGTCCGTATACATCGCCTTACGGCTTCGCACGGACCTGTGTTTTTAGTAAACAGTCGCTTCTCGCTGGTCTCTGCGGCCACCCCCAGCTCACCGTGCAAAACGGATCACCAGAAATGGCCCCCCTTCTCCCGAAGTTACGGGGGCATTTTGCCGAGTTCCTTAACCATAGTTCACCCGAACGCCTCGGTATTCTCTACCTGACCACCTGAGTCGGTTTAGGGTACGGGCCGCCATGAAACTCGCTAGAGGCTTTTCTCGACAGCATAGGATCATCCACTTCACCACAATCGGCTCGGCATCAGGTCTCAGGCTTCATGCCGTCCGGATTTACCTGGACAGCGCCCTACACCCTTACCCCGGGACAACCACCGCCCGGGCTGGACTACCTTCCTGCGTCACCCCATCGCTTACCTACTACCACCTTGGATCGGCGGCTCCACCACGTCCCTTTGTCCGAAGACTCCAGGCCGGCTTCACGGCCTTAGCATTAATGGATTCGATATTGGGCGTTTCAAAGCGGGTACCGGAATATCAACCGGTTGTCCATCGACTACGCCTGTCGGCCTCGCCTTAGGTCCCGACTTACCCTGGGCAGATCAGCTTGACCCAGGAACCCTTAGTCAATCGGCGCACACGTTTCCCACGTGTGTATCGCTACTCATGCCTGCATTCTCACTCGTGAACCGTCCACAACTCGTTTCCACGGCTGCTTCACCCGGCACACGACGCTCCCCTACCCATCACAGTCCCCGTTGGGGGTACATACTGCAATGACACGACTTCGGCGGTGTGCTTGAGCCCCGCTACATTGTCGGCGCGGAATCACTTGACCAGTGAGCTATTACGCACTCTTTCAAGGGTGGCTGCTTCTAAGCCAACCTCCTGGTTGTCTCTGCGACTCCACATCCTTTCCCACTTAGCACACGCTTAGGGGCCTTAGTCGATGCTCTGGGCTGTTTCCCTCTCGACCATGGAGCTTATCCCCCACAGTCTCACTGCCGCGCTCTCACTTACCGGCATTCGGAGTTTGGCTAAGGTCAGTAACCCGGTAGGGCCCATCGCCTATCCAGTGCTCTACCTCCGGCAAGAAACACACGACGCTGCACCTAAATGCATTTCGGGGAGAACCAGCTATCACGGAGTTTGATTGGCCTTTCACCCCTAACCACAGGTCATCCCCCAGGTTTTCAACCCTGGTGGGTTCGGTCCTCCACGAAGTCTTACCTCCGCTTCAACCTGCCCATGGCTAGATCACTCCGCTTCGGGTCTTGGGCACGCTACTCAACGCCCTATTCGGACTCGCTTTCGCTACGGCTTCCCCACACGGGTTAACCTCGCAACATACCGCAAACTCGCAGGCTCATTCTTCAAAAGGCACGCAGTCACGACGC
>NZ_JBVHTY010000043.1:0-4494 GCF_055565615.1 Streptomyces sp. NPDC028368 | reverse complement strand
AACCCAGACCCTTCACCTGGACGAAAACAGCCGACGAAATCCTCGACAAAATCGCCGCCTACTGCCACCGAATCTCTGACTCAGGTCACTAGGGCTGAATCCGCATTCCACCGCGAGTACTGGGCAAGGTCGAGACACAACGGGGCCTCCCCAATCCCCCGCAGGGGGTACGCCCGCGCAGCGAAGAGGAACAAACGCGACCCCTTCGCCAAAGGTCCCGAGTACGGCCACAAGACCGCCCAGTCGGAAGGGAAAGGCCCCGCCGTGAGTCAGCAGGCCGGCACCCAGCTCTACACGTTCATCGCCGACCGACTCGACGAGGAGATGCAGGAGAAGTACGAGGAGGGCCGAGGCAAAGCTGCCATACGGTGCGACGCCGACGAGCTGAGGTGTGCCATGCGTCCACACCAGGCGCTCACCGAGGCCGCTTACGCCAACGACGGGTCCAGGGTGGACGAGCACCTGCACATGCTCACCGAGCAAGCGGCCGCGTGGGCCGACCACGCGGAGCGCCCGTTGAAGACGGAGGCCTAGTCGTGCCGTTCGATCCCGAACGTCCCGCACCGCCTGGCGGGATGAAGCACCACACCGCCCACGGCTACATCATCGCCGGACCCGACGACCGGGGATGTTGCGTGATCCACGAGATATGGGTCGCCCCCGAGCACCGCGGCAAAGGCGAAGGACGCGCGCTGGTCGAGTGCGTCCGCGCGTGGGCACGCGAGCAGAAAATCGGGCCGCTCATCGTCCACTGCTCGCCCCGTAACCAAGGCGGCCAGGCCTTCTACGAAGCCCTCGGCATGCGGGCCGTCGCAATCGTCTACCAAGACGATCTGGAGGACAGCACGGATCACAGCCACTCCAGATCGCGGGAGGGCCGTTGATACCGACTACGCCGCTATCACGCCTTGTCTGCCCAGTAGTCGGCCAGCATCTCACCGGGCCAGGCGGGCTCATGGACCGGGCCGCGCGGCCCCATCTCGGCGAAGAACGGCGACACGTCGTAGATCTTCGTGCCGACCACCGCATCCAGATCGGTCACCCGGAGACGAAGGCCGTCGACTTCCAGCAAGCGCGGGAAGCTCTGCGCCAGCTGGTTGGGACGCCGGTGATTGCGATGAGCGAACGTCCCTGTGGCCGGCCACTGCGTGTTACCCCGCGGGCTGCGGGCGTGGTACTCGACATCATCTGGTGATGCATGGTCGAAGTGCCACACGACCACCAAGTGGGAGAACTCCTCCAGGCCCTGCACGGAGTCGGTGGGGAACTCGGTCTCGTCCAGCTGGATCACCGACTCGACGCCGCCCCAGTAGTCATCAGCTACCTCGGTTCGGCCCGCGACAACTTCCCCGATCGGCTTGATCTCCAAAGCCATGGCCCCAGCCCTTCGACTCGATCTCAGCGACACGTGTGATCAATCTACTTGGGCCAGGTACGAAGCCGCGCGGGCATCAAGCACGCCCACCGCGGGGATGCCACGCTTACGGTAGGGCGATAGCAGTTGCCGCATGTCTACGACCCTCTGCCGGGCCCGGCCGGAGTAGATCCCCTCCTCCATCGCGTCCAGGACGCTGGTCCACGTTGCACACGCTTCCTCGATGCCGCCCTGGGCGATCTGCGTCGCGCCCATGTACCCAAGGGTGATCGTATGCGTGCGCCGAAACGCAGCCCCGCGCGTACGCACAGAGCGCCGGAACTCCTTGACCGCCCGCTGATGATTGCCGAGGTCCCGCAGCGTGCATGCAGTCTCGTGCGCCAAGGAAGCCTCGCCGAAGAAGAACGTCCGGTCCGGCTCCCTGATCCCGTCGTGGGCATTAGACAGATCATCCTCAGCGCACAGCAGGGCCCGCGCCGCATCATGGTTGTGGCGGTTCGCGGCGAGGGTCCGCGCGTGCACTACGCCGAGGAGCGCTCGCTCGCGGGGGGGGGTGACGGCCGCGTACCGCTCGCCGTGCACTGAAGCCTGCGCGATCTGGAGGGCTTCGCGTCGAAAACCCATGTCGAGTGCCTGGTGCGCCATGGCCCGCAGGATGTGCCCGCTCAGGGGCGCGTCGCCGGACCGGGCAGCCAGCTTGACCGCGGTGTTGAAGCGTTGGAGCGCGACCGCGTGCTCGCTGTTGTCGAACGCCATCCAGCCCGACACGTACGCAAGCTCGGCGGAGGCAGAGAACATCGCGCGCCGCGTCTGGTCGTTGGCGAAGCGGCCCTGGAGGAAGTCGAGCGCTTCGGTCTTTAGATACTCGTCGACCGCGCGTCGGCCGTGTCCGCCTCCGCGTCGCTGATCCATGCGCGAGAACGCCTGGGTCAGCTCCCGCACGGTCTCGACGTCTCCGCGGCCCACGCGTTTGCCCGCCGGCGACTCCTCAGCCGACGGTTGGGCCATAGCGTCCCACCACGGCTCATCCGGAAGAATCAGTGCCGCCGCGGAGTACACCCCGCCCGCCAACAGCCGACGCCGGTCAGTGTCCACGCCACTCCCCAAGTCGTTCAGCGCGATCAATGGATCGACGCGCCAGTCCAGCGCCTCCTGCGCTGGCGAGGTGGAAGCTGCGAACCCGATCTCTTGTGGCGTGATCTCACGCTTCAAACGACGGGACAGCGCCTGGCACAAGATAGCGGGCGCGATCCCCGACGGCTGAACGCCTCCCACCCACATGCTCACGTGGGAGCGTCCGATCTTGGAGTTCTCCCGCACCTCGCCATTCAGCGTCTCAACGGCGACCCGGTTGTATGCGGCGGCGGCCTGCGCTCGCGACCAGCCGGCTTCCAGGAGAAGTGCGGCAAGCCGCTCGTTTCTCTCGCGCGCCATCCTGCGCCCCCGCCACTGAAAGCGATCTTTGACCACATTGACCGGACCCGCCCCGAAGCAGTTCCGGGACGGGCGCAGATCCAACGTAGTGCTCAACTGACCCTTGATCCAGTCGAGATGGCGGAATGCCAACCTGCCTGAGCCCCTAGGTGTGTTGTCCGGCGAGTCACCACCGCAGCCAGAAGCGAACTGCGGCAAAGATCGCTCCGGACCGCATCGAGGGAAACGATCCATCGACGGGCCCGTCAGGTGACCCGCCGGACAGCCTTCAGTGCTGCGGGGTTCTACAGGAGGGTGACGGTGCCCTCGCCGGTGGAGCCGGTAATGGTCGGGATACCGGCGTAGGTGGCGGTGTAGCCGCCGAGGAGTTCTTCCGCGGTGGAGAGCAGGCCGTCGGCATCGCAGGCGGCGCGTCCGGTGCCGTCGGTGTTGGCCGTGCACAGCGTCTCGCCGCTGGCGCTGGTGAACGTGACCGGGGCACCGACCAGTGGCTTGCCGCCGTAGGTGACGGTGGCGTTGAGGTTCTGCACGCCGAGGGGAAGGGCGCTCAGCTGGGCCTCGCCGGCCGTCAGCTCCGTCGCGATGACAGGGACGTCCGCGGGCCAGTCGCAGACCTGCAGCTCGTTGTTGTACTCGGTCCCTTCAGGGCAATTCATGACGTATGGGACGCCGTTGGAGCACTGGATGAACTTCCCCGAGTCCCCGCCGTAGGGGGTCAGTTCGTCCGTGTCGCAGGCGGAGCCTGCTTGTGGGGAAGCCGCTGGAGTGGCGGCCTGGGCCGGCGCGGCCAGTCCGCCTACGGCGAGCATGGTGACGCCTAAACCTACGGCGAGACGACGAAGCATCAGATCCCTTCCCGAACAACGATCACTCATACGCGCCCGGCGCGACGTTACTGATCGGATGCGCTCGGTAACCAGAGAGATTTCGGCCAGCAAGGTCGATGGGAACCTCCCGGACGACGCCTCACCGACCCACCGGACAGTCCCTAGACGTGGCACTGAGGAGTTCATCCGCTCGCCGGCGTTCAACCCGGGGAGGCCAGCAGTTCGGAGGCCGCGGCCTCCATGGCGCCGGTCAGCGGCCCTGCCTTCCCCGTCCGCCGGTACGCCCATGCCACGTTCGCACACAGCATCAGCCGCGACTGCCGACAGGTCCGGGTGTTGAGGACATCAGCGAACTCGTTGAGAACACTGGCGGCCAGGGCGGGGACCGACCGCGAGGCTGACCACAGACAGGCCGCGTCCCAGCCGGCAATCGCCAGCCCCCAGTCCTCCCAATCGAGCAAGGTGAGCGGGGCAGCGGTGAGGTTGGCGTATCCGACGTCGCCGTGTGCGCACGTCCACTCCGCCGCTGTCGTGTCGACCTGGTCGCCGTACAACTCCCCGATCCGCCCGGAGAGGTGACGCTGCTGGACGCATACCCGGCTCGTCTCGTGCCGGGCCAGGTTCCCGAGCGCCGTACGCACGTCGTCCCACCATGCGTCTGTCAGGCCCGGGTCGCGGTCGACTGGGCTTGATGCGCTTTGACGGACATCTGAGATCAGGGGTTCTGCCCCGGGAGGATGTCCATCATGGAGAGCATGGGGAGGAAGAAGCCTCGGCCTCGCCGTTCGTTCACGCCGGAGTTCAAGGCCGAGATCGTCGAGCTGTGCCGGCGCGGTGACCGCTCGGTCGGTCAGGTCG
>NZ_JBVHTY010000042.1:0-6682 GCF_055565615.1 Streptomyces sp. NPDC028368 | reverse complement strand
CGGCCCGCTGGGCATCAGTTACCGACGACGGCGGGATCTTCGGTCCAGGACGACTCACACTCAACCAACGACGAAACTCCGACTCAGGTCACTAGGGCGTTTCGTTTGGATCACAGCGCGGACCAGAGGTAGATCCCTGCGATGTGTAGTCCGGCCAGGAGATGGTGGCTGTCTTGTCGTGCCGCGTGGCCAGGCCGCGCCACTGCTTGAGACGGTTGATGCACCGTTCGACGGTGTTGCGCTGCTTGTATGCCCTCTACGCCCGCGCCCTTCAGCAGGACGCCCCCCTCGAGCTCGAAGCGCCCATCCCACTCCGCGAGTAGACCCTTCCTCTCGGCCACGAACTGCTCGAACCGCGCGACGTCCTCCGGAGACAGATCTCCAATGCGGGCGGTAGAAGCTCCATCCAGGAAGGGTAGGAAAACCTTCCGCTGTGCGGCAGACCGCCTGCGTTCCTCGGCCCCACCGCTACGCGGGCAACGACACTTCTTCGACTTCGACGCCTTCGGCTTGTGGGCGGCCCCTGGCTCCGCGGCCCCGCCGCACCCGGCCACCAGCACCAGCGTGGCCGTGGCTGACAGTGCAGCGGAGCCTTCAGGATCGAGCGCGTTCGACCCTCCTTATGCCGTGCCGCCGGTCTCGATAATGTCCCGGGCGGCCCTGCGCACCGCGGCCGGGTATCCGAGGCGGTCGGCGGCCTGCGTGAACGTGAGGGACGGCTCCGCCTCCATGAGGCAGGCGATGCGCTCGCCGCGCAGTTGAGACAGCGCGCGTTGTGCCGTGGCCGGTGCGACCCCGAGCGATTCGCGGACACTGGAAATTGTGATGCCCGGCTCGGCATCGAGGAGCGCGGCCACCTTGTTGCGCAGTTCACCGCGCGGTACCGCATTAGCCTTGCCCTTTGGCCGGCCGGCTGCGCTCTCCTTGCCGGGGCGTGTGTCCCTGAAGGCGTGGACCACACCCCGGGGCCAGTGCTCCACGCCGCAGATCAGCACCATGTGCGGCGCGATGCGCGGATCTGTCTTGTAGCCGTCCCAGGTCCGGGGCGTCACGTTCAGTTCGGCGGCCGCTTCCTGCCGATCCAACAGTTCCTGCGGGCCGCCAGCGGCAGGCAGCTCAGGTACGGGCTTTCTGGCGAGGTAAGCGGCGGTCTGCTCGCCGTCCCAGAGCAGCACCCGTGCACCGGCGGAACTGATCGGCGCTGGAAAGCCGACGACCGCATATGGCTTCTTGTTGCGGAACGTTCCCATGGGCATGTCCATGTCTTGGGCCAGCAACTCCCGGGTTCGTACGAGGTGCTTTCGATCTGCATAAATCATCGACTCTCTGCCCCCTGGCGAATCTGCTGCACATCACGGTCATCCCTCGGGCGCCCGAACCAGACAGCTGCTTCCGGTTTTCGCCATCACGATCTCCGGTCATCCCTCGCACGCCCAGGCCAGCCCGGGAGCGCGGAAGGAACGTACAAGCCGGCTTGGATGCTGTGCGTGGGGGCGTCAGTGGTGGACCCTGTCCAGGCACAGGTTCTCGTCCCCCAGCCGGCCGCCGGTCTCCTTGTACTGGTCGTACTTGGCGGGGCATGTGGCGTCAGAGTCATAAAGGTCCGAGACGATCCTGTACTCCGCCTTGGTGTTGCTGCAGTCGATGGCAAAGAGGACCGGCTTGGCGTGGCTTCCACGGTTTTCCAGACAGTCGCCGACGGATGCCTCGCGAGCGGTCTTCACCGGCGGATCATCGGTGCTCAGCCCCCAGCAGACCAACCCGAAGACAGCCAGGGCACCGAAGCCGATGAGCGCCGGCATCCAGGGCCGCCGGCGTGGCCCGGTGGGTATGAACCCCGGCGGAGTCGGCTGCGCCCACTGCTGGGGCGCGGGCTGGCCGAACGCCTGCGGCTGACCGTAGGGGGCCGTGGCGTGAACAGGTTGGGCGTGGACGGGGCGGCCGCCTTTTCCGTACGGGGGCGGTCCTGTGGGCGGACCGTACGGGCTGGAGCCGTAAGAGCCGGCGCCGGGCTGGCCGTAAGGGGCGGAGCCGTCGGGCGGCGGCGGGTGCGCGGACAAAGTGTTCCCCATGTCGCTTCGGTGTTCGGTGCTACAGGCTAGCGGTGCGACACCCTGTGCCTCCGGTGGAGGCATCACCGGAGATGGCCGCCGCCTTCGGCTGGGCAACACCGAGGCACCGCCGGCGTCGTGGGCCCGGCATGTTCCCCCAGGCGCGGGCCCACGAAAGGGCCATTGTCGGTGATGGGTTGAACCGGGACTGTGGCCGGCCAAGACCTGCGCGCCTGGGCCCTGGGCTGGGCCGGCGACCTTGCCACCCGGCTCCACTCCGAGGAAGACCCACGCGACAACTGACCTCGCTGCGCAGCAGCGAGGAGATCAGTGTCGACCCGCCGCGGCGCCAGGAGTGCCCCGGACCGCGAAGTCGTCACGGGACCGGGACCTGTTCGATCAGCCGGCGGCGCGGCGGCAGATGCTGGGCTGCGAGGCGCTCGGCTCCATACCTGGGCTGAGCAGAAACACGGGAAGGCCGCCCGGAGGGCAGTAAGCGTTTGCGGCTCAGCGGGCGAGGTTGGCGAGGTTGGCGAGGAAGGATTCGGCGGCGGACCATGGCGTGAGCTCGATGCCGAAGGTGCTCACCGCTCTCGGGCCTTGGAGGTGGACCAGGCGGCCGGAGAGGTAGACGAGGTCGCCTTCGCGGAAGGCGCCGGTGTACGCGCCGAGGTAGGACCGTAGCTGGGTGATCCGCCGGGCGAAGACGTCCGCCTCGTCGATCGTGGAGCCGATGACGGTGTCCACCGCGATGCCGTAGACGGCGGGCGTGGCGAGGCCCTCGGTGTGGTCGGTCACGTGGGCCAGCACGCTGATCGCGCCGACCTCCTGGGCGACCACCCCGGCGAGGGTCCGGTCGCCGTCGGCACGCAGGGGCTCGCAGTTGATGTGAGCGCCGGCCCCAGTGGTCAGCCCCTGCAGCTTGCGCGCCTCCTGGCGTATCAGCGCATCGAACGAGCTGCCTGTCATGTACTTCGCCCGCCGGATGTACAGCCGAGTCTGGGCATCGCCCTCGTAGGGCTGGATCAACGACCGCTCGGCGCACAGCGCCTGGGCGGTCTCGTACCCGCGGGGTCCGTAGCAGACCAGGTCGATGTCGGAGCGGGCGTTGCACGCCCCGACGAGGAACGAGCCGGTGACGCCGATGACATCCGCGGCGCCGGCATCCACGACCCAGGTGACGATGGCAGCCAGGTCTTTGCTGACCGGTGAGCCGTCCAGCAGCTCCGGGGACTGGTGCAGGGCGGCCAGGGGGCGGCGGCAGGAGTAGTGGGTGACGACGTCCTCGTGGGGCACGCCGGTGATGACGCAGCCGACGGCGGGCGAGTAGACGTAGGACTCGGGCCGGTCGGCCAATGCCGAACGCCTTGGACGCGACCGTGTTCTGCCGGTACGTCCGGCCGAACAGGCTCCGGTCGCCGCGCGAGTCGGGGTAGTAGCCGGTACTGGGAGCTACTTCACGTCCTTGCCGCGCGGACCATTCCGGCGGCAGCCACGTCCATCGCCGCGCCCGCAAAGAGCAGATTGATCTGCTGCGCCGCTGGACCGGTCAGCGCCAGCATCAGTACGAGGCCTGAAGCCGCAGCCACCGCGACCAGCAGGCACCAACGCACAGGAGCCCAGGTGTGGTGGACACCCCCAGAACTACGGGGAAGGACACTGACAACGATCGTCGCGACCGTCAGAAGAAGAGCACCAACAAGAACTGGCACGTGGAACGGAGAGGTGTCCGACGACTCTCCATAGAGCCCGGAGTGGTCCACGAACAAGGTTCCGCCCAACAACGTGAGCGCAATGGCCCCCCAGGCCAGAGGAGCTGCCCTGCTCCTGCGCGCCTCTCGTACGCCATGCGACTGGTCGCGACGTTTGATCATTTTCCCAACTCCCCTTATATACATGGTATTTCAGCCACGGACCGGGCGTCAGAGCAAGATCCTCTCTTGACGCTACCTGTCGCTCTTCCCTAGCGTCCTGCACAGACATGGTGTCGACCTGTCCTAGGGGGAGTTTTGTTCGACAGGTTCCAACGCGAGCTTGAACAGTTCCAGCATGAGGTCGCAGCCGTCCAGCGGACGATGCGGGAAATCCAGGAGAGCGTCCCTCAGGAGGCCGAGGGTTCGGACGCTCGAGGCGCAGTGCGGGTCGAACTGGCATCAGACGGACTCCCCACTCGCTTCCACGTGGCTAGCGATTGGCGGCGGCGCCGCGCGGGAGCGGCGTTCGGTGCCGCAGTAGTCGAGGCTTGCGGCGCCGCGATGGAGCAACGCATGGCGGCATGGTCGCTCGTCATGGAGCGCAGTGACCGGCAGAGCCCGTTCAGCAGTTCCGGAGCGGGTGGCCCGGTGCCCTCACCACGCCCCTCGGGCACCGAGCGGAACGTCGATCACGTCATTCCCCGCCCCATTGACGAGATCATGGAGGACATGCTCACGGCCCTCGATGGCGCCCAGGCTGCTGCCGACTCGCCCTCGGCGGGGGAGCCTGTCACTGGAACGGGCTCCAGCGCGCGGGGCCGCGTCACGGTGACAGTGCAGTCAAGTGCACTGGTGTCCTGCGTAGTGGACGACTCGTGGGCCGGCGAACAGTCCGCCACATCGCTGGAGCGTGCCCTCGAAGAAGCACTCACGGATGCACGCAGCCGACTCAACGCCGCAATCGCTGAGGCCGAGGCGGCAGCAGGTCCGAAGGTGCTGCGGGATGGCTTGTACGACGAAGCCATGGCAATCCTCAAGAACCCGAGTCGGTACGGGAACCCGTAAATCACCGCCAGAGAGGAAATTGCCATGGCTGATACAGATGTCATCACGGATGCACTACGCAAGGAGTCCAAGACCTGGGACCGCAACGCGGCAGAACTGAGCGGCATCGTTGCCTCCGTGGATGAGCTGAACCTTGCCCGCCTCGAGACCGGGGTCTTCCAGGTCCTGTGTTCCGCGTATCAGGAGGCGGTTGCCCAGGTCGCCGACCGGTGCCGGGAGGGGAATAGGCGTATGACGGAGATCGCCGACGCTCTAGTGAAGAGCGCGAACGCGTACGACGACAACGAGGCAGACACCACGAAGTCGGTTGAGGGCACCTACTGACCTGGCCCAGAGCCAACGAGCACGAAGTCCGAAACCGCAAACAGGGGGGCATTCCGGATGGTATTCAGCCCGGCGCAGTACAACGCCGCCACCAGCAAACTCAAGTCTGGTGTGACCACACTGGAGAGCAAACTTTACGAGGCCAAGTCCAAGGCCAACTCCACGGCCTCCGACCCCACAACCCCAGGCTGGGTTGGGGACGCCATCATCTGGGCAGGGAACAAGCTGCTGGAGATGGGCAAGTGGGTGCTCGCGAAGCTCGGCGAGTACTTTGAGGGGATGGCGGCGCCGGTCACCTTCTTCTTCTACTCCTCTGACTGGGAGTCCCAGGTTCGAGGTAAGGCATCCAATGTGGCCGGTGAAGTCGCCCCCGATGCACTGAAAGCCACCAGAGAGTGGAAGGGCGACGCGGCCGACTCTTACATCGCCGCCGTCCGTTCGCAGACCACAGCCGCCACACAGATCGAGACGATCGCCGACACCGTATCCACAGCCCTCACCACCTCCGCGGTCGCCGGGTGCGCGTTTTACGTGGCACTGGGCCTCATTGTGGCGGAGAACATCACGGTCGTCTTGAGCGCCCTCGCAGCCTTCGCCTCGGTAATCGCCAGCTGGTACGGAGCTGTGGCCATTGTCGGGGATTTTGCGGTCAGCGCGGGCCTCATCGCCGGCGCGGTCGCCGCTCTGGTGGCCGTGCTAGCCACCACGAGTGCGCAGCTCTCAAATGTCAAGGGAGCGGCTAGCGACAATTCCGCCTTCCCCGGGGGGCATTGGCCCGAAGGCACCGCCTGACTCATGTAAGTGCCTGTTTTTCTTCCCGGTAGGCCCCTTGCGGCCGGTCGATGCAGGTACGGACGCCTGTGCGAAGATCGCGGCGTGAACGATCTACGCCTCCGTCTCGCTGACGACGCCGACGTTGCGACTGTGGTGCGTCTGCGCGACGACGCTGCCCGCTGGATGCTTGCCCAGGGCGTCACTGGTCAGTGGCAGCCTGGTGAGCTGGGCGGGGACCACTTCCGCCGCGTCATGGAGAGCGGGGAGGTGTGGGTCGCGGAGGCTGCCGATCGTATGGTCGGGGCCTGGGAGCTGTGGTGGGAGGACAAGGACGCCTGGGGGCCGCAGCCGCCGACGGCCGGCTATGTGCACCGACTGATGGTGGACCACAGCCGTGTCCCGTCCGGGACAGGGCGACATCTTCTACGAGCTGCGGAGCGCCGCGTGGCCGAGGCGGGACGAGAGCTGGTACGGCTGGACTGCCTGGCCGGCAACGCACGCCTGAACGCGTACTACCTCAACGCCGGCTACCAGGTTGTCGGGCACAGGGAGGGCAAACCGCAGCCCGGCAGTATGCCCAAGTCGTTCACCCTCCTCGAAAAGGCCATACGGGACAGCGGGGAATAGGAAGCGCGCGCTCTCGTCCTGATCGGATGGGAGAAGCGAGATACCCGGGGGGCTAGTGACCTGAGTCGGAGTTTCGTCGTTGGTTGAGTGTGAGTCGTCCTGGACCGAAGATCCCGCCGTCGTCGGTAACTGATGCCCAGCGGGCCG
>NZ_JBVHTY010000041.1:0-7555 GCF_055565615.1 Streptomyces sp. NPDC028368 | reverse complement strand
AGCAGCCTCGACTACCGCAGTCCCGCCGAATACGAGACCGCACTCGCAGCCTGACCACCACACCGATGGTGTCCGTCAAGGCGGAACAAGCTCACTGCCGATCTGTACGGGACGCACCCGGCAAACCTCGTTGGCTATGCCTGCGGTCGACCACGCCCGCGCTCTCCTCGACGGCCCCCACGTCAGCCAAAGCTACCCGGCACGACGGCGGCTGCGCGTCCTCCTGCACTCTGCACACCGCCTGCTGGTGATCAGCCAGGCCACGCCCCGTCGTCGCCATCGGTGGCGACGACGCCTCAACTCCTCCCGGCGCCGATGAACGGTCGGCACCGCGAGGGACCAGCCGGCAACCCCCACCCCTGGGTGCCCGGCGCTGCTGGCCGGCCCGCCACTACCTGCCCTGAAGCGGGTCGGCCGGTAGCGACAACCACACACACCGCACGGCGAAACCACACCCCCGATTCCGGAGTTCTCCCATGTGCCAGCATCAGCCACCGTGCCCGCCGCCCGACGCGTCCGATCGGGAGGCCGCGCACCTGGTGGCGCACCACCCCGAGCAGGGCTGGTGTGTTAACTGCACCTTCTTGAGGTCGTTGGGCACTGCGATGTCCGACTGCCCAAGGAGTTCTGTGTGACGTCGCACCTGCGCAACCAGCTGATGGAGGGGCGGGCTGCCCTGCCCCGCGTCGGCTCGGTCGTTCAGCTGGAGACCCAGCATCCGGCGTACGCCGTACTCGACCCGGCGGGAAGCCCGGTCGAGTCGGTGACGCCCTACCTGCGGGATCTCGCTCTGAACGACAACAGCCCAGCAACCAGCCGCAGTTACGCCAATGACCTGCTGCGGTGGTTCCGGTTCCTGTGGCTCTTGAACGTGACCTGGGACAAGGCAACGGAAGGGGAGGTGGCAGTGATAGTGGGATGGCTTCGTGCGGCACCGAATCCGCAGCGCCGCCGCACTCGGCCGGACGCGCCGCAGCCCGGGTCGGTCAACCCGCGCACCGGCAAGCGGTACCTCAAGGCCGGCTACGCCCCGGCGACGATCAACCACGCCCTGACCGTGGTGGCCAGCTTCTACGACTTCCACCGCGACCTGGGCAACGGCCCGCTGGTGAATCCGGTGCCGGTCTCGGAGGCACGGCGCCGGGCTCTGGCCCACCGCAGTCCGGCGGAGGCTGTGCCGGCCTTCCGCCGCTCCCGTCTGCGTCAGCGTGTCCCGGCCACCGAGCCCCGGGCCATCCCGGACGCGATGTGGGACGAGTTCTTCGTCGCCATGAACCATGACCGGGACCGCGCCGCGGTGCTGCTCTACGTCTCCAGCGGCGCCCGCGCCTCCGAGCTGCTCGGGGTCACCCCGGCCGATGTCGACTGGCCTGCCCAGATCGTCTACGTCGTCTCCAAGGGCACGAAGCTGCGCGAGCCGATCCCGGCGAGCCCGCAGGCCCTGGTGGTGCTGGCCGCCTACCTCGACGCGATGGGCATGCCCGCCCCGCACGAGCCGGTCTTCCGCACCCGCCGCGGCCCGGACAAGCCGCTCACCTACTGGGCAATGCGGCGCGTCATCCAGCGCGCCAACGACCGGCTGGGCACGAACTGGAGCCTTCACGACCTGCGACACACGGCGGCCGAGAGGATGGCCAACGACCCGAACCTGACCCTGGTCGAGGTCCGGGCCATCCTGCGGCATGCGGACCTGGCCACCACCGGCCGCTACCTGCACGCCCGCGTCGAGGACCTCTTCGACGCCCTCCAGGCCCACTACCAGCGCCCCCGCCTCCAGCCCGCCATCGCTCCCGGCTACGACCCGGACGACTTCAAGGCGGTGTTCGGTGGCTGACCTCCAGACCTTCACCGCCCGCAACCGCCGCGTCGACTACAGCGGCGACGAGCCGTTCGTCCCCGCTCCCGTCACGCGGTTCGCCGGCGCGGAGCTGAAGGCGGCACCGGTGCCGCTGCCCAGCACACCGCCGGGGCCCTACGGGGACCTCTCCCGGGCCCCGGCCTCCGAGATCCTGCGCATCGTCGAGCGGGTCACCAAGGGCCAGCCGAACCCGGGGCGTCGGCGGATCGCCGTCCGGCGGGTCTTCTCCGTCCTGGAGGAGATGCCGGGCGACACCTGGCAGGAAAGGTGGCAGGCCAGTGGCTTCGACGACGAAGGCGCCGAGTCGCTACGCGTCCTGGCGCGCGAGGGCGACCGCGTTGACAGTGCGGATCTGATCGCCGGGATCAAGCTGGCGTTCTGCCTGCGGGTCGTCCGGCCGTCGATCTCCGGCTTCCGCGCGAACCGGTTCCGGGACTACCCGCAGAGATTCCGCGAACTCCAGCCCGATCCGCTGCTGGAGAAGTTCTTCGCCGCGGCCGACGCCTTCGACGTCCACCGCATGCACCGTGACCGGGCGAAGTTCGACCTGACCGCTGCCCTGACCACGGGTGGCATCGCGCTGGAGGATCTGACGCCGTCTGCGCTGCTGCACTTCGGCCTGGAGTGCAAGCGGCTCGGGGTGACCCACGGCAGCAAGGCGGGGGCGACCCGTTTCGCGGGCCTGGGCACCTGGCAGGTGCTGCACCAGATGGGCCACTTCCCGCCCGGCACTCCGCCGACCCTGCGGGCCTACGTCTATCGCGGCCAGCTCACCGTCACCCAGCTCGTCGACCGCTACCCCATCCAGCACCAGGGCGTCCGCCAGCTGCTGATCGACTACCTGACCCGGCGCCGGGCCGGCACCGACTACACCACCATCACGGCCCTGACCCGCCAGCTCGCGAACACGTTCTGGGCCAAGATTGAGAAGATCAACCCGGGACAGCAGGACCTGGCGCTGAGCCCCGAGGTCTATGACCAGTGGCGCGAGGCCATCAAGCGGTGGGACCGCGACGAGCGCCGCACCCGCGCGGACGACTCCGGCATCCTCCTGGCCGTCCGCGCCCTCTATCTCGACCTGCACAGCTGGGCCATCAACGAGCCCGAGCAGTGGGCCCAGTGGGTGGTGCCCTGCCCCATCCGGCCGAAGGAACTCAAGGGGTTCGCCAAGCGCAAGCGGGAGATCCACCAGCGGATGTCCGACCGCATCCGGGTCCGCCAACCGCTGCTGCCCACCCTGGTCGCACACGTCGAAGGCCGCTACGAGCACTTAACGGGCCTGCTCAAGAAAGCCCGCGCGGTCGAGCTCGGAGAGACCTTCGAGCACGACGGACACTCCTACCGGCGCACGGACAGCGACCGCGATCGAACCTGGGCCAAGAGCCAGGACGAGCCACCCGTCCGCGTCACCGACGAGGACGGGCAGGTCCTCAACGTCACGCTCACCGAGGACACCGCGTTCTGGGAGTGGGCCGGCCTGGAGATCCTGCGACACAGCGGCATCCGCGTCGAAGAGCTCTGCGAGCTCACCCACCTGAGCATCCGCCAGTATCGGCGCCCGAACAACGAGGTCATCGCCCTGCTCGTCATCGCCCCGTCCAAGAGCGAGCGCGAGCGCGTCATCCCGATGTCCGCGGACCTGTTCCACGCCGTCGCCCAGATCATCCGCCGCCTCACCCCCGACGGCCGGCCGGTCCGCCTGCTCAACCGCTACGACCCGCACGAGAAGACCTGGTCAGAGCCCATGCCGTTCCTCATGCAACGCCAAAACGGCACGCAGCGATCAGTGATCTCCCCAACCACGTTCATCCACATGTTCGCCCGCAGCTGCGAGGAACTCGCCGAGACCCACCGGGCCTTCGCCGACATGACCTTCACGCCGCACGACTTCCGACGGCTCTTCGCCACCGAGATCGTCAACGGCGGCCTGCCCATCCACATCGGCGCCGCCCTGCTCGGCCACCTGAACCTCCAGACCCTCCAGGGCTACGTCGCGGTCTTCGCCGAGGACATCGTCGCCAACTACCAGCGGTTCCTGAACCACCGCCGCTCGCTCCGACCGGAGATCGAATACCCCGAGGTCACACCCGATGAGTGGGCCGACTTCGAGGAGCACTTCGACAAGCGCAAGGTCGAACTCGGCAACTGCGCCCGCCCCTACGGCACCCCCTGCAACCACGAACACGCCTGCATCCGCTGCCCGATGCTCCAGGTCAACCCCAAGATGCTGCCCCGCCTCGCGGAGATCGAGAGGGACCTCCTCCTGCGCCGCAAGCGGGCCCAGGAGGAGCACTGGCTCGGCGAGGTCGAAGGCATCGACTCGACGCTGACCTTCCTCCGCGCCAAGCAAGCCGAGGCCGCCCGACTCGTCAAGAGGCCCGTCGCCGACCTCGGCATCCCACGCCCACGCCCGATTCACCAGGAACTTGACCTCGGGCTTTCCCGAGGCTCTATCGCCAATGTGTCCGCTCACGCACCCAATGGAGTGCAGCTTGACCCTGAGCACGCTGAAAGTCCCGCACCGTCGGCAGCCCCGGCGGCGGGGCCTGCACGGACTGACGAAGGAAGTATCCAGCCATAGCGATGAGCACGGTGGTGACATCTTCCGGGTCAGCACCACGAGCGAACAGGTGCTGATCAAGAAGACTCACCGCATCCGGGGCGCCCTGCATGATCACGCTCGGGCCCATCGCGACGACGTCAAACCACGAAGCTCCGACTGCGGCCCACGGCCAGTCGACGACCATGACGCGGTCGTCGGTCAGCAGAACGTTGTCCGCCCGCAGATCGCCATGGATCAAGGCACTACCGGCTGCAGCTGCGATCCAGGCGGCTTCTCGGTCGACGAGGCGTCCCAGATTGCGTCGTGCCCAGGGATCGAGCCAGGCCAGGTCGTCTGTCCCATCCGCGGAAGCAGCGGAAAGCAGACGCCAGCCTTGGAACTTCTCGCCGAACCGATCAGCAACCGGTGGCGCCGCGATCGGCGAAGGATCGAGCAGCACGGACAGCTCGTTAGCCGCTGCAAGAACACGGTGGAGCTCGTCCAGCTGCCAAGGCTGGGCCGGCATTCTTCCGTCGACGTCTTCGAAGACCAAAACGACCCAGCCTTCGAGATCCAAGGTCATGAGCAGCTGCGGCACAGGCGCTGCGATCGGCAAGGCCGCGGTGATCCGTGCCTCGGACCGGTGGAGGTCAGGGGTGTCAGGGTTTGGTTCAGCGCCCACCGCCTTCACGAACACCCGTCGGCCGTCGACAAGACGCATGCGGGCTGCAACCCCAGGCGAGAAGCCACCGGCCTGGGTAACGGCGCTTTGCACAGGCGCCCCCAGACGTTCCTCAACCTGGCTTCGCACACCGTGGGGAACAGCCCACCAGTCCACACGCACACCCGCAGCTACAGGCGCACTGTCGGTCTTTGTGCTCGGTCGTCTCCCCATGGCGACATGATCCAGGTGACGCCCTCGGGCAGCAACGAGGTTTCCACGGCCTGCGCTCCTCCCAACACCCATGCGAGTGAAGTGCAGAGAAGGAGCCTGCTGTGCAACGGCGTCCTGCTCTTCGACGACACCGGTGAACTGTTGCCTGACGGACAGGTCATCGACCCTGTGCGGTGTCGTGCGAGGGTAGAGGCGGCCTGATGACCAGGACCGTAGCGAAGGTCATCCTCGCACCAAGGGAGCGTCAGGTCCTCGAGGGCTTGGCCGACGGCAGCATGCTCGCCGCGGTCGCGCTGCGCCTCCAGATCCGGGAGGGTACGGCCTCGGGCTATCTCAAGCTCGCCAAGCGGAAGTTGTACGGCGTGAGCGAGACAGCTGCCGCGCTAGCCGTCGCCTACGCCGCCAAGGCCATCGACCAGCCGCAGCTGTTGGACCCCGAGTCGCTGTACCTGCCGCGCGAGCAGTGTGACCTCGTGCCGCTCATCCCACAGGGAATGACGGCCTCGCAGATGGCAACCGAGCTCGAACGGGGGGTCGAAATCATCCGCCGGGACGGGCGCGAGCTGCTGGCGAACCTGCAATCCCAGAACCGCGCTCACGCCATCACGCAGGCGTGGACGTACCAGGTCCTGACCGCACAGCAGGTGATCGCATGGCTGCCGTGACCGCGCCCATCCCCGACAAAGTCGAGATCCTGCCGCTCGTCGAGATGGCCCTCCAATGGGACCTCAGAAGCCTGCCGGAGGTCGACGTCAGCCTGGAACTGGTGGAGCAGTTCACGGCCTACGGGCGAGTCCTCGAATGCGAGCTGGTCACCATGTACCGCCAGTTGCCGTCTGGCTCAGACATCCACCGCGGGGCGCAGGCGACGCTCAGCGAAGCCGCCCGCCGCCTCTACATGCAGCCTCCCGGCCGTTCGGCGCGTGCGGCCGCCCACAGAGCCCGGAACCTCGCCCGCCTGATCCAAGCCCTGCTCCGCGCCACCGGTGGAGCCGCTCCCGCCCCAGCCGACGAGGACACCGAATGAACGCGACGCAAGAGACGCCTCGGCGCACCGACCTGCCTGAAAACTGGTTCCGCAGTCCCGCGGTCGCGAGGGTCGACAACTACCTGACAGGCGGATCCGACAACTACCACTCGGACCGGCAACTAGCCCGACTCCTCGTGAAGTCGGCCCCGTGGCTGCCGAACATGGTGAAGATCAACCAGCGGCACCGGCCTCACGTCGTCACGACCCTCGCGCGTGATCTCGGGATCATCCAGTTCCTGGACCTGGGGTGCGGACTGCCGTCCGGGTGGAACAAGAAGCGCCAGTGCCACGATCCGGCGCTGACGTACGAGGCCGCGCGCAGCGTCCACGAGGACGCTCGTGTCGTCTACGTGGACAACGAGCCGGTGGTGTGCGCGCACGCATGGTTCTGGCGGAAGACCTGTCCACCGATGCGGTCGAGGCGGACATTTGCCAGATCGACGAACTGTTCGGGGCCACCGAACTCCAGGGCCTCGACCGCAGCCAGCCCATCGCGGTCCTGGCGCACGACCTGCTGCCGTGGGTGAGTGACGAGTCGGCGGAGGCTGCGATGGCCGCGTTGCGGGACTGGCTTCCGGCTGGCAGCGCCATCTCCGTAACCCACGCCAGCACCGACATGGAGCCAGAAGCGATGCAGGACCTCGTCGACCACTATGCCGAAGCCGGCATCGCGTACCGGCCGCGCCCGCTGGAGCAGATCCGGGCGATTCTGGGACCGTGGCCTCCCCTGCCGCCGGGCATTGTCCCGACCGCCCAGTGGCGTGCCGGGCATAGGAACGTCCGCCGGATGCCTTCCGCCGGGCACTCGTTCGCCTACGCCGCCGTCATCACCGAGGCCCTGTCCGCAGGCCCGTGACCACAGACCGCCCGCCCGCCGTCGGTGCGTGACTCCCGATTGGCAGGGCGGGTGCACCACCCGGCAGCCGGACCCGCAACAGGGCTCGGCGCCGGACGAGCGGCGTGGGGAGAGGACTCCCACCCAACTGAGCTCTCCCCACGCCCGCTACCGCTCAGCACTGCCGTACAGCGTCCTTGTCCACCAGTCGCGCCCGCGGCTGCGTACTGACCTGGAGTCTCATGCTCACCGCACCGACCTACCGCACTGTTGAGGGTGCCTACCTAGTGACCTGAGTCGGAGATTCGGTGGCAGTAGGCGGCGATTTTGTCGAGGATTTCGTCGGCTGTTTTCGTCCAGGTGAAGGGTCTGGGTTGCTCGTTCCAGTTGGCGAG
>NZ_JBVHTY010000040.1:0-8138 GCF_055565615.1 Streptomyces sp. NPDC028368 | reverse complement strand
CCCTTCGGCCAGTCCCTCCGCAATGGTCCGGCGTTCCTGGTGGCTGAGTCTGCCTCCTGGCATCGGTGTTCTCCCCGTCTCGGTCTGTCTCGGTCCGCCTCGGTCCCGTAGTCGATCAGTTGGTGTCGGTTGTGGGTTCTCGGTTATCGAGGGATAGCCAGGTGTCGGTTTGTGGTTCTCGGGCTGGGGTGTGGAGGTGAGCTGGGGGTTGGGTTTGTCAGGTAGTGGATGGTTGATCAGATCTGGTCATCTGTGGTGAGCGGTGGTCAGTTTCGTTGATCGTTGGAATGTGCTGGGTGTGCTGCCAACGCCGGGCGCTGCTGGCCGGGTCAGACGAGGCCGTACTGCAGGGATGGCCGACCTCATCGTGCGATGTCGATCAGGGTGAGGAAGTGCCGTTGCTGGGGGTGGAGGGCGTGCCAGCGGGCGCGTTGAGCGGTGACCCACTGCTGGAGGGTGTTGGGGCAAGGGGCCGGCTGCGGCTGCGGCGCGGACGTGGTGGTAGGTGCGGTGCCAGGTGTAGGGCCAGGGTGTGGCTCTGTACGCGAGAAGGAGCAGCAGATGTTCACCGCTTCGGGAGGCAGTCCCGATTGCCGCAGCGTTCGAATTGTTCACGGGATGCGGCAGCACCAGTTGCCAGCGTTCAGTGGCGGTACGCGGCTGTCGCGATCTCGACGAAGGATCGGATCAACGGGCTGGTGTCACCTTCGTTCCACACCGCCACCACTCGGCTCGGCGCCATGTCGATCAGCGGTACCACGGCCAACTCCGCGGGCAGGTCGTGTCCGAACGGGGCCAGGCCGACCGTGCCGTTCCACAACACGGCCTGCAGGCATTCCTGAACGGCGCGCACCATTGGCCCCTCGCGCGGCCTGCCGCCGTTCCAGTACGACTGCCAGATGGGGTCGGTGCCCTGCGGGAACTGGAACCAGCGGCGGTCGCTCAGCTCGGCCAACCGCAGCCGGTCGCGGCGGGCCAGCGGATCGTCGGCGCGCAGGACCACGCCGACCGGATCGGATCGCAGCGCACGCACCGTCAGGGCGGTCTCGTCGAACGGCGCCCGGGTGAGGGCGACGTCGACCAGTCCGGCGCGCAGCCCGCACGTCGGGTCGGTCAGGTCGGTGTCGCGGATGCGGATGTCGATGCCGGGGTGGTTTCGGCGGTAGGCGGCGGCCAGCCTGGACACTGCCGGGTCGGTGCCGTCGCCCAGGATGCCGACGGTGAGGGTTGCGGCGCCGGCCGCCGCGCTGACGCGTGCACGGACGCGGTCGGCATGGTCGAGTAAGGCTCGCGCCTCGTCGAGCAGCACCGTGCCCACCGGCGTGAGCGTGACGCCGGTGGGCGAGCGGGCGAAGAGCAGGGCCCCGACGTCGGCCTCCAACTGCTTGATCGCCCGGCTCAGCGGCGGCTGACTCATGTGCAGTCGGGTGGCGGCCCGGCCGAAGTGGAGTTCCTCGGCGACCGCCACGAAGTAGCGCAAGGTCCGTAGCTCCACGCTGCAACGATACCCACGAGGTATCGGCGCCGCGGGATGGGTCTTGGACACCGGAGGGGTCCCGGCGGTGCACTCGTGAGCATGACCGAAGAAGCGAAGACCAGCGAGCCGCAGGCCGACCCCGCCGTATCGGTGGTGGGTCCTGGCGACGGTGAGATGATCGTTCTGGGCACCACGCGCATGCACGTTCTGGAGGACGGCAGCCACACCGGGCACCGCCTCGCCATCGCCGAGTCCGTCCTCGCCCCGCGCACCCAGGGACCGCCGCAGCACCGCCACGGCCGACACGACGAGGGCTTCTACGTCCTCTCCGGCACCGTGCGGTTCACGGTCGGGGATGAGGGCTACGACGCCACCGCGGGCACGCTCGTGATGGTTCCGCCCGGTACCCCGCACACCTTCGCCAACCTGACCGATCAGCCCGCCGTCATGCTCAGCACATTCACCCCCGACCTGTACGTGCAGTACTTCCGAGACCTCCAGGAGGTATTCGCCGACGGCCGGCCGCTGACGCGACAGGCCAACATCGATGCGATGAGCCGCTACGCGACCGAGCCCGCCACCGACCTCGCCTGAAGCCGACGGGACGGAACGGCCCAGCCACCCTTCTTCCGACCGGCGAGGACACGGCGCTGCCGTCCTTCCGGCCCCCTCGGACGACGGACCGAGCCTTCTCCAGGGGCTTCCCTGGCAATCGACGCAATCGACAGGGCCCCCGCGAACCGGTGGCCCATGAACGGGAACGATGAACATCGCCTACTGGATCGTCGCCGGACTGCTCGCCTTCTTCTACTGCTACGCAGGAACGCTGAAGGTGATCCGCAGCCGCGATCAACTCCGCCCGATGATGGCCTGGGTCGACCGCATACCGTTGCCCGCCCTCAGGGCGCTGGGAACGGTCGAAATACTCGGCGCGACCGGCCTGGTCCTGCCACCGCTGACCGGCATCGCACCCTCGCTGGCGCCAGCCGCGGCCATCGGCTTCGTCCTCCTGCAGACCGGTGCGATCGCCATGCACCTGACCGGCGAAGACCGCCGGATCGCACTCAATGTCGGGCTCACCGCCACCGCGGCCGTGACCATCTGGCTGGCCACCAGGCTGTGATCGAGCACGGTCTTCGACCGGAGGATGCGAATCCAAGGCCAGCCGCCCCACGGCCGCTGCCATTTCTCATGAACATCGAACACGCCGCCATCTACGCGCTGCTCGGTGAGGCGCACATCTGCCGTCGCAACTCGTGAACAAAGCCAAGGGTGGGTTCCACCACGGGTCGAGTGCGGCCAGGGCCGCCGTGGTGGCGGTGGCGAGGGTGCCGGCGCGGGCTTTGCGGCGTTGCTGGCTCAGCCACCTGCCGAGGAGGTATCCGTCCTGTCAAGCGGAAAACGCCCCGCCGGATCGCCAGCGGGCCGCCTTCTGCGTTCGCGCCTACGCCGCCCATTCCAGTCCGAGTGCTGCTAGCTGCTGGAGTTTGTCTGCGCTGAGTTTGCCGCGCCTGCTCTTGGTGTTCGACAAAAACACCCCCAGCTTCACTGCGTGTTCCTGGTCGTCGATCACGACGGTCTCTTCGTGGGTCCGGGGGACAGCCACGTGTCCTTCGCGGTTCTTGTACTGGGTCAGGGCGGCGATGCCTCGCTCGAAGGCTGCTGAGCCGCTCTTACGGGCTTTCGCTGGCGTCTCCAGCGCGGTGGTGGGCAGCGGCTCGACACCAAGCTGCTCCAGGCGCTCGTGCTGCCCCTCGCTCAGCTGGTCCCAGCCCTCGCGCTGCGTCTGCAGCCACGTGCCGATGTCCTGGCCGCGGTAGGTCACACCGGGCAGGACCTCAGCGAGCGTCGCGCCTTGCCCGAGGAGGTCGGCCAGGGCGGCGTAGCGGCGTTGCCAATCGATCGGCCACCCAGGGTTCCAGTCCGGATCGATGGCCAACCTACGGAATGCACTGACCTGCCGAAGCGCAGCCGCCGCCGGGTGATGATCCCGCGGAGAACTGTGGAGATTTCCGGTGAACCACCGCACGCCAGCGTCGTCGGTACGGGTGGTCACGGCCAGTTCTCAGATTGGGAACCGGCTGGTGGCGAAGACTTCCAGCGTGATTGTGCCTCAGTTGGCCATCCTGAGCGTCAGTGTTGGCCACCGGCTTGCGGGGAGGATCGGAACAGCCAGTACCGCGGGCGCCCGAAGGCTCCGGGGCGAGTCCGCTCGGGTCAGGTGTGGGCCCGAGGCGATTGAACGTGGCCCCGTCGGAAGAGCGGACGGGGCCACGGGGGGATCGGGCCGGGCGGGACGCCTAGAGCGGCTGGTCGATCGTCATGGTGAAGCTGAGGACCATGATCTGCTCGTACCGCGGAGGGAACCGCTGGGTCAGCCTGAGGAGAGACTTGGCGTCGACGTCCACGTCGTTCTGCTCGATGGTGATCGTGCCGCCCTTGCCGTCTTTGTGGCCGTCGCCGACCTTGACGATCGCCTCCTTGTCCGGGCTGGATACGGTCAGGGAGGACGTGATGTTGTCGAAGTCGTCGCCGACGTCACCCGTCGCGGTGAGGGTCTTGCTGCGGCCTCCAAACTTGGAGTCCTCGTACAGCGTGACCGTCCATCCCTTGGGGATGGTCACCGAGCTGATGAAGTCGTCGTCGTCCAGTGCGCTCGTGTCGTAGACGCCCGGCTTCAGAGTCTGGCTCTTGCCCTTGCAGCCGCGCTCGCCATGCACGATCACGTGATCGTCCGCCATGGTCTCCTCGCCTCCCTCTCACTCAGAAACAAACCGAGGCCGACGCTAGGGCGTGGCGATCGCCTATCTGTGAAGCACCGCCAGTACTTCCACCCGTACGAGCGAGCGGACCCCGATAAACGCCGCGCGGCCAGGTCGACACTGAGCGTCAGAGTGGCCAACTCACGCGCTCAATGTGCGGCGCGAGCACCGACGAACACGCAGCGGCCGCACGCCCCGCTGACCCGCGTTAGGGCATTCCGTCACCCCACGAGCCGCATTTCGTCGGTTCCCCTCGTTCCCCTGGAGGCAGTTGCGGTTTCGTGTCCCCCGCGTGACGCACGTCAGCCCGGACGGCCGCCATCTTGTCTCGGGGCTGACGTGTGGTGGGGTGATGACCGATCGACGGCTGGCGGAGAGGCAGTGCCGTCGCCCAGTCCGCGGCGACGGTGGTGACCCCGCGGTGGCTGCCAGGGGCGGGGGAGGGTCGGGGTAAGCCGTCCAGGGCTCCTGCCGAGAGCGCTTCCGTGACCCGCGCGGATTCGTCTTCCTCTTCCCGGTCCTACTGCCGTACCCACTTCCGTGCCCGGCTTGCAGATGTCTTACATTTCTCCTGGTCAGCGTCTACTTTTGGGCCTGTACGGCGCCGTCATGACCCTCTTCTCTCCTCTCTTGTCAGTTGGAGAGGGGACCATCGGGTCCGGGGCCGGACGCTCATCGGGCGGGTAGGCCGGCGGCGGATAGCGGGAGGGGCAGGGCTGATGGCCGGGAAGAGGAAGACGAACCCGGGCGGGTCGTCGAATCCGCTGCGCGCGGACGTGCTGCGGGTGCTGGGTGTGCTCAAGGTTGCGACCGCCGAGCAGAACCAGCGCGTGTCGTCGCCGCATCTGACCTACCGGCACACGACCAAGGACACGGAGGCCAAGCGCAAGGAGGCGCGCACCGCCGCGCACCGTGGGGCCCTCGCAGATCTGCGAGGGCACGGCCTGACGCTGGACGGCGGGCGTACCCGGGATGGGGAGGTGCTGCGGAGTCTGACGCCGCTCGGGCTGGAGGCCGCCTCCTATGAGCTGGGGCGGCCGATGGACGAGATGGGCGGCACCGCCCGGGGCGCGGGACGCTCGGGCGCGCCACATCCGATGGCGGTCAACGAGACGATCCTCGCGCTGCTCCGCCCGCAGCCGGACCTGGCACTGCTGAACGGGGAGCCGGCCGAGGCGGTGGCCGCGGCCGCGGCTGCGGTGCCGGCGCCGGCCGGGATCGGCGCCATCGCCTCCTATGCGACGGAGGTGCCGCTGCCCTCGACCGGTACCTGGGCGAACCCTGGCAAGGGCGGCGTGCAGGCCGACATCGTGTTGACCGCGCCGGAGGCGCGGGTGCCGCTGCTGTTCATCGAGGTCGACAACTGCTTTGAGGACGCGGCCCGTATCGCCGCCAAGTTCGACAAGTACATGCGGTTCTACCGGCGGAAGGTGAAGGACACCGACGGCCGGGAGAAGGCGATGTGGCGCACCCGCTGGTCCGCCCCCGCCGACCGGTATGGCGAGGTGGTGCATCCGCCGGTCCTGCTGGTGTTCAACAAGCTCGGCCCGCGCAACCCGGACACCACCGCTCAGCAGCTCGCCGACCTCACCCGCCAGCACTGGCAAGGCCAGTCGCACAAGGACCATCACACCTACGACGGGAAGATCCCGATCGTGGTGACCGGCCTGCAGCTGCTGCGTGAGCACGGCCCGGCAGGGCCGGCGTTCTTGCGCCTTGGCCGCAGCCACATGCAGCCGCTCCTTGAGGCGATCGGCAACCCGCGCCAGGACACCGCCGCCGCCCGCTACCAGGCCAAGGAGAAGGCCAAAGCCGCCGCGTACCTCGCCGAGAAACAGCGCGAAGCCGAGCACAGGGAACAGGAGCGCGAAGCGCGCCGGCCCGTGTGCACCGCCTGCGGCACGGAGTTCACCGACGAACGGTGGCGCAGCGTCGAAGAGGCAGCGCGATGGCACGGCGAACCGAGGCACTCGCAGCTGTGCGAGGACTGCAAGGCCTGGGCTCTGGAAGCCGACCGCCTGCAGGCCGAAGCCGCCGAGGAAGAGCAGCGGAACACGGTGACCGTGGAAGCCGCGCGAAAGCCCCGCGGTTTCCTGTCCCGCATCCGCCCCTGACCGCCCGCGGCGGAGCGCGAGGAGGCTGTTGTGGCCTGCGCTGCCCGGCTGCGCGGGAATTTGGGTACATGTACCGCATGGACGGCGCCAGGATCCGGTGGCCAGGCATCGTGAACCGGGCCCGGGAGATCGTTGAGGGATACGAGGGCGGGGTCACGCTTCGCCAGGTCATGTACCGGCTGGTTTCCGAGGGCCTGCTCCCGAACAAGCCCTCGGTCTACCGCAGGCTGTCCTCCCATCTGGCCCAGGCCCGCAGGGACGGCAACTTCCCCGACCTGATCGACACCCTCCGCGAGGTCCACGTCCCACCGGCCTGGACCGACGCCGGCGCGTTCATCCGCGAAGTGCCCGGCTGGTTCCGCCTCGACCGCACCCGCGGCCAGGAACACGCCCTGTACGTCGCGGCGGAGAAGGACACCCTGCGCCAGATGTTCACCTCATGGCTCTCCGACCTGGGCATCCCCGTGCTGGTGGTCCGGGGGTTCGGCAGCCAGAGCTACGTCGACGTCGTCCGCGAACGCACCGCCCGTGACGGTCGAAAAGCCGTTCTTCTGTACTGCGTTCTCTCGGGCGTTCGTGAGTGTGGTGGGACGGTGCACTGCATGGGGTGACCTGGGGTTCTTCTCCGCATCTCTGGGGCTGTCGTGATCGTTGCGGCATGTTGCAGATGAGATCGGAGGAGACCCTTGAGGGCCTTTCCTGTGAGGCTGCCGTCCAGCGTCCGGTACTGGACGGTGGTCGACGAGAACTACGTGGTGGTGCCGGACGCGGACGCCTTCTTGCGGCACGTCCGGTTCGGCCGGGACCAGGCCGAGCTGACGACCCGGACCTACGCCGGGCAGATCGCGCTGTACCTGCGCTGGTGCGCGCGGACCGGCCGCAACTGGCGGGTGGCGGCGGAGGAGTTCGGGCTGTTCCTGGTCTGGTTGAAGTTCGGCTCGAAGGAGACGACCGGTGTCGACTGGCCGACCGGGAACGGGCTGGTGCTGGCGGGGCCAGGTGCGGAGGCCGCCCGGCAGCCGGCCCGGGTCGGGAACGTCGCGGCCGGGGGTGCGCCAGTTCCTGCTGCACGGCATCACGACGAAGGCGGTGCCGTCGATCGTGATGGCCCAGCTCTTCGAGGTGGCCGAGGACTGGGAACTGCCGGTCGAGGCCCGAGGGGAGGGGAGCACCGGTTACCGGATGCGACCCCGCCACCGGGTGAAGGTGCCGCGGAAGAAGGGCGAGCGGGCCACCGACCGGGAGATCGTGGCGCTGTTCCTGGCCGCCCGCAACGCCCGGGACCGGTTCATCGTGCTGCTGCTGGGCCGGGCCGGGCTGCGCCCGGGAGGCGCGGCGGGTCTGCGGCGCGAGGACATGCACTTCATGCCGGACTCGACGCCGTTGGGCTGCCCGAAGCAGGGCTCTCACCTGCACACCTTGCGGCGCGACAACGCGAACGGGGCGTGAGCGAAACGGCAGCCTGAGGTGGCGCCGGGACGGTGGAAGCCGGTGGACCACCTGGTGGTGCACGCCTACGACCAGTACGTGCTGGAGCGCATCGCGCTGCCGCACGGCCTGGTGAGCGGCTTCGTGCTGGTGAACCTGTTCGCCGCCCCGCTCGGCGCCCCGATGACGGCCGACGCGATCACCGAGCTGCTGGGCCGGCTGTCGAAGCGGGCCGGGCTGGGCGATCGGGGAGCTTTCCCGGCGGACCGGCTTGTCTGTGAGGACCATCCGGTTCTACTCGGATTCGGGGGTGGTAGCGCCGACCACTCGTAGTCCCGCCGGTTATCGGCTCTACGA
>NZ_JBVHTY010000039.1:0-14600 GCF_055565615.1 Streptomyces sp. NPDC028368 | reverse complement strand
GCTCGAGGGCCGGCGCATCCGGAGTCCGCACCACCTGCGCCTCGAACAGATCCGGCAACGTCGCCGGCGCAACCGCACACGCCGTGTCGTTCCAGGTGCCCAGGACCCGCTCCCGCTCCGTCTCGCTGATCAGCGTGACCCGGTCGAGCGGCAGGTCCGGCGTCTCCATCACCGAGGTGAGCAGCGCCCGCACCCGGTCGAGGAGGCCGGTGGCGCTCTCCCGGTCCATGAGGTCAGCGCGGTGGTCGAGGCGCAAGGCGAGCCGGTCGCCCACCAGGTCGCCCACGAGGCTGAGGGCGTAGTGCGTGGCGTCCCGTCCGTCGACCTCGGTCAGCCGCAGCCCGGCCACGGGAGCGTCGTCTTCGGCCACGCCCAGCGGATAGTTCTCCAGCAGCGCGGTGGTGTCGAAGAGTTCACCGGCACCGGCCAGCTGCTGGATACGGCCCAGCCCCAGGTACTGGTGCGGCAGCAGGGCGCTCTGCTCCTCCTGGAGCCGTACGAGGTTGTCCAGCAGCGACTGCCGCTGGTCCAGCCGCACCCGGACGGGAATGGTGTTGATGAACAGCCCGACCATCGACTCCGAGCCGGGCAGGTCGGCCGGGCGGGTGGACACGGTCGTACCGAACACCACATCGTCCCGGCCGGTCAGCTGGGCGAGCGCCACCGCCCACGCGCCGTGCAGCAGTGTGCTCATCGTCAGCCGTCGCTCGCGCACCGCCGCGGTCAGCCGTGCGGTGGACGCGTGCGACAGCTCCAGCTCGACCCGGCCGGGCATCTGCGGCGTCCGGTCGGCGGCCGCTACCAGCGTCGGTTCGTCCAGGCCCCGCAGCGCCCGCTGCCAGGCGGACTCCGCCGCGGCCTGGTCCTGCCGGCCCAGCCAGGCCAGGTAGTCGCGGTACGGCGTGACCCGCGGCAGCCCCGCCGGGCTGCCCTGCTGCCCGTACAGCGTGAACAGCTCGTCCAGGACCAGCGGCATCGACCAGCCGTCGAGGAGGATGTGATGGCAGGTCAGTGCCAGGCAGTAGCGGCGGTCGGCGAGACGGTACAGGGTCAGCCGCAGCAGCGGCGGCCGGGCCAGGTCGAACCGCTCGGCCCGGTCGGCGGCCAGCAGCCGTTCCAGCTGCGCGTCCTGGCCGGCCGGCCCGTCCGCGGCCCCGGTCAGGTCGCTCTCCCGCCACGGCAGCGGCACCGTGCGGTGGATCACCTGGATCGGCTGGCCGTTCTTCCGGGTGCGGAAACCGGCCCGCAGGTTGGCGTGCCGGGCCAGCAGCGTGCTGACGGACGCGCGCAGTGCGGCGGCGTCCACCTCGCCCTCGATCCGCAGTACGAGCTGCACGTTGTAGATGTCGGGTGCCTGCCCGTCATACAGCGCGTGGAACAGGAACCCCTCTTGCAGCGGCGCGAGCGGCAGGACGTCTTCAAGTGCGGACTGAGTCTTCACAGCGTGTCCAATTCGGCTTCAAGGTCATCGATTTCGTCCTGGCTCAGCGATTCCAGGGACAGGTCGGAGGGGGTGAGACCACCGGCGTTCGGGTCCTCGCAGTGGGCCACCAGTGCGGTCAGTGCCGCGAACCAGCTCTCGGCGAACGCCTGGACGTCCTGCTCGGCCAGCAGGTCCCGCGGCCAGTTCCAGGTGGCCGACAGCCGTGGCCCGTCGGGCAGGTCCTCGGTCACCGCGTTGATCACCAGCGCGTGACCGGCCGGCATCCGGGGGTCGGCGCCGGGCGGGGTCGGTGCGTCGGCGTCGAGGTCCCAGTCGGCGGTGGCGCCGCCCTCCGCGGCGGTCAGGCGGCCCAGGTAGTTGAAGCCGATCTGCGGGGTGGGCAGCGCCGACAGTTCGGCGGCGACCGTGGGGTTGAGGTGTCGCAGCAGACCGAAGCCAATGCCGCGGTCGGGGACGGCCCGCAGCTGTTCCTTGATCCGCTTCACCACCTGGCCCATCCCGGGGCCGCCGGCCCACACCTCGTCCCGGTCGAACGGACCCGGGTCGAGCTGCACCGGATACAGGCTGGTGAACCAGCCGACGGTGCGGCTCAGGTCCACACCGGGCACGATCTCCTCCCGGCCGTGCCCCTCGAGATCGATCAGTACCTGGCTGCCGACCTCGCCCCGGCCCCGGCGCCGGTCGACGACGGCCAGCGCCAGCGCGGTCAGCAAGATGTCGTCGATCCTGGCGTGGAAGGCCTCCGGCACCGTGGTCAGCAGGGCCGTCGTGGTCGGTGCGGGCAGGGTGAAGGTCAGCGACCGGGTGGTGCTTCCCAGGTCCCGGGTGCGGTCCAGCGGGCGGCAGCCCAGCAGCGGCTCCTTTGTGGCCAGCATCCCGGTCCACAGCGGCAGTTCGGCAAGCCGCTCGGGACGCTGCGCAGCCGCCGACAGCTGCCGCGCCCACTGCCGCAGGGATGTCCCCGCGCGCTCCGGCGACGGCTGCCCGCCCGCTGCCACCGCCCGCCAGGCGGCGGCCAGATCCGGCAGCAGGATGCGCCAGGACACCCCGTCGACGACCAGATGATGCAGCGTCAGCAGCAGTCGGCCGGGGGCGGCGGGCCCGGCGTCGAACCACACGGCCTGCACCATGGCGCCCTCGCGCGGCCGCAGCCGGGCCCGTGCCCGTTCGCCCTCGGCGGCCACCAGACCGGCCAGTTCCGCGCCGTGCAGCCCTTCGGCGTCGACCCGCCGCACACAGTCCTCGGCCGCCACCTTGCCACGGGGCAGCACCTCGGGCTCCCAGTCCGGCAGCCCCGCACCGTCGTCCGCCGGGTGCTCCGTGAGGCGCATCCGCAGGGCATCGTGGTGGTCGAGCAGCGACTGCACCACATCAACGAGCTGCTGCTGTGCCAGCTCTGCCGGGACCTGGAGCACCATCGACTGGTTGAAGCCGTCCACCGGCGCGTCCAGCTCCCGCAGCCAGTGCATGATGGGCGTCGGCGGCAGCGTACCGACCGCGTCCTGCGGATCCTCGGCGGCGGCCGCCGGCAGACCGGCGGCGAGCGCGGCCAGCGCCTCGACGGTCTGGTGGCGGACGATCTCCCGCGCCGTGAGCACGATGCCCTCGTTCCGCGCCCGGGAGATCACCTGGATGGACAGAATGCTGTCCCCGCCCAGCGAGAAGAAGCTGTCGTCGACACCGACCCGGGGCAGGTTCAGCACCTCGGCGAAGATGCGGCAGAGCGTCTCCTCGCGTGCGGTGCGCGGCGCCCTGGTGCCCACGGCCGCCGCGAAGTCCGGTGCGGGCAGCGCCCGGACGTCCAGCTTGGCGTGGGTGGTCAGCGGCAGCGCGTCCAGTTCGAGGAACGCGGCGGGCAGCATGTAGTCGGGCAACTGCCCGGCCAGGTGCGCCCTCAGCGCGGCGGCGTCCACCGCGGCGTCTTCGGCCGGAACGACATAGGCGACGATGCGCTTGTCGCCCGGCCGGTCCTCACGGACGATGACCGCGGTGTCCGCCACCGCCGGGTGACCCGCCAGGGCGTTCTCGATCTCACCCAGCTCGATGCGGAAACCGCGGACCTTGACCTGGTCGTCGACGCGGCCGACGAACTCCAGCTGCCCGTCGGCCCGCCAGGTGACGAGATCACCGGTGCGGTACATCCGCGCACCGGGCGCGCCGAACGGGTTGGCGACGAACCGCGCGGCGGTCATCCCGGGGCGGTCCAGGTAGCCGCGAGCCAGCTGGACGCCCGCGAGGTACAGCTCGCCGGGCACCCCGGCCGGCACCGGTCGCAGCGCGGCGTCGAGGACGTACACCTGGGTGTTCCACACCGGGCGGCCGATCGGCGGGGCCACCGGCTCGGACAGCGCCGGGCTCGACGTCACCCAGACCGTCGCCTCGGTCGGCCCGTAGCCATTGACCATGTGGCGCCCGCCGGCCCAGCGTGCGACGACCTCGCCGGTGAAGACATCCCCGCCGACCGTCAGCGACCGCAGCTCCGGCAGCGGCGCGGCCGGCATGCTCGCCAGCGCGGCTGCCGCCAACGCCGCGTGGTTGATGCGGAGTTCGGCCAGCTGCTGGGCCAGTGCCGCACCGGCGAGCGTCCCGGCCGGGGGAATCACCAGGCAGGCGCCGGACAGCAGCGCCAGCCACAGTTCGAGTACCGACGCGTCGAAGCTGGGCGACGCGAACTGCGCCACCCGGCTGCCCTCCTCGATGCCGCAGCGGTCGATCTTGTCCGTCGCGAAGCTGGCCATACCGGTGTGCGCGACGACGACGCCCTTGGGGCGACCGGTGGAACCGGAGGTGTAGATGACATACGCCGGGTGCCCCAGCAGCAGCGGCGCGGTCCGGTCGGCGTCGGTCGGATCGGTGCCGGGCCGGTGTGCCCAGGCGTCGGCGTCGCCGGGCACGGCCAGCGTGGCCAGGCCCGGCACCGGCGGCGCGACGTCGTCGGCCGTGGTGAGGACGAGGACCGGTTCGGCGTCGCGCAGCATGTAGTCGATGCGGTCGGCGGGGTACTCCGGGTCGACGGGCAGGTAGGCGGCGCCGGCCTTGAGGACCGCGAGTACGGCGACCACCAGGTTCAGGGAGCGGGGCAGCTGCAGTGCCACGATCCGCTCAGGGCCCGCGCCCCGGTTCATGAGTTCATGCGCCAGCCGGTTCGCCCGGGTGTTCAGCTCCGCGTACGTCAGTATCCGGCCTTCGTGCTCGACCGCCGGGGCGTGCGGAGTGCGGGCGGCCTGCGCCCGGAAGAGGTCCGGGAGCGTGGCCGGCGGCACCTCGCGTGCGGTGTCGTTCCACTCCACCAGCAGCTGGTGCCGCTCGGCCGGGGACAGCACATCCAGCGTGGCGACGGGCAGCGAGGCGTCCGCCACTACGGCCCGCAGCAGCCGCTCCAGCCGCTCGGCCAGTACCTGGGCCGTCTCCCGGTCGAAGAGGTCGGTGGCGAACTCCACCGTGCCCGCCAGCCCCGCCGGAGCGCGCTCGGCGGAGTACAGCTCCTCCATGTTGAACGCCAGGTCCACCTTGGCGGCACCGGTGTTGACGTCTTCCAGTACCGTCCGCAGACCGGGCAGGGCGAGCTGGGCGTCCTCGTTGTTCTGGAGGACCAGCATCACCTGGAACAGCGGGTGGTGCGCCATCGACCGGACGGGGTCGACGAGCTCCACGAGCCGTTCGAAGGGCACGTCCTGGTGGGCGTAGGCCGCCAGGTCCGTCTCCCGTACCCGGCCGAGGAGTTCGGTGAAGGTGGGGTCGGCGGAGGTGTCGGTGCGCAGCACGAGGGTGTTGACGAAGAACCCGACGAGGTCTTCCAGGGCGTCATCGGTGCGCCCGGCAATCGGGGTACCGATGGGGATGTCGGTGCCCGCACCGAGCCGGGTCAGCAGCGCGGCGAGGCCGGCCTGCAGCACCATGAACACACTGCACTGGTGCGCGCGGGCCAGCCGGACCACACCGGCGTGCAGTTCGGCGTCCCAGGTGAAGGCGACATTGTCGCCCCCGTAGCCGGCGACGGCGGGCCGTGGGCGGTCGGTGGGCAGCACCAGCTCCTCCGGGACACCGGCCAGGGCCGTGCGCCAGTGGTCGATCTGGGCGCGGATCACGCTGTCCGAGGCGTCCTCGTCGCCCAGGGTCGCCTGCTGCCACAGCGTGTAGTCCGCGTACTGCACCGGCAGCGGCGCGAAGGCGGGTGCGGAGCCGGCCAGGCGCGCGGTGTAGGCGACGTTCAGATCACGGGCGAGCGGTGCCAGCGAGGCGCCGTCGGCGGCGATGTGGTGCGCGAGGATCAGCAGGGCGTGCTCCTCGGGTGCCGTTCTGAACACCCAGGCCCGCAGCGGGATGTCGCGGGTCAGGTCGAAGGCGTACCGGGCGGCCGCGGTGATCAGCTCCGGGGCCTGCCCGTCGTCGGTGTCGACGACCTCGACGACGGGCCGGGCGGCGGCGCCGTCCAGCACCAGCTGGTACGGCTTGCCGTCGACGTCCGGGAAGACCGTGCGCAGACTCTCGTGGCGTCCGGTCAGATCCGCCAGCGCCGCCCGCAGCGCCGGGACGTCCAGTTCCCCGCTCAGCCGCAGCAGCATCGGCATGTTGTACGTGGCATTCGGCCCCTCCAGCTTGTCGAGGAACCACAGCCGCCGCTGTGCGAAGGACAGCGGGATCCGCGCGGGCCGCGCCGCCGGCTCCAGCGCCGCCCGTGCGCCGGCCGCTCCGTCCAGCCGGCGGGCCAGGCCGGCGACCGTCGGGGCCTCGAACAGGTCCCGGACCGCCAGCTCCACCCCGAAGGCGGCACGCACTCGGCTGGTCAGCCGCGTGGCGAGCAGCGAATGCCCGCCCAACGCGAAGAAGTCGTCGTCGGCCCCGGCCCGTTCGATGCCGAGGACCTCCGCGAAGATGCCGCACAGGATCTCTTCGCGTGCGGTACGCGGCTCCCGGGAGCCGGCGCTCGGTGCGCTGTCAGGGACCGGCAGCGCCGCCCGGTCGACCTTGCCGTTCGGGGTCAGCGGGAGAGCGTCCAGCACCACGAAGGCGGCGGGCAGCATGTACTCCGGCAGGAGGGTGGCCGCATGGCGCCGCAGCGCGGCCGCCGCCGGTGCCGCGCAACCGTGGGCCGGCTCCACGTACGCCACGATGCGCTGGTCGCCCGGCCGGTCCTCCCGGACGAGCGCCGTGACCTGCCCGACGGCCGCATGCCCGGCGACGGCGGACTCGATCTCACCCAGCTCGATGCGGAAGCCACGGACCTTGACCTGGTGGTCGACGCGGCCGACGAACTCCAGCTGCCCGTCGGCCCGCCACCGCACCAGGTCACCGGTGCGGTACATCCGCGCACCGGCGCCGCCGAACGGGTTCGCCACGAAGCGCTCCGCCGTCACCGCGGGCCGTCCGCGGTAACCGCGCGCCAGGCCCCGACCTGCGAGGTACAACTCGCCCGGCACCCCTACCGGCAGTGGCCGCAGCCGCGCGTCCAGCACATACGCCTGGGTATTGCCGATCGGCCGGCCGATGGGGGCGCTGCCCTCACCGGTGACGTCCGCGAGGGTCGACCAGATGGTCGTCTCCGTCGGGCCGTAGAGATTCGTCACGCTCGCGGCGTGCGCGGCGAGGTGGTGCGCCAGCGGGGTGGGCAGCGCCTCGCCGCCGACCAGGACCCGCAGCCCGTGCAGCGCCTCGGGGAACCGGTCCGCCAGCCCCTGCCACAGGGAGGGGGTGGCCTGCATGAACGTCGCACCGGAGGAGGCCAGCAGTGCGGCCAGACGCGGGGTGTCGCGCACCTCCTCGGAGGTGGCGAGCTGGACGGACGCGCCGCAGATCAGCGGCAGGTACAACTCCAGTCCCGCGATGTCGAACGCGATGGTGGTGACGGCGAGCAGCCGGTCCGACGGCTGCGGAGTGAACACCTGCCGCATCGCGCTGAGGAAGTTGACCAGGTTCCCGGCCGAGACGACGACGCCCTTGGGGCGGCCCGTCGACCCGGAGGTGTAGATCGCGTACGCCGGGCTGTCCGGCGTCGTCCCGGCCGGCCGCTCGGACCCGGTGAGGCGGCCGTCCGGCAGGTCCGCCAGCGCGGCCGTGGTGTCCGGCGCATCGAGCATCACCAACTCCGCGTCGGTGGCGGGGAGTTGTTGCGCGAGGGCGCCGGTGGTCAGCACGCAGACCGGGGCCGCGTCGGCGAAGACGTGGGCGAGGCGGTCGGCGGGGTGGTCCGGGTCGACGGGCAGGTAGGCGGCGCCGGTCTTGGCGACGGCCAGCAGCGCGACGGGAAGGTCGGCGGACCGGGGCAGTGCGAGGGCCACATAGCTCTCCGGACCGACGCCATGGGTGCGCAGCAGGCGCGCCAGCCGGTTGGCCCGGGTGTCGAGTGCCGCATAGCTCAGGCACACGTCCTCGCAGCGCACCGCGTCGGCATCGGGTGTCCGGTCCGCCTGGGCCTCGAACAGCTCCCGCAGGCTCGCCGCCGGCGCCTCGTGATCGGTGGCGTTCCAGGTGACGAGCTGCTGGTGGCGCTCCTCCTCCGTCAGCACCGCCAGCTCCCTGACCGGCCGCGCCGGATGGGCGAGTGCCGCCCGCAGCAGCCGCTCCAGCCGCCGCGCCATCAGCTCGGCGCTCTCCTTGTCGAACAGCTCCGTGGCGAACTCCACCTCGACGGCGATCCCCTCGGGTTCGCCCGCGGAGCTCAGCCGCTCCTCCAGGTCGAAGGAGAGATCGAACTTCGCCACCCCGGTGTCGACACCGTCCAGCTCCGCCCGCAGCCCCGGGAACTCCGGCGCGGCCTTGGCGTTGTTCTGCAGGATCAGCATCACCTGGAACAGCGGATGCCGCGCCAGCGACCGGGGCGGATTGACGATCTCCACGAGCCGTTCGAAGGGCACGTCCTGGTGGGCGTAGGCCGCGAGATCGATCTCCCGTACCCGGTCGACGAGTTCGGTGAAGGTGGGGTCGCCGGAGGTGTCGGTGCGCAGCACAAGGGTGTTGACGAAGAACCCGACAAGGTCTTCCAGCGCCTCGTCGGTGCGCCCGGCAATCGGGGTACCGATGGGGATGTCGGTGCCCGCACCGAGCCGGGTCAGCAGCGCGGCGAGGCCGGCCTGCAGCACCATGAACACACTGCATCCCCGCTCGCGCGCCACCCGCACCAGATCCCGGTGCAGCCCGGCGTCCCAGGACAGCGCGACACTGTCGCCCCGGTAACTGGCCACGGCCGGCCGTGGCCGGTCGGTGGGCAGCTCCAGCTGGTCGGGCAGCCTGTCCAGCGTCTTCTGCCAGAAGGTGACCTGCTCGCTGATCACACTGTCCGGGTCGTCCTCGTCCCCGAGGACCTCCCGCTGCCACAGCGTGTAATCGGCGTACTGCACCGGCAGTTCGTCCCACTGCGGCGCCGTGCCCGTACTGCGGGCGGTGTACGCCACCGACAGGTCCCTGGTCAGCGGGGCGAGTGACCCGCCGTCGGCGGCGATGTGATGCACCAGCAGCAGCAGGACGTGTTCATCCGGTGCCGTCGCGAACAGCCACGCCCGTACCGGGATGTCCCGTGTCAGGTCGAAGGCGTGCGAGGCGGCATCCCGCAGCAGCGCGGGCAGATGCTCCGCTGCGGTGCGGACGGTCTCGACCACCGGACGGGACGCATCGGCGGCGAGTACCTGCTGGTGGGGGCTGCCGTCACGGTCGGGGAAGACGGTCCGCAGGCTCTCGTGCCGCTCCACCACGTCATCGAGCGCGCCGTGCAGCGCCGCGATGTCCAGGTCGCCGGTCAGCCGCAGCAGCATCGGCAGGTTGTAGGTCGCGCTCGGTCCCTCGAACTGCTGGAGGAACCACAGTCGGCGTTGGGCGAATGACAGCGGAATCATGACTACTTCCCAGACCTCGGCATCGGCCGCAGCGCGGGCCGTGCTCTGCGTGTGGCACCTGTTACGCGTTCGGCGAGCGCCGCCACCGTCGGCGCTTCGAACACCGCGCGGATGGACAGTTCGGCTCCCATGCCCGTCCGTATCCGGTTGATCAGCTTGGTGGCGAGCAGGGAGTGTCCGCCCAGTTCGAAGAAGCTGTCGTCGATGCCGACTTCGGGCAGTTCCAGCACCGCCGCGAAGATCTCGCACAGCGACCGCTCCCCCGGGTTCCGCGGCCGCCGGCCGGTGGCCGACGCCGCGAAGTCGGGAGCCGGCAGCGCCCGCCGGTCCAGCTTGCCGTTGGGCGTCAGCGGCAGGGCCGGCAGCACCACGAACCCGGCGGGCACCATGTGCGCCGGGAGCCTGGCGGCTCCCAGGGCGCGCAGCTCGGCGACGTCCACGGCCGTGTCGCCGGCCGGCACCGCATAGGCCACCAGCCGCTTCTCCCCCGGCGTGTCCTCCCGCACCACCACCGCCACCTGGCCCACGGCCGGATGCGCAGCGAGGACACTCTCGATCTCGCCCGGCTCGATCCGGAACCCGCGGATCTTCACCTGGTCGTCACCGCGCCCGAGGTACGCCAGCTGCCCGTCACCGCCCCACCGCACCAGGTCGCCGGTGCGGTACATCCGCTCACCCGGTGCCCCGAACGGGCAGGCCACGAACCGTTCGGCGGTCAGCCGCGGCGCACCCAGATAGCCGCGGGCCAGCTGCGCACCGGCCAGGTACAGCTCTCCGGGCACGCCGGGCGGCACCGGCCGCAGCCGCGCGTCGAGCACGTACACCCGTATGTTCCAGATCGGCGTGCCCAGCGGCACCGTGGCCGGCCAGTCGTCGACCCGCTCCGGCAGCGTGTACGCGGTCACCAGATGGGTTTCGGACGGCCCGTAGTGGTTGTGCAGTCGCCGCGTTGCCGTACCGCACAGGTCCCGCAGCGCCGGGCCGAGGACCAGCGCCTCACCGCCCTGGGCGAGATCGGTCAGCGCGGGCAGGCCGATGCCCTGCGCGGCGGCCTCCTCCGCCACCGCGCCGACGACCAGGTTCGGCGCGAAGAGTTCGGACACCTTCTGCTCGTCCAGCCAGCGGGCGAACGCCGCGGCGTCCCGGCGGACGTCGTCGTCCGGAATGACCAGGGTGTTGCCGTGCAGCAGCGCCGAAAGGGTCTCCTGCGCCGCGACATCGAAGCCCACCGCGGTGAACTGCGCGGTGCGCCGTCCGAAGCCGCCCGACAGGTTCTCGGCGTGCCATGCCAGCAGATTGCTCAGCGCGCCTGCGGGCATCACCACACCCTTGGGCACCCCCGTCGACCCCGACGTGTAGATGACATACACCGGGTGGGAGGGCAGCGGCGGCGTGCGCCGGTCGGTGTCGCGCGGATCGTGGTCCGGCTGTGCGGCGAGGACGCCGGCCGCGTCGGGACCGTCCAGGACCAGCCTTCCGGCCCCCGCCGGCAGCCGCCGGGCGACCGCGTCGTGGGTGAGCACATACGCCGGCCGGGCGCTCTCCAGCATGTGAGCGATGCGGTCGTCCGGGTGCTCCGGGTCCACCGGCAGGTACGCCGCGCCGGCCTTGAGGACGGCGAGGATGCCCGCCACCAGGTCCGTGGAGCGCGGCAGCGCCAGCGCCACCACGTCCTCGGGGCCGACGCCCTGCCCCAGCAGATGGTGCGCCAGCCGGTTGGCACGGGAGTTGAGTTCGGCGTACGACACCACCGTCCCCGCGTACTCCACGGCCGGGGCCCGCGGAGTACGGGCCACCTGCTCCTGGAACAGCTCCGGCAACGTCGTCGGCGGCAACTCGCGCGCCGTGTCGTTCACCCCCGTCAGCAGGTGCGTGCGCTCGGCGGGCGAGAGGATCTCCAGCTCGCCGAGAGGCCGGGCGGCGTCCTCGACCACTGCCCGCAGCAGGCGCTCCAGCCGCTCGGCCAGCGCCTCCGCGCTCGGCCGGTCGAAGAGGTCGGTCGCGAACTCCAGCGCGCCCACCAGCCCCGCGGCGGCGCCGTCCTCGGTGTACCGCTCCCCGATGTGGAAGGTCAGGTCGAACTTGGCGGAGAAGGCACGGAACGGGCCATCGGTCACCTCGAGTCCGCGCATCGCGAACTCACCCTCGGTGGTGTTCGCCAGCACCAGCATCACCTGGAACAACGGATGGTGTGCCAGGGAACGGGTGGGGTTGACGAGCTCCACGAGCCGTTCGAAGGGCACGTCCTGGTGGGCGTAGGCCGCCAGGTCCGTCTCCCGTACCCGGCCGAGAAGTTCGGCGAAGGTCGGGTCACCGGAGGTGTCGGTGCGCAGCACGAGCGTGTTGACGAAGAAGCCGACGAGATCGTCGAGGGAGCTGTCGGCGCGGCCGGCGGTCGGCGAACCGATCGGGATGTCCGTGCCCGCGCCGAGCCGGGTCAGCAGGGAGGCGAGCGCGGCCTGCAGCACCATGAACACACTCACCTGGTGCTCCCGGGCCAGCCGGGTCAGCCCCGAGTGCAGCTCCGCGTCCCAGAAGAAGTCGACATCCTCCCCGTGGTAGCCGGCCACCGCGGGCCGCGGGCGGTCGGTGGGCAGCTCCAGCCGGTCCGGAAGGTCTGCCAACTGCCGCTTCCAGTACTCCATCTGACGTCCGAACACGCTGTCCGGGTCGCTTTCGTCGCCGAGCACATCGCGCTGCCACAGGGTGTAGTCGATGTACTGCACCGGCAGCGGCTCCCACCGTGGTGCGGCGCCCTGACAGCGCGCCGCGTACGCCACCGAGAGGTCCAGCGTGAGCGGATCCATCGACCAGCCGTCGCTGACGATGTGGTGCGCCAGCAGCACCAGGACGTGCTCCTCGGGCGCGGTGCGCAGCAGCCGGGCCCGCACCGGCAGCTCCCGCGTCAGGTCGAAGGCGTACCGCGCGGTCTCGGCGACCTGCGCCGCCACCTCGTCGGGGGCCACCTCGGCCACCTCGACAACGGGCCGCGCGGCCGCCCCCTCCAGTACCAGCTGGTACGGCGTGCCGTCCGCCTCCGGGAAGACGGTGCGCAGGCTCTCGTGGCGCTGCGCCACGTCCACCAGCGCCGCGCGCAACGCCTCGACGTCCACCGCACCCGACAGCGTCAGCACCATCGGCACGTTGTAGGTGGGGCTCGGTCCCTCCAGCTGGTGCAGGAACCACAGGCGGCGCTGGGCGAACGACAGCGGGACCCGCTCGGTGCGCGGCCGCGGGGCCAGCGCCGCACGGGCCTCGCCCGCACCGCTCAGCCGTGCCGCGATCCCGGCGACGGTGGGCGCCTCGAACAGGTCGCGGACGGCCAGTTCGGCACCGAATGCGTCGCGGATACGGCTCAGCAGCCGCACCGCCGACAGCGAATGCCCGCCCAGGTCGAAGAAGTTGTCGTCGGTCTCCAGCGTGGTCAGCCCCAGCGTCCGGGCGAACAGAGCGCACAGGATCTCCTCCTGCGGCGTGCGGGCCCGGCGCCGGACCGGGGTCCGCGCCGCCCCGTCCTCGGCGGCGACCGGCGCCGCCGAGGCCATCGGCCGCAGCCGGCCGTCGGCCGTCCAGCGGACGATCATGCCGGTCGGGAACATCCGCGCCGGCGCCACGGCGAACGGATCGGGTTCCCCGCCTTCTGGTGCCTGCCCGTACAGCGTCACCCCGGACAGGTCGGCGGACTCGGGGACGGTGACGACGAGCCGGCCCGGCACTCCGGCCGGCACCGGCCGGAGCTCCGCGTCCAGCACGTACACGCCCGCCCCCGCCGGCAGCATCTCGCCACCGGGCAGCTCCCGCACCCCGAACGCCTGGCTGCCGAGCAGTTCGGCGCGCTCGGCCTCGGGCAGAAGGCCCAGTTCGCCGATCGGCCGGGCGGCATCCGCCACCGCGTCCCGCAGCAGCCTTTCCAGGCCCAGCGCAAGCGCCTCGGCCGTCTCCTGGTCGAAGAGGTCGGTCGCGAAGTCCAGCAGACCCCGCATCCCGGCGGGCAGGCCGTCGGCGGTGACCGTCTCCTCGAGCGCGAACTCCAGGTCGAACTTGGAGCTCTGCGACCCGATCAGCTCCAGCTCGCCGTCGAGCCCGGTGAAGGCCACCTCGGCGGGCGACGCCTCGAAGCTCAGCATCACCTGGAAGAGGGGGTGGTAGGCCAGTGAGCGGGTGGGGTTGGCGAGCTCCACGAGCCGTTCGAAGGGCACGTCCTGGTGGGCGTAGGCCGCCAGGTCCGTCTCCCGTACGCGGTCGAGGAGCTCGGCGAAGGTGGGATCGCCGGAGGTGTCGGTGCGCAGCACGAGCGTGTTGACGAAGAAGCCGACGAGATCGTCGAGCGCTTCGTCGGTCCGGCCCGCGGTCGGCGAACCGATCGGGATGTCCGTGCCCGCACCGAGCCGGGTCAGCAGGGAGGCGAGCGCGGCCTGGACGACCATGAACACACTCGCCCGGTGCTCCCGCGCCAGACGGGCGATACCGGCGTGCAGTTCCGCGTCCCAGGCGAGCGGGATGCTGTCCCCCTGGTAGCCGGCCTCGGCCGGGCGAGGCCGGTCGGTGGGCAGTCCCAGCACGTCGGGCAGGCCCGCCAAATGCTTCTGCCAGTATCCGGCCTGGGCGGCGAGCGGGCTGTGCGGATCGCTCTCGTCGCCGTGGATCTGCCGCTGCCACAGCGTGTAGTCGGCGTACTGCACCGGCAGCGGCGTCCACGCCGGCTCCTCGCCCGCGCACCGCGCGGCGTAGGCCGCCGACAGATCGCGCACCAGCGGCCCCATCGACCAGCCGTCACTGGCGATGTGATGCGCCAGCAGCAGCAGGACGTGCTCGTCCGGCGCCGTCTCGAACAGCCAGCCGTGCAGCGGCAGTTCCGCCGTCAGGTCGAAGGCGTACCCGGCGGCCTGCCCGACCGCCTCGGCCAGCTCCCCGGCGCCGACCCGGACCACCTCCACCGGCGGCCGGGCCGCGGCGCCCTCCAGCACCTGCTGGTAGGGCGCGCCGTCCGTCTCCGGGAAGACCGTGCGAAGCGACTCGTGCCGGACCGCCAGGTCGGCCACCGCCGCCCGCAGCGCCCCGATGTCCAGTGCCCCGCTCAGCCGCAGCCGCATCGGCACGTTGTAGGTCGCGCTGGGCCCCTCGAGCTTGTCCAGGAACCACAGCCGGTGCTGAGCGAACGACAGCGGCACCCGCTCGGGCCGCGCCATCGGCACCAGCGCCGTCGCCCGTGTCCCAGCCCGGTCCGCCAGCCGCGCGGCGAGCTGCGCCACCGTCGGCGCCTCGAACAGGTCCCGCACGGACAGCTCCACGTCGAACGTGGCCCTAACCCGGCTGATCAGACGCAT
>NZ_JBVHTY010000038.1:0-17610 GCF_055565615.1 Streptomyces sp. NPDC028368 | reverse complement strand
AAGCCCGAGCCCGCCACTGCCACTACCAACGCCGAGGCCACACACCCCACATGCGGTTGCAGTACTAGGGGGACGTCGAACGCATGCCGTAGGGGACGGAAGCGCCCCCTACGGGGCCACAACGTAGCGGGCCAGGCCGGTATTTCCGTGGCGCACCACGTGAGCGGAGTTTCCATGGCTCACCACGCGATGGCAGGGCAGGATCACTACCCCGGCCCCGGCCCCGGCCCCGGCCCCGGCCCCGGCCCCGGCCCGCAACGACGCCCCCAACCCCTGGCGACGCCCGCACCCCGCACCCCGCACCCCGCAGCCCGCAGTCGCGCCGTGACCGGCAAAACACTCGGCAGGACTCGGCGAGACACCCCGCCAGGGATTACGGGACAGCCCTTAGGCACTCTCCACCGTGTGCCGCGCCCCCGGTACGGCCGGCGGCGCCCCCACCGCCCAGCCCACCGGCCATGTGTGCACCGGTTCCCCGGCGTGCATCAGCTCGCTGTAGCGCCGGGTCATCGCGGCCAGCGCGGCGTCCCGGTCCAGGCCCTGCCGCAGCGCATGGTGGTAGGCGGCGGCCTGCCAGGACGCGCCGTTCACCCGACGGGTGCAGCGGTCCTCGATGATGCCCAGATACAGGTCCCGGTCGGCCGGTTCGACGCCCCAGGCGTCCAGTCCTGCCGCGGCCAGCGGCAGCAGTTCCTGGCGTACGAGCCGTACGGCGGGGACCTCGGCGATCCCGCCGGAGCGGCCGGGCCGCGGCCAGTGGAGGCCGGCATCGATGCCGTAGCGGCAGGCGGTGTCGAAGTTGGCGGCCGCGGCGGCGAACGGGAGGCGGGTCCAGATCGGGCGGGGCTCCTCGGCCAGCGCCCGTACCAGGCCGTAGTAGAAGGCCGTGTTGGCGATGACGTCGGCGACGGTGGGACCGGCCGGCAGTACCCGGTTCTCCACCCGCAGATGCGCGACCCCGTCGGCAACGGCGTAGACGGGGCGGTTCCAGCGGTAGACGGTGCCGTTGTGCAGCACCAGTTCGGCCAGGTCGGGCACTCCGCCCTCATCGAGGACCCGCAGCGGCTCCTGCGGCCCTGGGATCGGCAGCAGCGGCGGAAAATAGCGCAGATTCTCCTCGAAGAGGTCGTACGCGGAGTCGATCCAGCGCTCCCCGAACCAGGTGCGCGGGCGCACCCCTTGGGCCTGGAGTTCGGGCGCCCGGGTGTCGGTGGACTGCTGGAAGACCGGCGGCCGCGACTCGCGCCACAGCTCGCGGCCGAAGAGGAAGGGCGAGTTGGCCCCGATGGCGACCTGTACGGCGGCGATGGCTTGCGCGGCGTTCCAGACGGCGGCGAAGCGGCCCGGGGTGACCTGGAGGTGCAACTGCACGGATGTGCAGGCGGCCTCCGGCGCTATCGAGGCCGACCGGGAGACCAAATGCTCGACGCCCTGTATGTCGATGGCGAAGTCCTCGCCGCGGGCCGCCCGCATCTGGTCGTTGAGCAGCACATAGCGGTCGATGGCGGAGAGGCTGGCGGCCGTGAGGTCGGTGGCGGTCAGGGTCGGCAGAATGCCGATCATCACTATCCGGGCGGCGACCTCGCGCGCTTTTCTGTCCGCGTACGCGAAGCCCGTGCGGAGTTCCTCGGCGAGCTGGTCCAGGACCCGGCCGGACAATCGGTGCGGCGTGATGTTGACCTCGAGATTGCACTGGGCGAGTTCGGTCTGGAAATCACGGCTCGCGATGCGTTCCAGAACTTGAGAGTTCAGCATTCGCGGGAGTCCGTCCGCGCCCGCGAGATTGAGCTCGATCTCCAGGCCAATGAGATTCTTGGGCCGGTCGAACCGCTGCTCCGTCAGCAGCCTGTGCAATCCCGCAAGACACTCGTGCAGCTTTCTTCGATAACGCTCCCGGTCAGCCAGGTCTATCCCGTCCGCGGCGACCTTCTCCCCCATCGAAGGGTCCCTCCTCGATCAAGCGAACGGCCCGCGACCACGGGCCGGTTGGGGCCGTCCCCGACACCACCGGGGCACGCGCTACGGTCGATGATGCCCCAGCAATCTGATCCATAACGCCTCGGGGGCGTGCCCGTCCCGATAGGCTCGAAGTGGTGGCGGGCCGGGAACACACCAGGGTTCACTCGTGGCACATTCCATGGGCATATCTCGGCGGCGATCGCCATCCGCAATTCTCTTGTGAAAAACACCGACGAGATCCGGCCTACCACACCTCCAGGGAAATGCGAGGTGGCGCATCCAAAGGCCTGCGCAAAGCGGCGGAAACCACCCTTCAGAAGGGTCCGGATTCCCCCTTGCAGGAAATTCGCAAGACAACTAGCCGAAACATTTTCAGAACATACGTCGTATAAACTCCGCAGACGAGGCAGAGAGTTGGCGCCCAGTGGTGCGGTGTTCTCACCGGCACTGGGGCACTGCGGGCTGACCCACGGGCCGCCGCGCCGGCCGGCCATGCTCTGGCCCCACCCGCTGACAGCGCCGTCCGCACCTGCCCGGCTTCACCGTGTCTCCGAAGTGAGAGGCGACCCACCATGCCGCTGCATCTCCCCCCTGCCCCTGCGCCCGCCCTGCGCAGCGTTCTCGCCGCCCTCAGCTCGCCCACCGCCGTTCGCGAGGCCCCTACCTCCGCCCTGCGCGCCCATCAGGGTCCGCTCGGCCCCGACCACCCGCTGCCCGTCCACGTCTGGGACGACGTCAGCCGCGGCGGCGACACGCCGCTTACCCGGCTGGCCGGATGGCGCTTCCTGGTGCGCAGCGGCGAGCGCGCCGTGGCGGCTGCCGAGGCGATGCTCACGGCCGACGGGTGGACGTTCTCGCACTTCTGCGGCGGCCCCTATGTCGGCGCGACCGAGCAGGCGCTCCAGCAGGCCGACTCCCTGGCCACGGCGTACCAGCCGCGGCTGCTGTCCGTCCCGGAGCTGTACATGCTCACCCTCTGGCTGCATCACGACATCGCCTCGGACGGCGCCGCCGGGCTGCCCGCCCCCGGTGATCTGCTGGTGCCGCTGGCGCCCGCCCCGCCGGGAATCGCCCCGCACCGCCCGCAGCGGGTCGCCGATCTGCTCCCCCGGCTCACCCTGCGCCTCACCCCGCCCGGCCCGCTGCTCGACTCCCCGGCGGCCTGACGGCGCACACCGTCGCCCAGCCGAGCGCCCCGCGACCCTTTCCGGCCGCGGGGCGCTCGTTTGCGCTCACCCGGGCGGTCCAGTGGGTCAACACGACTCCCAACGTCCTTGGGAAGGAATGCAATTGAACCGCCCGCACGGGTGATGCGTCCTTATCCAGTGAGTACCACTGCGGCGAAATCCCTGCGGAAACCCGTCCGTGGGGCAACACTGGGTTCAACCGATGGAAACGGGGGAGCGGCCATGACCACCTCATCGAGCCGCACGACGACGTTCACACCGCAGCGAAAGACAACTCCCATGTGTCAGCACCAACCTCCTTGCCCGTCCGCAGACTCCAGCGACCGGGAAGCCGCTCATCCCGTGGCGCACCACCCCGAGCAAGGCTGGAGCCTGCTGTGCAACGGCGTCCTGCTCTTCGAGGACACCGGTGAGCTGCTGCCGGACGGACAGGTCATCGCCCCGCACCGGCAGGCCGAGCGGGTCGCCAGCGTGGCCTGACGCGCCACCCCTGGCAGTACAACAGGGCCCCCGGCGGACATCGCCGAGGGCCCTTGATGTTGTACGGGGTACCCCGTACGGCCGCATCAGGCGTCGTACGCGTCCAGCGGCGGGCAGGAGCAGACGAGGTTACGGTCACCGAAGGCACCGTCGATACGGCGCACCGGCGGCCAGTACTTCTCCGCGGCCACGACGCCGGCCGGGAAGACGGCCTCCTCGCGGGTGTACGGGTGGGCCCAGTCGCCGCCGAGCGCGGACGCGGTGTGCGGGGCGTTGCACAGCGGGTTGTCGTCCTTGTCCCACTCCCCCGAACCGACCTTCTCGATCTCCGCGCGGATGGCGATCATCGCGTCGCAGAACCGGTCCAGCTCGTTCAGGTCCTCGCTCTCGGTCGGCTCGATCATCAGCGTGCCGGCCACCGGGAAGGACATCGTCGGCGCGTGGAACCCGTAGTCGATGAGCCGCTTGGCGACATCGTCGATGCTCACGCCGGTCGCCTTGGTCAGCGGCCGGACATCGATGATGCACTCGTGTGCCACCAGGCCGCCGGGGCCGGTGTAGAGCACCGGGTAGTGCGGCTCCAGGCGCTTGGCGATGTAGTTGGCGCTGAGGACCGCGACCTGGGTGGCCCGCTTGAGGCCTTCGCCGCCCATCAGGCGGACGTACGCCCAGGAGATCGGCAGAATACCGGCCGAGCCCCAGGGGGCCGCGGAGATCGGCCCGACGCCCGTCTCGGGGCCCGCGGTGGGCTGCAGCGGGTGGTTGGGCAGGTACGGCGCCAGGTGGGCGCGGACGCCAACCGGGCCGACGCCGGGACCGCCGCCGCCGTGCGGGATGCAGAAGGTCTTGTGCAGGTTGAGGTGCGAGACATCGCCGCCGAACTTGCCGGGCTCGGCGAGGCCGACCAGCGCGTTGAGGTTGGCACCGTCGACGTAGACCTGGCCGCCGGCGTCGTGCACCGCCGCGCAGATCTGGGTGATGTGCTCCTCGAACACGCCGTGCGTGGAGGGGTAGGTGACCATCAGGACCGCGAGCTCGTCACGGTGCTTGTCGATCTTGGCGTGCAGATCGTCGGTGTCGACCTCGCCGTCCTCGCCGGTCTTGACGACGACGACCTTCATGCCGGCCATCACGGCGCTGGCGGCGTTGGTGCCGTGCGCCGAGGAGGGGATCAGGCAGACGGTGCGCTGCTCGTCGCCGTTGGCACGGTGATAGGCGCGCACGGCCAGCAGACCGGCCAGCTCGCCCTGCGATCCGGCGTTCGGCTGGATGGAGACCTTGTCGTAGCCGGTGACCGTGGCGAGCCGCTCCTCCAGCTCCTGGATCAGCGTCAGATAGCCCTGCGCCTGGTCGGCGGGTGCGAAGGGGTGCAGCTGGCCGAACTCGGGCCAGGTGACCGGCTCCATCTCGGTGGTGGCGTTCAGCTTCATCGTGCAGGAGCCGAGCGGGATCATGCCGCGGTCCAGCGCGTAGTCCTTGTCGGCCAGCGTGCGCAGGTAGCGCAGCATCGCGGTCTCGGAACGGTGCTGGTGGAAGACCGGGTGGGCAAGGTAGTCGTCGCCGCGCAGCAGCCCCTGAGGCAACGTTTCCGCAGCGACGGCGTCCAGCTGCTCGACGTCGCCGGTCACCCCGAAGGCGCCCCAGACACCGGCCAGCTGCGCACGCCCGGTGGTCTCGTCGCAGGCGATACCGACCAGGTCGGCGTCCACCAGGCGGAGGTTCACACCGGCCTCGCGGGCCTTGGCGACGACCTCGGCGGCCCGGCCGGGCACCCGCGCGGTGAGCGTGTCGAAGTACGCGCCGTGCACGATCTCCACCCCGCCGGCCCGCAGGCCCTCGGCCAGGACGGCGGCGTAGCGGTGGGTGCGCCGGGCGATGGTCCGCAGGCCGTCGGGGCCGTGGTAGACGGCGTACATCCCGGCCATGACGGCGAGCAGCACCTGAGCGGTGCAGATGTTGCTGGTGGCCTTCTCGCGGCGGATGTGCTGCTCGCGGGTCTGCAGGGCCAGGCGGTAGGCCTTGTTGCCGTCCGCGTCGACCGAGACGCCCACCAGACGGCCGGGCAGGCTGCGGGCGAACTTGTCGCGTACGGCCATGAAGCCGGCGTGCGGCCCGCCGAAGCCCATCGGGACGCCGAAGCGCTGGGTGGTGCCCACCGCGATGTCCGCGCCGAGCTCGCCGGGCGAGGTCAGCAGCGTCAGGGCGAGCAGGTCGGCGGCGACGGTGACGACCGCGCCCAGCTCCTGGGCCTGGGCTATGACGGCGCGCGGGTCACGCACCGCGCCGGAGGCACCCGGGTACTGCAGCAGCACGCCGAAGACGCCGCGCTCGGCGATCTCGGCGGGGATGCCGTCGCTCAGGTCCGCGACGACGACCTCGACGCCGGTCGGCTCGGCGCGGGTCTGGATCACCGCGACGGTCTGCGGCAGACAGTCCGCGTCGACCAGGAAGACGCCCTCCTTGACCTTGCCGATACGGCGGGAGAGCGCCATGGCCTCGGCCGCGGCGGTGCCCTCGTCCAGCAGGGAGGCACCGGAGGTCGGCAGGCCGGTCAGGTCGGCGACCATGGTCTGGAAGTTCAGCAGCGCCTCCAGACGGCCCTGCGAGATTTCCGGCTGGTAGGGCGTGTAGGCCGTGTACCAGGAGGGGTTCTCCATGACGTTGCGCAGGATCACCGGCGGGGTGAACGTGCCGTAGTAACCGAGTCCGATCATGGAGGCGAGGACCTGGTTACGGTCCGCGAGGCCGCGCAGCTCCTTGAGCACCTCGGCCTCCGTACGGGCCTGCGGCAGGCCGAGCGCCTCCGCGCTCTTGATCACGTCGGGTACGGCGGTGTCGGTGAGATCGTCCAGCGATCCGAAGCCGACCTGCGCGAGCATCTTGGCCTGCGCCTCGTGGTCGGGACCGACGTGCCGACGCTCGAAGGGGGTGCCGCGCTCCAGCTCGGTCAAGGAGATGCGATTGGTGGTCATCTGCGGGGGCCTCCTGGTCATTGCGACCTACGAGGGGCACCAAGGCGCTGGTGCCCGGACGGCCTCCCCCTCTGTCATCTCAACCTGAGAGCTTCACCGGGCCGCGGGCTGCGGGCCGGCTTTCACCGTCGGTGAGGAGGGGCCCGGCACCATGCCGTCCGCGGCCCGCCCTGCTTTCCAGAGTGACCTCGTCCATGCGGTACGGATGCCTGAGAGATTCCGGGGAGGATTTGCTCCTTCGGCGCCCCCGCCGCGAACGGCAAGGGACTCTCCCGCATGGGGTCAGCGGCCATCCGTCAGCCTACCAGCGCACCTCAAGAGGGAACCCTCGAGTGGCCAGGGCATGAAATGTGCCGTTTGGTAGTTGTCACAATGCCGTTGCGACCACGAAGGAGGGGCTGTGCACACAGATATCGATCCCCGGAGCCTGATCGGCCGCAAAGCGTTCGACCGGAACGGCACCAAGATCGGGACCATTGACGAGGTATATCTCGATGACGCGACAGGCGAGCCGGAGTGGGCTGCGGTGCGTACCGGCCTCTTCAGCCGGGATGCGTTCGTCCCCCTGGAACCGAGCGAGCTGGGCGATGAGGGGCTGCAGATCCCCTACGACCGCAAGCTGATCAAGGATGCCCCGGACTTCGGGGTGGGCCGCCATCTCTCCCCCGAGCAGGAACTCCAGCTGTACCACCATTACCGACTGGATATCTCCTCCCCCGCCTCCGACCCCCGCCCGCCCTCGGGCGACAAGGACTTCGGCCGGGTCGCCGGCTCCGAGGACTGAGCACCCGCAGGCGCCCCGCCCACCAGCGGCAATGGTTCCCCCGGCCGCAGCGCCGGGTCATCGACGGCAAAGGTCCGCACCCTCCCCGGTGCGGACCACGGCTGTTCAAAACGTACGGTCACCCTCCCCACCCCGCTGCCCTGCACCCAGCCGCTGCCGAATTCGTCGTGCACCACATCGAGCCCCGGATGCCAGCGCCGCGGCCGCTCCTCCGCCGTCTCCGGCTCCCCCGCCGCATCCGCCACCGGCTCCGCCGCGGCCCTGGCCGCCGCCTCCTCGGCCTCCTGCTCCGTCGCGAACTGGGCGAACAGATCCTCCTGCGTGAAATCGGCCAGCCCGCTGACCCCCACGCCGAGGAGCCGCACCCCGCCCGTGGTGTCCACCGTCTCCAGCAGCCGCGCCACCGCCTCCCGTACGACCGCGGGGTCGTCCGTGGGCCCGCGCAGCGTCTCCGACCTGGTCAGCGTCGAGAAGTCGTAGTTACGCACCTTGATCACCACCGTGCGCCCGGACCGCCCGGCCGCCCGCAGCCGCTGCACACAGCGCTCGGCCAGCCGCACCAGCTCGGCCCGCACCCGCGTCCGGTCGGTCAGATCGACCTCGAAGGTGTCCTCGACCGAAACGGACTTCGCATCCCGCTCGGCCACCACCGGGCGGTCGTCCTGCCCCAGCGCCATCGCATGCAGCCCGGCCCCATGCGACTTCCCCAGCAGCCGCACCAGCTCGTCCTGCCCCGCCTCCGCGGTCTCCGCGACGGTGTGGATCCCGGCCCGGCGCAGCGCCTCGGCCGTCGCCGGCCCCACCCCGGGCAGCGTCCGCACCGGCATCGGCCCCAGCAGCTCCCGCTCCGTGCCGGGCTCGATCACCACCAGGCCGTCCGGCTTCGCCGCCTCGGACGCGATCTTCGCCAGCATCTTGGCCCCGGCGAGCCCCACCGAGCCGGTCAGCCCCGTGGCCTCCCGTATCTCCCGCCGCAGCCGCTCCCCCACGCCCCGTACGGCACCCACCTCGGCCGCGACACCGCCCGCCTCCAGGTCCACGAACGCCTCGTCCAGGCTCAGCGGCTCCACCAGCGGCGACAGCGCATGCAGCAGCTCCATCACCTTGTCACTCACCTGGCGGTACAGCTCGAAACGCGGACTGAGATAGGCGGCGTTGGGACACAGTCGACGCGCCTGCGCGGTCGGCATGGCGGAGCGGATCCCGAAGACCCGTGCTTCGTACGACGCCGTGGCGACCACCCCGCGCGGCCCGATCCCGCCGACGATCACGGGCTTGCCGCGCAGGCTCGGCTTGGCCGCCTGCTCGGCGGCCGCAAAGAACGCATCCATGTCCAGATGCAGAATCGTCGGCGCGGCTCTCACATGTCCGATGCTGCCGCATGGCACTGACAATCGACCCGATGCCGGGCCGGGAGCTGTGTGCGGGGCTCAGCCGGCCCGGTGGCGCCGCCGCGCCAGCTCGTCGCGCGGGTTCTTCCCGACCAGCGTCTCGCCGGTGTCCAGACGCTCTCCGTGCAGTTCGGAGAGCGCGCTCTCCACGTCCCGCAGCACCACGCCGACGGCGATCCCGAAGACGCCCTGGCCGCCTTGGAGCAGATCGACGACCTGATCGGGCGAGGTGCACTCGTAGACCGTGGCGCCGTCGCTCATCAGCGTCATCCGGGTCAGATCGTCCAGCCCGCGCGAGCGCAGATGCTGGACGGCGGTACGGATGTTCTGCAGCGAGACCCCGGTGTCCAGCAGCCGCTTGACGATCTTGAGGACGACGACGTCCCGGAAGTTGTACAGCCGCTGGGTGCCGGAGCCGTAGGCCGGGCGCACACTCGGCTCCACCAGGCCGGTGCGCGCCCAGTAGTCGAGTTGCCGGTAGGTGATCCCCGCCGCCGCACACGCGGTCGGACCGCGGTAGCCGATGGTGCCCGTCGCGCAGTCCCCCGACACCGCGGCGGGCTGTGCCGGTGCGCGGTTCACTGCTGCATTCGGGTGGAGCGGCAACGCCCCTTCCGCCGCCGTACCGTCACCGGTGATTGCCACGCCGCCCTCCGTCCTCCACGTCCCGGACGGGACCTGCCTTATCGACGGTATGCAGTCACCTGGGGTGCGTCAACGATCGCCGCGCTCGCCACGCCGAGTGATAATCACCCTACGAGTGGTTTCTCGTGACCTCGCGCGGGGAATGGCTAAATAGTTTGGCCGGAATCAGACGCTTCGGCCGGCCGATGTCACTGGCTGCTGCCGAAGTCCTCGGGCGAGATCTGATCGAGGAACTCTCGGAACTTCTCCACCTCGTCCTCCTGCTCGTCCGGGATCGCGATGCCCGCATCGTCCAGCACACCGTCGGTACCGAAAATCGGCGTCCCAGTGCGCAGCGCCAGCGCTATGGCGTCCGACGGACGCGCGCTGACCTCGACTCCGCTGGCAAAGACCAGTTCGGCGTAGAACACTCCTTCGCGCAGATCCGTGATCCGGACCTGCGTCAGTTCCTGGCCCACCGCTTCGAGCACGTCCTTGAAAAGGTCATGCGTCAGCGGCCTGGCAGGGACCATGCCCTGCTGGGCAAAGGCGATGGCGGTGGCCTCCCCTGGCCCGATCCAAATGGGCAAGTAGCGATCGCCTCCCACCTCCCGCAGGAGCACGATCGGTTGGCTGGAAGGCATTTCCACCCGGACACCCACGACGTCGAGCTCGTTCACACAGCAACCCTAGGACGTGCCCGGCAGGTTTGGGTAGTCGGGCCGTCATTTGCTCACTGGAGCTGGCCCCGCAGCGCGGTCTGAACCAATGCCGCATGGAGTCGTACGGACAGCGTCGCCAGCTCCCTGGCGGTGGCCTCCGCATGGGCTCTGGTCTGCGGATTACGGTGCCGCCGAAGGGGGGCCACGACCTGTTCCACCAGGCCCGCCTCACGCTCGGCGGCCGCCTTCACGGCTCGCAGATGCCGCGGCTCGAGACCAAAACGTCCCAGCTCGGCGACCAGTTTCGCCACCGTGACGGCCTCGCTGTCATAGCTGCCGTCGGGACCGGGGACGACGAGTCCGTACGACTCCCAGTCGGCGAGCGCCGCCTCGTCGACCTCAGCGGCCGCCAGCAGCCCGGCCCGGCTGACCCGGGCCGCCGCCGGGCGGTCCTCGTCCGGCTCACGCATGCCCGGCACCAGGTCCCGGGAGGAAGTGGCCTGGGCCGGTAGCTGCACCTGCTCACCGCGCTCCAGGGCGTCCAGATGCTCCCGGATGACCTTCAGCGGAAGATAGTGGTCCCGCTGCATCCGCAGAACGCCGGCCAGCCGCTCGACGTCGGCAGCGGTGAATTTGCGGTACCCGGAAGGCGTGCGCTTCGGCTCGACCAGCCCCTCGGCCTCCAGGAAGCGAATCTTGGAGATGGTGACCTCGGGGAATTCCTCGCGCAGCAAAGTGAGCACCGTACCGATGCTCACCGGCTTGCCGTCCGAGGAGGCGGCGCCGGAAGAACCGGCACCGCCCGTCGGTGATTGGCGCATATGCCTTCCCTGGCCGGTCAGATACCGGCACCTCGCTGGCTCGCGTAGAAGACCAGCCGGAACTTGCCGATCTGGACCTCGTCGCCATTGGAGAGCGCAACCGAGTCGATGCGCTCGCGATTGACGTACGTGCCGTTCAGGCTGCCGACGTCGGCGACCGTGAACCGGCCGTCCGGGCCGCGGCGGAACTCCACATGGCGACGCGACACGGTCACATCGTCGAGGAAAATGTCGCCCTGCGGGTGGCGACCCGCCGTGGTCAGCTCGCTGTCCAGAAGGAAGCGGCTGCCGGAGTTCGGACCCCGGCGGACAACCAGCAGCGCCGAACCCATCGGAAGGGCGTCGACGGCCGCCTGGGCCTCGGGGGACAGGGACGGCAGCTGGGTCTGACCCGTCGCCTCCGCGTCATAGGCCTCGATCCCCGAGATGGAGATGGTCGAGGTCGTCTCGGAGGCGCGCTCGGGCTGTGCGCCCGGGCGGAGCGGCGCACCACAGTTGGAGCAGAACCGGCTCGCCTCGGCGTTCCGGTGCCCACATCTCGTACAAACCGGCAAGGCCAACCCTCCACCCGTGCGTGCGGCTGATGGTTCCTGGGAACCTATGCGCCCGGCACCGGAGGGGTCAACAGAACCCGCGCCGTGCCCCCCGGACGGACCGCTGACCTCGTCACGGAAGAGCGGACGGTCCTCGTCCGCGCCACTCTCATCGGGCCGGCCCGCGGCACGATGCCGCGCCGAGCCGCTGCCGCCCTCCTGGCGGGCGCTCTTGCCGAACAGCTTTCCAAACAACTTCACGGGCGATTCCCCTTGAACGAAACAGACCCGCCCGTGGGGCAGGACGAACCCTCGATGCACACACCGGCCGATCCGGACATCCTGTGAACGTCCGCGGCCTGCAGACAGTTTCCCTCACACACCACAATCACGGTGCGCCGACCCCCCGCTACCTCATGCCCTCCCCGGGCCATGGACATACGCGGACACCTCACTGCGAAGACGACCGAGCGTAGTCAGGCCGCTTCGCCTCTCGCAAGGCATCCACAATGATCTTCCTTTGCCGGGTCACAGACACCTTGGCCTGCTCCTTTTCCAAAGTCTGAACCACCCCACCGGGGATGTTCAGCGCCGGCTCCAGGTCCTCCGGCTTGCCGATGACCTTGAAGCGGTAAGGCTGTGTGACCCGTTTGCCGTCAATCTCCACGCCGCCGCTGACATCCGAGAGAGAAGTGTTCGCGACGACCCGTACATCATTGACCTGGATGGCCTCGGCTCCGGCCGCCCGCAGCTCCTGGATGGTGTCCAGCAGCTTGTCCGCTTCGACGGAGCGCCCGGGGTCGTCGATGGTCAGGGTGATGCCGGGCCCTTGCGCCGCGACGGTCCCGGCCAGCACGCCCAGCTGCTGCTCCTTCTCCACGGTCTGCTTACGGGCCTCCTCGGCCTGGTCCGAGCTGTTCTCCAGCTCGGTCTTCTGTCCTTCCAGGCGCCGCTGTTCGTCCGTCAGCCGCTGGGAGCGGTTGTCCAGTTCGTCCAGAATGCGCACCAGGTCCTCCTGGCGCGCACCTCGCAGCGCACTGCTGTCACTCGTGGAACGTACCTGAATCGCCAGACCGAGGCCGAGAATGAACAGGAGCAGCGCAACGATCAGTTGAGCCCGGGTCAGCCGCGGCGGCCACAGGCTCGCGGCCAGCCGCTGGCGACCGTTCTCCGGCTTTCCAGGAGCCCCATTTTCCGCTTCCGCGGCCGGAGCGTCGACACCTGTCGGCTTTTGATCGTTCTGCTGCGCGTCGTCCGGTTTACGCCCTTCGGTTCCCTCCCCCGCGACCTTGGGGGCGGGCCGGCTCTCGGGAGGCATCGGCTGCCGGTCGGCGGGGCTACGGTCCGGCTGCGGCTCCGGCTTCTTCTCCGGCTCAGGGGTCTCGTCCGTTGCCATCCGCCTCACGCCCTGAAGACGTGCCGGCGGATCGCGGCAGCGTTGGAGAAGATCCGGATTCCCAGCACCACGACGACGCCGGTGGAGAGTTGGGCGCCGACGCCCAATTTGTCGCCGAGGAAGACGATCAGCGCCGCGACGACGACGTTGGAGAGGAAGGAGACGACGAAGACCTTGTCGTCGAAGATGCCGTCCAGCATGGCGCGCAGACCACCGAACACGGCATCCAGCGCCGCGACGACAGCGATCGGCAAGTAGGGCTCGACCACCGTCGGCACCACGGGTCGGACCACAAGCCCGACCACGACTCCCACGATGAGGCCCAGTACGGCGATCACGATGTGCCCTTCCCTGTGTCGGCGCCATCCGCCTTGGCGGCACCGGCCTGCGGCTTTGCGGTACGTACGATCAAACTGGGCGCGGGCGGCAGCGTGACCTCGCTCTCGGCGGAAATCCTGGTACGTACGCCGTAGTTCTCCTGCAGTACGTGCAGATACTGACCGTCGGCGCTGTCCTGGAACGCGGTGCTGAGCCGCTGCCCGTCCCCCACCGCCAGCACCGTATAAGGCGGCACCAGTGGCTTGTTGTCGACCAGTATGGCGTCTCCCGCGGCTCTGATCGCCGAGAGTGACGTAAGCCGCTGCCCATTGACGGAGATGGCCTCCGCACCGGACTCCCACAGGCCGTTGACCACGCGCTGCATATCCCGGTCCCGTACCCGCCCGGTGTCGGAGAAGCCACTGCTCTCCCGCGGCCCTCCCCCACTGGACTCCGCGTCCTTGGCGTCGTCCACCACAAGTTTCACGCCAGGTCCGGTCACTTCGGTCGAACCGGACAACAGGGCCAGCAGTTCGGCCTTGTCGCCGCCGTGCTTGTGCAGCGCCTCACGCTGCATCCGGCTGACCGCGTCCCGGGCCGCGTCCACCCGCTTCTGCTGCTTGTCCGCCTCGCTGGTGCCCTTCTGGATGCGATGGATCAGCTCTTCGCGTTCCTTGGCCAGCGTCGGTGCCGATATCCGCGCCTGAGCGGCTCCGACCGTGACGACCACGGCCGCCAGCACCAGACCGGCGGCCAGGCCCAACTTCGCCCGCAGGGTGCGCGGCAGACCGCGGGTGCCCGCGGCGGACTTCCGCGCGGCGGCCTCCGCGTATCCGTCGTCGAGGCTGTGATCCATCACGTTGGTCAGCAGCGACATGGACGCATCGGGGCGCGCAGCCGACTTCCTGGGAGTGCTCCGATCGGGGCGCTGCTGCGACATGCTGCACATCGTCGCACGTCGCCCGCGCAGTCCCCCAATGGCCCCACCGGCGTGCCCGATTGCGGGCACGCCGGTGGGCCGCGGCTCAGCGGCCGGCGCTGTCCACCACGGCCGCCCACTCGTCCAGCAGCTGCTGGGCGGAGGCGTCGTCCGGTCCTTCCGCCCACAGGTGCGTGACCGCCTCGGCCGGGTCGGGCAGCACCAGCACCCAGCGCCCGTCGGCCTCCACGACCCGTACACCATCAGTGGTGTCCACGTCCCGGTCACCGGCCGCCTCGACCACATGCCGCATGACCAGACCCTTGACCGCCCACGGCGTGGCGAGGTCACGACGCAGCACATGCGCCCGCGGGATCCGCGCATCGATCTGGCTGAGCGTGATCTGAGTACGGGCCACCAGACCGATCAGCCGGACGAACGCGGCCGCGCCGTCGAAGACGCTGCTGAACTCGGGAATGATGAACCCGCCGAGGCCGTCCCCGCCGAAGACCGTGCCCTCCATCCGGGCCACCCGGGTCAGATCGTCGGGCGAGGTCGTCGTCCACTCCACCTGCGTCCCGTGGTACGCCGCCACCTGCTCGGCGATACGGGTCGTGGTCACCGGCAGCGCCACCCGCCCACTGCGCCGTTCGGCTGCCACCAGATCCAGCATCACCAGCAGCGCACGGTCGTCCTCGATGATCCGGCCGCGCTCGTCCACCAGGGAAAGCCGTTCGCCCACGGGGTCGAATCGCACACCGAAGGCGGCCCGCGCCGACGCCACGATCTCCCCGAGCCGTACGAGCCCGGAGCGCCTGGCATCGGCCGTCTCGGTCGGCCGGGACTCATCGAGACCGGGGTTGATCGTGAGCGAGTCGACGCCGAGCCGCCCCAGCAAGCTGGGCAGCACCAGACCGGCGCTGCCGTTGGAGGCGTCCACGACGACTTTCAGCCCGGCATCGGCGACGCCTGTGGTGTCCACAGCCCGCAGTACGGATCCGGCGTACGAGTCGAAGACGCTCGCCGGGAAACGCAGATCGCCGATTTCTCCGGGGAAGGCCCGACGGTACTCCTGGCGGGCGTAGACCCGGTCGAGCTTGCGCTGACCGCCCTGGGAGAGGTCCGCGCCGCGTTCGTCGAAGAACATGATGTCGACCGAGTCCGGCACCCCGGGCGTCGTACGGACCATGATGCCGCCGGCGCTGCCCCGGGCGGTCTGCTGGCGGGCAACCGGCAACGGGACGTTCTCCAGGTCGCGTACGTCGATGGCGCTGGCCTGCAGCGCGGAGATCACCGCACGCTTGAGCGCCCGCGCACCACGGGAGTGGTCACGGGCGGTCGTCACCGTGGAGCCCTTCTTGAGCGTGGTGGCATACGCACCCGCAAGCCGTACGGCGAGTTCCGGGGTGATCTCGACGTTGAGGATTCCGGACACCCCACGGGCGCCGAAGAGATGCGCCTGGCCGCGGGACTCCCAGATCACCGAGGTATTGACGAAGGCGCCGGCCTCAATGGTCTTGAACGGATAGACGCGTACGTTGCCCTGAACGATCGACTCTTCGCCGATCAGACATTCATCGCCGATGACCGCGCCGTCCTCGATCCGCGCGGCCCGCATGATGTCGGTGTTTTTGCCGATCACACAGCCCCGCAGATTGCTGTGCTGCCCGATATAGACGTTGTCGTGCACCACGGCCCTGTGCAGGAAGGCGCCGCTCTTCACCACGACATTGGATCCGACGACGGTGTGCTCGCGGATCTCCACATCCGCCTCGAGCTTGGCGTAGTCGCCGATATACAGCGGCCCCCGCAGCACCGCGTCCGGATGCACCTCGGCGCCCTCGGCCACCCATACCCCGGGCGAGATCTCGAAGCCGTCGATCTCGACGTCGACCTTGCCCTCCAGCACATCGGCCTGGGCCTTGACATAACTCTCGTGAGTGCCGACGTCCTCCCAGTACCCCTCGGCGATATAGCCGTAAATCGGCTTGCCTTCCTTCATGAGCTGCGGGAAGACATCACCGGACCAGTCCACCGGTACATCGGGCTCGAAATAGTCGAAGACCTCCGGCTCCATCACGTAGATGCCGGTGTTGACGGTGTCCGAGAACACCTGACCCCAGGTGGGCTTTTCCAGGAATCGCTCGACCCGACCCTCTTCGTCGACGATGGTGATGCCGAACTCCAGTGGATTGGGAACCCGCGTCAGGCAGACGGTGACGAGGGCACCCTTTTCCTTGTGGAAGCGGATCAGGTCGGTGAGATCGAAGTCGGTGAGGGCGTCACCCGAGATGACCAGAAAAGCGTCGTCCTTGAGGGCTTCCTCTGCGTTCTTCACGCTGCCCGCGGTGCCCAGCGGCTTTTCCTCGTGGGCGTAGGTGAGCTCCATTCCGAGCTCTTCCCCGTCGCCGAAATAGTTTTTGACGAGCGAGGCAAGGAATTGCACGGTCACGACGGTCTCGGTGAGACCATGCCGTTTCAGCAGCCGCAGCACATGCTCCATGATCGGCCTATTGGCCACCGGCAGCAGTGGCTTCGGCATGCTCGACGTCATAGGGCGAAGGCGAGTGCCTTCACCGCCCGCCATCACAACGGCCTTCATGTCGGAAGCGTCCTCCTCTAAGAGACGACGGTCTTGCCGACTTCACCTGTCCAGATCGCCCACTGTTCTCGTGCTCACGTACGGGCGCCGGGCCTTGGCACAATCTGCCGTTTCGGCGAGCTCAGTCGGCCGTGGCGTCCGCCCTGATGAGCCGGCGGACCTGGACCACGTAGAGGATCCCTGCCCACCAATAGAGCGCCGTACCCCATCCTGCGAACGCCCATCCGAAAATGGCGGCGAGCGTGTGAAGCCAGCTGCTTCCGCCGCTCAGCAGGAGCAACGGGAAGGCATACATCAAGTTGAACGTAGCCGCTTTGCCCAGAAAGTTCACCTGGGGAGGGCCATACCCGTGACGCCCCAGGAATCCGACCGCGATCAGCAGCATCAGTTCGCGCGCCAGCAGCGCTGCGGTGAGCCAGACCGGCAGGATCTCGCGCCATGTCAGCCCGACGAGGGTGGAGAGGATGTAGAGCCGGTCGGCCGCGGGGTCCAGGATCCGGCCGAGGCTGCTGATCTGGTTCCAGCGCCGGGCGAGCTTGCCGTCCAGGTAATCGCTGACACCACTCAGCGCGAGGACCAGCAATGCCCAGTTGTCAGCCTTCGGGCCGCCGAATACCGGCCAAAGGATCAACCACAGGAACACCGGCACGCCGGCCAGGCGCGCCATGCTCAGAATGTTCGGGATGGTGAGGACGCGATCCGTCTGGACCTGCGTCTCCTGGACCTCCACTCGGAAGCCTCCTGTGGGAAATGTGCCAATGACGTCCTTGACCTTACCTGCCCCGCCGGCCGCGCCACGCCGCGGGTCCCACATCCTGGAAAACGCGAGAAGGCCCCGTTGGGAACCAAGTTCCCAACGGGGCTTTCTCTAAAATTTGTTCGGCGGCGTCCTACTCTCCCACAGGGTCCCCCCTGCAGTACCATCGGCGCTGAAAGGCTTAGCTTCCGGGTTCGAAATGTAA
>NZ_JBVHTY010000037.1:0-21760 GCF_055565615.1 Streptomyces sp. NPDC028368 | reverse complement strand
GGCGCCCGGGGGGCGGGGGGGCTACCCCCACCCCCCCCCCCCCCGCCCGTTCACCTCCCCCCCCCCCCGGGGGGGGGCGGGGCGGGGGGCCGGGGGGGGCCGGGGGGGGGGCCGGGGGGGGCCCCCCCCCCACCGCTGCGTTGTCAGTGGGGCGTGTCACGATCGGTTGCGTACCGATCCGTACCGACCGGTCCGGCCGCGCCGACCGCGCCGACCGCTCCGACCGCTCCGACCGCTCCGACCGCTCCGACCGCTCCGCGAAGGGACCTCACCCGTGACCGACAGCTCCCGCTCCGCGCTCTGTCTCGCGCTGAGCCTCGCGGACCCGGCCACCGCCGACGCGCTCGCCGAACGGCTGCGGCCGGAGCTGCTGGCCGTTCTCGCCGACCGGTTCGGGCTCCCGGAAGAGAGGGTGGCGCAGCTGGCCGGGCCGGACGCCGCGGCGCTGCGGGCCACCCTGACCGTCGGGCCCGAGGAGTTCCTCACAGCGGCGGCACAGACCGGTGACCCGCTGGTTGCCCGCGCGCTGTGGAGTGCGGAGTACCGCGACGCCTCGGGCGTCAAACGGCCCGCGATCGACAACGGCTTCGGCCTGCTGTCGGTGATACTGCGCGCCGCCGACCCCGCCGACCCGCGCTGGTGCGACGAGGACGGCCTGATCCCGGTGCTCCAGGACGAGGCCCCCGGTCCCGCTCTCCTTCTCGCCCTGACCTGCGGGTTCGATGGAATGGTCGCCTGTGCCGTCGCCATGCTCGGTCCCTACCTCCCGCCGCCGGTCGTCCTGGACGCCTGCATCACCCTCGCGGAGCTCGGGGGCCGCACGGCGATCGACACGTTCAGCCGCGGCCTCGAGGGGATACCGGAGCTTGGCGACCTCGGACACCCTTGGCTGCCGGACATGTTGCGGCAGGCGGTGGACGCCCCCGACCCTGAGACATACCTGAGGGAGCGCCGGCCTGCCGGGGAGTGGGCCGACCCGGACCAGGTGCGCGCCCTGCTGGATCTCCGTACCGGCAACGGCCCTTCGGCCAGGCCCGACAGCCTTTCCTGGGACCTGCTCCGGCGCGAGCACGAGCGTCTTCCCTTCGGCCAGGAGACCAGCCGGGTGCCGGATTTCCGGGACGGCAGCCGGCTGCTCCGGCTCGCCCGGTGGGAGGGGTGCCCCGCCGGCCTGGTGTGGGAGAGCTTCCGCGACGACCCGGACAACACCGCACGCTTCGCCGCCGAGCTGCCCTTCGAGGCGCTCACCATGCCCGGGGCGGCCAACCGCTGGACGCTCCTCCAGAACGTCCTCGGACGCGGTATCCGTGCGGGCCGGCTGTCCGTGGACCGTGTGCTGGCCGAGGTGGCGCCGGCGGAGGCGGTGCTGGATGCGCTGCCCTACGACCACGAACCGACCCGTAAGGCGCTCGCCGGCCTGCTCGCCCGGCTCGGCACGGACCCCGTCAACTGGCTGACGTGCTACGCCCGCATCGGGCGCGCCCGCGGCAGCGTCGCCGACCTGATCGCGGACGCCACCTCGACGGCCACCCGCAAGAAGCGTTACGCCAGTTGGCCGCGGCCTGCGGAGGCGGAGTTCCCGGCCGTCCATCCCGCTTCCACCCGGCCGACGTTCCTCGGCATGTTCCAGTGCGCCTCCGAGGAGGCGCAGATCGCCGTCGTCCCGCACTTCGACGCGCGGGCCGTGCAGCATCTCCTCGTCTACGGCGACCCGTCCCCGGCGGTCCGCGACGCAGTGGTGGCCGCCCATGGCATCCCGGCCCAGGTGGCGATGGCCGCCGCCTACGACCTCCCCGCCGAGAAGCAGGCCTGTCTCCTGGACCTCGACGAGCCGGCGGTGGACGCCCAGCTGTTCCGCTACGGCGGCCTCGACCGGGCCGAGCGGGAGCGGATGCTGGCCGGACGACTGCGGTGCGGCGGCATCCGCCCGGTCCCCCAGGAGCTGCTCGCCGTGCTGGAAGAGGTCGGTGTCGGCCACCACCGCGACTGGCTCATCGCCGGCCTGGAATCCGGTGACCTCGGCGTGGCCCGCCGGGTCGCCGGCCGGCTGCGGCTGCATGTGCCCGCGTCCCGGCTGCGGCTGCTGGCCGCCGTATGGGAGCGCTGCGGCCCGGACGCCGTACGCGAGATCCTGGCCATGGACCGCTTCCCCGTCACCCTCCGCCGCCGGACGGAGCGGCTGCTGGACGCACCCGACGGCCTGGAGCAGCTGCGCTCCCGGCTCGCCGAGGAGGAGTCACCGGCCCGGCTCCTGGCGTTCCTCACCAGGCCGTCCGACTCCCCCCGGGAGCGGCTGCACCGGCTCTGCAGCGAGGGCCACGAGCCGCCCTGGCCCGCGCTCGTGGCGGCACACGACGCCGGTACGCTCCCCGCCGGCCTGCCGGCCGCGCTGGTGGACCACCCGGACTGCCCCCGCGAGCTGCTGCTGACGGCGCTGGGCACGGTTTCCGAGTCCGGGGCGAGGTGGATACACGACGCCCTGGAGCGTGGGACGCTCAGCCCGCAGGACATCCTGACCCACGCGGCCCCCGCCCGCGCGGCCCTCGACTGCCTGCGACGGTACGCCGATGACCGGCCCGCCGGGGAAGAGCTGCGCCCGGTCCGTGAGCGGGCCGCGGCCCTCACGCGCGAGCATCTGGCCACGGACGCCGAGGCCTGGGCCGTCTGCCTCCAACTGCTGCCGACGTTCGCCGGGACGCTGCCCGAACTCGCCGCCACCGCCGGGGCCATGACGCACGTTCACGCGTGAACTCCCGGATCACAGCGGCCCGGTCGGCGCCCCCGCTGCGTTGTCAGTGGTCCGTGTCACGATCGATTCCGTACCGATCCGCACCGACCGCTCCGACCGCTCCGACCGCTCCGCGAAGGGAACCGCCCACGTGACCGGCACTCCGCCCACCTACCTCTGCCACGCTCTGCGACTCGCCGACCCGGCCATCGCCGAGGCGCTCGCCGGGCGGATGCGGGCGGAGTTCCTGGCCGCGCTGCCCGGCCGGCTCGATGTATCGAGGGAGGCGGCGGAGCTGCTCCCGGGGCTGGAGGACGGAGCGGGCGTGCTGCGCGCGGTGACCGGTGATCCCCGGGAGTTCCTGCTGCGGGCGGCCGCGACGGGCGATCCGAGGACTGCCCAGGTGGTCTACAGTCCGCGGCGGGCCCGGCAGCCCGAGTTCCTCTCGGCGATCCTGGCCGCCGCCGATGCCTCGGACGAGCGCTGGTACGCCAAGGGCGGGCTCGTCCCGTACGTCCTGAACTACGTCAGCGAAAAAAACGCGCTCGCCCCGGCGTTGCGCGGTCCGTTCCCGGAGCTGGTCCGCCACGCCATCGTCCAACTGGGCCGGGAGCTCCCGACGGCCGTCGTCCTGGACGCCTGCCGCACCCTCGCCGACACGGGCGGAGCCTCGGCCGTCGGGGAACTGGCCGGCATCGTCGAAGGGTCGGCGGACGGCCTCGGCCACCCGGGGCTGGCCGAGCTGCTGCGCGCCGCCGCCGCGGCACCCGACCCCGGGGCCTACCTCCAGGAACGGCGGCCGGCCGGCGAGTGGATGGACCCGGCGCATGCGCAGGCCCTGCTGCGGGTGCGCCTGGGGGAGCGAGGCATCGAGCGGCCCGCCGGCCTGGAGTGGGATCTCCTACTGCGCGAGCACGACCGCCGGCCCGTCGGCGGGAAGTCGATGGCTCCCCACCCGTGGCACACCCATCCCCTGCTCGGTCTCCTCGCCTGGGAGGGCTGCCCGGAGCAGCTGGTCGCGCAGGCCGTTTTGCAGACCGAGGCCGGAGACCTGCCCGCCGACCGGGTCATCCCGAACGGCGTGCGGGCGGGGTGGCTCCCCGTCGAGCGCGCGCTGAGCGAGCTGACGCCGGCGCGGGACGTGCTGGGCGCCCTCCCCTACGGTCACGAACCGACCCGCGAGGCCGTCGCCGGTCTCGTCGCCCCGCTGGGCACGGACCCGGTCAACTGGCTGACGTTCTACGCCCGGTTGGGGCGCGCCGACGGCACCGCCCCCGAGCTGGTGGCCGACGCCGCCTCGCCCGCCTCCGGTAAGAAGCGCAACACCACCTGGCCGCACCCCCTGGACGCGGTGTTCCCGGCCACCGCCCCCGGAGAGTCCCGGGCCGCGTTCCTCGAAGTCCTCCAGTGCGCCTCGCAGGCGGCGCAGATCGCCGTCGTACCGCACCTGGACCCGCGCGCCGTGCAGCACTTCCTGGTGTACGGCGATCCCGCCCCGGCCGTCCTGGAGGCGATCGTGGCCGCCCATGGTGTGCCGGCTCTCGCCTCGTACGCCTCCACCGACCGGCTCTCCCCCGCCGAGCTCGAGTACCTCTTCGCCTTCGACGAACCGGCCGTCGACGCCCGTCTGTTCCTGTACTGCCGTATCGACCAGCAGGAGCGGGAGCGGCTGCTCGCCGGGCGGCTGCGCGGCGGCGGGCGGCGTACGGTGCCCGCCGAGCTGCTGGACGCGCTCGATGAGGTCAACCTCGGCCACTACCGTCGCTGGGTCATCGCGGGCCTGGAATCCGGCGACCTCGGTGTGGCCCGTAAGCTCGTCGGCCGGCTCAGGCTCCAGGCACCGGCGGCGCGGCTGCGGCTGCTGATCGCCGTATGGGAGCGCTGCGGCCCGGACGCCGTACGCGAGATCCTGGCCATGGACCGCCTCCCGGTCACCCTCCGCCGCCGGACGGAAAAGCTCCTGGACGCACCCGACGGGCCGGAGCGGCTGCATGCCCTGCTCGCCGCCGAGGAGGACCCGGCCAAGCTGATGGCGTTCCTCGGAAAGGAGGGGTCCTACCCGGGTGAGCAGGTGAGCAGGCTCGCCGGCGACGGAATCCCGCTCCCCTGGCCCGAGCTGATCGCCGCGCAGCGCGCCGGAAGTCTCCCCGTCGGCCTGCTGGATGCGCTCGCCGGGCGTGAGGAGTGCCCGCGGGAGATGCGGCGGGAGGCGGTGCTGCGCACCCTAGGGGAACGAGTCGGTTCCCTGGACGACGACTGGGTTGCGGCAACCCTCGAAAGCGGCGACCTCACCTCCGAGGACCTGCTGGTCCACGCCGCCCCCGCCCGAGCGGCCCTGCAGTACCTCGGACAGGCCACCGGCACACCCCCGCAGGAAGACCCGCAGGAAGACCCGCAGGAAGGCTCCCCGGCTCTGCGCGACCGGCTCATCGCGCTCACCGATGAGCACCTGGGCGGCGATGTCGAAGCCTGGGCCGTCTGCCTGCAGTTGCTGCCCACCTTCGCGGGCACTCTCACCGAGCTGATATCCACCGCCGGGGCGGTGGCCGGGGTGACCGTCTGAGGGTCCGGGTCAGCTCCAGCGCCCGGTGCGGCCCAGCAGCAGCGCCGTGGCGGCCGTACCGGCCGTGGAGGTGCGCAGGACCGTCGTACCGAGGCGGTAGGGCTTGGCACCGGCCTCCGCGAAGGCGGTCAGCTCCTCGGGGGAGACGCCGCCTTCGGGGCCGACGACCAGCACGATGCTGCCGCTGGTGGGGAGTTCGGCTGTGGCCAGAGGGGTACTGCCCTCCTCGTGGAGGACGGCGGCGAAGTCGGCGTCGGCGAGAAGGGCGGCGACCTGCTTGGTCGTCAGCGGGTCGGCGACCCGGGGGAAGGTGAGGCGACGCGACTGCTTGCCCGCCTCGCGGGCCGTGGCGCGCCATTTGGCCAGCGACTTGGCGGCCCGCTCGCCCTTCCACTGGGTGACGCAGCGCGCCGCCGCCCAGGGGACGATGGCGTCGACGCCGGTCTCGGTCATCGTCTCGACGGCCAGCTCGCCGCGGTCGCCCTTGGGCAGCGCCTGGACGACCGTGAGGGTGGGCGCCGGCGAGGCTTCGGTACGGATGCCGGTGACCGCGACGGTGAGGCGGTCCTTGCCCTCGACGGCGGCCACCGTGCCCTCGGCGCCGGTCCCGCCGCCGTCCGTCAGCACGACCTCCTCGCCGACCCGCAGCCGCCGCACCGACACCGCATGCCGGCCCTCCGGCCCGTCCAGCAGCAGCGTGCCGCCGGGCCGTACGTCCGCGAGGGAGTCGACGAGGAAGACGGGGGCCGTCATGACGCGGCGCCGTCGCGGGGCAGGCACAACGCGGCGCATGCCGCGTCCAGTTCGGCCACCAGGACCTCGACGAGCTGCGCGGCAGGCAGTTCCCGGGCCAGCCGGTGCCCCTGCCCCGCCCAGAGGCTGAGGCCCTGCGCGTCGCCCGCCTTGGCCGCGGCCTTGCGCACGGTGGAGGTGAGGTAGTGAACGGCGGGGTAGGCGGCCGGCGCGTAGGGGCCGTGCTCGCGCAGGAAGCGGTTCACCAGACCGCGGGCCGGCCGTCCGGAGAACGCCCGGGTCAACTCCGTATGCGTGAAAAGGGGGTTGGTCAGGGCCTGCTTGTGCAGCGGGTGGGCGCCCGACTCGGGGGTGGCGAGGAAGGCGGTGCCCAGCTGGGCCATCGTCGCCCCGGCGGCCAGCACCGCGGCGATCTGCGCCCCGCGCATCAGCCCGCCCGCGGCGATCACCGGGATCTGCACCGCCTCGCGGACCTGGCCGAGCAGCGCCAGCAGGCCGAGCCCCGCGCCGGTCCCGTCCGCGTGCGGGTCGTCCCGGTGTGTGCCCTGGTGGCCACCGGCCTCCACGCCCTGCACACACACCGCGTCCGCGCCCGACCACTGCGCGGCCTGGGCCTCGGCGGCCGTGGTGACCGTGACGACGGTGTACGTGCCGACCTTGGCGAAGGCGTCGAAGACGGCCCGCGAGGGGCAGCCGAAGGTGAAGGACACCACCGGCACCGGGTCCTCCCGCAGTATCGCGAGCTTGGCCTCGTAGCCGTCGTCAGTGGGCCCTTCGATGTCGCCGAGATCGGTCTCGTACCAGGCGGACTCGCCGGCGAGCTGTTCGCGGTAGACGTCGATGGCGGCGGCGTCGGTCAGTGAGGGCTGCGGCATGAAGAGATTGACGCCGAAGGGCCGGTCGGTCAGCGACCGCAGCTGTTTGATCTCCTGGTACATGCCGTCGGCGGTTTTGTAGCCGGCAGCAAGGAAGCCGAGACCGCCGGCGCCGCAGACGGCGGCGGCCAGCTCGGGACCCGAGCCGCCTCCCGCCATCGGAGCCTGCACGATCGGGTAGCGGCAGAGATCGGTCGGTGCGGTGGACATGACCACATCGTGCCACGCCCACCACTACAGGCCGAACCGGGGCCGGAGCGGACTCCGGCCCCACCCGGCCGGTCACCTACCGCCCGTTGAACGCATCCTTCAGCCGCGAGAAAAGCCCCTGTTGCCCTGGTTGAAACTGGCCCGTGGGGCGCTCTTCACCCCGGAGCTTGGCCAGCCGCCGCAGCAGCTCTTCCTGCTCGGGATCGAGCTTGGAGGGCGTCTGCACCTCGACGTGGACAATCAGGTCGCCGCGGCCGCCGCCGCGCAGATGGGTCACACCGCGCTGGTGCAGCGGGATCGACTGGCCGGACTGGGTACCGGGCCGGACATCGATCTCCTCCACTCCGTCGAGGGTCTCCAGCGGACACTTCGTGCCCAGCGACGCAGCCGTCATCGGGATGGTGACCGTGCAGTGCAGATCGTCACCGCGCCGCTGGAAGACCGGGTGCGCCAGCTCATGGATCTCGACGTAGAGGTCGCCGGCCGGGCCGCCGCCGGGGCCGACCTCGCCCTCGCCCGCGAGCTGGATACGCGTCCCGTTGTCGACGCCGGCGGGAATCTTGACCGTCAGCGTCCGCCGCGACCGGATCCGGCCGTCGCCCGCGCACTCGGGGCACGGGGTCGGCACGACCGTGCCGAAGCCCTGGCACTGCGGGCACGGCCGCGACGTCATGACCTGGCCGAGGAAGGACCGGGTGACCTGCGAGACCTCACCGCGGCCGCGGCACATGTCACAGGTCTGCGCGGAGGTGCCGGGCGCCGCGCCCTCGCCGCTGCAGGTCGTACACACCACGGCGGTGTCGACCTGGATGTCCTTGGTGGTGCCGAAGGCCGCTTCGTTCAGCTCGATGTCGAGCCGGATCATGGCGTCCTGGCCGCGGCGGGTGCGCGAGCGCGGGCCGCGCTGCGAGGCCGTGCCGAAGAAGGCGTCCATGATGTCGGAGAAGTTGCCGAAGCCGGCACCGAAGCCGCCCGCGCCACCGCCGCCCGCCTGCGAGAGCGGGTCGCCGCCGAGGTCGTAGACCTGCTTCTTCTGCGGGTCCGACAACACCTCGTAAGCGGCGTTGATCTCCTTGAACCGCTCCTGGGTCTTGGGATCCGGGTTCACGTCCGGGTGCAGCTCGCGCGCCAGCCGACGGAATGCCTTCTTGATCTGGTCCTGCGAGGCATCACGACTGACGCCGAGGACCGAGTAGTAATCCGTGGCCACTTACGACTCCGCGAGGATTTGTCCGACGTAACGTGCCACTGCGCGTACCGCTCCCATCGTTCCGGGGTAGTCCATGCGGGTCGGTCCGACCACGCCGAGTTTGGCGACTGCCTCGTCGCCGGAACCGTAACCGACCGCGACGACCGATGTGGACGTCAGGCCTTCATGAGCATTCTCATGCCCGATGCGTACGGTCACGCCCGAATCCTTGGCCTCCCCGAGCAGCTTGAGCAGCACCACATGCTCCTCGAGGGCTTCCAGGACCGGGCGGATGGTCAAAGGGAAATCGTGCCCGAAGCGCGTGAGATTGGCGGTGCCGCCGATCATCAGCCGCTCTTCGGTTTCCTCCACCAGAGTTTCCAGCAATACCGACAGCACTGTCGAGACCGTGCCGCGGTCCTCCTGCTCGAAGGACTCCGGGAGATCCTGCACCAACTGCGGCACATCCGCGAACCGGCGCCCCACGACCCGGCTGTTGAGCCGCGCCCGCAGGTCCGCGAGCGAGGTCTCACCGAACGGCGCCTGGCAGTCGATCAGCCGCTGCTCGACCCGTCCGGTGTCCGTGATCAGTACGAGCATCAGGCGGGCCGGGGCCAGCGACAGCAGCTCGACGTGGCGGACCGTGGACCGGGTCAGGGACGGGTACTGCACGACCGCCACCTGGCGGGTGAGCTGTGCCAGCAGCCGGACCGTGCGGCCGACGACATCGTCGAGGTCGACGGCGCCGTCGAGGAAGTTCTGGATGGCCCGCCGCTCCGGGGAGGACAGCGGCTTGACGCCTGCCAGCTTGTCGACGAAGAGGCGGTAGCCCTTGTCGGTGGGGATCCGGCCGGCGCTGGTGTGCGGCTGGGCGATGAAGCCCTCGTCCTCCAGGGCCGCCATGTCATTGCGGACCGTGGCCGGGGAGACGCCCAGCTGATGGCGCTCGGTGAGGGCCTTGGAGCCGACCGGCTCCTCCGTCCCGACATAGTCCTGGACGATGGCGCGCAGCACTTCGAGCCTGCGTTCACTGAGCATCCCGCGCACCTCCAGTCCTGCCGTGTCGCCGTCCGGTCACTCTTGGCACTCACACGGGCCGAGTGCCAGACCCGGAAGCCAGTGTACGGCGGGGTAGCACAGCTCCGGCAAGGGCAGCCGCGAGGAAGGGCCGACCGATGACCGCGATCGGCCGTTCTGGCCGGTCTGTCGGGCAACGCTATCGCGATGGAGCTAGCGTCTCGGTATGCACACTGCTTGGGAAGAGGCCGGGTGGGAACGGCTCGGTGAAGGTGTTGCCAGACGCCGGATGCCGGGCTGGGACGAGACGATCGGCGTGATCGCCGGATCGGCCGGCGTGATGATCGTCGATACCGGCGCATCCCTGCGCGACGGCGCCGATCTGCGCCGCGCGATCCGCGGCGTGCTGGGCCGGGAAGTGACGCATGTCGCGCTCACCCACCCGCATTTCGATCATGTGCTGGGTACCGCGGCCTTCGCCGGGGTCGAGGTGTTCGGCGCCGCCGGGCTCGCCGATCTGCTGCGGCGCGACCGGGACGAGCTGCGCCGGGACGCGGTACGGCACGGCGTCGACCGGGAAGCCGCCGCCGAGGCCGCCGATCTGCTGGTGAGCCCGCATCATCACGTCCATGGGGAACTGACCGTCAGCCTCGGCGACCGGCAGGTGCTGCTCGCCAATGTCGGCCCCGGACACACCGCCCACGACCTGGCCGTCCTCGTACCGGGCCGGGGCGGCACCCCCGAGATCGTCTTCTGCGGCGACCTGGTCGAGGAATCCGGCGAACCGAACGCCGGCCTGGACGCGCTGCCCCAGCAGTGGCCGGCGGCCCTGGACCGGCTGCTGGCCCTCGGCGGCGACGACGCGGTGTACGTACCGGGGCACGGCGCCGTGGTGGACGCCGGCTTCGTACGCGCGCAGCGGGAGGCCCTCGCCGTCCGCTTCGGCGTGCCGCCGTCCCCCTGACCGCGCCCGCCCCGTACCCGACGCCTGAAAAGAACTGGACCCCATGCGCAGCAAGCAGTACGGCCCCGACCTCACTCCGCCGTGGAAGAGGCAGCGGCCCGCCCCCGAGGTCCCGGCCGACCCCGATCTGGTCGTCGAGGAGGTCACCACGGGCTTCTGTGGCGCGGTGATCCGCTGCGAGAAGACCGCCGAGGGGGCGACGGTCACCCTGGAGGACCGCTTCGGCAAGCACCGGGTCTTCCCCATGACTCCGCGCGGCTTCCTTCTGGAGGGCAAGGCCGTCACCCTCGTCCGCCCGCAGAACCGCCCGGCGGCGAGCGGTCCGGCCCGTACGGCATCCGGCTCGCTCGCCGTTCCCGGCGCCCGCGCCCGGGTCGCGCGCGCCGGGCGCATTTACGTGGAGGGCCGGCACGACGCGGAGCTGGTCGAGCGGGTGTGGGGCGACGACCTGCGCATCGAGGGCGTCGTCGTGGAGTACCTGGAGGGCATCGACGACCTGCCGGCGATCGTCCGCGGCTTCTCCCCCGGCCCGGATGCTCGCCTCGGCGTCCTGGTGGACCATCTGGTGCCCGGCTCGAAGGAGTCCCGGATCGCGGCCGAGGTGACCGGTGATCATGCGCTGGTGGTGGGCCACCCGTACATCGATGTGTGGGAGGCGGTGAAGCCGTCGTCGGTGGGGATTGCGGCGTGGCCGCGCGTGCCGCGCGGGCAGGACTGGAAGACGGGGGTGTGCCGGGCGCTGGGCTGGCCGGAGAACACGGGGGCGGCGTGGCAGCGGATTCTGTCGTGCGTGCGGTCCTACAAGGACCTGGAGCCGCAACTCCTGGGGCGGGTGGAGGAGTTGATCGACTTCGTCACCGGCTGCCCGTAACCGGGGACGGCAGCGGGAACCCGGTGGTGTCCAGCCCGATGCCGAGGCCGTCCAGCGGTACGGGGTATCCGAACCGGCTGGTCCGGCTCACCGCGTAGTCGGACTCCTCGCCGCCGCCGACGGGCTCAGTGAAGAGGACGCAGTGGGCCTCGACGGGATCGATGATCAAGTACGCGGGCACGGCCCCCGCCGCGTAGACCGAGCGCTTGATTCGGTAGGTCCGGTCGATACGGGCAGGGGAGACGACCTCGACGACCATCGTGATCACCTCCGGCGGGAGCGGGCACCGCGCCGCCGCTTCGACGCCGCGCTCCATGACCACCAGGTCCGGCACGGCTTCGCCGGCCTGATCCGGGATGCCGACGGGCCGGCTTTGGAGACACCGCGGGCTCGGGATCTGGTTCCGCACGGCTTCGACCACCAGGTCGTGGGCCGGACGGCGGTCGGCCGACAGGAAGATCTCTCCCCAGAGAAGCTCGGCGCGGACGCCGTCCGGTACCTCCAGGCTCCGGAAGTACGCGGCCATGCGGCGATCACGCGCATCCGACAGCACGATCTCTCCCCGGAGGAGCTCGGCCTTGATGCCCTCCGGCACGTCGAGGCCGTGGAAGAACTCGGCCATCCGGTGCTCGTCCACAGTGGCCACTTGGGAGCCCCTCCGCATCCGCCCGCGCTACAGGTCCGTCGGCGGCAGCCTACGGAGGGCAGGGGCGGGCAGGGGCGCCTCCCGCACTGATTCACCCCGGCGAGCGATCAGTCCACCAGATCCCGCACCACAGCGTCAGCCAACAACCGCCCTCGCAGCGTCAAAACCGCCCGCCCGGCCTCGTACGGCCCGGCCTCCAGCAGTCCGTCCGCCAGGGCGCGCTCGGCCGCGCGGGCGCCGGCGGGGGCCAGCAGATCCAGCGGACAGCCGTCCACCAGCCGCAGCTCCAGCAGGATGCGCTCCACCCGCCGGTCCTCGTCCGGCAGGATCTCGCGGCCGGCGCCCGGGGAGCGGCCCTCCGCCAGGGCCTGGGCGTAGGCGCCCGGATGCTTGACGTTCCACCACCGGACGCCGCCGACGTGGCTGTGGGCGCCGGGGCCCGCGCCCCACCAGTCGGCGCCGGTCCAGTACAGCTCGTTGTGGCGGCAGCGGGCGGCGTCGGTGGTGGCCCAGTTGGAGACCTCATACCAGGTGAATCCGGCGGCGGCGAGGCGTTCGTCGGCGATCAGGTAGCGGTCGGCGTGGACGTCGTCGTCGGTCATCGGGACCTCACCACGGCGGATCCGGCGGGCCAGCTGGGTGCCCTCCTCGACGATCAGGGCGTAGGCGGAGATGTGGTCGGGGCCCGCGCCGAGGGCCGCGTCCAGGGACGCCCGCCAGTCGTCGTCACTCTCGCCGGGGGTGCCGTAGATCAGGTCGAGATTGACGTGCTCGAAGCCGGCCGCGCGGGCCTCGGCGACGCAGGCCTCGGGGCGGCCGGGGGTGTGCGTACGGTCGAGGATCTTCAGGACGTGCTGCCGCGCGCTCTGCATGCCGAAGGAGACGCGGTTGTAGCCGCCCTCGCGCAGCTCGGTGAGGTAGCGCGGGCCGACGGATTCGGGGTTGGCCTCGGTGGTGATCTCGGCGCCCGGGGCGAGGCCGAATTCGTCGCGGATGGCCGCCAGCATCCGGCCGAGGTCGGCGGCGGGGAGCAGGGTCGGGGTGCCGCCGCCGACGAAGACCGTCTCCACCTGGCGGGGGTCGTCGCCCAGCACCTTGCGGGCCAGCCGGATCTCCTCGATCACATGGTCGGCGTAGTTGTCGCGGGAGGCCAGGGCGCCGCCGGAGCCGCGCAGCTCGCTCGCGGTGTAGGTGTTGAAATCGCAGTAGCCGCAGCGGGTCGCGCAGTACGGCACATGCAGATAGAAGCCGAGGGGCCGCTCGGCGGCCCCCGTCAGCGCATGGCGGGGCAGCGCCCCGTCCTCGGGCATCGGCTCACCATCAGGCAGTGCGGAAGGCATGGGGTCCATTGTCCGTCATGGCGGCGGGAACCGTTCCCCGCGCCGGTGGGCCGCCCTACGGCACGCCGTTCCCCGACGCCTGCAGCACCAGCAGCGCCAGATCATCGTCCGGCGGCGTCGCCGCGAACGCGTGCACGGTGCTGCGGATGTGTTCCGCGACGGCGGTGGCGCCCAGGCCCGTGCAGGCGGCGAGGGCGGTGGCCAGGCCGTCCTCGTCGTCGAAGAGCCGGCCGCCCGAGCGGCGCTCGGTCACCCCGTCGGTCACGCACAGCAGCGTCTCCCCGGCGCAGAGGTCGAAGGACTCGCTGACGTACGCCGCGTCCTCGACCACGCCCAGCAGCATCTGCGGCGCCGCGACGACCCGGACCGCGCCGTCCGCGCCCAGCACCAGCGGCAGCGGATGACCGGCGCTGGCGAGGGTGCAGCGGGCGCCGCCGGAGCCGGCGTGATACGGCACGATCTCGCCGTAGAGCAGGGAGAGGAAGCGGGCCTGTTCGCCCTCGTCGCGGATCTCGACCGGGGCCTCGGCGCCCGCTCCCGCCGCCGCCACCGCGGCCGCGACCGCCGCGACGGAGTCCGCGGCCTCGCGGGCCATGGTCTTGTTGAGGCGGTCGAGGACCTCGGCGACGCCGAAGCCGTCGCGGGCCAGCAGCCGCAGCACCGGCCGGGCCAGGCCCGTCACCGCGGCCGCCTCGGGGCCGCTGCCGCAGACGTCGCCGAGGGCGAAGCACCAGCGGCCGTCTCCGGCGTCGAAGAGGTCCCAGAAGTCGCCGCCCGCCCAGGCGCCCTCGCGGGGTTCGTAGACCACCGCCGACGCCACCCCGGGCACCTGTGCCCGGCCGCGCGGCAGCAGCCTGCGCTGCAGGACCTGGCTGATGCGCTCCTGACGGCTGTAGGCGCGGGCGGTGGCCATGGCGCGGGCGACCCGGCGGCACAGGTCCTCCACCAGGCCGACCACCTCGTCGGGGAAGCGCAGCAGCCCGGCCCGGCCCAGCAGCAGCGTGCCCAGCCGCCGGCCGCCGGCCACGAGGGGGCAGGCCAGGGAGGCGCCGCCGGGGCCGTAGCCGTTCGGTTCCGGTGGCCAGGGCCAGCGGACCGCGGCGGGGGTGCTGCTCAGGCCGGTGTCGCCGCCCGCCATCGGGGGCGGGTCCTTCTCCAGTGCGGCACGCAGCGAGTCGATCCGGCTCTCGCTGGAGTGCCAGACGCGGGCGAGCCGCTGCGCCTGGCCGTCGCCCTCGATGCCGCGTCCGGGCGCGCCGCCGTCGCCGTCGTAGAGCCACACCGCGCACCAGTCGGCGAGCCGCGGCACGGTCAACTGGGCGGCGAGGGAGGCGACTTGGTCGGCGTCGAGCTGGCCCGAGAGCAGGTCGGAGGCCTCGGCGAGGAAGGAGAGGGCGCCCCGGTGGACCCAGTCGCCCTCGGAGGCCTGCCGGACGGCGCGGCGCGGGGTGGGGGCGAGGAGTTCGGCGGCGCGCAGTCCGTGCTGCAGCAGCTGGTTGTCGAAGGCGCCCTCCGGCTCCGGACGGGCACCCACGCCGAGCCGGAACCATACGGTTTTCATGGCGCGGCGGTAGGTGATGCCCCAGGACTCGGCGACCGCGCTGATCAACTGCAGTCCGTGGCCGCCGCCGTCGGACGCCGGGACCTCCTCGCGGGCGCGCACCGGCCGGGCCGGGTGGTGGTCGGAGACCTCGATGACGACGCCGGCCCGTGCCGTGTCGTCCGGTCCGCCGGGGTCCTCTTCCGGGGGCGCGTAGGGCTGGGGCTCGCCGGCCGGGTTCAGGCTCTCGTACGGATCCGGCCCGGCCGCCGGCTCCAGGCGGCAGCGGAGTTCGACGGCGGTGCCCGCGTGCACCACGGCGTTGGTGACCAACTCGCTGACCAGCAGGACCGCTTCGTCGGCGAGACGGTCGGTGAGGTCCTGCGAGCCGGGCAGGTCCTGGGCGGTCCACTCGGCGAACACCGTCCGGACGAACTGCCGAGCGGCGGCCGCGGCCCGGGGGTCGCCGGGCAGGCAGGCGGCACGGGAGTGCCCGCCACGAAAGGCGCCGTCGGCCTGCATACGCGCCGCCGTGACGTCGTCCGGTGGTGATGAAGTTGTCGTCCTCATTGACCAACTCCCGAGCAGCTCCGCGTCAGCGCCGGATGCGCCACCGACAGAGTGACAGACCGAGCGCGCCCATAAGCACGGAGTCACGGAAGTTGGAGCTCAAAGGGGGTGATTCGGCTGACACGCCCGGGGAGTTGGCCGACATGTACGGGATGTCCGATGGTGAACCTGTATGGACAAGCGCCGGGAGGACGTCCGTACGAGAGGGGGCGGGGATGCGGGGCCGGCGTGCGCGCCGCCCCTGACCACCCCGCCCCGCCTCGGACCGGCGTGCTACGCCTCCCGCGCCCCGGCGTACATCTCGTCGAGCAGGTCCTTGAACGCCCGCTCCACCACCGGCCGCTTGACCTTGAGGCTGGGGGTCACCTCGCCGTGCTCGATGTCCAGGTCACGCGGCAGCAGCCGGAACTTACGGATCTGCTGCCAGCGCTGCAGCCCTTCGTTGACCCGCTCGACATAGCCGTCGATCAGCTCGCGGACCCGGTCGGTGGCGACGACCTCGGCGTACGCCTTGCCTTCCAGGCCGTGCTCCTTGGCCCAGCCCATGATCGTCGGCTCGTCGAGGGCGATCAGGGCAGTGCAGAAGTTCCGGTTCGCGCCGTGCACCAGCACATTGGAGACGAACGGGCAGACCGCCTTGAACTGGCCCTCCACCTCGGCCGGCGCGATGTACTTGCCGCCGGAGGTCTTGATCAGGTCCTTCTTGCGGTCGGTGATGCGCAGATAGCCGTCCGCGGACAGCTCGCCGATGTCGCCGGTGTGGAACCAGCCGTCCTCCTCCAGGACCTCGGCGGTCTTGTCCGGCAGGCCGTGGTAGCCCTGCATGATGCCGGGGCCGCGCAGCAGGATCTCGCCGTCCTCCGCGATCCGTACCTCGGTGCCGGGCAGCGGCTTGCCGACCGTGCCGGTGCGGTAGGCCTCACCGGGATTGACGAAGCTGGCGGCGCTGGACTCCGTCAGGCCGTAACCCTCCAGGATGTGGATGCCGGCGCCGGAGAAGAAGTAGCCGATCTCGGGCGAGAGCGCGGCCGAGCCGGAGACCGCGGCGCGCAGCCGGCCGCCGAAGGCATCGCGGAGTTTGGCGTAGACGAGGGCGTCGGCGACCTTGTGCTTGGCGCCGAGCGCGAACGGCACCGAGGCGTTGCCGGTGCGCTTGAAGTTGTCCTGGGAGACCTTGGCGTACTCGCGGGCCACCCCCGCCGCCCACTGGAAGATCTTGTACTTCGCGCCGCCGCCCGCGCGGGCCTTGGCCGCCACGCCGTTGTAGACCTTCTCGAAGATCCGCGGTACGGCCGCCATGTACGTGGGCCGGACGACCGGCAGATTCTCGATGATCTTGTCGACCCGGCCGTCCACGGCGATCACATGGCCGACCGAGACCTGCCCGGCGGTCAGCACCTTCCCGAAGACGTGCGCCAGCGGCAGCCACAGGTACTGCACATCGTCCGCGGCGACCATCCCGGTCGCCTGGATCGCCCGCGCCATGTACGCCCAGCAGTCGTGCGGCAGCCGCACCCCCTTGGGGCGGCCGGTGGTGCCCGAGGTGTAGATCAGCGTCGCCAGCTGGTCGGCGCGCAGGGCGGCGACCCGCTCGGTGACGCAGTCCGGGTTCTCCTCCAGATAGGCGGCGCCGCGCTTCTCCAGATCGGCGAGGGAGAGCACCCAGCCGTCGGGGTCGCCCTCGGCCGGCTGCGCATCCGCCTCGTCGATGACCACGACATGCGCGAGCTCGGGCAGTCCGGCGCGGTTCTCGCGGGCCTTGGCGAGCTGTCCGGCGTCCTCCGCGATCAGCACCCGGCTGCCGGAGTCGGCCAGGATGTAGGCCGTCTCCTCGGTGTTGGTGCTGGGGTAGACCGTGGTGGTGGCGGCGCCGGAGCACAGCACGCCGAGGTCCGCGAGGATCCATTCGACGCGGGTGTTGGCGGCGAGCGCCACCCGCTCCTCGGGCCGTACGCCCAGCGCGATCAGCCCGGCCGCGACGCCGTGGACCCGCTGCGCGGCCTCGCCCCAGGTGAGCGTCTTCCAGTCGTCGGGGCCGCTCCCCGAGGAGGGCGGGACGGGATAGCGATAGGCCTCGGCATCGGGCGTGGCCGCCACCCGCTCCAGGAAGAGGGTCGCCACCGAGGGCGGCCGGTTTTCGATCAGCGTGTGGGTGTCCGTCACGGCATCCTCCGGGGCCCGCTTCGTTGCTGGTGACTCGCGAGTAACCTTTGAGCAGTGATCAGAGTAGAGCGCGTTGCGCCGACGCGTAAGGGTCTGCGGCCGACTCGTTCATGATGTGACCAGTGCGATAGGTGCACATAGCACACACACCGCCCGGCAGCGCACTACGCCGAGAGCAAAACTCCAGGTCACAGGCCGTATCACGACGCACACGGACCGGACACGCAACGCTCCGTACGCCCCGGTGATGCACCCCGCATACGCACCGATACCCACCCGGATAGACGACAGGGCGCCGCCCCCGGGGGAACGACGCCCTGCTTCTGTCTGCTGCTTCTGCTCGCGCTGACGCGTACGGCTACTTTTTCTTGTCGCCGTCGGAGTCCGAGGACAGCACCGCGATGAAGGCATCCTGCGGGACCTCCACGCTGCCGACCATCTTCATCCGCTTCTTGCCTTCCTTCTGCTTCTCCAGCAGCTTCCGCTTACGGGAGATGTCACCGCCGTAGCACTTGGCGAGGACGTCCTTGCGGATGGCGCGGACCGTCTCACGGGCGATGACCCGGGCGCCGATGGCGGCCTGGATCGGCACCTCGAAGCCCTGCCGTGGGATCAGCTCGCGCAGCTTGGCGACCAGCCGCACGCCATAGGCGTAGGCCTTGTCCTTGTGGGTGATCGCGGAGAACGCGTCCACCTTGTCGCCGTGCAGCAGGATGTCGACCTTGACCAGGTCGGAGGCCTGCTCGCCGGTGGGCTCGTAGTCCAGCGAGGCATAGCCGCGGGTCTTGGACTTGAGCTGGTCGAAGAAGTCGAAGACGACCTCGGCGAGCGGGAGGGTGTAGCGGATCTCGACGCGGTCCTCGGAGAGGTAGTCCATGCCGAGCAGGGTGCCGCGGCGGTTCTGGCACAGCTCCATGATCGCGCCGATGAACTCGCTCGGGGCGAGGATCGTGGCCCGTACGACCGGCTCGTGCACCTGGTCGATCTTGCCGACCGGGAACTCGCTGGGGTTGGTGACGATGTACTCGGTGCCGTCCTCCATGTCCACGCGGTAGACCACGTTGGGCGCGGTGGCGATCAGATCGAGGCCGAACTCGCGCTCCAGGCGCTCGCGGACGACCTCGAGGTGCAGCAGACCGAGGAAGCCGACCCGGAAGCCGAAGCCGAGGGCCGCGGAGGTCTCCGGCTCGTAGACCAGCGCGGCGTCGTTGAGCTGGAGCTTGTCCAGCGCCTCGCGCAGCTCCGGGTAGTCCGAGCCGTCCAGCGGGTACAGCCCCGAGAACACCATCGGCTTGGGGTCCTTGTAGCCGCCCAGCGCTTCCACGGCACCCTTGCTGAGCTGGGTGATCGTGTCGCCGACCTTCGACTGCCGGACGTCCTTCACGCCGGTGATGAGGTAGCCGACCTCGCCGACGGACAGCCCGTCGGCGGCCGTCATCTCCGGGGAGTTCGTACCGATCTCCAGCAGCTCGTGCGCGGCGCCGGTGGACATCATCCTGATGCGCTCGCGCTTGCTGAGTGTGCCGTCGACGACCTTGACGTAGGTCACGACACCGCGGTATGCGTCGTAGACCGAGTCGAAGATCATCGCGCGGGCGGGCGCGTCCTTGACGCCGACCGGGGGCGGAACCTCGCGGACCACTCTGTCCAGCAGCTCGGGCACGCCGACGCCGGTCTTGGCGGACACCCGCAGGACGTCCTCGGGCTCGCAGCCGACCAGGTTCGCCAGCTCGGCGGCGAACTTCTCGGGCTGCGCGGCCGGCAGGTCGATCTTGTTCAGTACGGGGATGATCGTGAGGTCGTTCTCCATCGCCAGGTAGAGGTTGGCGAGGGTCTGGGCCTCGATGCCCTGGGCCGCGTCGACGAGCAGGATGCAGGCCTCGCACGCGGCGAGGGAGCGGGAGACCTCGTAGGTGAAGTCGACGTGGCCCGGAGTGTCGATCATGTTGAGGATGTGAGTGGTACCGCTCTTCTCCTCGCCCTCGGAGGGGGCCCAGGGCAGCCGGACCGCCTGGGACTTGATCGTGATGCCGCGCTCGCGCTCGATGTCCATGCGGTCGAGATACTGCGCGCGCATCTGCCGCTGGTCGACGACACCGGTGAGCTGGAGCATCCGGTCGGCGAGCGTCGACTTGCCGTGGTCGATGTGCGCGATGATGCAGAAGTTACGGAGGAGGGCCGGGTCGGTACGGCTCGGCTCCGGCACGTTCGTAGGGGTCGCGGGCACGCAGGGTCCATTCAGTGAACGCGGGTAGGCGGGACTCGGTTGTGTGACGTCTCCCCCATGGTCCCATGAGCGGGAGGCGCGGTCCGGTTTGGGCGGTACGCGTGCGGCGCTGCCGGGCGGCCGGAGGGCGGCCCCGGTCCGGTTCGGGACACCGTTTTGGGACGTCGTAGCCCCTGCTGGTAACCTGGTCCACTGCGCTTCGTGCCCTCTCTGGTGCGCGGCGCAACTCGAAACTCCAACGAACCTGAAAAGGCTCTTTCGTGGCGAACATCAAGTCCCAGATGAAGCGGATCAAGACCAACGAGAAGGCTCGTCAGCGCAACAAGGCTGTCAAGTCCGCTCTGAAGACCTCGATCCGTCGTACCCGTGAGGCCATCGAGGCCGGCGACGCGCAGAAGGCCACCGAGGCCTTCGCCGCGGCGGGCAAGAAGCTCGACAAGGCCGTCAGCAAGGGCGTCATCCACAAGAACGCCGCCGCCAACAGGAAGTCGGCGCTGGCCAAGAAGGTTTTCGCCCTCAAGGGCTGAACCTTCGCCTGACTGACCGCTTTACCTGCAGTACCCCTGCCGACAGGGACTCAGCGGCCCCTCTCTCCGCTCCCTGACCGGTGCACCACCGCGCCGCACACGGCCTGCGTTCGCCACGCGGGTGCGGCGCACCCGGCCCGGCCGGCGGATTCCGCCGGCCCAGCCGCACATGCTGAAGACGAAGGCCCCGCCTTCGCCCCTTCCCCGGGGCGTGGCGGGGTTTTTCGTTGCTCCGACAGGGGCCGGATCTCTCACTTGTCCGCTAATCTGCGGTCATGTCGCTCCCGGGGGACCAGAACAGCGCATACGACCCTTATGCCGCACCGGGCACACCCGGCGCACCGAATACACCCGGTACTCCTCACGCACCCGGTACTCCGCACACACCCGCCACTCCTCACGCACCTGGCACGCCTGGCGCGCCTGTCACACCGCAGGTCAGTCCCTACGGGCAGGCGCCCGGTGAGTACGGCATCCCGGCGCCCGGCGGGTACGGCTATCCGCCTGCGGGCGGGGCGGGCGGCGGCGCCGGCCGGGGTGTGTCCGGCTGGGTCTGTGCGATCGGCGGGGCGGTCGCCGCCTCCGCGGTCTGGGGCTCCGTGATGTTCGCCACCGGCGCCTTCTCGTCGGCGCCGCGTGCCGATCTGGCGGGCTACTCGTACACCGACAACCTGTGCGCGGCCACGTCGACGACGCCGTTCCAGAACGCCGGCTTCACCCTCGAGGACAACGGCCAGGGCGCCGGCTCGGACGGAAAGACCGCCGCTGCCAATCCGCAGCACAGCGGGTCCCAGCAGAGCGCGATGGACAGCATGGGGTGCAACATCTCGCTGAAGGCGAAGAACGCGAGCAGCTCCGCCTACTCATCGACCTGGCTCTACACCACCGCCACCCTGCACAAGAAGAGCGACCCGGGCCCGGAGTTCGCGGCCGTCTACCGAGCGTACGAGAAGCAGGCGACCACGGTCGGCTACCGGGTCGAGCCGGTCACGGGCATCGGCGACGAGGCCTATCTGGTGACCCAGAAGAACACGGACGGCAGCGCCGCCACCTCGTACATGGTCCTCGGCGTACGGGACGGCTGGCTGACGTATCAGTCGACATGGTCGAACTACGCATCGGGCAACACCTCCGGCACGCAGCCGGCCGGCGATGAAGTGGCGACGATGCTGAAAACCAGCGCGCGGGAGACGCTTCAGCGGCTACGGAGCTCCGGGGGGCGGTGAGCTGCGCGCTTGGGCTGAGCTTTCGGGTCGGTGAGCTGCGCTCGTGGCTTGGCTTCAGGGGCGGTGAGCTGTGCGCTTGGGCTGGGCTTTCGGGGGCGGCGAGCTCGCTCGTGGCTTGGCTTCAGGGGGCGGCTCGGGCCTGGGCGGCGCCCTGGCGGCGGCTTGGCGATCGCGTGGGGTGCCCCGGAATATCCGCCCCGGCCCGCCACGTTGTGGCCCGCAGGGGGCGTTTTCACCCCCTACGGCATGCGTTCGACGTCCCCCTAGTACTGCAACCGCATGTGGCGTGACGGGTGGCGGCGGTGTTCGTTGATGTGACTGTGTGAACAGTCGCTGACGGTTGGGCAAATC
>NZ_JBVHTY010000036.1:0-23063 GCF_055565615.1 Streptomyces sp. NPDC028368 | reverse complement strand
GGCGAGATCTCGGTCGGCGCCGCCCGCGGAGTCTCCGCCTCCCTCGACGCCGGCACCACCTACGGCCGGATCCACAACGCACTCAAGAACACCGAAGGCACCGCCGGCCTGAACATCCACGCGACCACCGCCTACGGCGACATCACCGCCCGCAGCCTCTGAAAGGAGCACCCCTCCCCTGCCCTCATCTGCCCTCATCACCCCTGCCGAGATGGCACCACCGGGGCATCACCATGCCCCGAACCGACACCGAGGAAGGACCGAAAGAATGAGCACCACTCAGGACTACCAGGCCGCGGAGCAACTCCTCCGCCGGCCCGCCCGCCCTGGCGAGCTCGTCATCGGCGACAAGGTCAGGCCGCAGTGGATCGACGGAGGTGCCCGTTTCTGGTACGCGGTGAGCAATGGCGTCGGCAGGAGGTTCGTGCTGGTCGACCCGTCGGCGGGCACCCGCGAGCCGGCCTTCGACCACGCCCTGCTCGCCGCCGCGCTGGCCGCCGCCTCCGGGCAACAGGTCGCCCCTGAGGCCTTGCCGTTCATGGCCATCGAACTGGCCGGGAACACCGTGGAGTTCGACGCGTTCGGCGAGCATTGGCGTTGCCGGCTGGACAACTACGCCTGCGAGCGGGCCGAGTTCACGCCGCCGGGCAACCCGCTGGAGGTGCCGTCACCCGACAAGAAGGTCGCGGTGTCCCAGCGGGGGCACGACCTGTGGGCGCGCTCACTGTCCGACGGCCGCGAGTGGGCGCTGACCACCGACGGCGAGCCCGACTACCAGTACGGCTCCGGCCCGGACTGCACGAGCAACACCACCCTGCTGCGCAAAATCGGCCTGCCGCACCTGCCGCCCGCCGTGGCCTGGTCGCCCGACTCGACGAAGGTGCTGGCGCACCGGACCGATGAGCGCGACGTCCGGCAAACCCACCTCGTGGAGGCCAGGCCCGCCGACGGCGGCGCGCCCCTCCTGCACACCCAGCGGTACGCCTACGCCGGGGACGAGAACATGCCGCAGGCCGAGCTGGTCGTGCTGGACGTCGCCGAGGGCACGGTGGTCCGCGCGCAGGCCGAGCCGCTGCTCATGCCGCAGTTGTCGCCGATCACGACCAAGTGGGCGTGGTGGGCTCCGGATGGCTCGGCGGTGTACTACCTCGACCGGCCCCGCGACCTGCGCACGCTCACCCTGCACCGGCTGGAACCGGCCACCGGCAAGGTCACCACTGTGCTCAGCGAGACCGGGGCCACCCGCGTGGAGCCCAACCAGTGGACATACGAACCGCCGATCGTGCAGGTGCTGGCCGACGAGGTGCTCTGGTACTCACAGCGGGACGGCTGGGGCCACCTGTACCGGTACGACCTGCGCACCGGCGCACTGCTCGGTCAGGTCACCGCCGGGCAGTGGGCGGTGCGGCAGATCCTGCGCGTCGACGAAGCCGAGCGGGTGGTGTACTTCACCGCCTCCGGGCTGGTTGACGAGGATCCGTACCGGCGCACGGTGTGCCGGGTCGGTCTGGACGGCTCCGGCTTCGCCAAGGTCACTGACGACGAGCTGGACCACATCGTCACCATGCCGGACAACCAGGAGTACTTCATCGACTCCGCGTCCACTGTCGACAGCCCGCCGGTGTCCCGCGTCCTTGACTGGGCCGGGCGGGTGCTGGTCGAGCTGGAGCGCGCCGACATCAGCAGGCTCACCGCCACCGGCTGGACGCCGCCGGAACGGTTTTGCGTCAAGGCGGCCGACGGGGTGACGGACATCTACGGGGTGCTGTACCGGCCGCGGGGGTTCGACCCCGCCCAGCGCTACCCGGTGGTGGACAACGTCTACCCCGGCCCGCAGGTCAACCGGGTCGCCCCATGCTTCGACCCCGGCGGGATAGGCCTCGACGCGGAACCCCTCGCGGCGCTGGGCTTCGTGGTGGTGGCGGTGGATGGGCGAGGCACCCCAGGGCGGAGCAAGTCCTTCCACGACGCCTCCTACGGCCACTTGGCCGACGCGGGCTGCCTGGCCGACCATGTCGCGGCGCTGCGGCAGCTGGCCCGGACCCGGCCGTGGATGGACCTGGACCGAGTGGGCGCCTTCGGCCACTCCGGAGGCGGGTTCGCCACAGCGCGGGCGATGTTGGACTTCCCCGAGGTGTACAAGGCCGGAGTCGCCCTCTCCGGCTCGCACGACGCCCGTTACTTCAACCTGGGCTTCGTGGAGACCTACGACGGCGCGGACAATCCCGAGGCCTGGGCCCGTACCTCCAACGTGGACCTCGCGGACCGGTTGGCGGGCAAGCTGCTGCTCATCCACGGCGAAATGGACGACCAAGTCCACCCGGACCACACGCTGCGGCTGGCCGACCGGCTCATCGCGGCCGACAAGGACTTCGAACTGCTCATCGTGCCCGGGGCCGAGCACACGTTCATCGACTGCCTGGCCTACGTCCGCAAGCGCTGCTGGGACTTCCTGGTGCGCGAGCTGATGGGCACGCAGCCGCCCGCCTACCGCCCCGCCCCCATCGCCATCGGCCCCGAGTTGCTCGGCGAGCTGTTCGCCTGAGCGCGACACCACAGACGAGGAACCAGGGAAACCCCGAGGGCGGCGTACTCCGACACCACGTCGGCGTACGCCGCCCCGTCGGCGTTCTCGGCCATCCGTCGGGCGCCCGGCCCGCGAACATCGCCGGCCGGAACTCCCGTAGTTCGCCGAGCCGTTCGGCCGGCGCGAGCACCCGCACCGCGGAGCACGTCGAACGAGGAGGCCCGTCGATGGGGCGGATCTCTGAAGGAGACATCGTGAACCAAGAGGACATGGTTCGCGTTGTGGGAGCAGCACACGGTCGCGAAGGGTGCCAAGACCTGCCCGTGACCGAGAATGCCCAAGCCGCGGGGCGATGACAGGCAATCCTCAAATCCGTCACACCCCGGGGCGACGGGGCCTCGCCGTTGGTGAACTGGGCGGGTGCAGTGTGGAGATACACGAGGTGCGGCGGCCGGCCGGCCTCTACTGGATGTTCAGCAGGTGGGGGTGTGTCGGGTCGACGGGGCAGATGAAGATCCTCAGTGCGCCCCACCGACCAGGAGTCAATCCGGTTGGCGCGCAGGCACCCACTTGGTTGGCCTCGGAGTCCTCGATGGGGCGCCAGCTCTTGGAGCCACCGTCCCATTCGCTGCTGTCGAAGCTGAGCAGCAGTTCCATCGGCGCTCCGCACCGACAGTTGACGGGCGTCGGATCGGTCAGATGCCAGGATGCCCAGCCGCCGGCCTTGCAGCCGGGGGCGATGGACAGGTCGTACTGGTAAGCGAAATCGGTCTCGTCCAGCCACAGGTCGTCCTGCGCGTCGAGGCGCTCGCGGAGCGCGTCCGGCAACAGATCCGCGTACTGATACTCGGTCACCTGCTCGGGGTGCAGCACGCACGGGGTGGGCAGGTAGGAGTCGTGTGTATCCCGGGGCTGCGGCGGCGCGCTGCCGGGAGCGGAGGAGACATCGGACGCGCGCCGCCAGACGAGGTGCACGGACGGGCCCCCGTAAAAGCGGGGCTGGCCGGGCAGATCCTGGTGAGTGGTAGGGCACCACAGCACCTGGAGGAGGTCGGTCCCCGAGGGGAAGCCGACGGTCGGGATATCGCGGGCGTGCAGCTGGGCGACGGCCACCAGGGGGTTCGGCTCCGCATGCGCCTCGGACTCGTACCAGTGGGTGGTGTAGTGGATGAGGTCGAAGGACGCGCCGTGGCGGTCGGATGCTTCGTCGAGCAGAGCGAACTCCTCCGGACTGCGCCGGCCGCCGCGCCCCGACCCCTGCTGCGCCTCCCGCTGGGCCTGAGCCTGCTGCAACGCGGTGACGAGCGCGGGGGCTATCGGCTCACTGCGCTGCACCATACGGGGCGCGGAACACCTGGGCCACGGCTCACCCGCGGGCCAGAGCAGCGGACCGCCGATCGAGCTGTCGGCGGCGTCCGGGGCGCCGGGCCTCGGGTGCAGCCGGGTCGTCTCCCTGGTGTGGGCTGCCAGTTCGGGCAGTACGGCGGTGACGTCGATCGGTCGTGGTGGTGTCGTACGGGGCAACGTGCTGCTCTCCCATGCTGCGATGTGGGGCTGTCTGCGCGCACTCATCACGGATGAGGCGGGGCCATGCACCTGCTCCCCCGGCGGCTGTCCGACCACGCCGGGCGTCACTGACGCAACGGGTCGACAGCGCCTGGACAGACGCAGCCCACATGATTCACGCCCGCCACGTCAGCCGCCAGCAGTACAAGCGGCGACAGCCAGGGTCAGCGACGTGGCCACCGACGCGGGGTGCGGCGCAGGCCGTGCCCGAAGAGCCGGTAGGCCAGGTAGACGGTGAACAGGGTGAGGTACACGGACACGGACACGGACACGGCTGCGCCGCTGGCGCTGGCGCTGGCGCTGGCGCTGGCGAGCCAGTGCATGTCGACGACCGGCACGAGCGGCAGGACGGCACCTGGCAGGCCGGGAGCATGCAGCGGCGGCCGTACTACCGGCTGTTGTTCCCCAGGTGCCGGCCTACGGCCGTGGTCGCTTCTTGCACCGCGTGGCGGAGGCTGAACAGGACCGTGCGGACCAGCGGATGGTCGTTCGCGGAGGTACGGGCCGTGGCCAGGATCGCGCGCCGGTGCGTGGGCGCGGGTTTGAGCAGGGTGACGTCGGGGGCGCGGTCGAACCACAGGAGATCCGGGAGGAAGGCCGCGGCGTGGCCCTGTGCCGCCAGGCGGGCGTGTACCAGCATGTCGGCGGACTCGAAGGCGACGTCGGGCTCGAAGCCGGCCGCGTGACAGACGGAGACGGTCCACTGTCTGGCCGGGGTGCCGCGGGGTTCCATTGCCCAGGGGTGCTGGGCCAGTTCGGGTAGTGACCGCACGGCGAGGTCGCGGACCGCCAGCCGCATCGGGTCTTCGCCCAGCACGTGGTGGCTCAGTTCGGTGGGTTGAGGCGGGCGGGCATGCCCGGGGAAGGTCTCGTCGATGACGAGGTCGACATCGCGGGCGAGCAGGGCGGGCAGTGCGGTGTCCGGTTCGGCCTGGGTCACCTCGATGCGTACGCCCGGATGCGTGTCGCGCAGCCAGGTCAGGGCGGTGGGCACCAGGGTGAGCATCGCGGTCTGGAAGGCGGCCACCCGCAGGGTGCCGACCATCTCGTGCAGGGAGGCGGCGATCTCCGTCTGGGCCCGGTCGAGCTGTTGCAGCACCGTTTCGGTGTGCGCGACCAGGATCTCGGCCTGGGGCGTCAGCCGCACCCTGCGGCCGTCCCGCTCCAGAAGCGGCGCGCCGACCTCGGACTCCAGCAGGCTCAGCTGCTGGGAGACGGCGGACGGGCTGTACGACATGGCCGCCGCGACGGCGGCCAGGGTGCCGCGGTGCTTCAGCTCCCGCAGCACCTCCAGACGGCGCAGGTTGTACATGCCCACCATCCAATCCATCAAATTCTGTGACCTATCAGATCCAGAAACATTCACTTTACTGAATGTTGGCGATTTGGGAGCGTTACAGCAGAGCAACACCGCGCCGAACCGTACGGATGGGACACAGATCATGGACATCGAAGCGCTCCGCCGGGACACCCCGGGCACCGCGAACCGGATTCACCTCAACAACGCGGGGGCCGGCCTGCTGTCCCGGCGGACCCTTGAGGCCGTGACCGCCCATCTGGAGCTGGAGGCCGCCATCGGCGGCTACGAGGCCGCGGCCCGGGAACGGGACCGCATCGACGCCGCCCACGCGCACCTCGCCCAGCTCGTGGGAGGCAGGCCCGGTGAGGTCGCGCTGTTCGACAATTCCACCCACGCTTGGAACGCCGCGTTCTACTCCATGACGTTCAAGGCGGGCGACCGTATCCTCACCGGCCGAGCCGAATACGGCAGCAACGTCCTGGCCTACCTGCAGATCGCCGAGCGCACCGGCGCCGAGGTCGTCGTCGTCCCCAACGACGCGTCCGGGCAGGTCGACACCACCGCCCTGGCCAACCTCATCGACGACCGGACCAGGCTGGTCGGCATCAGCCATGTCCCCACCAGCGGCGGCCTGGTCAACCCCGCCGCCGAGATCGGCCGCATCACCCGGGCCGCGGGCGTGCCCTTCCTCCTCGACGCCACCCAGTCCGTCGGCCAGTTCCCCGTCGACGTCGCCGAGCTCGGCTGCGACATGCTCACCGCCACCGGCCGCAAGTTCCTGCGCGGCCCGCGCGGCACCGGCTTCCTGTGGGTGCGCCCCGAGGCGCTCGATCGCCTGGAGCCGTACGTCAACGAGATCGCCGCGTCCACCTGGGACGGCAGGCGGGGCTTCACCTGGCACGACGGCGCCCGGCGCTTTGCGACCTGGGAGACCAGCTACTCCAACGTGCTCGGCCTGAGCGCCGCCGTCCAGCAGGCCCTGGAGATCGGCATGGACCACATCGGCCGACGCGCCCTCGCTGTCGGCGCCTACCTGCGCGACCGGCTGGACGCTGTACCCGGCGTCACCACGTACGACCTCGGCCGGCAGCGGTGCGCGATCGTCACTGCCAAGGTCGACGCCGTGCCCACTGCGGGCGTCGCCGCCGCGCTCGCCGCGCACGGCATCAACGTCAGCATCACCGCCCCGGTGGAGACCCAGTTCGACACTGAGGAGCGGGGAGTCCACCCGCTGGTGCGGCTCTCGCCCCACTACTACAACACCGAGAGCGAACTCGACCGCGCCATCGAGGTCTTCGCCAAGCTGGCCACAGCAAGCTGACCGTTGGGACGGCGGCCGACGCCCTCATAGGGTCGGCCCAGCGCTCCCACACCACGGCTCGGCCGCGGAAGGTCGGTGTGTGCTACCACGGGGCGAGACCGGCTCACACTGCAATCTCACGCACCACATGATGTCCGGGTACTCGCTGCTGGCTGCTCTCCACGCGGTTTTGCGGCTGATCTAGCCTCTTCGCTATGGGGATGGACATCACGGTCTTGATCGTCGAGTGGGCGATCAGGCCCATCGGCGCGGCTGGGGCGTAGTCGGCCTGCCCATCTGACGCTTTCGTCGGGTGCGGAGGCGCATGCGGGGTGGCCGGTAGCCAATGGTCGGCTACGCCGGGGGATCGAGATTTCCCGCGTCGCTGTCAGGGGTCAGCGGAGTTCGACGGTGATGCCGACCCGTGCGAGCAGCCGGAGGACGTCGTCGACGTATGGCGCCTCGCCCGCAGTGTCCACGCTCACCGAGGCGAGCGCGCGCCGAGCCACCTCGGCGTCGTGCCAGACCAGCGTGAACGGCGTGGGCGGCCACTCCCCGCCGCACTGGCAGCCGCGCAATGTGCCCCAGCACTGGTGGTAGTGGCCGCCAGGGCCTGCGACCGCCTCCCCCAGCGCGCACACCAGCGCCGGCACGTCGGTGACGTGCCGGCCGTCGAGGTGCCGCACGGGGACGGGCAGCGGCCGGCCGGCGCCCTGACGGGCGGCAGCGAAGGCCGCCCACTCGGCCCGGCCCTCGGGCGGGAACGCGGCCCACGAGCCGGGTTCGGTCGGCGGCCCCTCGAACCAGGCGTCCCACACCGGACGGGCCGCCGGTACGGGCCGGACGGCCGGACCCTCACGCAGCCACAGGTCCACGAGGGCCCCGCCGAGCGCAGACGGGCGGGAGGCGACGACCTCCAGGGGCAGGTGCTCCTGGTGGCGCATGACACGACCGGACCGGTCCACGGCGAGCAGCATGACGCGATCGCCGTCGCTGCGCGGTCGCACCAGCCGGCGCAGCAGCCGCTCCCCGGGCTCACAGCCGATCAGTCGCATGGGCGGCGCCGAGGGAAGGGGGCGGTTGGCGTACAGGCCCTCGACCTGACGGCATTCGCCCAGCCCGGCCCCGCCCGCCCCGTTGCACAGCAGCCAACGGGCGTCCGCAGGCTCGGTGCGCTGCCACACCGGGCCGTCAACCTCGGCCTCGATGACCATGTCGACCAGCGACGCATCGAGGGCGGAGGGGTGGCAGCCGAGCAGGACGGGGGCCAGCAGTTCCCAGTGGTGCGCGTCGTAGGCGTCGAAGGGAGCGGCCTCGGGGCCGGCCCCGGGCACGGGGAAGTCCACTATGAGGCCGACCTCCCCGATGTCGACGGGCTCGACGAGTCCGTCCGATCCGACGGGCTGGTGGCGGGCACGCTCAACGGCCTTGCGCAGCCGCCCGGTCGGGGCGCAGGCAACGAGGGTCAGCCGTTCGCGGCGCGGGGTCGGGTTGACGAACATGCCGTCGGCGTCGGCGCAGCGCGCCCACACGACCAGTTCACCGTCCCATTCCTCGCTGACCATCACGTACTTGAGCGGGAGCTCGCGCCCCCAGGTCCAGACGACCTCCTCGACCAGCACCATGTCCCCTCGCCTCGCTCCTGTGTCATGCCCTGCTCACCGCTCTCTCAGCCTGCCACGTCGGGGGCGGTGCTTTGACGGGCAGAGCCCCGATCTCGGTGGAGTACATGCCACGCGCAGGTGGGCGGGTCGGGACCGGTGAGGTCGAGACACGTGCGGGAATGGTCCCGAACCGGGGTCGCCTGCGAGACGCGCGGGGATGGCTGTCCGTTGTCATGCAATCCAGTCGCTGTCTCATCGAACGCAGTCCGAAGGACACGCCCGAATACCCGAAGATCTACGGATGGACTTGGATGCCCTGCTGGTAGGCCACTGGAGCAGCCTCCCGTTCTCCTATGGCGTCATGGAAGCCTCTGAGCTCGGGTTCCTCGGTGACGGTTGGGGATGGAGCTCATGGTTCAACGTCGACGCGCTGTGCGTCACGCGCTTCAGGTGGCGGTGTCCGGAACCGGGCGTTCTGGAACTGCGTACGCAGTGGACGGTGCAGGGAACGCCCAGCCAGGCGGTCGGCCCCGCAACGTTCTCCTCGAGGGAGCCGGCTGAGCGGCTGGACGAGGTCACGCGCCATCACTACGGCATCGGCCCCGCTGTACCGATGCCAGGAGCAGAGGCGTTGATAGCGGTCAGCTTCGAGGAGCCGGTGGAGTTCTGCGATCAGTACGCCCGGGGGCCGGCGCAGATCCGGCGCGAGGAGGACCCCACTCACCTCGTGCTTCCCTATCAATAGCCTGGCTCGACTGCGTTCGATGAGACGGCGACTTCGTTGCATGAGAACGGACGATGGGCCCAGCGGGAGACGGTGGTCTTGGCACCGCATCGCTGGTTGGAGTTGAGGCGATTTCGCGGTCTGTACGACTCCGGTGCGATGGGTTGCGGCAGATCGCGAAGGAACCGGCCTGAACCGCGTGCGGCGCGCTGTCCCGAAGCGCTCCCGTCGGCCCGGCCCGCAGCTAGTCCGGCCCCGGAAAGCCTGAGGTTAGAGTGAGGGTGGCGCGGCGTGGCCCCGGCCTGGGGCGCGGAAGGGGAGGCCGATGAGCCAGGCGTTCGGAGGGCGTACGGAGGGGGCGGGCGAGCCCGCCGAGCACACCTCCACCCGCGGCGCGGCAGTGGGTGCCACGGCGGCCGTCATTCCCCTCTTCGGTCTGGTTCCGTCGCTCTCCTCGTCGGACAGCCCGATCACCACCGTCCTCGCGGCCGCCTGTGCCCTGGCCCTCTTCGCGGTCTCCCAGGTGACCATTTCGTGGTCGTACCACACTGACCGGCTCGGCGAGCGGTTCCGGCTGGCGCTGTTGGTGCCACTCGCGGCGCTGTCCGTGGTCCTCCCCCTGTGGCTCGGCAAGGACTGGACGATCCTGCTGACGTACCTGGCGGCCACCTGCGCGGTCGCCGTGCCGCCCAGGCTGACTCTGCCTGCGCTGGCGACATCGGTCTCGCTGGCTGTCTTCGTGGCCGAGCACGTCGACGGAGCGGACACCACCTCGCTGGTGGTGATGACCGCCGCGGTCGGCCTCACCATGACCACCTACCGTCGGATCCTCGACCTCAACGCCGAACTGCGACGCACCCGCCGCGAACTGGCGCGCGCCGCGGTGACCGAGGAACGGCTGCGCTTTGCCCGGGACATGCACGACACGCTGGGCCATGATCTGCTCCAGCTCACCCTGCGCACAGAGGTGACGCGACGGCTGTACCGGGCTGGTGAGACGGACGTGCAGGCAGAGCTCCAGCAGATCGAAGACATGGGCCGCCAGTGCCTGGAGCGGGTGCGGGAGGCGGTCACCGGCTACCGACGGCTCAGCCTTCCCGCGGTTGTGGAGGAGGTCCGGCCGACGCTGGCCGACGCCGGCGTCTCAGTGACGGTCGACGTCACCACGGACCCGTTGCTCGAGGAAGTGGAGACGGCCCTGAGCTGGGTTGTCCGCGAGGCGCTGACGAACGTTGTCCGGCACGCCCGTGCGGCCCACTGCCGGGTCACGCTGTCCACGGAGGGCGGCCGTGCCGTCCTGGAGGTGCTCGACGACGGCAAGGGGCCCGTCCGGCGTCCGATGTCAGGACCGGGCGGGAACGGCCTGACCGGTCTCACAGAGCGGGTCACTGCCGTCGGCGGCTCCCTCCAGACCAGCGCTGTGCCTGGCGGCGGATTCCGCCTCCTGGCCGCTGTCCCTCTCACGGGTTCCGCGGCCTCCAAGGGCTCTACGGACTCCAAGGGCTCCACGGCCACGGCCTACCTCACCAACTCCCTTACGGAAGGCGCGTCATGATCCGGGTACTCCTCGCCGAGGACCAGGCCATGGTGCGCAGCGCCATCGCGACCCTGCTGGGTCTGGAGCCGGACATCGATGTGGTTGGCCAGGCATGTGACGGGCCCAGCGCGGTGTCAGCCGCCCGAGAGCTGCACCCGGACCTGTGCCTGTTGGACATCGAGATGCCCGGGGGCAGCGGGCTGGACGCCGCGGAGGTCTTGCATGCCGAGCTGCCCGAAACGAAGATCCTGGTCTTCACGGTTTTCGACCGACCCGGCCATCTGCAGCGCGCTCTCGCGGCGGGGGCCAGCGGCTTCATCGGGAAGAACCGGCCGGTGGACGAGCTCGCGGTGGCGATCCGCCAGGTGATGGCCGGGGAGACCGTGATGGAGCCCGCGCTGGCCGCCACCGCGCTGCGGGCCGCGCCCAACCCGCTCACCCCCAGGGAGCGGGAGATCCTGGCCGCGGCGATCGACGGGTCGCCGATCCCAACCCTCGCGAAGCGGGTGCACCTCTCCGAGAAGACGGTACGCAATTACCTCTCCTCTGCCATCCAGAAGACGGACTGCGCCAACCGCTTCGAGGCGGCCCATACGGCCCGCGAGAAGGGGTGGTTGTAGGGCGGCGACCGCGGGCTCCACAAGGACCGCGGCGGCAACGGGGTCAGCGGCGCGCCGGCAGGTTCCGCTCGGTGCCGGCCCCGCTGCCGGCGGAGGTGCCCGTATCCGCGTCGTCCTCGGTTTCGTCGTCCGCGGTGTCGTCGTCCTCGGTGTCGTCGTCCGCGCTGACCAGGAACGGTTCGAGCCAGTCGGGCTGAACGGCGGCGGCCAGAGTGGTCGCCTCCTCAGTGGGGAGATCCAGGACGTTGTAGTACTGACGCCCGGCCGCCGTGGCCATGGTGAGGGTGGCCACCCCTGACCGGCGCTGGAAGAAGGACTCGTGGAAGACCCAGCCGACGGCCGCGTCGCCGGACAGGACCTGGCGGCGCCGCACCAGCGAACCCTGACGGATCACCAAGTGGCGCCCCTCCAGCAGGGCGTGGCCGAGATTGCGGTAGCGGTCCCGGCCCACGAACTCGGCGAGCGGGAGCAGCACCAGGGACGCCGGGCAGAGCCAGGTGGGCCATCCGGCCCACAGTGACAGCGCACCGGTCAGGGCGAGGGCTGCCACGGCCCCGGTCCGGGCCCTCGTGAGCCGGCGGCGCCTGGCCCCATCGCCGTGACGGGTCAACAGACAGTCCACCGGCGCCGCGTCCCCATACACGGCCGCACCGACCTCGCGGGCGCGGGCGAGCGGCGCCGGGGGCAGCAACAGCGACCCGGCGTGCTCCGCCCCCCGTCCGCTGCGCAGGCCGGTGGTGATGGCCGTGCAGCGGGCGCCACGGACAAGGCGCAGCGGCAGGGTCTCGCTGATTTCGACTCCCCTGAGCCGGCGCTCCTCGATGGTGACCGAGCGTGTGGTGGCCATGCCGCGGGTCAGCCGCAACGTGCCGTTCCCGAGCCGGGTGAGCCGGAAGTTCCAGAACGACACCGCATAGCCGAGGACGGAGAGCAGCGAAACCGCCAGCACTCCCAGTACGACAACCTCCACCACCGCCGGCTGCGTTGGCAGCGAGGAGAGCTGCCGGACGAGAATGCGTACCGGGGGGAAGCGCTCGGGGCCGAACCCCGCGGTGTTGAGGAACGTGACGGCCGACGTCAGCAGCACACCGACGCCCGCCAGTCCGCTGAGGGTGAACGCGCCGAACCACACCCATGCGGGCCGGAGCACAGCGATCAGCTCTTCCCCCGCAGGGCCCGATTCCCCACGCCCTTCTCCATGACTCTCGTCAAAGCGCTGTTCACGCCCCTGCTCACCGCCCGAGGGGCGCGGCTTCGCGGCGCAGGGACGGCGAGGCCGCTCGGCCGTGGCCGGACGGGAACGCAGCACCGCGGTGTCGGCGTCCCGGGCGGCGTCGGCCTGCGGCGCGATGGGGGCGAACTGAGCGGTGCGGTCCAGCAGTTCGTTCCGCAGCCGCTCGGCCGCCGTGGTGTCCAGTGCGTCCAGCACCAGCCCGTCACCGCCCCGGTCCGACCGGCCCGTGCCGATGGCCAGCCGCCGCAGCCCCAGCACCCGCTGCAGCACACGAGAGCTGACATCGACCGACCGGATGCGGTCCCGGGGAACGGACAGCACCTCCCGGCGCAGCAGCCCCCGGCGGACCTGCACGTGATCGTCCGTCACCCGATACGTGGTGGTGAAGTAACGGCCGAGCCCGATCACCAGGGCCAGTGCGAGACCGATGAGGCCCCAGGGCTTCTCACCACCGCGGCCGAGGAAAAAGACGCCCAGGACCACTGGCAGGAAACGGAGCGACTCGTGGAGGGGGTGGACAGCCAGCATCCGCGGGCTCAGTCGCCGCCACGCGGGTTCCTGCGCGGCGTCCTTCGCTGGTGCTCCCCCGGCGGGAGGAGTGGCCTGGGCCTTCACGTGGCGTCTCCAGGGGTTTCGCCGGTCTGGGCGGTGAGTTCCTCCACCAGTCGTTCCGCGACGTGGTGGTCAAGTGCCTGGATACGCACCGGGCCGCGGGCCGACGCGGTCGTCACCGTGACGTCGACCAGGCCGAAGAGGGAGGCGAGCGGCCCCCGTTGGGTGTCCACGGTCTGGATACGCGACACGGGGGCGATCCGCCGCTCCTGGTTGAGCCAGCCTGTCCGGGTGTAGACGGCCACCGGCGCGACCTCCCAGCGGTGCACGCGGAAGCGCCAGCGGGGCATGACGGACAGATGGAGGGCCGCCAGCACCGCCGTCACCCCGATCAGCACGTACTGCGGGCAAGGCAACGACAGGTGCGACACGGTGTCAAGCGGATCGCTCAGCAGCCATCCGGCTTCCGCGAGCAACGGTACGGCCCAGCCCAGTCCGGCACGGGCCGCCCAGAACAGCGGGGCGCGGCGGCCGGCCGTCCCCCTGGGCGTCCGCAGGCGCAGTGCGGCGCGTCCGGCGGGGCCGGTCATCCTGTCCACGGTTGTCTTCATCACCACTTCACAGTGACTGAACCGCCGGCCCGCTCCCAGAGGCCCGTGTCCCGACTCGTCCGGGACATCTGTCCCGGACGGGCCGACGGGCTCGCCGCGGCCGGACCGTCCCTGTCGCATGGGGACATCAGGACTTGGCAACGAACTCCCGGGAAAAGGTCGTGCTTCTCCGCCAAGGAGGGCGACCTTCGCCACTGGGAAGGGCACGGGGGACCGTCCCCGGGGACCGGGCCGCCGAGTCCCTCAGTGGTGGTGGTTGCTCATAAAGAACATGAACCCGGCCACCGCCGCTGTGATGACCGTCGCAAAGGCGATCTTCCAGGGGCTGTAGGGGCGGTCACCGGTCACCTCGCCCGTATCGGCGTTGACCACGACCTGCCACTGCTTGCCGTTGTAGACGTAGGACGCGAACCACACCGGGAGCAGCATCAGCTTGTACGTGACCGACGCGTAGTTGGTGTTGACCGAGTGCACCCGCTGCCGGTCACCCCCGATGTCCTTGCGGCAATCCTGTTTGATGACCTCGGCCATCCTGTGCGTCACGTACTGCCAGCCCGCCTCCGGCTCGACGTCGTAGCGGAGGGTCCGGAAGCCCGCCAGGTACTCCTCCTGGAACGGCACCGCCTGATGCAGTGGCCAGGGCTCGAGGTCCTTCAGCCGGTCGAGCCGGACGTACGACGTGCCGGGGGCGAGGACGTCGTCGAAGAACCGCTGGACCGTGCCGCTGGTGCGCTTCCAGCGCACCGTCTGGCTGTCTCCGTTCTTGACGACCTTGCCGCGCTCGCCGGTGTAGGAGGACGCGGTCCAGGCGTCGTACGTCCAGTGCGGTACGTACGTGCCGTGCAGGCTCTCGGCCGAACTCACCTTCTTCAGGCTGTTCGGGGCGAACCAGCGGGACTTGGCCCACGTACGCAGGTGGTCGTGCACGGCGCGCTGCTCCATCCGGAACGGCACCAGGGCCTCGGGCGCGATCCGGTCGGTCGCGGCGGAGGCCACCATGGGCGAGGCGCAGAACTGGCAGCGGCCGGAGAGCATGGCGGTCTCGTTGACGGCGCCGCAGCCGCTGCACTGCAGGGCCTGCCCGCCGGTCGCCCTCGGCTTGGGCGGGAGAGTGGCCAGCTCCTCCCAGGCATGCTCCTGTATCTGGCGGTTGACGGCGGCGATGGGCTGCTCGAAGCGGCAGTGCGGGCAGCGCAGTACGTTCTTTCCTGGCGCGTACTCGGCGGTGGAACCACAGGCCGGGCATGCGTAGGACTGCTGCTGATAGGTCATGAGGTGAAGGACTCCTGGCAGTCGGTCATGCCTGCGGCGGCAGCGGCGGCGGAGTGGCACGGAAGTGCGGTGCCAGCTCGGGGATCTCCTCGACCGGCTGCCACGCGGCCATGCCCTCGTGCCATGCGAGCATGCCGCGTCGCACCGCTCCGGAGCGGATGTGACCGGTGAACGTGGCATGGTCGTACGGGCCCTGCTGCTGCCCGTCCACGGCTACGTGCCACTCGTGCTGTGCCTGGCCGGGCAGCGGCGGCGGAACGGCCGCGCCGGGAGCACCGGGTGCCGGGGCGGCGGGCGCGGGCTGCTGGCCCTGCTGCGGCGCGAACGCCTGCGCCATCTGCTGAGCGGCCGCCATGCCCAGGCCCAGACCGATGCCCTCTCCGGCACCACCGGGGTTGTTCGCCGCGTCCCGCATCGCGTCCGCCGCCTGGAGGCGCGCGTAGTTGTCGACGTTCCCGATGATGCCCATGCGGCTGCGGGCGTCGATGGCCTGCTCGACCTCGGGCGGCAGCGAGACGTTCTCGATGACGAACTTGGGGATCGCGATGCCGTGCGCCGCCGACAACTCCTCGGTCAGCGCCTTGGCCAGCCTGTCGCCCAGCTCGGTCTGGCGCGCGGCGAGGTCGAGCATGGGAATCCCCGAGTTCGCCAGCAGCGTCCCGAGCCGCCCGACGATCAGCTGCCGCAGGAATTCCTCGACCTCTTCGGTGCGGAACTGCGGGTCGGTGCCGGCGAGCTCGGTCAGCAGCTTGGCGGGGTCGGCCACCTGCGCCGCATAGGCGCCGAAGGCGCGCAGCCGCACCATGCCGAACTCCGGGTCCCGTACGGTGACCGGGTTCTGAGTGCCCCACTTCAGGTCGGTGAACTGCCGGGTGGTGACGAAGTAGACCTCTGCCTTGAACGGCGAGTGGAATCCGTACTTCCAGCCCTGCAGCGTCGACAGGATCGGCAGGTTCCCGGTCTCCAGCTCGTAGGTGCCCGGCGCGAAGACGTCCGCGATGCGGCCCTGGTTCACGAAGACGGCTGCCTGCGACTCGCGGACGATGAGCCGAGCACCCATCTTGATCTCGTTCTCGTAGCGCGGGAAGCGCCACACGATCGTGTCCCGGCTGTCGTCCGTCCACTCGACGATGTCGATCAGTTCGCCGCGTATGCGGTCCATGAAGCCCACGGAAGGGTCCCCCAGTTCGCTCCGCCCATTCCAGAAAAACCGGCACGCGGCCTGTAGGGGGGAGTCCGTTAGTCAATCTGCCTGGGACATCTTAGGAACGCGTTTCGGGGGCGTCGGGGCCAGGGTCGCCGGCGGGGTGGCCGAACGGCGCCCACCTGCCCCAGCCCGGTCTTGCCCGCATCACCGTGGAGGCCCGAGCGACAGCGAAGTCCCCGGCGGCCGCACCCCACCGCGGCCGCCGGGGGCTTCTTGTCCCGACTCAAACGATCAGGTCCCAGCTCGCCCTGTGAACTGTGGCGACCAGATCAGTTATGACGTGGTGAAGACGTGGGAGTGCCAGGGCATCGGTTGATGTGGTTCGGGGCGAGTGAATGCCGGACGTTGTCTCAGTTGATCTGGTCCGAAATTACGCGTGACCCGGTCCGAAATTACGCGTGACCCGGTCCGAAATTACGCGTGATCCGGTCCGAAGTTACGCGTCTCGGTCGGCTTCCCGAGCCGCACGCTCCAGCCGGCTTCGATGGCTCTCCCACCACGGCGAGTCACCCGGCGCCATGCTGTCGTTGCCCTTGTTCATCCCCACGGCACCGTCCATGAGTTCCCGGATGATATCGGCGTGCCCGGCGTGCCGGTGTGTATCAGCAATCACGCGCACTACGGCATGATGCAACGTCACCTCGTTTTTGTTACTCGGCCACCACGGCACCCTGCCGATCGTGTCCAGCGCCAGCACGTCGATCGTCGCGTCCGCGTGCGCCCACGCCCGGCGGTAAAGCGCCACGATGTGCTCGCGCGACTCATCGGCGGTGGCCCACATATCCGCGTTGGGCTCGGCACCGTCTTCGAGCCAGGGCAGTGGCTCGCCGGACGGCCGTCCGAAGGTGTCGCCGAGGTAACCCAGCTCCACGCTTGCCACATGTTTCACCAGGCCCAGGAGGTTAGTGCCGGTCGGCGTCAGCGGGCGGCGGATGTCGTACTCCGAGAGCCCTTCGAGTTTCCACAGCAGGGCATCGCGGGCGGACTGCAGGTAAAGGTGAAGGTCACCCTTGGCATCCGATGCGGTCATGGGCCCAGTCTGCCGCTCGCGCGATCATTGTTCACCGCCTTTGTTCACCGCCTTTGTTCACCGCTCGCGGCGAGCCAGGTCATGTAACGCAACGAGCCAATCGGACCAGATCACTTGAGACGGGGGCCAGATCGACAGCGACGGGACCCGCCGCGGAGCCCGTCGCCACTCCCCCGAAGGCCGTGGCCGGCTGTGACTGAGAGGCGACCTGGAGGAACAGATGGGCATCTCGGCGTTGCGTGGTGGTATCAGTCCTATGGATAACCAGCGGCGCATCCTCATCGTGGCTTACGACGACGCGCAGATTCTTGACATCGCCTGCCCCAGCGGTGCTCTGGACGTGGCCAACCGGTACGGTGCGGCCCCTCCTTATGCCATCGAGCTGGCCACTCTCGGCCGCCGTGCCGCCCGTAGTTCGGCCGGGATCGTGCTCGGGGCGGGGCGAGCGCTGCAGGCGGTGACCGGACGACTGGATACGTTGATCGTCGTGGGCGGGGTCGGGTACGAGTGCGCGGCCGCGGACGAGCGGTTGCTGGCACAGGTTCGGCGGCTGGCCGAGCGCAGCCGGCGCGTCGCCTCCGTCTGCACCGGCGCCTACGTGCTCGCCGCCGCCGGGCTGTTGGACCATCGGCGGGTGGCGACTCATTGGGGGTACGGCGAGCAGCTCGCCGCCCGCCATCCCGCTGTGGCCGTTGACGTGGGGCCGCTCTATATCCGTGACGGCAACGTCTATACCTCCGCCGGGGTCACCAGCGCGCTCGACCTGACGCTGTCTCTGATCGAGGACGACCATGGGCCGACGCTGGCCCGTGCCGTTGCCCGTGAACTCGTCTCCTACCTGCACCGGCCCGCCGATCAGGCTCAGATCAGCATGTTTCTGGCCGCCCCACCGCCGGGTGACCGGATGGTACGGGACCTCGCCGGCTACATCGCAGGCCACTTGGCCGAGGACTTGACGCCTGGAGCGCTGGCGGCTCGGGCGGGAGTGAGCCCCCGGCACCTGACTCGCCTGTTCACCGCGCATCTCGACACGACTCCGACAAGGGCTGTGCGGGCGGCCCGTACGGAAGCGGCGGCGCATCTGGTGCGCTCCAGCGGGTTGTCGCTGGCCGCGATCGCCCGGCGGTGCGGGTTCGGGTCGGCGCAGACGCTGCGGCAGGCATTCCTGGATCACTATGGAATCAGCGGAGACAGGATTCGCAGGATGCCGGACATGCCGCGAGCGCGCGTTCCGTCGGGACAGAAGACTCCCGTGTCATGACGAATTCGACGACACGCAGGGCTCTGCTCCGTGGGACCGTGGCCACCGCCGCGCTCGCCGCCGCCGGTGGCGCAACCCAAAGCGGGGTCGCACACGCCGAGCGGCGGGGTGGCGGAGGGCTGGAAGTCGGCATCCTGTTGTACGACGGCTACAGCTTGTTGGACCCCACAGGCCCTGCGGAGGTGCTGTCCCGGCTGCCCGGTGCGAACGTGACGATGATCGCCGAGCATCGAGGACCGGTCCGTACGGACACGGGAGACGTGGCCGTGGTGGCCGAGCGTTCCCTCGCCGAGGTCGATCGCCTGGACGTCCTGCTCGTGCCGGGCGGCGGCAATCGCGGCACGGTGGGGGCGATGGGGAACGAGGCGCTGCTCAGCTGGATCCGCCGAATCGACCGCCACAGCCGGTGGACGACCTCCGTGTGCACAGGAACGCTCATCCTCGCCGCTGCCGGGCTGCTGAATGGGCGACAGGCAACGACGTACTGGGCCTCCGCCGACTATCTGCAGTCCGAATTCGATGTGACCTATCTGCCTCAGCGCTACGTACATTCCGGGAAGATCGTCACGGCGGCGGGGGTCTCGGCAGGCCTGGACATGGCCCTGTACCTGGCGTCCCTGATCGCTGGAGACACCACGGCAAAGGCGATCCAGCTGGCCATCGAATACGACCCGCAGCCCCCGTTCAACTCTGGTAACGCTGCGGACGCCGACCCCCAGCTCAAAGCACTGGCGCTGCGGCTGCTGGCCGAATCGCAGGTGTGACGGGCGCGGGGTGGGATGGCGGGCTTCGTGACTCATGTGAAAGAAGTGCGGCGGCATGTCCTGTCGCATGCAAACTGGCAGATTCCCACTCGGTCTCCAATCGGTCTCATCCGTGCCGGCGGATTCTCACTCTCTTCGCATGTCTCCACAAGCATCGATCAGCATCGGTGGCCGTCCCCGTTCCGGGAGCGGCCCCCGCTGTCCCGTCTTAACTGTCCCGTCTTAACTGTCCCGTCCTAACTGTCCGGTCTTAACTGTCCCGTCTTATTCGATCTTTCCGGCGTCCATCGCTCTGAGATGGCGCCGATCCATGAAACGCGACCACCGACCCTCTGCGGGCCTAATTAGCCCAAGGCGGCGTGATGGTGCTGCCGTCGGCCAGCTTGGCGCTGAGCCCGACACGTGTAGTGACCCACATGTGGGCGGGCTGGTCGGTGCTATTGGCAACCGCCAGCTCGGAGCCTGCCGGAGCCATCGCCGCGTCACCGACGCCGAGTTCGGCGGTCTCGCCTCCGATGGTGAGCCGGAGGCGACCGGAGAGGACGTAGAACGTCTCCTCGTGGCTGATCGTGTGGGCCGGACCCACCATTCCGGCCGGGATCTCGCAGCGCCAGGCGGCGAGGTCCCGGCTGCCCGTGCCTGGATGGACGTAGGACACGAAGCGGCCACCGTGGATCTCGTGCACGACGGCCTTGTCACTGCGGATGAACGGCATGTCAGCCTCCATATAGACAAGTAACTTGTCCATGAAGACAAGCAGCTTGACGAGTTATAGTCAAGCCATGGATGACGCTCTGGCCTTCTCCGCACTCGTGCTGGCACTCTCCGGACAGTTGGTGCAGGAGATCCACGCTCGCGTGTCCCAGCAGGGATTCGAGGACCTGCGGCCTGCACACGGCTTCGCCTTTGCCCGCATCTCCCTGGGCAGCGCCACTACGGCCGACCTGGCCGAGCACCTGGGGGTGACCAAGCAGGCCGCCGCCCAGCTGGTCGAGGAGCTGGTCCGCAAGGGGTACGTGGTGCGGCTTCCGCACCCCCACGATGCCCGCGCCCGTCTCTTGGGGCTGACCGAGGCGGGCTGGGCCGCCACTCGCGCCGCCGACCAGGCGGCTCGGGCTGCCGTCGCACCATGGCGAGAGGCGCTGGGCGAGGCGCGCTTCAGTGAACTTGTCGCCGATCTGACCCGGCTTACGCCACCGGGGCCGATCCGCCCCGTCTGGTGAGCCAGTGAGCCACTGGCCTGGACTTTCGCAGGTCACCACGGGGAGGCGGCAACGCGGGGCGGAAGCCGGCGCCCCGCCGGAAGTTATCTGTCGCGCGCCTATCCGAGAACCTGAGACACCGGCAATGCCGCGTGAGACTCAGTCCCCGCCACGAACGCCACCACCGCAACTACCTGGCCTTTCTCGGACTCGACTCAGCGCCGTGCTGCTACAAGCGATACGCCTACAAGCGACACGTCCGCCTCACCACACAGGACACGGTCTGAGCCGGCACCCGCCACCTCGCCGCCTTTGCGAGACCCTGACGAATGGGGAGGCAACGCCCTCCCGGGACGTACCGTCTCATCAGTCGAGAGTGCACCGATCACCGGGCAATTCCGGTAGTTGGCACGGCAGTTAAAGATCCCGACGAAAGGGACGGAACATGATGCTCGACACGAAGAGGCGTTGCCTGCGAATGGCCACCATCGGCGCGATGGGAGCGGCCGCGGTCGCCCTGGCCACGGCTCCCGCCTTCGCCAAGGGGGGCATCGACCTTACCGTCACACCGCGCACCGTGGCCGTCGGCCACACCGTCAAGGTGGCGGCCGTCGGTAGCGATGACGCGGCGGCGTACCTGCGTACCTGCATCCAGCAGCGTACCGGCAGCCACGGCGCGTGGCACACCGTCAACTGCGGCAAGCTGAGCGGCGCCTGGGACGAGGCGAAGGCCAACGCGTCGGCGAAGGCGGCGCACCGCGGCGCCCTTCAGTTCCGTGCCGTGCTGTACGGGTCCGACACTCCGCACGACAAGCACCCGGTCGTGGAGCGGACCTCGCCCGTCAAAACGGTCACCGTTCACTGACACACGGTACGCAGTGGGTCCGCCGCGCCTGTCACACGCGGCGGGCCCGCCCCGCATCCGCCCTCGCACCCGCGTCCCGCCCCCGTACCCCGACCCGGCACCTCTCACCGGGCCCTTTGAGACCTCATCTCCTGAGCGCGGCATCACCCACCGCATCGCCCGCAAGGGCATCGAGACCTCCCAGCGACTGGGCCGGCACCGCTGGACCATCGAACGCACCATGTCTTGGCTCGCCGACTGCCGTCGCCTCCACCGACGCCGCGAACGCAAAGCCGAGCACTTTCTCGCCTTCACCGTCATCGCCTGCACCCTCATTTGTTACCGCAGGCTCGCCAAATGAAATGACGTCCAAGAACTCCTAACGGAATGACTTCAGGCGTCCTTAGTAGGCTCCCGCCATGGCGCTCGCGTACTGGGAACGGCACTGCTTCGACGACCTGGCGGTGGCGGCCGACCGGGACGAACTGCTCAAGTCGGCGGACCAGAACCCGGACCCGTACGCCGCCTTCCTCAACCTGCTGCGCTCCGGGCGGCGCGACGCGGTGTGCACGACGCTGGAGTACTTCCACTACCAGGACCGGCAAGCCCGGTGGGGCGTCGGCAACCCACTGGTCGAGTACGCCACTGAGGTACTGGACCACGCCCGGTGGGTGCTGCGCGGGACACCCCTGCCGGAAGCGCGAGGGAAGGACCGGGCCGGCGCGCTGTGGGCGATCCAGAACCACGCCGAGGCTACGGACGCCCCACTGGTAACCGCTGCGCTGCGCGCCGTGGACGGCGACGTTGTCGACGATGGCGCCGTGTCCGCCGCCGGGCAGTGCCTCTACGCCTGCGAGGTCCCTGAGGACCCCGAACTTGTCGCCCAGCTCGGCGCGATGACCCTGGACAAGGACCGCCCCCTGCGAGTCCGCGTGGCGTGCGCAAGGGCGCTGGCCTCGGCGGAGTCCGACCAGGCCGCCGAAGTCGCGGTACGGCTGACCGACCTCTCGGAACTCGAGCTCCAGCTGGCCGACGTCCTTGTCCTCACCGCCCACCTCGACACGCATCGCCCCCTCCTCGAACGCCTGGTGGCCACCTGGCCCCCAACACCCCCGAGGCGGACGACATCCGCGACGCCTTGGAGGAGGACGAGGATGACGCGTGACGTGCTCATAGAACTCGCGACGCAATGATCTTCGAGGTGGTTGGATCACTCCGGGACCGGTGATCTGGGGGTGCGGGGTGGCTCGGCCGAAACCGTGGGAAGTCGATGATGCGTTGTGAGCGGTGGTCGAGCCGCTGCTTGCGAAGGTGGAGCGTCGGCCCCGGCACCCGGGGCGCAAGCGGCATCCAGACCGGCTGGTGTTCCAGGGCATCCTATTCGTACTGCACACCGGGATCGCCTGGGAGCACCTCCCGCAGGAACTCGGCTTCGGTTCCGGCATGACCTGTTGGCGCCGACGCCACCGGCGTCCCGCTCGCCGCCACCCTGACCGGCGGCAACCGCAACGACGTCACCCAACTGATACCGCTCCTCCAGGCTGTGCCGCCGGTGCGCGGCAAACGGGGCCGGCCCCGACGTCGCCCAGAAGTGGTGCAGGGCGACCGCGGCTACGACCACGACATCGCCCGCCGCGGAACCGAGCACGGCTCCGGCCTGGGCACCCAACGCTGGGTTGTGGAGCGCGCGTTCGCTCACCTGCACTGGTTCCACCGCCTACGGATCCGTTGGCAGATACGCGACGACATCCACGAAGCCTTCCTCACCCTCGGATGCGCAATCATCTGCTGGCGACGCCTGAAGTCATTCCGTTAGTGACCTGAGTCAGAGATTCGGTGGCAGTAGGCGGCGATTTTGTCGAGGATTTCGTCGGCTGTTTTCGTCCAGGTGAAGGGTCTGGGTTGCTC
>NZ_JBVHTY010000035.1:0-24400 GCF_055565615.1 Streptomyces sp. NPDC028368 | reverse complement strand
GAGCAACCCAGACCCTTCACCTGGACGAAAACAGCCGACGAAATCCTCGACAAAATCGCCGCCTACTGCCACCGAATCTCTGACTCAGGTCACTACGGCCTGTCCGGTGGATCAGGCGGCGGCCCCCGGCTCCACCCGCTTCTGCCTGCGCTTCTTGTCCATGTCGCCCCATACGGCGAGCGCCGCACCGGCCGCGAACAGGCCGAGGTGGGCCACCGCCGGCGGATCGAACCAGTGGGACAGCAGCCCCAAGTTCTTGTCGAAGAACACCTGGCCGATGAAGCCCACGGCCCCCTGGAGCAGGGCGATGAATCCGATGAATCCCCTCATACCCACAGCGTGACGGGTTCGGCCCCGGGGATCCTCGTCCCCGGGGCCGAACCCGTCGTCATCCCCAAGTCGCAGACCCGGAGTGGGCACTACGACTCAAAGGCGGTCACCCGCCGAGCAGCTTGCGCACCCGGTCGGCGCCCACGGCCAGCAGCAGGGTGGGCAGCCGCGGCCCGGTGTCCCGGCCGACCAGCAGGTTGTAGAGCAGCGCGAAGAACGCACGCTGGGCGACCTTGAGCTCCGGGGTCGGCTTGGCGTCCGGCTCCAGGCCCGCCTGGATCTTCGGCACGCCGTAGACCAGGGTGGTCAGGCCGTCCAGCGACCAGTGCTCGTCCAGCCCGTCGAGCAGCAGCCGCAGCGAGGCGCGGGACGGCTCGTCGAGAGTGGCAAGCAGCTCCTCGTCGGGCGCGTCGCGGACGATCGTGCGCTGCTCGGCCGGTACCTGGCTGGTGATCCAGTACTCGGCCTTGTCCAGCCGCGGCCGGACCTCGTCCAGGGACGTGACCGGGTTGCCGGGGTCCAGCTCGCTCAGGATGCGCAGCGTCTGCTCGTCGTGGCCGGCGGTGATGTCCGCGACGGACGCCAGGGTGCGGTACGGGAGCGGGCGCGGTGTCGTGGGCAGCCCGCCGGCGGCGGTGCCGATGGCGCGCTTGTACGCCGCCGCGTCGGCGGGCTGCACCGTGCCGTCCGCGACCTTGGAGGCCAGCTTGTCCCACTCGTCGTAGAGCCGCTGGATCTCCTGGTCGAAGGCGATCTTGAAGGACTGGTTGGGCTTGCGGCGGGCGTACAGCCAGCGCAGCAGCGGCGCCTCCATGATCTTCAGCGCGTCGCCCGGGGTGGGTACGCCCCCCTTGGACGAGGACATCTTGGCCATGCCGCTGATGCCGACGAAGGCGTACATGGGGCCGATGGGCTGGGCGCCGTCGAAGACCTCGCGGACGATCTGGCCGCCGACGACGAAGGACGAGCCGGGCGAGGAGTGGTCGACACCGGACGGCTCGAAGATCACGCCTTCGTACGCCCAGCGCATCGGCCAGTCGACCTTCCAGACCAGCTTGCCGCGGTGGAACTCGCTCAGCCGCACCGTCTCGCCGAAGCCGCACGCCGTGCAGGTGTAGGCCAGCTCGGTGGTCTCGTCGTCGTACGAGGTGACGGTGGTGAGGTCCTTCTCGCACTGCCCGCAGTAGGGCTTGTACGGGAAGTAGCCCGCCGAGCCGCTGCTGCCGTCGTCCTCGCCGGCCGCGCCGGAGCCCTCGGCGGCCTCCAGCTCGGCCTCGTCGACCGGCTTCTGCGACTTCTTGGCGGGGGCCTTCTTCGTGCGGTACTGGCCGAGGATCGCGTCGATCTGCCCACGGTGCTTCATCGCGTGCAGAACCTGCTCGCGGTAGACGCCCGAGGTGTACTGCTCGGTCTGGCTGATGCCGTCGTACTCGACGCCCAGCTCGTCGAGCGCCTCGGTCATGGCGGCCTTGAAGTGCTCCGCCCAGTTCGGGTACGCCGAGCCGGCCGGGGCCGGGACCGAGGTCAGCGGCTTGCCGATGTGCTCGGCCCAGGAGTCGTCGACGCCCGCGACGCCGGCCGGGACCTTGCGGTAGCGGTCGTAGTCGTCCCAGGAGATGAGGTGGCGGACCTCGTATCCGCGGCGCCGGACCTCGTCCGCGACCAGGTGCGGGGTCATGACCTCGCGGAGGTTGCCGAGGTGGATGGGGCCGGAGGGGCTGAGGCCCGAGGCGCAGACGACCGGTTTGCCGGGGGCGCGGCGCTCCGCCTCGGCAATGACCTCGTCCGCGAACCTGGAGACCCAGTCGGTCTCGGTGCTCTGCTGAGCCACGATCGGCCCTTCCTCTTCCTGGTGCTTTCCCGTTGCGCCCTGTTGCGCGTCCGACGCCGTCGTTCCCACGCCGCCGTCCGACGCACAAAAGCCTGACGGTGCCATTCTCCCAGACGTCGCCCGGACAGAAATTCAGTGGTACTGCCGTGGGATACTCACTGGCAAACCCTTTCCACCCCGCGACACCTCCTTCCGGAAGAGAGCTCCTCCCCATGGCCTCGGTCACTTCCCTCGCAGCTACGGTTCATCAGCGCGTCGCGGACGCCCTCTCGGCAGCCCTGCCGGAGGCCGGCGCCGCGGACCCGCTGCTGCGCCGAAGCGACCGGGCCGATTTCCAGGCCAACGGAATGCTGGCGCTGGCGAAGAAGCTCAAAGGCAATCCCCGGGAGCTGGCGGGCAAGGTCGTCGACGCCATCGGCGCGGACGGCGTCCTCAAGGAGATCGAGGTCTCCGGGCCCGGGTTCCTCAACATCACCATCGCGGACGAGGCGATCATCAAGACCCTCGCCGAGCGCGCCGCCGACGCCCGGCTGGGTGTGCCGTACGCCGCCGAGGCCGGGACGACCGTCATCGACTACGCCCAGCCGAACGTGGCGAAGGAGATGCACGTCGGGCATCTGCGGTCGGCGGTCATCGGCGCGGCGATGGTCGAGATCCTGGAATTCACCGGCGAGAAGGTCATCCGGCGGCACCACATCGGCGACTGGGGCACCCAGTTCGGCATGCTCATCCAGTACCTGATCGAGCACCCGCACGAGCTGGACCACAGGGACGGCACGGCCTCCGAGGTCTCCGGTGAGGAGGCCATGTCCAACCTCAACCGCCTCTACAAGGCCTCGCGCGCCCTGTTCGACTCCGACGAAGAGTTCAAGGAGCGGGCCCGGCACCGGGTCGTCGACCTCCAGGCGGGCGACGAGGAGACCCTCGCGCTGTGGCGGCGCTTCGTCGACGAGTCGAAGATCTACTTCTACTCGGTCTTCAACAAGCTCGACATGGAGATCCACGACGCCGATGTCGTCGGCGAGTCCGGCTACAACGACATGCTCGAGGAGACCTGCCGGCTGCTGGAGGAGTCCGGTGTCGCGGTGCGCTCCGAGGGCGCGCTGTGTGTGTTCTTCGAGGATGTGAAGGGCCCGGACGGCAACCCGGTCCCGCTGATCGTCAAGAAGTCCAACGGCGGCTACGGCTACGCCGCCACCGACCTCTCGGCGATCCGCGACCGGGTGCAGAGCCTCGGCGCGGACACCCTCCTCTACGTCGTGGACGCCCGCCAGTCCCTGCACTTCAAGATGGTCTTCGAGACCGCCCGCCGGGCCGGCTGGCTGAACGACAAGACGCACGCCGTCCAGCTCGCCTTCGGCACGGTCCTGGGCAAGGACGGCAAGCCGTTCAAGACCCGTGAGGGCGAGACGGTGCGGCTGGTGGATCTGCTGGACGAGGCGATGGAGCGGGCGACGGCCGTCGTGCGCGAGAAGGCGGAGAAGGTCGGGCTCTCCGAGCAGGAGATCGTCGAGAACGGTGCGCAGGTCGGCATCGGCGCGGTGAAGTACGCCGACCTGTCGACGTCGGCGTCGCGGGACTACAAGTTCGACCTGGACCAGATGGTGTCGCTCAACGGCGACACCTCCGTCTACCTCCAGTACGCGTACGCCCGTATCCAGTCGATCAAGCGCAAGGCCGGCGAGACCCGTCCCGCGGCCCACCCGGAGCTGGCGCTGGCCCCCGCGGAGCGGGCGCTGGGCCTGCACCTCGACCAGTTCGGCGAGGTGCTCGCGGAGGCCGCGGCGTCGTACGAGCCGCACCGGCTGGCCGCGTACCTCTACCAGCTGGCCTCGCACCTGACCTCGTTCTACGAGAAGTGCCAGGTGATCAGCGAGGACAACCCCATCGAGGTCTTCGAGAACCGTCTCTTCCTCGTCGACCTCACGGGCCGCACCCTCCACCAGGGCATGGCCCTGCTCGGCATCCGTACGCCCGAGCGGCTCTGAGCCCCGCCGCCGCGAAGGACCCGCTCGTCTGAGCTCCCTGGCACAACGGCCCCGTACAGCACAGCTGTTGTACGGGGCCGCTCCGTTTTCTCCAGGGAGGGGCCACCACAGCGATGGACAACAGCAGGAGGTCCGAGACGAGGGCCGTGCCGTCCCGGCGTGCCGTACTGGGCGCCGGGGCCGGCCTGTTAGCGGCCGGTTTCCCGGCCGTGGCCGCCGCGCCCGCCTCCGCGGCCACGCGCACCGCCGCCGAAGCGCCCGCCGCCGGCGGTCCGCACGCGGCCCTGCGCCGCCTGGAGCGTGCGCACCGGGCCCGGCTCGGCGCCTTCGCCCACAACGTCGCCACCGGGGCGACCGTCGCCTACCGGGCGCACACCCGCTTCCCCATCTGCTCGGTCTTCAAGACCCTCGCCGCAGCGGCCGTACTGCGCGATCTCGACCGGCACGGGGAGACTCTGGCGCGCCGCATCCGCTACACGGCCGCCGATCTGGTCGACAACTCGCCCGTGACACAGGATCACGTCGCGACCGGGATGACGATCGCCGAGCTGTGTGCCGCCGCCCTCCAGCGCAGCGACAACACGGCCGGCAACCTGCTGCTGCGCGAGCTCGGCGGCCCGGCGGGCATCACCGCTTTCGCCCGTTCCCTCGGCGACCGCACCACCCGCCTCGACCGCTGGGAGACGGAGCTGAATTCGGCCGAGCCCTGGCGGACGACGGACACCACCAGCCCCGCCGCCATCGGCCGCACCTACGCCCGGCTGCTGGTGGGCGACGCGCTGACGCCGTCCGACCGGGGCCGGCTGACGGGGTGGATGAAGGCCAACAAGACCAACACCGAACGCTTCCGGGCCGGGCTCCCCAAGGACTGGGCGATCGCCGACAAGACGGGCTCCGGTTCCTACGGCACCGGCAACGACGTGGGCGTCGCCTGGACCACGGACGGCACGCCGATCGTGCTGGCCGTCCTGACCCGCAAGGCGGAGCAGGCCGCGGCCTACGACAATCCGCTGGTCGCGCGGGCGGCGGCGGTGCTGGCCGAGGCGGTGGCGCTCTGAGCGGCGCGCCGACGGCGGCGGCCGGTCGTGGCCGTCAGCCGGTTGGCACGTCCAGATACGACGGCGTGGCCTTGGGTGAGCTGATCGTGAGGGTGCCGCCGGAACCGTTCGCGTCGCCGTAGAGCGGGTCCTTGGTGTCCACGGCCAGCATCAGGCGGTGGCCCTCCGGGACGTCGTACGCGGCGGCCTGGAGGGTGATGCCGGCGACGACGGGGCGGCCCGCCCGGCCGTCCAGGGACGTGAACGGCGCGTGCGTGATCAGGTGCGCCCTGTCGTCCGGGCCGACATCGAAGAGGTGGGCGATGAGGGTCGAGCGGGCCGTGGTGGACGTGTAGGTCAGCCGCAGCCTGGGGGCGCCGCGCAGCCGGGTGGTGGCTGCCACCGGCGCGCTGGTCCAAACGGCCGCGTTCTTACGGGAGATGCTGTCGGTCAGGTACGTCTTGGGGTGGCCGACCATTTCCTCGTAGCCGGTGACGAAAACGATGCCGCCCGCGACACCCGCCGCGGTGTCCTTGCCGGAGGCGAAGGGCATGCGCCAGCCGGTCGAAGGGGCGGGGCGGAGGCCGCCGTCCGTGCCCTTGCCGTCCGGCGCGGCCAGATTCAGCCGCTCGGTGCGCTCGGTGAACGCACCCCAGGTGGGCCGGGTCTCGCGCAGCCACGGCCAGTACTTCCACATCACCTGGCTGTTGACCTGGCCCTCGGTGTCGATGCCGTTGCGCTCGCCTTTGAGGAAACGGTCGAACCAGCGCCTGGCGTCATCGGTGATGTGGTTGGGCAGGCCGCCCAGGCCGGTCATCTCCGGGCCGGCGTGGTCCCCGATGGACAGGTCGATGCGCTTGGGGCCGGTGAGGCTCTTGAACGTCTTCAGTGACTGGTTGGGCGGGAAGAGGGTCTCGTGCCAGGCCTGGGCGTAAAGGACCGGTACCCGGCGCTTGTTGAGCTGCTCGATGTACGTCTGCGGGGAGCGTTCCTTCGCCCAGGCCAGCGCCCGGGGGATGTTGCGGTTGGCGAGGAGATCGTCGAATTCCTGGCGGGTGCGCGGGCTGAGCCGGGCAGTGCCCGCGAGGGTCCGCAGGGCCCGCACGGACGCGACATGGCGGGTGCGGTTCTCGTAGAACGCCTCGCCCAGGTCACCCCAGGTGCTCAGGGCGGCGACCGCGTCGACCCTGGTGTCGTGCGCGGCGATCAGCTGGCTGAGCCCGGAGCCGTACGACTCGCCGGTGAAGCCGACCTTGGTGGTACGGCCCGGGGCCTGCCCGATGAGATAGTCCAGCGCCCGGGAGCCGTCCTGGACGTCGGCCTCGCCGCCCGCCTCGACCGCGCCCTCCGAGGCGCCGAACCCGCGCGCGGAGTACGCGAGGACGTTGTAGCCGGCCAGCGCGTACTTGGTCGCCAGCACCGTGTAGGTGCGCCAGCCCACCGCCGTCCACGGGGACGGCATGACGATGGCGGGACGGGGCGTGGCGTCCTGGTGGATCCAGGTGGCGCCGTCCAGCTTGTCGCCATGGGCACCGGGGATCTTCACGTGCTGGAAGGGGGCCGCCACCGAAGGGGCCGACGGGCGGGGCCGGGCGAGCGCGGGGGTGGCCATGGATATGGCGAGCGCGGTGGCCGGAACCACCGCGCATCGGGCGAAGCGGGAACGTAACACGTCCGAAGTGCTCTTCTCTTTTGGGGGAGTTGAGGCGCAGATCACGACAGATCCGCTGCGTACGATCATGAATACGCGCCCCTCAACTCCCCCAAACGGCGGCCTCGGGCGAGATGGGTCACAGCCCCTGCGCGACCTCCGTCGCCCAGTAGGTCAGGATCATGTTCGCGCCGGCCCGCTTGATGCCGGTCAGCGTCTCCAGGATCGCCCTGTCCCGGTCGATCCAGCCCTTCTCGGCGGCCGCCTCGACCATCGCGTACTCACCGGAGATCTGGTACGCCGCGACCGGCACGTCCACCGCGTCCGCGATCTTCGCCAGCACGTCCAGATACGGCAGCGCCGGCTTGACCATGACCATGTCGGCGCCCTCCTCCAGGTCGAGCGCCAGCTCGCGCAGCGACTCACGGAGGTTGGCCGGGTCCTGCTGGTAGGTCTTGCGGTCGCCCTTGAGCGACGACCCGACGGCCTCGCGGAACGGACCGTAGAACGCGGACGAATACTTCGCGGTGTAGGCGAGGATCGACACGTCCTCGTGGCCGGTCTGGTCGAGCGCGTCGCGCGCCACCCCCACCTGGCCGTCCATCATGCCGCTCGGGCCGACCACATGGACGCCCGCGTCCGCCTGCACCTGCGCCATCTCGGCGTAGCGCTCCAGCGTCGCGTCGTTGTCGACCCGGCCCTCGGCGTCCAGCACGCCGCAGTGGCCGTGATCGGTGTACTCGTCCAGGCACAGGTCCGACATGATGACGAGATCGTCGCCGACCTCGGCCTTCACGTCCCGGATGGCGACCTGCAGGATGCCGTCCGGGTCCGTGCCCGCCGTACCGGCCGCGTCCTTCTTCGCATCCTCCGGCACGCCGAACAGCATGATCCCGGCAACCCCGGCCTCGACCGCCTCGACGGCCGCCTTGCGCAGGGTGTCGCGGGTGTGCTGGACGACACCCGGCATGGCGGAGATCGGTACCGGCTCGGTGATGCCCTCCCGCACGAACGCCGGGAGGATCAAGTCGGCCGGGTGCAGCCGGTGTTCGGCCACCATGCGCCGCATGGCGGGGGTGGTCCGCAGCCGTCGCGGCCGCGCGCCGGGAAAGGATCCGTACGTCGTCATACCACCCACGCTACGCCCGCCCCGCACCCGCCTTTGCCGACGCAGCGTCGGCCGCGCAGGCCGCCGGAACGGTACCGCCTGCCGGCCTCGACGCAGGCAGGGCAGGACGGCGACCACGCACAAGGGCGCCCCGGGACGGGACGCCCTTGTGCTGTGCCTACGCCGTGGCGCGGCTTCCGTTCCTGCCGCCGCTCAGCTACGGGCCCGCCGGCGCGAGCCGGGCCGCCGCTCGCTGGGCCGGGTGACCGGGTCGCCGGCCTCGAGCGCGGCATCGCGCCGCGCCGCCCCGAACTCGGCGAGCGCTTCGGCCAGCTTGTGCACCGACGGCTCGGGCGACATGACGTCCACGCGCAGCCCGTGCTCCTCGGCGGTCTTGGCGGTGGCCGGGCCGATACAGGCGATGACCGTCACGTTGTGCGGCTTACCCGCGATACCGACCAGGTTCCGCACGGTGCTCGACGACGTGAACAGCACGGCGTCGAAGCCGCCGCCCTTGATGGCTTCCCGCGTCTCGGCCGGCGGCGGCGAGGCGCGCACGGTCCGGTAGGCGGTGACGTCGTCGACCTCCCAGCCCAGCTCGATCAGCCCGGCCACCAGTGTCTCGGTGGCGATGTCGGCGCGCGGGAGGAAGACGCGGTCGATCGGGTCGAAGACCGGGTCGTAGGGCGGCCAGTCCTCCAGCAGGCCGGCGGCGGACTGCTCACCGCTCGGCACCAGGTCGGGCTTCACACCGAAGGCGACCAGCGCCTTGGCGGTCTGCTCGCCGACCGCGGCGACCTTGATCCCGGCGAACGCGCGGGCGTCCAGGCCGTACTCCTCGAACTTCTCCCGGACGGCCTTGACGGCGTTGACCGAGGTGAAGGCGATCCACTCGTAGCGGCCGGTGACCAGGCCCTTGACCGCGCGCTCCATCTGCTGCGGGGTGCGCGGCGGCTCGACGGCGATGGTCGGGACCTCGTGCGACACCGCGCCGTACGAGACGAGCTGGTCGGAGAGCGACGCGGCCTGCTCCTTCGTCCGCGGTACGAGCACCCGCCAGCCGAACAGCGGCTTGGACTCGAACCACGACAGCTGGTCGCGCTGCGCCGCGGCGCTCCGCTCACCGACCACGGCTATGACCGGCTGGCCGCCATCGGCCGAGGGCAGCACCTTGGCCGCCTTGAGCACCTGGGCGACGGACCCGAGGGTCGCGGTCCAGGTGCGCTGGCGGGTGGTGGTGCCGGCGACCGTGACGCTCAGCGGGGTGTCGGGCTTGCGGCCCGCGCTCACCAGCTCGCCGGCGGCCGCGGCCACCGAGTCCAGCGTGGTGGAGACGACGGCGGTGGCGTCGCTCGCGCCGAGCTCGGACCAGCAGCGGTCATCGGCGCTGCGCGCGTCGACGAACCGCACGTCCGTGCCCTGCGCGTCCCGCAGTGGCACACCCGCGTACGCGGGCACGCCGACCGCGGCGGCGATGCCGGGCACGACCTCGAAGACGATGCCCTCGGCGGCGCAGGCCAGCATCTCCTCGGCGACGTATCCGTCCAGGCCGGGGTCGCCGGCGACCGCACGGACGACCCGCTTGCCCGCGCGTGCGGCCGCCATGACAAGATTGGCGGTGTCCCGCAGGGCGGAAACACCCGGGGTGGCGACGGGGATTGACGCCTCGTCAGCCGTCGCCTGCAGTGGTGTGTCCACGTGTGCGCGGGCATGCACGCGCACGACGTCCAGCACCTGCGGGTCGGCAATCAGTACGTCCGCGGAGGCCAGCGCCTCCACAGCACGCAGCGTCAGCAGACCCGGGTCTCCCGGCCCGGCACCCAGGAAGGTGACCTGACCGGAGGCGGAGTGGTTAGGGGCGGTGGGGTTCAAAGTGCTCGCTCCCCCATAAGACCGGCCGCACCCTTTGCGAGCATCTCGGCGGCGAGTTCCCGGCCCATGGTGAGCCAGGTTGCATCGTCGCCAAGAGAGGCAGGTACGTGCCCGGTGGTGGACAACTGCACCATCGCGCTGCCGTCGGTCGTGCCGACGACACCGCGAAGGTGCATTTCGGTGACAGCCTGTTCGTCAGCCTTGGGGCCTCCCCTGCTCGAGCGAAGTCGAGAGCTTGGGGAAAGGTCGGCCAGCGCACCAACGGGTGCGGAGCAGCCGGCCTCCAGGGCAGCGAGCAGGGAACGCTCGGCGGTCACGGCGGCCCGGGTGTCCGGGTCGTCGAGCTCGGCAAGCTGGGCGACGAGGTCCACGTTGACCGCGGCGCACTCGATCGCCAGTGCCCCCTGGCCGGGGGCGGGCAAAACCACGTCGGGCGACAGCAACTGCGTCGCCTCATCTATGCGGCCGATCCGGGTGAGCCCGGCGGCGGCCAGTACGACCGCGTCCAGCTCGCCCTTTTCGACGAAACCGATACGGGTGTCGATGTTCCCGCGTATCGGCACGGTCTCCACGCGCCGGCCGAGCGCCCTGGCCCAGGCGCTGAGCTGCGCCATCCGCCGGGGGGAGCCGGTGCCGATGCGGGCAACGCGGTCCTCGTCGGCGGTCAGCTCTTCGAACGTGAGCCCGTCCCGGGCGATCAGCGCGTCACGGGGGTCTTCCCGTACGGGGATCGCGGCCAGGGTCAGGTTCTCGGGCTGCGTGGTGGGCAGGTCCTTGAGCGAGTGGACGGCGAAGTCGATGTCCCCGGCGAGCAGTGCGTCGCGCAGCGCGGAGACGAAGACGCCGGTACCGCCGATCTGCGCGAGGTGCTCGCGGGAGGTGTCGCCGTACGTGGTGATCTCCACCAGCTCGACGGGGCGGCCGGTCAGCTCGCGCACCGCCTCGGCGACGTGTCCGGACTGGGCCATCGCGAGCTTGCTGCGCCGCGTCCCCAGTCTCAGGGGCGTCAGAGCCCTTGTAGTGCTGTCGGTCATGATGTGCGCTCCCGTGCTGCATCGTGCCTGTCGGCGCGCGTGTCGGCCCGGCTCACGGCGGCAACCGTCTGCGGGTCGAGATCGAAGAGTTCGCGCAGCGCGTCCGCGTACCCGGCACCGCCGGGCTCGCTGGCGAGCTGCTTGACCCGCACGGTGGGCGCGTGCAGGAGTTTGTCGACGACGCGGCGCACGGTCTGGGTGATCTCGGCGCGCTGCTTGTCGTCAAGGTCGGGGAGGCGGCCGTCGAGCCGGGCGATCTCGCCGGCGACGACGTCCGCTGCCATGGTGCGCAGGGCGACCACGGTCGGGGTGATGTGCGCGGCCCGCTGGGCGGCGCCGAAGGCGGCGACCTCCTCGGAGACGATGCCGCGCACCTTGTCCACGTCGGCCGCCATGGGAGCGTCCGCGGACGCGTCGGCCAGGGACTCGATGTCGACGAGGTGCGCGCCCTCGATCCGGTGGACCGCGGCGTCGATGTCGCGGGGCATCGCGAGGTCGAGCAGCGCCAGAGCGCCACTGCGGTCCGTCATCGCGGCGGCGACGGCCTCGGCGCCCAGCACCAGTCCGGCCGCCCCGGTACAGGAGACGACCACATCGGCCTGCGCCAGCTCCGCCCCGACGGCGTCCATCGCTACGGCGCGGGCGCGCAGCCCGTTCGCCGCACCCGGGCCACCGGGCTCGGTGAGGATCTGCACGAGCCGCTCGGCGCGCTCCACCGTACGGTTGGCGACCGCCAGTTCGGCCACGCCGGCCCGTACGAGGGTGGTCGCGGCCAGCGAGGACATCGAGCCCGCGCCGATCACCAGCGCCCGCTTGCCATCGGCCCACTTCTCGACGTCGGCGCCGCCCGCGAGCTGCTCCAGGCCGAAGGTGACCAGCGACTGGCCCGCCTTGTCGATGCCGGTCTCACTGTGGGCGCGCTTGCCCACCCGCAGCGCCTGCTGGAAGAGGTCGTTCAGCAGCCGGCCCGCGGTGTGCTGCTCCTGGGCGACGGCGAGCGCGTCCTTGATCTGGCCGAGGATCTGGCCCTCGCCGACGACCATCGAGTCCAGGCCGCAGGCCACCGAGAAGAGGTGGTGGACGGCGCGGTCCTCGTAGTGGACGTAGAGATAAGGGGTGAGCTCCTCCAGGGCGGCGCCGCCGTGGCGGGCCAGGAGGGTGGACAGCTCGGCGACACCGGCGTGGAACTTGTCCACGTCGGCGTAGAGCTCGATGCGGTTGCAGGTGGAGAGCACCGCGGACTCGGTGGCCGGCTCGGCCGACACCGCGTCCTGCAGCAGCTTGCCGCGCGCCTCGGGCGCGAGCGCGGCCCGCTCCAGCACGCTCACCGGCGCGCTGCGATGGCTCAGTCCGACGACGAGAAGGCTCATGCTTGCACCTCGCTTCGCGAGGCACAGCCTGCGCCCGTGACGCACCTTTCGATGATTCTCCCCCAGTCTCCGACCGGGGGGACCCCCATGCTGCGCTCGCTCATGCCGGCATCACGGCGGGTACATCCCCGTCAGGTCCCTTACGGTCGGCCGCGGCGGCGGCCGCGGCACGGGCCACCGGCGCCGGCGCGTCGCTCTCCTGGCCGGATTCCTCGCCCGCCTTGCGCTGCTCGTGGAAGGCGAGGATCTGCAGCTCTATGGACAGGTCGACCTTGCGTACGTCCACCCCGTCCGGGACGGTCAGTACGGTCGGCGCAAAGTTGAGGATCGAGGTGACACCGGCGGCGACCAGGCGGTCACAGACCTGCTGGGCCGCGCCCGCCGGCGTCGCGATGACGCCGATCGAGACGCCGTTGCTCTCGATGATGTGCTCCAGCTCGTCGGTGTGCTGGACCGCGATGCCCGCGACGGGCTTGCCGGCCATGGCCGGGTCGGCGTCGATCAGCGCCGCGACGCGGAAGCCGCGGGAGGCGAAGCCGCCGTAGTTGGCGAGGGCGGCGCCGAGGTTACCGATACCGACGATGACAACGGGCCAGTCCTGGGTCAGGCCGAGCTCGCGCGAGATCTGGTAGACGAGGTACTCCACGTCGTAGCCGACGCCACGGGTCCCGTAGGAGCCGAGGTAGGAGAAGTCCTTGCGCAGCTTGGCGGAATTGACCCCCGCCGCGGCCGCGAGCTCCTCGGAGGAGACCGTGGGTACCGAGCGCTCGGAGAGCGCGGTCAGTGCACGCAGATACAGCGGAAGCCGGGCGACGGTGGCCTCGGGAATGCCTCGGCTTCGGGTCGCCGGTCGGTGAGTTCGGCCAGTTGCCACGGTGCTCCTGCGGGTAGAGCGGGGCTGCGGGCGCCGGCGTGGAACCCGACCGCCCTGTCTCTCGCAGGCTATGCCTTTGTGAACGCGTGCACAAAGATGGTGTCCGCTTTGTCCGCCCAAAGTGACCGGGGTCACGCGGCTTTTCAAGGTGTCCGCGGAACCAACTCCCACGTCACACCGTTCACTCGCTTCCCACTGGTATCGCGGGAGCGCCGACGGGAGCACGAGCCCTCACCCCTTGCCGCTATGCCCCCGGAAACCTACAAATCGCCCACCGATGGTAATCGAACCGGCGCCCCCTGAGCACCGCCCCGACCCGGCACAATGACTCCATGGCCCCTTTGTTCAGCCGCAGCCCCCGCAAGAACCCCGCCGATGCGATGGTCACTCTCATCGGGAAGCCGGGCTGCCATCTGTGCGACGACGCCCAGGCCGTGATCGAGAAGGTCTGCGCCGAGACGGGCGCGTCGTGGGAGAAGAAAGACATCACCGAGGACGCCGAGCTGCACCGCAAGTACTGGGAGCAGATCCCGGTCGTCCTGGTGGACGGCGCACAGCACGATTTCTGGCGCGTGGACCCCAAGCGGCTGCGTACGGCACTGGGCGCCTGAAAGGCCCGCGGACGGCCGTACGCCCCGGCATTGCGCAACCTTTTCCCGCCCCAGGGCTCCCGGACACGCGCCCGTAACCAGTCGCACCGAACAAACTGGCTACGCTACCGTCATGGCGCCCGCTCCCCAATGGTTCACCCGCCGCAGGCGACCCGCCACGGCACGCAGCGTGCTGGCCGGCGAGGCCGCGGCCGAGGCTGCCCGCAAGTCCTCCCAGGAAGCCCCCGAGCCCGAGGTGGCCCCGGAGGAACCCGAGTTCCCGGTCGCCGGGGACGAGGCCGCCGCCGCCTTCTTCGACCTCGACAACACCGTCATGCAGGGCGCGGCCCTCTTCCACTTCGGCCGCGGCCTCTACAAACGGCACTTCTTCCACAAGCGCGATCTGGCCCGCTTCGCCTGGCAGCAGATCTACTTCCGGCTGGCCGGCTCGGAGAACCCCGAGCACATGGCGGACGTCCGCAACAGCGCGCTGTCCATCGTGCAGGGCCACCGCGTCGCCGAGTTGATGTCCATCGGCGAGGAGATCTACGACGAGTACATGGCCGAGCGCGTCTGGCCCGGCACCCGCGCGCTCGCCCAGGCCCACCTCGACGCCGGCCAGAAGGTCTGGCTGGTGACCGCGGCCCCCGTGGAGACCGCGACGATCATCGCCCGCCGGCTCGGCCTGACCGGCGCCCTGGGCACGGTCGCCGAGTCCGTCGGCGGCGTCTACACGGGCAAGTTGGTGGGCGAACCGCTGCACGGCCCGGCCAAGGCCGAGGCGGTACGTGCCCTCGCGGCCGCCGAGGGCCTGGACCTGTCGCACTGCGCCGCCTACAGCGACTCGGCCAACGACATCCCGATGCTCTCGCTCGTCGGGCACCCGTACGCGATCAATCCCGACAGCCGACTGCGCAAGCACGCCCGGGAACAGGGCTGGCGGCTGCGCGACTACCGAACGGGCCGCAAGGCGGTCAAGATCGGCATCCCGGCCGCCGCCGGGGTCGGCGCCCTCGCGGGCGGCGCCGCGGCCGCGGTCGCGCTCCAGCGCCGCCGCCGCTGACCAGGGTTGATCACCCGACGGCACGGCCGACCATCCCCACTGCCTACCCCCACCGCCGCCCCGTCAGTCCCGTTGCTGGCGGTCAACCACAACACGCCCTCCAACCAGGCAGATTCCGTCGCCTTCCGATCAATAGTTGCTCAATATTCGATACTTGATCTGCCACCAACCCGGCACGGACCGTAAGTAATCGATGATTTGAGCAACTGGGTGTAGCGCTGCCTGTACGAAGCGTTATTCTCCTCAGACGCAATCCGGAACCCACACGTCCCTACGACGAGTGAACGGTCCCGCACTGCACGTGATGGAAGCTCTGCCTCTGGGAGTCCCGTGTACCCACACGTCGGGGTTGACGCCTCGGGCCTGGCTACGCTGCGTACGACGCTTGTCGACCACCTGCGCAGTTTTGTCCCCACCGCGTACGCCGTCCCCGCATTCGCCTCAGCCGTCCCCGCTGCCGGCCCCTGCTACGCCCTGGCCGACGGGAGCGCCACGGTCGGCAAGGCCGCCGGCAGAACCCGCCGTTCCGGCACCGGCACGACCACCGCCCGTCGCCCCGCCGACAGCGACAGCCGTCGCATGATGGACCTCGTCGAACGCGCCCAGGCCGGCGAGGCCGACGCCTTCGGCCGCCTCTACGACCAGTACGCCGACACGGTCTACCGCTACATCTACTACCGCGTGGGAGGCCGGGCCACGGCCGAGGACCTCACCAGCGAGACCTTTCTGCGCGCGCTGCGCCGTATCGGCACCTTCACCTGGCAGGGCCGTGACTTCGGCGCCTGGCTGGTGACCATCGCCCGCAACCTCGTCGCCGACCACTTCAAGTCCTCCCGCTTCCGCCTGGAAGTCACCACCGGAGAGATGCTCGACGCCAACGAAGTCGAGCGCAGCCCCGAGGACTCGGTCCTCGAATCCCTCTCCAACGCCGCCCTGTTGGAGGCGGTCCGCAAGCTCAACCCCCAACAGCAGGAATGCGTCACCCTGCGCTTCCTGCAGGGCCTCTCGGTCGCCGAGACCGCCCGCGTCATGGGCAAGAACGAGGGCGCGATCAAGACCCTCCAGTACCGGGCCGTCCGCACCCTGGCGCGGCTCCTCCCCGAAGACGCCCGCTGACCCGCCCCCTCCCCGCCGATTCCACCAACACCTCCATGCCGTACGGCACTTACCCTTGGTGACCACTCATGTCCGGTCGGTCAGATCATCGTGAGTGCGTAACCCGAGTGCCGCGTCGCTCGTTGTGCGGACTGCAGGCTCCATGCGGTCACGCCATGCCCGCCGCTTCTCACTCTTTCGAGTGGTCGCGAGGCACGGCGTGCAACCGTCCGGTCCGTCTGGACAGTCAAAGCCAGTCCGGGGAGTCGAGCGGGATGATGAGAGGAGGTGCCGCAGGTGATCGCGAATGTCGCGGCGCACCGGCGGGCCAACGCCTTCGCCCAGGCTCTGGAGGAGCAGGTCCTCCAGGGCACGGCGGCCGAGGACCAGGTCGACAGTCCGGCGCAGGCGCCGGAAGAAGCACGGCTATTGGCGGTCGCCGACGGCCTCGGGGAACTCCCGAAGCCGGAGATGGCTGCCGAGGTCAAGACTGTCCAGCGCGCCCAGCTGATCGCCGCGATGGAGGCCGCCTTCGCCGAAGGCACCCCATCCGGCGACGCCCGGGTGCCCGAGCAGCGCACACCCAAAGGCGCGCACCGCGCCGCGAAATCTCTCGGCCGACTGCGCCCCCGCTCCCGCCTCTCCAAGGGGCTGGCCGCGGGCGGCCTGACGGTCGGCGTCGCCGCCGGGGCGTTCAGCGGCGTCGCCGCGGCCAGCTCCGAGGCCCTCCCCGGCGACTCCCTCTACGGCCTCAAACGGGGCATGGAGGACCTCAAGCTCGGCATGGCCGGCGACGACTCCGACCGCGGGCGGCTCTATCTCGACCAGGCCGCCACCCGCATGCTGGAGGCCCGTCGCTTGATGGAGCGAGGCCGGATCGCCGACCTCGACCATGAATCACTCGGCGAGGTCCGTAAGGCACTGGCCGGCGTCACGCATGACGCGGGCGAGGGCCACCGCCTGCTGCACGAGGCATACCAACGCGATGGCTCGCTCGGCCCCATCCAGGCGCTGAACTCCTTCACCAAGTCCCATCGCGGCACCTGGTCGCAGCTGCGCGACCGGCTCCCCGTACAGCTCATGGACGTCCGCGACAAGGTCAGTTCGGTCTTCGACGCCATAGACGAAGAGGTCGGTCCGCTCCGCTCGCTGCTGCCGCAGCCTCCGGACGGCAAGCGCCCCCGCCACGGCGCGTCCACCGGTCCGGGCTCCGATTCCGCGCCCGGCGGCCGGGCCGCGCAGTCCGGCCCCGAGCCGTCCTCCGGGCACCACGGCGGCGGTTCGCACGCGCCCCGCCCGTCGGCCTCACCGTCCCAGGACGACGGCCTGCTCGGCGGCAATACGGGCGGCCTGCTCGGCCCGCCCGCCAAGGGCGGCAGCCCCAGCCCGCACACCGGTCACCGCCAAGGCCACCGCACACCCGGCCACCCCGATGTGACCCTCCCGCCGCTGCTGCCGGGACTGCTGCCCGGCCTGGGCATCGACGGCGAGGACCTGCCGAAATAACCGGGCGCAGGTAAAACGCACCTCACCGGCCACGACGCTCGGTGTTCTTCCGGTCCTTCCCTCAGAAGAACACCGAGCGTCGCTGCACGAGCAGCTTGTAGAGGGTGTGCTGAATCGTTTCGCGTACCTGATCGGTCAGGTTGAACATCAGCATCGGATCGTCCGCCGCCTCCGGCGGATAGCCCTCCGTGGAGATCGGCTCCCCGAACTGGATCGTCCACTTCGTCGGCAGCGGCACCGCCCCCAGCGGCCCCAGCCACGGGAAGGTCGGCGTGACGGGGAAATACGGCAGCCCCAGCACACGGGCCAGCGTCTTGGAGTTCCCGATCATCGGGTAGATCTCCTCCGCGCCCACGATGGAGCACGGCACGATCGGCACCCCGGCCTTCAGCGCCGTCGAGACGAACCCGCCCCGCCCGAACCGCTGCAGCTTGTAGCGGTCCGCGAAGGGCTTGCCGATGCCCTTGAAGCCCTCCGGCATCACCCCGACGACCTCACCGCGCTCCAGCAGCCGCTGCGCGTCCTCCGCGCACGCCAGGGTGTGCCCGGCCTTCCGCGCCAGCTCGTTTATCACCGGCAGTACGAACACCAAATCGGCCGCCAGCAGCCGCAGATGGCGCTCGGCCGGATGGTTGTCGTGCACCGCGACCTGCAGCATCAGGCCGTCCAGCGGCAGCGTCCCGGAGTGATTGGCGACGATCAGCGCCCCGCCGTCGGACGGGATGTTCTCGACGCCCTTCACCTCGACCCGGAAGTACTTCTCGTAGAAGGGCCGCAGCAACGACATCAGGACCTGGTCGGTCAGCTCCTCGTCGTAGCCGAAGTCATCGACCTCGTAGTCGCCGGTGATCCGCCGGCGCAGGAAGGCCAGCCCGCCCGCGATCCGCTCGTCGAGGGACCGCCCGGCGCTCGGCCGTCGCCGCGCCTCCGCCTCCTCGGGCTCGCTGCGCGCCTCCGGTACGGGCGCCAGCGCCGCACCGTGCCCCGCGCGCTCGGCCCGCCTGGCCTTTCTGCGCGCCCGAGGCTCCTCGCCGAAGGGAATGACCTTGGCGTCCGCCATCGTGGGTGAACTCCTCACTGGGTCGGGCCACAGCGTGCGGTCAGCACGCCGGCGAGACGGTCGACGGTACGGGCGAGGGACTCGGGCGGCAGCAGCCCGGGTCCGCGGCTGCGGGCGAATTCCGCGAAGGTCTCCGCCGTCGTGTACTGCGGGTGGAACCCAAGTGTCTCGCGCATCTGTGTCGTCTCAACGACTCTGCCGTGCGTCAGCATCCGGATCTGTTCCGGCGAAAAGTCCGTGATGCCGATGGCTCGCAGCGCCGTACCGGCCCACGTCACGGTCGGCAGAAACAGCGGCAGCGTGGGCCGCCCCAGCCGCCGGGAGGTCTGCGAGAGCAGCAGCACACCGTCCCCGGCGATATTGAACGTACCGCTGTTGAGCGTGCCGCGGCGCGGCGCGGCGGCGGCGATCCGCAGCACTTCGATGGCGTCGTCCTCGTGGACGAACTGCAGCCGCGGGTCGTAGCCGAGCACCGTCGGCCAGACGGGCAGCGAGAAGTACTCGGCGAGCGGCGAGTCCGCACACGGCCCGAGGATGTTGGCGAAGCGCAGTACGCACACCGCCACATCGGGCCGCCGCCGGGCGAAGCCCCGTACATACCCCTCGACCTCGACGACGTCCTTGGCGAAGCCGCCGCTGGGCAGCGACTTGGGCGGGGTGGTCTCGGTGAAGACGGCCGGGTCCTTCGGCGCGGAACCGTAGACACTGGCGCTGGATTTGATGACCAGGCGCTGCACGTTCGGGGCCTTCTGGCAGGCGCCGAGGAGCTGCATGGTCCCGATGACGTTGGTTTCCTTGACCGCGGTGCGGCCGCCGCGGCTGCCCAGGGGCGTGCCGTTGATGTCCATATGGACGACGGTGTCGACGCCCGTCTCGGCCAGGACTCTGGCGATCGTCGGATGCCGGATATCGGCCCGCAGGAATTCGGCACCGCCCAGATGGTGATCCGGCGGCACGGCGTCTACCCCGATCACCCGGTCGACGTCCGGATCCCGCTGGATACGACGGACGAACCGGCCCCCCAGCTGCCGCGCGACTCCCGTGACGAGCACGACCTTGCCCAAGATCAGCCCTTCCTTCCCACCCTCGGCCTCCGCCTGAGTCGAGCTGTGTACGCCACGCTATCGGGTCGTTGTTGCACGGTGATGACCGCAGGATGCCCCGCGCCGCATTTCGTCCCCAAGCCCCGCCCATACGGCCCACAACGCACCGCGGCCCCCCGCCACACCAAGGTGACAGGGGGCCGCGAAATCGCGAATCAGCGTCGCTTACTTCTTGTTACGACGCTGAACGCGGGTGCGCTTGAGCAGCTTGCGGTGCTTCTTCTTGGCCATCCGCTTGCGCCGCTTCTTGATAACAGAGCCCACGACTACCCTCGCTCACTTCGAATCACTCGGTGCGGGGCGTCCGAGCCCACACTACCTACATCGGGCCAGCCTACCCGGCGCCGGGCGTACGGCGTAATCCGAGGGTCCGAGGGGGCTCCTCAGGCCGATTCCACCCCCACATAGGACTCACGGAGGTAGTCGTGAACCGCCTGCTCCGGAACCCGGAAAGACCTCCCCACCCGGATCGCGGGCAGATGACCACTGTGCACCAAGCGGTACACGGTCATCTTCGACACTCGCATCACCGTGGCGACTTCCGCCACGGTCAGAAACACGACCTCGTTCAGAGGCCTCTGGTCTGCAGCCATGCCACACCTGCACCTTCCGCATAAGACGGTCACCGGCTTCCCCTCCGGTGACTCTTCGTCGCTATGCGCTCACTCCCCAGATTAGGGGCGGGTGATGCGAGTGGGGAAGAGGAGCAGCGAACAGCCGCCTACTGTGACAGACACGCCCGATTGAGTACATAGCGCGTCAGGGGCCGGTAGTGGGCGGACCGTACGGCGTCATCGAGCGGCACCACCACGGACACCCGTCCCTCGGCCTGCCCGACGAACAGCGCGGGGTCGTCCGTATCCGCCAGCCCGATCGCCTCGATGCCCAGCTGACCTGCCCCGCAGACCCATCCGTGGTCCCCGATCACCAGCCCCGGCAGCGGCCCGCCGGAGTCCGTCGCGACGGCCAGAGCGGTACGCACCGGGAGCGGCGAATGGGTGTGCACGCCCCCCGTACCGGGTGCTCCCCGCGCGCCCGCCTCGCGCATCAGCGCGACTCCCCGTACGTAATCGAGCGAGCGGGTACGTACTCCGAACCTGGTCGCTATGTCGACACGACAGCCATACGCGGGGGTGAGGACGGGGCAGCCCGCCGACGAGAGAGCGTCTGCGAGGGCGGCGTAGAACTCCAGCAAGCAGTGCGGATGGCCGGTGCCGAGCAGCACCGGCTCCCGGCGGTCGGCCGCCTCACCGATCCGCTCGGCAAACCCGTCCAGCGCCGCGATCGTACGATCAGGATCGATCACATCGGGGCCAGAAGTATGCGCGAGATCGACCGAAACTCCGCACTTCTGCCCCATCACTCGCAGAACTTCACCCACCGGCCAATCATGTTCGGGATCGAGCCCCAGTAAGGCCCGAGGATCACGCGCCGAGAAGAGCCGATACCGTCCCAGACTCTTCTCGCGCATGGTCGCGATCGTCCCCGCGAGCCGCGCCTCGATCAGGTGCGCCCGCAGCTCACCGGTGCCCAACACACCCAACATGCTCATCCGTTGACCGCCTGCCGGATTCCCGAACCGACCGGTAGTCACACATCCGTGGGGCACGGGGGCGAGTACGGACGCATACCGACGCCTGAGGCGGTATCAGCGCGGCTATAACGCCGTTACAGGGCCTCCGGGTTGTCACCTCGTCACGGCAGCAGCCCGTGCGCGGGAAACACCGCCCGGCGGGTCGCCAGCACCGCCTGGTCCAGCCGGTCCGCAGGGTCGTAGCCGCTGTCGGCGAAGTCCCGCCAGTGCGGCGTCCGGCCGTCCGTCATCCGCTGCGGCGCCAACTGCCGCGTCCGGCGGAACACTTCGTGCCGCCACGCCTCCGGCACCATCGAGGCCGGATCGATCGGCCGGCCCGCCGCGATCGCCGTCAGGTGCGTCCAGGTGCGCGGCACCACGTCCACCACCGCATAGCCGCCGCCACCGAGCGCGACCCACCGGCCCTCCGCGTGCTCATGCGCCAGCGCGTGCATGGACTCCGCCACCGCCCGCTGCGCGTCCACACTCACCGCCAGATGCGCCAGCGGGTCCTCGAAGTGGGTGTCCGCACCGTGCTGCGTCACGAGCACCTGCGGCCGGAACGCGCCCAGCAGCTCGGGGACCACGGCGTGAAAGGCCCGCAGCCACCCCTCGTCCCCGGTCCCGGCCGGCAGCGCCACATTGACCGCACTGCCCTCCGCGCCCGCACCGCCGGTCTCCTCCGGCCAGCCGGTCTGCGGAAAGAGCGTCCGCGGATGCTCGTGCAGCGAGATCGTCAGTACCCGCGGGTCCTCCCAGAACGCCGCCTGCACCCCGTCCCCGTGATGCACATCCATATCCACATACGCCACCCGCTCGGCGCCCAGCTCCAGCAGCCGGGCGATCGCCAGCGCCGCGTCGTTGTAGATACAGAACCCGGACGCGCCCCCCGGCATCGCATGATGCAGCCCGCCGGCGAAGTTCACCGCGTGCTGCACATCCCCGCGCCAGACGGCCTCCGCCGCCCCGACCGACTGCCCGGCGATCAGCGCCGACGCCTCATGGATCCCCGCGAACGCCGGGTCGTCCTCGGTCCCGAGCCCGTACGAGATATCCGCCGAAGCCGGGTCGGCCGAGGCTCTGCGCACCGCCTGGATGTAGTCCTCGCGATGCACCAGCCGCAACGTGGAGTCCCCGGCAGGCTTGGCCGCGACCACCTCCAGGGGCCCACGGTCGAGCTCGTACGCCTCCACCAGTCGCATGGTCAGCGCAAGCCTGACCGGGTCCATCGGATGACCGGGCCCGAAGTCATAGCCCGTTACTGCCTCATCCCACATCAGCTGTGCGCGGCCGCTCATATCCGTCACCGTATAGGGCCTCCGGCGACCCGAACGAGCGGGCGTACACCAAGGTCACCAGTACGAGCACCATGGGCACGAGCATCGCCCAGCGATAGCTCCAGGCGTCGCCCAGCGCCCCTACCAACGGAGAACCGATCAAAAACCCCACATAGTTGAAAATGTTCAGCCGCGCGATGGCCGTATCCGACGCGTACCTTCCCGCCGCCGCGAACGTCTGCGGCACGATCACGCACAGCCCGAGCCCCAGCAGCGTGAACCCCGCCATCCCCGTCCATGCCCCCGGCGCCGCCGCCACCACGGCAAACCCCCCGGCCGCGACCACCGTCCCGGTCCGCACCACCGCAACGGCCCCGAACCGCCGTACCCCCAGGTCCCCGACGGCCCGCCCGAGCAGCGTGGTGACCATATAGACGTTGTACGGAACGGTCGCCAGCTGCTCCGAGCTCCCCAGCACGTCCTGCAGATACTTGGCGCTCCAATTCGACACGGTCGAATCCCCGATATACGCAAACGCCATCACCAGACACAGCGGCAACAGCAGCCGCATCGCGACGGGAGCCGCCTTCGCCACCCCGCCGGCCGCCGCCCCTCCTCCAGCGGGCTCCTCCGCCCCGGCGTCCACAAACCACCGGCCCACCACCAGCGCCAATGGCACCAGCACCAGCACCACCGGCCCGTACAGCACCGCAAGCGACAGATGCCAGTGCGCCCCGGCCCACGCCAGCGACGCCCCCACGATGCCACCCAGGCTGTACGCGGCGTGAAAGCCGAGCATGATGCTCCGCCCGTACGCCCGCTGGAGACTGACCCCGAGCATGTTCATGGAGGCATCCAGCGCCCCCACCGACAGCCCGAACGCCGCCAGCGCGACCGCCACCTGTGTCATCGACCCGACCGACCCGACGGCCAGCAGTGCCAGACACACCACCGGCTGCACACACCGCAGCACCCGGCCCGGCCGCACCCGCTTCACCAGATGCTCGGTGCCGACGCTGCCGACCCCGGCCAGCACCGGCACCGCGGCCAGGAAGACCGGCAGCAGAGCGTCCGAGATCCCGTAGCGGTCCTGTATCGCCGGTATTCGCGTCACCAGAAGAGCGAAAACCGCCCCCTGGATGAAGAAGCTGAGGGCGAGCGAGACCCGGCCGTGTCGCAGCCGCGCTCCTGGTACCAGTGGGGCCGTCATGGCCGCACAGCCTAGGACGCCCCGCTACTGATGGGTAGATGGATCACTCCATCAATTCCCCCGCCCGGCGACGCCTACTGCAGCAGGCCCGGCAGCTCCGCCATATCGGCGAACAGGGCTGTCGCCCCGGCCTCGGCCAACCTCTCCGCCGACGTCATCGCGGTGAACCCGTAGACGTCCATCCCCGCAGCAACCGCCGCCCGCACCCCGAGCACGCTGTCCTCAACAACCGCACACCGCTCAGGAACAACCCCCATCACCCGCGCCGCATGCAGAAACAGATCGGGCGCCGGCTTCCCCCGCCCCACATCCTGCGACGAGAAAATGCGCTCCTCCCCGAACCGCTCGTACAGCCCGGTCTTCTTCAGCGCCACCCGAATCCGCTCATGGCTCCCCGACGACCCGACGCAGTACGGCACACCCTCCGCGGCCAGCTTCTCCACCACTTCGGCAACCCCCGCCACCGGCTCCAACTGCCGCCGGAACGCCTCGAAAACCCGCCCGTGGAACATCGCATCAAAGTCCGCCGGCAGCCGCTCCCCCGAACGGTCCAGCACCACCTCATGGATACGGTGCATCGCCGAGCCCATGTAATCCCGAAGCGATTCCTGGTACGTCGTGGGGTGACCCAGTTCCGTAAGGTACTCGGCAAGGATCCGATTCGAGATCGGTTCGCTGTCCACAAGGACACCATCATTATCGAAAATGACCAGGTCGTAGCGCATACCCCCGAGCGTACTGACCCCGTAAACGCAGAAAAGCCCCGCACCATAAGGTGCGGGGCTTCCCACAAAGATTGTTCGGCGGCGTCCTACTCTCCCACAGGGT
>NZ_JBVHTY010000034.1:0-27690 GCF_055565615.1 Streptomyces sp. NPDC028368 | reverse complement strand
GGCGAGATCTCGGTCGGCGCCGCCCGCGGAGTCTCCGCCTCCCTCGACGCCGGCACCACCTACGGCCGGATCCACAACGCACTCAAGAACACCGACGGCACCACCGGCCTGAACATCCACGCGACCACCGCCTACGGCGACATCACCGCCCGCAGCCTCTGACCCTCAGCCTCCAAAGGAGCACCGTCATGACGAACCCGGCCAACGCGGCGAACGGGCTGCTGCGCAAGGCATCCGAAGACAAGATTGTGATCGACGCCGGGGCGGCCGCACCCGGGACGGCCGCACCAGGGGTGGCCACCGTGGACAGCGGGGCCGTGCCGAAGGCCGCAGCCGGGCAGGATCGCCCGGAGCTGCAGAAGGCCATCCAGGAGTTCGTCGATTCCGGTTTCGCCGGGGTGCAGATGCGCGTGCACGATGAGCGGGGCGAGTGGGTCGGCAGCGCCGGGGTGCGCAAGCTGGGCGAGACCGCCAAGCCGCCGACGAACGGGCGGTTCTGGGTGGGCAGTGTCACCAAGACCTTCACCGCGACCCTGGTGCTGCAACTGGTGGCCGGGGACACGATCGGGCTGGACGCCCCGGTGGCCGACCACCTGCCCGAGCTCGGGCTGGACAAGCGGATCACCGTGCGGATGCTGCTGCAGCACACCAGCGGGTTGTTCAACTACACCGGCGAGTACTACGAGGACGGGACGGTCGTGGCGGGGATCCCCGCCACGGGCAAGGAGTGGGTGGACAACCGGTTCCGCAGCTACCGGCCGGAGGAGCTGGTACGGCTGGCGTTGTCCAAGCCGGCGCGGTTTGAGCCGGGGACGGACTGGAGCTACTCCAACACCAACTACACGCTGGCCCTGCTGCTGATCGAGAAGGTCACCGGCCGCTCGTACGCCGAGGAGATACAGCGGCGGATCCTGCAGCCGCTCGGGCTGCGCGGCACCGCGGTGCCGGGCACCTCGCCGGAGCTCCCCGGGCCGCACGCCCACGGCTACTACCGCTACCAGGACGCCGACCAGTGGAAGATCGTCGACGTCACCCGCCAGAACCTCTCCCTACTGGCCGGCGCCGGTGACATGATCTCGACCACCGAGGATCTCCACACGTTCTTCTCCGCACTGATGGGCGGCAAGCTCCTGCCGGCTCCGCTGCTGGACGAGATGCGCAAGCCGCATGGGAAGCTCGGCTACGGCCTCGGGCTGTTCGTGCAGGACCTGGGCCCGGACTGCGGCGGCACCGTCTTCCAGCACAACGGCAGCCCCCCGGGGGGCGGCGGGGCGCTGATGTACAGCACGCCCGACGGCAGTACGACCCTGACCGCCTTGCTGACCACCGGGGACGCCGCAATCGACCCGGCAAAGGAGTTCCCGAAGGCGTTGGACAGGCTCATCAAGGCGGTGTTCTGCGGCGGGCAGGCCGCGGGCTGACGGGGTCGAGCCGGCTGAGCTGACGGGCCGAGCACCTTGGGCCCGTCAGCCTTGAGGGTGGGCTCCTGACGGCCCGAAGGCGCCGCGGTGGCGACACGCGTCCACTTTTGCTAGCGGTTGCTTGCAATAGTTAGCACCGCCGTGCACTATCGAGGCATGGCATCACTCAATGTCGGCAACCTCGGCGAGTTCCTGCGGGAGCAGCGGCGCACGGCGCAGCTGAGTCTGCGGCAGCTCGCGGATGCCGCGGGGGTGTCCAACCCGTATCTCAGCCAGATTGAGCGCGGCTTGCGCAAGCCGAGTGCGGAGATCCTGCAGCAGCTGGCCAGGGCACTGCGGATTTCCGCCGAGACGCTGTACGTCCAGGCCGGGATCCTCGACGAGCGACAGGGACTGGATGGGGTCGAGGTGCAGACCGCGATACGCACCGACCCGTCGCTGAACGAGAAGCAGAAGCAGGTCCTGCTGCAGATCTACGAGTCCTTCCGCAAGGAGAACGGGCTCGGAAGCGGCGCGGACGGCACTGCGAACGGGCATGAGAACGGGCGCGGTTCGGACTCCCCAGAGTCAGAGGCCGACGGCGGCCCGCACGCCACCTGAGCAACCGATTTCGTTTCCAGGAGGAAGAACGCATGGCCATCACCGATGACCTCCGCAAGACCGTCACCGACCCCACCCCGCTGTACGTCCTGGCCGGTGCCGCCGATGTGGCGGCCGAAAAGCTCGGCGAGGTGCCGACCCTCGTCGAGAAGATCCGCGTCGAGGCCCCCAAGGCCTTCGAGTCGGTACGGGCCACCGACCCCAAGGACGTCCAGGACCGGTTCGCCAAGCAGGCCAAGGACGCTCAGGCGAAGCTGACCGAGCTGCTGGGCTCGCTGGACGGTGACCTGAAGAAGTTCCGCGAGCAGGCCCAGGAGTTGGCGCTGCAGGGCGTCGGCCGGGCCGCCGAGGTCGCCGTGCGGGCGCGCGAGACGTATGACGAGCTGGCCGAGCGGGGCCGCGGCGCGGTGCAGAACTGGCGCGGGCAGACCGCCGATCACGTCGAGGAGCTCGCGGTGGCGATCGAGCCGGAGCCGGCCACGAAGTCGCAGTCCCCGTCGCCGTCCCCGTCGCCCTCGCAGTCGAAGCCCCAGCCGCAGCCGCAGCCCAAGTCGCCGTCGACGGTGAACAGCGGCGCGGGGAAGAGCGACGCCAAGCCGGCCGCCACGGCGAACGGCACGAAGACCGCCGACGGCAAGCCGGCCGGCGCGAAGAAGCCCACTCCGGCGGCGCCGGCGGCGCGTAAGCCGGTGGCGAAGAAGACCACCCCGCCGGCCGCCAAGTGACTTCTGTCACCTTGCGCTGAGCGGGGCCGGGCCGGGCACACTTCGGGTGCCCGGCCCGTTGTTTGGGTACGGTGGCCCGCGGAAGGCCGGGCCACAAGGGGCCGAGACCGATAGAGCGAACGGGTGGTGGCAGCGTGCTGTACTACGGGTTCCAGGACCTTTTGGGCTGGGTGCAGCTCGCCCTTGGCGTGTACGCCGCCGTGATGCTGATCGATGCCGCGGTGCGCCGCGAGGATGCCTATCGCGCGGCCGACAAGCAGAACAAGGCCATGTGGCTGATTTTCCTCGGGCTGGCCACGACGCTGCTTTTCCTGATGCCCTTCGAGGCTTTCCTGCCGCTCCTCGGCATCATCGCCGTGATCGTCTACACCGTCGACGTCCGCCCGGCGCTCCGCCAGGTCGCCGGCGGCGGCCGCGGCCCGCGCCGCGGCGGTTCCAGCTCGGACGGTCCGTACGGGCCCTATAACGGCGGCCGGTAAGCGGCACAACCGCGGCCGGTGAGCGGCCTCCGGCCCGTCGCCGGTACGGCCCCTCGCCGGTACGGCTTCCGCCGGTACGGCCCTACGCCGGTACGGCTTCCGCCGCCGGCCCCTCCCGCCGGTCCAGGAGCAGCACGGCCACATCGTCCGTGAGCTCGCCGCCGTTCAGATCGCGCACTTCGCGAACCGACGCCTCCAGCAGCTCCTCGCCCCGCAGGCCGGCCGCCATCTGGCGGCTGACCAGGTCGGTCATGCCGTCCTGGCCCAGACGCCGGTTGCCGTCACCGGTCCGGCCCTCGATCAGGCCGTCGGTGTACATCATCAGGCTCCAGGCGCCGCCCAGTTCGACCTGCCGGCGGGGCCAGCGGGCGTTGGGCAGCAGACCGAGCGCCGGGCCGCCGAATTCGTACGGGAGCAGGCGCGGCGGCCGTCCCGCGCGGGCCAGCAGCGGAGCGGGATGGCCGGCCAGGCACAGGCCCGCGCGGCGGCCGTCGGGGGAGATGTCGACGGTGCAGAGGGTGGCGAAGATCTCGTCGTCGGAGCGTTCGTGCTCCAGCACCTTCTGCAGGGTGGAGAGGAGTTCGTCGCCACACAGGCCGGCGAAGGTCAACGCGCGCCAGGCGATGCGCAGTTCGACGCCGAGGGCAGCCTCGTCGGGGCCATGGCCGCAGACGTCGCCGATCATCGCGTGGACCGTGCCGTCCGGGGTGCGGACGGTGTCGTAGAAGTCGCCGCCGAGCAGCGCGCGGCTGCGGCCGGGGCGGTAGCAGGCGGCGAAACGCAGATCGGAGCCGTCGAGCAGCGGCGTGGGCAGCAGGCCGCGCTCCAGGCGGGCGTTCTCCTGCGCGAGCATCCGGGACTCGGTGAGCTGGCGCTGGGCAAGATCGGCGCGTTTGCGTTCGACGGCATAGCGGACGGCGCGGCTGAGCACGGCGCCGTCCAGCTCGTCGCGGAAGAGGTAGTCCTGGGCACCGACGCGTACCGCATCGGCGGCCCGCTCCGCGTCCGTCTCGGAGGTGAGCACCAGCACGGCCTGCGCGGGCGCCATCCGCAGCACCTCACGCAGCGCGCCGAGCGCGTCACCGGCGCAGTCGGCGTCGGCCGCATCGCGCTCGGCGCCCTCGGGCGGGGCCAGGTCGAGCAGGATGCAGTGCACATCGTCGGTGAGCAGCCGCGCGGCCTCGGTGAGGTTACGGGCGGTGCGCAGGCGAACCTTGCGGCCCGCCCAGTCCCACATGTCGGGGACGGGGCTGTTGGGGTCCTCGCCTATGAGGAGGAGGGTCAGGCCCTGGGGCAGCGCCCCCTCCGTGGAAAGGCCGTCGGCCGCCACCGGGGCGTCCGCGTCCTGGAGGGAGGCATCGCCCGCGGCCGGTGCGACGGCCACGTGCGCGGTATCCACGCAGGCGTCATCCACCGGTCCTGCCTGGTGCGGCAGCACGGCCGTCCGCTGCTGCGGTACGGGTACGGGCATTCCTGTATTCCTTCCCTCCCCCCGAGGGTGCGGGGGCGCGCCGAGTGGCGCACCACCGTGCCTGGCTCCACGCCGCTCGTCGGTCAAATGAGCGAGGCACCGCCCGGCACTGAGAGGCGACCATAGCGTCAGTTCCGAGCGGTATGGAATGGCCGACGGCAATCGGCCACTGTCATATGCGGCATCTCATCTGCGATTTGGCGCGGGGCGGGAGAAAAGCGGAATGACGAACATCACCCCGCCTGACCGAATCCTGACCGTGTGCGGTTACCCGCCGTTAACGGACTGATACCGATCAATCCGGTCATTCATCAGTGACCCGGGTCACCGGGCGGGACGCTATCGGTCCGCTCCCCCGCCGAGCTCGGCATCCGGCCGCACGACCCCCAGGATCGGCATCGAACCGGCGCCCGTGATCGTCACCTGGCGGCCCGGCCGCGGGGCGTGCACGATCGCACCGTCGCCGATGTACATCCCGACGTGGCTGGCGTCCGAGAAGTAAATGATCAGGTCACCCGGCCGCATGTCCTTGATCGCGACCCGGTGCAGCTGCCGCCACTGCTCCTGGGAGGTCCGCGGAATCGTGGTGCCGCCGGCCTGCCACGCGCGCAGGGTCAGGCCCGAACAGTCGAATGTGTCCGGCCCTTCGGCGCCCCATACATAGTCCTTGCCGATCTGTGACGTGGCATACGCGATGGCCTTTTTGCCGAAGCCGGACGCTTTGTTGCCGATCTCCTTCAGCACGCCGGAGTCGAGCCATTTCTGCTGTGTGCGGAAGGCCTGCTCGTCCTCCAGCTTCTTCAGCCGGTCCTTTTCCTTGGCGGCCAGCCGGGATTCGAGTTTCTTCGCCGCGCCGATCTTTTTCTTGATGTCCCGCTGCGCGCTTTCCTTCTTCTTGCGGTTCGCCTCGAGCCGCTCCCAGCGGTCCGTGGCGGCCTGCGAATAGTCTTCCAACTCACCCTTGGTCCGGGACAGTTGACCGATCACGCCCTTGGCGGCCTGCTGGGCCTTACGGACCAGAGTGGCGTCGTCGAGGAATGCGCCGGAGTCGGCGCCGAGCATCAGCTTGGCCTCGGAGGGCATTCCGCCGCCGCGGTACTGGGCGCTGGCCAGCGCGCCCGCCTGGCGTTTGAGGGCGGCCAGCTTCTGCTGGGTGCGGTCGATGGTCCGGGCCAGCTTGACGATCTCTTTCTGCTGGAGCTCGACCTGTTCCTTGGCGCCGTTATAGGCGTCGGTGGCCTTCTCCGCCTTGTGGTAAAGATCCTCGATCTTCTTCCGTACGTCCTCGAGGTGCTTGAGCGACGCCTCGGCGGAACCGGCATCCGCCGCCCCGCGCCTCTCCCCCGGCTTCGGATCCGCGTACGCCGCCGTCGCGGTCCCGCCCAGCAGCCCCGTCGCGCACAGGACCACGGCCGTACACGCCACCACACGGCCGCCCCGCGCCACGCCACGGCCCCACTTGCCCCGTTCACCCCGAACGCCCTGCCGTGCCCCCTGGCTCCCCACCAGCCACCTCCGGTCGTTCCGCACCGATTCGTGTCTTCGCCTAGGCGCGGATGCTGCCATACCGACCGGTAATTCAACAGAGCGACGGGCCGTTTCTCCACACCGGCGGGCCGGTTCGGCGTACCGCCGCGGGCCGGGCTCGGCGCACCGACGGACCGGTTGGGCACATGGGACGCACCGGCCACGCGCATCACTCGCCAACCACCCGCCCCAGCCACCCCCATCGCCCCTCGCCACAACCCGACCGACCGGCCGTTTCACCCCGGCCACCGGCAGTTTCACCGTGTAACGGCCCCGCATCACCCCACACCCACCTGACGGCCGAGGTTCACCCTGCGTTCACTCTCCTCCATCGGCCGCTTCACCTGATCTGCCTAATTTCAGCCGTACCGAGTGCGCGTCACGCCCCGATGGCAAGCGCAACCCGGCCGACCGACGCTGGAAGAAGCGACGGTCATCACACCCCCAATCGCTCCCCAGCACGCCGGTGAAGCGGCGCGCCCCAGGAAGGAACTCTCGACAGTGAAGCTTCAGCGCAAGAACCGGGTTCGCGCCCTCGCCGTTGGCGCTCTCGCCGTCTCCGGTGCCCTGGCCCTGACGGCGTGCGGCTCCGACGACACCAGCGGCTCCAGCGGTGGCGCCGGTGCCGCCAAGGCCGCGAACATCAAGTGCGAGGGCAAGGGCAAGCTGCTCGCGTCCGGCTCCTCCGCGCAGAAGAACGCCATGGACGTGTGGGTCCAGAACTACGCGGGCGCCTGCAAGGGCACCGAGATCAACTACCAGCCCACCGGCTCCGGCGCGGGCGTCACCACGTACCTGCAGGGCCAGACCGCCTTCGCGGGCTCCGACTCGGCGCTCAAGCCCGACGAGATCGCGAAGTCGAAGAAGGTCTGCAAGGGCGGCCAGGCGATCGACCTCCCGATGGTCGGCGGCCCGATCGCGGTCGGCTACAACGTCCCCGGCGCGGACAACCTCGTCCTGGACGCCCCGACCCTGGCGAAGATCTTCGACTCGAAGATCACCAAGTGGAACGACAAGGCGATCGCCAAGCTCAACCCCGGCGCCAAGCTCCCGGACCTCAAGATCCAGGCGTTCCACCGCTCCGACGACTCGGGCACCACCGACAACTTCACCAAGTACCTCAAGGCCGCCGCCCCCGGCGACTGGAAGCACGAGCCCGCCAAGAAGTGGGAAGGCACCGGCGGCCAGGCGGCCTCCGGCTCGGCCGGCGTCTCCTCGCAGGTCAAGCAGACCAGCGGCGCGATCTCGTACTTCGAGCTGTCCTACGCCACCTCCGGCAAGATCCCCACGGTCAAGCTGAACACCGGCGCCAAGGCCCCGGTCGAGGCCTCCGTCGACAACGCCTCCAAGGCGATCTCCGAGGCCAAGCCGGCCGGCCAGGGCAACGACCTGGCCCTGAAGCTCAACTACACCACCAAGGCCGAGGGCGCGTACCCGATCACCCTGGTGACGTACGAGATCGCCTGCGACAAGGGCAACAAGGCCGACACGCTGCCCGCCACCAAGTCCTTCCTGACCTACGTCTCCAGCAAGGACGGCCAGAGCGCCCTCAAGGCGCTCGGCTACGCCCCGCTGCCCACCGAGATCGCCGACAAGGTCCGCAAGACCGTCGCCACGCTCTCCTGACCTTCCGGGCGGGGGGGGGGCGCCCCGGGGGGGGGCCCCCCCCCCCCCCCCCCCCCCCCCCCCCCCCCCCCCCCCCCCCCCCCCCCCCCCCCCCCCCCCCCCCCCCCGGGGGGGGGGGGCCCCCCCCGGGGGGGGCCCCCCCCCCCCCGTCCGGTGCACCGCCGCGCCAGGAGCCCTCGCCGGCTCCGCAGACCGGAGAAACCATGAATTCAACCGCTGCACACACCGACACGCCGCCACCGCCGCCCTCCGGAAGCGATGACTCCGCCTCCATATCCGGCAAGACGGTCCGTCCCGGTGACCGGATCTTCCTCGGGCTCTCCCGCGGCTCCGGTATCGCCCTCCTGGTGGTCATGGCGGCCATCGCCGCCTTCCTCACCTACCGGTCCGTGCTCGCCATCTCCGGCGACAAGGCCAACTTCTTCACCACCCTCGACTGGAACGCCAGCGGCCTGGAGCCGAAGTTCGGCATCGCCGTACTGGCCTTCGGCACGGTCGTCAGCTCGGTGATCGCGATGGCCATCGCGGTCCCGGTCGCGGTCGGCATCGCGCTGTTCATCTCGCACTACGCCCCGCGCAAGCTGGCCTCGCCGCTCGGCTATGTCATCGACCTGCTCGCCGCGGTGCCCAGCATCGTCTACGGCCTGTGGGGCGCGCTGTTCCTCGTACCGCATCTGACCGGCCTCTACAGCTGGCTGGACGACTACCTCGGCTGGACCGGCATCTTCAGCTACGGCGACGGGGCCGCCCGCTCCCTGTTCACCGTCGGCATCCTGCTCGCGATCATGATCCTGCCGATCGTGACCAGCGTCAGCCGCGAGGTCTTCCTCCAGGCCCCGAAGATGCACGAAGAGGCCGCCCTCGCGCTCGGCGCCACCCGCTGGGAAGTCATCCGGATGTCGGTGCTCCCCTTCGGCCGCTCCGGCGTGATCAGCGCCTCCATGCTGGGCCTGGGCCGCGCGCTCGGCGAGACGATGGCCGTCGCCACGGTCCTCTCCCCCAGCTTCCTGATCGGCACGAGCCTGCTGGACCCGGGCGGCGGCACGTTCGCCCAGAACATCGCCAGCAAGTTCAGCGAGGCCGATGAATTCGGCCAGGACGCCCTGATCGCGTCCGGTCTCGTCCTCTTCGTGATCACACTGCTCGTCAACGGCGCGGCCCGCCTGATCATCGCCCGCCGCAAGGAGTACTCGGGAGCCGCCGCATGAGCACCCTCACCGACCGTCGTCCGGTCTCCGATGGCGGCACCCCGCTTCCCGTCTCCCTCAAGCAGGCCCGGCTGCCCCGCTGGAGCCCGCCGGTCATCGCGCTGGTCGCGGCCGGTGCGGGCTGCGGCATCGGCCTGGCCGCCGAGCTCGACAGCAGGATCCAGTGGGGCCTGATCGCCGCACTGCTCTTCCTCTTCGGTACGTACGCGCTGTCCGCGGCCGTCGAAGGCGGCCGGCAGGCCAAGGACCGGCTGGCCACCAGCATGGTCTGGACGGCTTTCCTGCTCGCCGTCATCCCGCTCGCCTCCCTGCTGTGGGAGACCGTCGCCCGCGGCACCAAGGTCCTGGACGGCTACTTCCTCTCGCACTCGATGGGCACCCTGCCGGACGCGCTGCCCGGCGGCGGGATCTACCACGCGATCATCGGCACCCTGGAGCAGGTGGGCCTGGCGACCCTGATCGCCGCGCCGCTCGGCCTGCTCACCGCGATCTACCTCGTCGAATACGGGCGCGGCAAGCTCGCCAAGGTCGTCACCTTCTTCGTCGATGTGATGACCGGCATCCCGTCGATCGTGGCCGGCCTGTTCATCCTCTCCGTCTGGATCCTGATCCTCGGCTTCGGCCCGTCCGGCTTCGCCGGCGCGATGGCCCTGGCGATCCTGATGATGCCGGTCGTCGTCCGCTCCACCGAGGAGATGCTCAAGCTCGTCCCGAACGAGCTGCGCGAGGCCTCCCTCGCCCTGGGCGTCCCCAAGTGGCGCACGATCCTCAAGGTCGTCCTCCCCACCTCCATCGGCGGGATCACGACCGGTGTGATGCTCGCCATCGCCCGCATCGCCGGTGAGACCGCCCCGGTGCTGCTCCTGGTGTGGGGCGCGAAGACGATCAACAGCAACCCCTTCGAAGGTGCCCAGCAGTCGCTTCCGCTGTATGTGTTCCAGCAGTGGCAGCAGGGCTCCGAGGCCTCCTACGACCGCGCCTGGGCCGCGGCACTGGTCCTCATCGCCTTCGTCATGATCCTGAACCTGGTGGCCCGCGGCATCGCCCGCTGGAAGGCCCCCAAGACCGGTCGCTGACGCGGCCATCAGCGACCCCTGAAAGAAGCAGTGATCCCCATGGCCAAGCGAATCGACGTCAGCGGCCTCTCCGCCTTCTACGGCAGCCACAAGGCCATCGACGACATCTCCATGACCGTCGAGCCGCGCTCGGTGACCGCCTTCATCGGCCCCTCCGGCTGCGGCAAGTCGACGTTCCTGCGCACCCTGAACCGTATGCACGAGGTCACCCCCGGCGGCCGCGTGGAGGGCAAGGTGATGCTGGACGACGAGAACCTCTACGGCTCCGGCGTCGACCCGGTCGCCGTCCGCCGCACCGTCGGCATGGTCTTCCAGCGCCCCAACCCGTTCCCCACCATGTCGATCTTCGACAATGTGGCGGCCGGCCTGCGCCTGAACGGCTCGCACAAGAAGAGCGAGCTCAAGGAGATCGTCGAGAAGTCCCTCAAGGGCGCCAACCTCTGGAACGAGGTCAAGGACCGCCTGAACAAGCCCGGCTCGGGCCTCTCCGGCGGCCAGCAGCAGCGCCTGTGCATCGCCCGCGCGATCGCCGTGGAGCCGCAGGTCCTGCTGATGGACGAGCCCTGCTCCGCCCTCGACCCGATCTCCACCCTCGCCATCGAGGACCTGATCGGCGAGCTCAAGGAGCGCTTCACGATCGTCATCGTGACGCACAACATGCAGCAGGCCGCCCGCGTGTCGGACCGTACGGCCTTCTTCAACCTCGCGGCCGTCGGCAAGCCCGGCAAGCTGATCGAGATCGACGAGACCGAGCGGATCTTCTCCAACCCGTCCGTGCAGGCCACCGAGGACTACATCTCCGGCCGCTTCGGCTAGGCCGCCGTGCCTGATTCAGGCCGACGCCCCTGAGCGTCCTGCGGTGCTGCATGGCGGTGCCACCGCAAGGCGAAGGGCCCGCCCCTCTTCCCGGGGGGCGGGCCCACTTTCGTCTGTCCGGCGGACGGTGCGGCGCCTTAACGGACGCTGCGGCTCAACGGACGGTGCGGCGCCTTACGAGAACGCCAGCTGGATGATCCAGTACGCCAGCGCCGCAACACCGGCCGCCGCCGGCATCGTGATGAACCAGCCCATCACGATGTTCTTGGCGACGCCCCAGCGCACCGCGCGCGAGCCCTTGGTGGAGCCCACGCCCATGATCGCGGAGGTGATGACATGGGTCGTGGAGATGGGCGCGTGGAACATGAAGGACGCGGTGTACATGACCGAGGCGGCCGTGGTCTCCGCGGCGAAGCCCTGCGGCGGGTCCAGCTCGATGATCCGGCGGCCGAGCGTGCGCATGATCCGCCAGCCGCCCGCGTACGTACCGAGCGAGAGCGTGATCGCACAGGCCAGCTTGACCCAGATCGGGATGGCGTCGTTGGCGTCCTCGACATCGGCGATGACCAGGGCCATCACCACGACACCCATGGTCTTCTGGGCGTCCTGCAGACCGTGGCCGAGCGCCATGCCCGCGGCCGAGACGGTCTGCGCTATGCGGAAGCCGCGCTTGGCCTTGTGCGGGTTGGACTTCCGGAACATCCAGAGGATGACGACCATGACCAGATAGCCGAGCAGCAGGCCGATCACCGGCGAGATGAACATCGGCAGGACGACCTTCTCGATCACCCCGGTCCAGATCACCTCCGTGCCACCGGCGAGCGCCGCCCCGACCATGCCGCCGAACAGCGCGTGCGAGGACGACGACGGCAGCCCGAAGTACCAGGTGACGAGGTTCCAGACCACCGCGCCGAGCAGCGCGGCGAAGAGGATGCCCATCCCCTTGTTGCCCTGCGGCGTGGCGATCAGCCCCTCGCTGACCGTCTTGGCGACGCCGCTGCCCAGAAAGGCACCGGCGAGATTCATCACGGCGGCCATCGCGAGCGCCGCCCGCGGGGTCAGCGCCCGCGTCGAGACCGAGGTCGCGATGGCGTTCGCCGAGTCATGGAAGCCATTGGTGTAGGTGAAACCGAGCGCGACCGCAATGGTCACGACGAGCGCGAAGGTGTCCATGGGCGGCGCTCAGGACTCCTTGACCGCGATGGTCTCGACCGTGTTGGCGACATGCTCGAACGCGTCCGCCGCCTCTTCCAGGATGTCCACGATCTGCTTGAGCTTGAGCACCTCGATGGCGTCGTACTTGCCGTTGAAGAGGTGCGCGAGCAGCTTGCGGTGGATCTGGTCGGCCTGGTTCTCGAGGCGGTTGACCTCGATCCAGTACTCGGTGAGGTTCGACATCGTGCGCAGATTCGGCATCGCCTCGGCGGTCAGCTCCGCCGCCCGCGCCAGCACCTCGATCTGCTGGTCGACGCCCTTGGGCAGCTCCTCGACCTTGTACAGAACGACGAGATCGACGGCCTCCTCCATGAAGTCCATGATGTCGTCGAGCGACGAGGCGAGGTTGTAGATGTCCTCGCGGTCGAACGGCGTGATGAAGGACGAGTTCAGCTGGTGGAAGATCGCGTGCGTCGCGTCGTCCCCGGCGTGCTCCGCCGCCCGCATCCTCTCGGCGATCTCTGTCCGCGCGGAGGCGTCGGCCCCGAGCAGTTCCATCAGGAGCTTGGAGCCCGTGACGATGTTGTCCGCGGAGGCGGCGAACATGTCGTAGAAGCTCGTCTCCCTGGGGGTCAGACGAAAGCGCACGTGAAATCCTCGGGGTGCATCGGATTCGGTCGAGTTGATGCTAGGCGCATCATCCAGCCACAGCTAACCGGCATTCCTTCAGTGTCGCCCATCGGGCAGCATGCTCTGCACGGGGTACCGCCGGTGCCCGCAAAGTTCGGTACAATATACCCACCAGGGGTATAGGGATCGCCTGTATACGGAACGTCGAGATACCACGGGAGACGGCCATGACGACCACGGACGCCGACACCAACGGCACCGCCGCAGCCGCCGCGGCCGGCGACACCCCGCAGCCGAAAACCGACCCTGACACGGTGACCGATCACGACCTGGGCATCCACGGCTACGCCAAGCAGAAGGACGCCCACATCAAGCGGCTGCGCCGGATCGAGGGCCAGATCCGCGGTCTGCAGCGGATGCTCGAAGAAGACGTCTACTGCATCGACATACTCACCCAGGTCTCGGCGAGCACGAAGGGCCTGCAGTCCTTCGGCCTCCAGCTCCTCGAGGAGCACCTGCGGCACTGCGTCGCGGACGCCGCCGTCAAGGGCCCCGAGGCCATCGACGCCAAGGTCCAGGAAGCGACCAAGGCCATCGAGCGGATGCTGCGCACCTGACCGGCCGGCCATGGGAGCGCCGGCTAGGCGCGTCTGGCCCGGCCGGAGGACGGCGGCACCAGCTCCGCGCCGTCGCCGTCCTCCCCGTCCACGTCCAGCACCTCGTCGATACGGTCCGGGCTGAGCCGATCCTCCGCCGCGGCCGCGGCCGCGATCATCAACTCACCAGTCAGGTCGATCTCGACGAGGGCTACGTGGTCCTGAACCGTCTGATGGCGGTGTGCGGCCACGTACAACACCTCCTCCTTCGAGCGCCTTCCCACGCCTCTGGTGGTTACCGCCCAGCGTAGGGACGGGCGCACGCTCCGCGCATGGCACGGATGGACCATTTCCGCCATCCGGCAAGCGCCCCGGGCAGATGCCCGCGCCCCCTGCGGGACGGCTCCCGCTACGGCGCCGCGGAGGCGATCTTCCCGGCGTAGATGTCCCCGCCCCGCGGCAGCGGCACCGCGGCCTTCGCCCCGAAGTCGTACAGCTCTGTGGTGGATGTCACCGGCACCCCCTTGGGCACACCGTTGGCGAAACAAAACCGCTGGCGCACCTTGCGCAGCCGCCCGGCGTCGTCGAGATACGCATCGAACGGCACCACGCCGGTGGTGAACCCTTTCTTCGCCGCGACCAGCGCCGGCCTGCTACGCCGCGACGCCGCCCGCGCGGCCACCCCGATGTCCGTAATGCCGCGATAGTGCCGCACCCGCACCCCACCCAGCCACTCCTCCCCCCGGTACGTCACCTTCCGTGCCCCCCGCAGCAGTTCGGCGGCGGCCAGCGGATCGGTCGCGCCGCCGGTGACCAGATTCCCGTCGTCCAGCGAGGCGGTGGCCACCCGCACCCACTTGTCGGCCGGCACCCCCGCGCCACGGTTCTTCATGAACAGCGCGCCGGGTGCCAGGATCTCGGTGACCGGCTGATGGCCCTCGCCGGGCCGGCCCCCGGGATCCGGCAGCAGGACGCGCAGCTGCCCGCTGCTCGCACGGAAGTCGTAGGCCCCGGTGCCCCGGATGGCGACGCGGGTGCCGCCGCTCGCGGTCTCCATCGCCGTACGGACCCGGGCGGAGCCGGCCCCGACCAGCGCGTCGGCGCTGCGCAGAATCTCCGAGGCGGCCGCGGCCCGGCCGGGCGGTGCGTGGTCGTCGGCGGCGGCACCGTCGGGGGAACAGCCCGTCGCCAGCAGTCCGACGGCCAGACCCGCCCCGCACGCCACGGTCACGGCGGCCGCACCGCCGCCTCGTCTGTCCTGCACCACCATCGCGTACGAGCCCCCTCGGCCGCTGTGTTCGGGACGGCCTGTGCCGACCGAACGGTTCAACGACCAACACCGGGGGCCCGTCACGCAGACCCCCTCGGGGCGCGTAGCGTGTCGGGGTGCCCGACCGAGCCCCGCACACGACCTCCACGACCGAACGCGGATCCTTCTGTCACGCCCGCTGCGACTGCGGCTGGCGGGGGCCGGCCCGCCGCGCCCGCTCCCAGGCACGCACCGACGCCGAGCGCCACCAGGCCGCCTCCGAGGGTGACGCGAAACACCCCCCGGAATGACCCGGTCCTCCCCGGGAACCCCCAACGCCCCTACCGCATCTGGGTAATAGGGGAAGCAAAGCACCGAACGGCAGCGGAATTCACGGCCATAACGGGATGTCGTAGGGCAACAAGCGCCGGACGACGGGGGCCATTTCCGGACACGACGGTATGCACCCGTTTTGCGCCGCCGCCCGGTGATCCGCTTCCTGCACGCGCCCCGTGACCACCGGCCGGGCAATCGGCGGGCGGGGCTGGACCGTACGAATCGAGGGGGAGACATCCCAGTGAAGCGGCGCACACTCCTGCAGGCCGGCAGCACACTCGCGGCGACCTCGGTCGCCTGGGCCACCGGCTGCGACACCACGACCGGCAAGGCGGGCGCGGCGCCCTCCACCGGAGCCGCGACCGGCGCGGGCGCGGGCGCGGTGGGGACCAATGCGGCCTCCGCCCCCGCGGGCGCCGTCGGCAACCGGGCCACCCAGTCCTCCTGGACCGCACTCGGCAAGAGCCTGGACGGCAAGCTGATACAGGCCTCCGACGCGGCCTACGCCACCGCCCGCCGCCTCTACAACACCCGCTACGACAGCCTCAAGCCGTCGGCCATCGCCTACGTCAAGCACCCGTCCGACATCGCCGAATGCCTCGCCTTCGCCCGCCGTTACGGCACCCCGGTCGCCATCCGCAGCGGCGGCCACTCCTACGCCGGCTGGTCCAGCGGCAACGGCAAGCTCATCGTCGACGTCTCCGCCCTCTCCAAGGTCGGCGCACCGTCCGGCGGCATCACCCGCATCGGCGCCGGCGCCAAGCTCATCGACGTCTACGAGGGCCTGGCCCCACACGGCGTGACGGTCCCCGGCGGCTCCTGCCCCACCGTCGGCATATCCGGCCTCACCCTCGGCGGCGGCCATGGCGTGGTCTCCCGCGCGTACGGCCTGACCTGCGACAGCCTGGTCGGCGCCACCGTCGTCACGGCCGACGGCAAAACCCTCGACTGCGACGCGAAGCAGCACTCCGACCTCTTCTGGGCGCTGCGCGGCGCGGGCAACGGCAACTTCGGCGTGGTCACCGAACTCCGCTTCCGTACCCATCCGGCGCCGCGCGCGGTCATGGCGTACATGACCTGGCCCTGGGCCAAGGCGGCGAAGGTGGTGGCGTCCTGGCAGAAGTGGGGCCCGGCGCAGGCCGACGAGATATGGTCCGCCTGCCATCTCGACGCTCGCCCCGGCGGCACCCCCGCCGTCTCCGTGGCCGCCTTCTCCCTCGGCTCGTACAACGACCTCAAGAACGCGATCGACAAACTCGCCGACCAGCCGGGCGGCCCCGGGCCCGCCTCCAGCGTCCACCTCACCCCGACCGGCTACCTGGACGCGATGGAGTCCTACGCCGGCTGCTCGTCCAAATCCACCGCACAGTGCCATATGCCGGGCACCCTCCCCGGCCACACCGGCAGCGGCCAACTGGGCCGCGAGACCTACGCCGCCCGCTCGCACTTCTTCGACCGCTCGCTCTCCGCGGCCGGCATCCAGACCCTGATGGCCCAGATAGAGAGCGGCGGCCGCAAGGGCGTCAACGGCAATGTCGCCCTGACGGCACTGGGCGGCGCCATCAACCGCGTGGGCCGCACCGACACCGCCTTCGTCCACCGCGGATCCCGCTTCCTCGCCCAGTACTTGACGTCCTGGCCGTCCACCGGCTCCCCCACCACCCGCACCGCATGGCTGAATTCCTTCCATGCCGCCATGCGCCGCCACTCCTCCGGCGCCGCCTACCAGAACTACACGGACCCGGCGCTCACCGACTGGAAGTCCGCCTACTACGGCCCGGCCGCCGACCGCCTCGCCAAGGTGAAGCAGAGCTACGACCCGCAGCGGCTCTTCAGCACGTTTCCGCAGGCGCTCTGAGGGTGCGTACGGCAACGGCCCGGCCCCGCGGTGGGGTCCGGGCCGTTGCCGTGTGTCCGAAGGCCGGGGTCAGGCGGCCAGGTCCTTGTCCCGCCGCTTCGCCCGGTCCCCCTCCGGGTCCCGGTGCTGCGACGGCATCGGCGAGCCGGTGGCCGCCACCCGCTCACCGTCCGCGTCGTACTCCGCGCCGGCGCCCGTACGCGCACCGGCATCCGCCGCCGGACTGCCCGGCACCCGCACCCACCACGCGATCCACCCGATCCGCGACCGCCCGATCGCGGTCATCAGCGGTACGAGCAACGCCTGCGCAACCGGCGCGAGCAGCAGCGCGACGGCCGTCCCCAGCGCGAACCCGCCCACCACATCGGTCGGGTAGTGCACTCCCATGTACACCCGGCAGAACCCCTCCGCCAGCGCCAGCGCGATCCCGATCAGCCCGTACTTACGGCTGGCGACGAACAGCCCCACGCCCACCGCCATGGTCAGCGTCGCGTGATCACTCACAAACGAGAAGTCGCTCTTGCCCGGGATCAGCACTTCCAGCCCGGCGTGGTCCTTGAACGGCCGCGGCCGCTCGACGAACGCCCGGATCGGGATATTGGCGAGCAGCGCGATACCGGCCGCCAGCGGCGCCCAGACCAGTCCGGCGACGGCGGCAGGAGCATCGGGCTTGCGCCGCGCGGCCCACCAGGCGATCAGACACAGCACCCCGAGCCCGGCGATGATGCCGTACTCGCCGATGTACTCCATCGCGCGGTTGACCCAGTGCGGCGCATCCTTCGCAAGGCCGTTGATGCCGTCGAGCACGTCGACATCGGGGTTCGGCCCCTCCAGTGCGAGTCCAGCCATCTGCCGCGACCCCTTACCTTTCGCGCGCGCGAGCGCCTGTGTGTGCTGCCGGCCCCCGTGATCGTCGAGCGTCTGCCGCGTCCTGTGCTTGCAGCTCGGATACGTCCACACGTCCCCACGCAAAGGAAACGCGGTGCCCCCCTCCGGCGTTCCACTCTCTACCGGATGATCACCAGGACGTTATCGAAGCTTGACCCATCGCCGCAGTTCAGGGCCCCACTCCTGCCCCGCTCCGGCCCAATCCTCACGCAGCATTTGCGCGCGGCAGCGCTTTCGCGCCATCCGAGGTGACCCGGGTCGCCCCGATGTAATCCGGCGTATCGATCTTGTCGAACCGGATCACGGCTCCCGTATACGGAGCATTGATCATGTAGCCGCCCCCCACATAGAGCCCCACATGGTGAATCGACCGCGGATCGTTCAAGTCGTACGCGAAGAACACCAAATCCCCCGGAAGCAACTCATCCCGCTTCGGGTGCGGCCCGGCGTTCCACTGGTCGTTCGCGACCCGCGGCAGCTCGATGCCCACCGAGTGGTACGCGGCCTGGGTCAGCCCGGAACAGTCGAACCGCCCGCCCTGCTCCGCCGTCCCGGTCCCGCCCCACAAATATCTCTTCCCCAGCTTCTCCTGGGCGTAGTAGATGGCGGCCGCGGCCTGCCTTGACGACGCCACCGGCCCCGTCGGCGCCTCAAAGCTCTTCGCCAGCGTCGTAATCGTCTTCACGTAGTTCTGCGTCTCGCGGTACGGCGGCACCCCGTCGTACTGAATCACCCGGTACGCCCCCGCGTTGTACGCCGCGAGCATGTTGCGCGTGGCGTCCCCCGAGGCGCCCTTCACATATTTCGCCAGCTCACAGTCGTACGAAGCGGCCGACGGAATGGCATCCTCCGGATCCCAGACGTCCCTCTTCCCGTCCCCGTTCCCATCCACCCCGTGCGTCTGCCAGGTCCCCGGAATGAACTGCGCCATCCCCTGCGCGGCCGCCGGACTCTGCGCCTTCGGGTTCCACCCGCTCTCCTGATAGAGCTGCGCCGCCAGCAACGCCGGGCTGATCGCCGGACAGAGCGTCCCCCACTTCTGCACCATCGACTGATACGCAGCCGGCACCGCCCCCTTGGCCAGCCCGACCGCCCGCCCCCCGGCCGCCGCCATCCCGGCCGCCGCCGAATACGTCCCCACCACCAGCAACCCGATCAGGCAGAGCACCAGCCCCACCCCGACCCCACCGGCAACCCAGAATTTCCGCACGCCTCAACCCTCCCCCATCGGGGGCGGGTTCACCGGCCTTTCCCGCACCCGTGCGCGATTTACGGCCGCGGGGCGGGGCACGGGGCGGCGCGCGGGAGCGCGTCACAGCATCTGCCGGGGGCACCTCCTCACACCCGGCGTCCGCACCCGGTCGCCCCCAGATGCGCGACACTGCTCAGGACACCTTGAGACAGGACGTAACCCCATGGACCAGAACAACCCGAAGCAGATGAGCCGCCACCTGTGGTGGCGTGTGGGGTATTTCCTGTTCGCCATCCACCTCGTGGCACTCATCATGATCTTCGCCATGTCCCACGCCCCGAAGTAGGCGCGGCACCCACTCCCCCAAGGACCCCCATGTCCCTCACCTGGCACAAGGCAACCGACGACCCGAATGCCCCGGAGTACATCGAGGTCGCCTTCGCGGACGACGGCGCCGTGCATCTGCGGACCAACACCGACCCCGGGAACATCGTCACCACCACCCGCACCAAGTGGGACGCCTTCGTCCTTGGCGTGAAGGCCGGGGAGTTCGACCACTTCGCCGGACTCTGAGACCGGGCCGGAACCCGGCCGGCCGGGCATGACCGCACGGCCGCCGCTCGCCGATGATCATTGCTCAGGGTTATCGGCCGTGATACACAAAGTGAGACTAATGGGCTCAGTGGACGGTGTGAGCACCCACGCACGCATCTCTCCACGGGATCCCTCAAAGAAAGCCGCCAAGTCGACTTCTGATGGCGCCTTCGTCAGCGAAGATAGGGGCTGACTGTGCCATCGGAGCACAGGCGCACAACTACCCATAAGGGGCGGTGAGTTCACACATGGCGCACATGTCACACATGTTCCTTGCAGCCGAAAAGGGCGACATCACCACCATCATCGGCGGAATCGCCCCGGACTGGGGGCCGTTCGGGAGCCTGGGCAACGAAGCCCGAGTGATGGTCGAAGTGGTCATGGCAGTCGCGATCCTGCTGTGCCTGGGCATCGCGATCTGGGGCGCGGCCAAGCAGCGCATCGGCGCCACCGCGCTGCGCGACACCTTCAGCGCCGAACAGGGCAAGGGTCTGATCGTCGCCGGCCTGACCGGGGTCTTCATCATCGGATCGCTGGGGACGCTCTTCACCATCGTCTACGGCATGGCGGTCTAGCCCGCACACAGCCCCCGTGGGCACCAGTGCCCGCACCGCACACCCCGGCACGCGCCCGTCCCGGCGCCGCCCCCGTGCGCCCCCGCCCGCCACCTCTCCGCCGCCCCGTGCCCCCACTCGCTCCCACTGGCCCCACCTCCCCTGCCGAGGCCACATGCTGACGCCCACTCACCCCGGCCCCGCCCCCTCTCCGTCACACATGCGCCACCTCTGCCACCAGCGGGCCGATTGGGCAGGCCGCTGCGCGGGGACAGGTGGATCCGGAGAGAAGAAGGCCACGGCAGGCGCGGAACAGGCGATGGGCGCAAATCCCCCAGAGTCCCCCATTCGCCTCTGCCGCCCAGCATCTGAGGAACCGTCACCGTGAGATGTACTCGTACCACTTCGCCCGAGCCGCCGCACACGCGGCTACGGTCATATGAGGGCGGCACCACGACGGCACGAACGGCGATGGCGGCAGAGGGGGCACAGGGGCGATGAGTCTCAACGATGACGGCGGCTACGGCGGCGACCGCGGTCCCGAGACGGGCCAGACCCGTACGAGACTGCCCGACAGCGGAGGCGACGGCTACGGCTCGGCCCGCCGCTCCCGGACCGGCATGTCCAGCCGGAACCTCGTCATGGCCGTCGGCGTGGTCGTCCTGCTGATCGCGGCCATCGCCTTCGCCAACCGGACCGGAAGCGGCAACAGCGAGTCCCCCACCAACGACTCCCCCAAATCCACCGACACCCAGCCCACCACCCCCACCGGCACCAAGCCGGTCACCGACAAGAACAGCGGCATCGCCTCGGGCTTCGCCAAGACGCAGCAGGGGGCGCAGTCGGCGGCGGCGAATTATGTCGTGGCACTCACCAGCGACGGGATGTACCAAGCCGCCAAGCGGCAAGAGATCACCAAGGCCGTGTACGCACCGACCGTGGCGGCCGCGCGCAAGGACGGCCTCGACAAGGTGTACTCCGACCCCCGGTTCCTCGGCCGCATCGGCCTCAAGCCGGACGGGAGTGCCCCCAGTGGCACGACATTCGTCTCTCGTGCCAACCCGGTCGGCACGAAAATCGAATCGCTCAAGGGCGACTCCGCCAAGGTCTCGGTCTGGTACTCCGCACTCTTCGGCCTCGCGGGCACCGCGTCCAAGAACCCCGTCTCGGAGAGCTGGTACACCAACACCTTCGCCCTCAAGTGGATCGACGGAGACTGGAAGGTCACCAACTTCACGCAGAAGGACGGGCCGGCTCCGGTCGGACGGGACCAAGCCGCCGCATCGGCAGAAGACATGACCAAGGCCGTGCAAGGGTTCGGAGGGTTCACTTATGCCCGCTAACAGTCGCCGCCGCACCCTGTCGCTCGCAGCGTTGGTGACGGGTACCCAGACAGCCGCCGTGCTCCTGGCCACACGCGCGTTCGCCGCACCAGAGCCCAAGCCGAGCAATGACCCCTGCGACCTCATCCGCGGCCCCGCCAAGGACTACTGCCAATCCGGCGACAAAGCCGGCGCCGGCACCCCCAAGCTCCCCTCCACCAACCCCCTCGACAACAACCCCCTCGACCCCCTCACCTCCCTCGCCAAAGGCTGCGCCAAAGCCGCCGCCTGGATCGTCTCCAAGCTCTCCGACGCCGTAAAGGCAACCTCCCAGGTCGACTTCACCAACGCCGCCTTCCTGCGCCAGTACGCCGTCGTCTTCGCCGCCTCCACCGTCCTGACCCTCGTCCTGTGGCTGCTCGCCGTCGCCAAGCGAGCCGTACGCGGCGTACGGCTCACCGAAGCGATCAGCGAAGCGGTCGGCTTCCTCTGGCTGACCGTCCTCGCCTCCGCCTTCACCCCGCTCATCCTCTACACGGTCGTCTCGGCGACCGACGGCGTCACCGAGATCATCGCGAAGGGGACGGGCGCCCAGACCGACACCTTCTTCGGGGCGTTCTCGCAGGCGCTCACCAAGGGGACGGACATCGGCGGCGGCCCGATCATGCTGATCGTGGTGTCGCTGGTCTCGGTGCTCGCCGCCGGTGTGCTGTGGCTGGAGCTGGTGGTCCGCGCCGCCCTGCTGTACGTCGGCGCGCTGCTCGGCACCGTCGTCTACGCGGGGCTGGTCGACAAGAACATGTGGGCGCACGTGCGCCGCTGGGCAGGCATCATGATCGCGGTGATCATGGTGAAACCGGTCATCGTGATAGTGCTCGGCATCGCCGGCGCGCTCTCCTCCGACAAGGGCCCCAACTCCTTCTCGGCCGTCGTCTCCGGCCTCGCGATCATCCTGCTCGCCATCTTCGCCAGCGCCATGATCTACCGCTTCGTCCCCGGCTTCGGCGACGAGATCGCGAACTCCCGCAACAACCGGATCATGCAGGGTGCCGAGAACAAAGCGGCCGCCGTCATCAGCTCTCCCGCCGCCCTCGTCTCCCAGGGCATCAAGACGCACAGCACCCGCAAATCCGGCGACGGCGGCAGCCAGGGCGGACAGAGCGCCCAAGGCGGCCAGTCCCGCCAGGCCGACTCGGTGGCCGGCGGCGTCGCCGCGCACAGCTCGCGCTCCGCCGGCGGCCGGGCCGCACCCCCCGCTCCCCGTACGAACCCCAACCCCGGTCCGAGCAGCAGCGCCCACGGCAACGCCCGCACTGGCAAGACAGCAGGAGGTGATGGGCGTTGAGTATGCACTCCCACCCGATCGCGCCCCGGCGCACATATCTGATCGGCCGCGCCCGGCCGAACGCGATCGTCGGCAAGAACCGCGAGACCGGCGAGATCGCGCTGATCATCGCGGGCGCATTCCTCGGCATGATGTGCGGCCTCCTGGTCCCGGTCCTCCCGCTGCGGATCGTCACGCTCACCGGCTTCCCGATGCTCGGCCTCGCCGCCGTATACGTCCCGTACAAGGGCCGTACGTTCTACAGGTGGTTCGAGATCAACCGCAGCTATCGCCGTACGGTCCGCAGCGGCGCCACCTACCGCTCCGGCGCCGCCGAGGCAGGCATCCGCTTCGACGGGCGGGAGATCGAGATCGGCCCGCCGCCCGGCATCGGCCGCATCAACTGGCTGGCCGCCCCCTTCGGCCCGGACGAGATCGCCGTACTGCTGCACGCCGACCGCAAGACGGTGACGGCCGCCATCGAGATCGAAGGGCCGGGCGTCGGCCTGCGCGACAGCGAGGACCAGGAGGCGCTGGTCGACCGCTTCGGGACGCTGCTCAAGCACGTCGCCAACGGAGACGGATTCGTCACCCGCCTGCAGATCCTGGCGCGCACGCTGCCCGCCGACCCGGACGCGCACGCCAAGGACGTCGACCAGCGCGGCGACAAGAGCTCCCCCCACTGGCTGCAGGAGTCCTACGACCAGCTCCAGTCGATGGTCTCCACCTCCTCCGAGCAGCACCGCGCCTACCTCGTCGCCTGCATGCACTACACCCGCGAACTGGCCGCCGAGGCCCACACCATGGCGCGCGCCGCCCGCACCCACCGCGGCGGCCTGCTCGGCAGGAAGCTCGACCGCGACGCCGGCCTCGCCGTCGTCATGGCCCGCGAGCTGACCGATATCTGCGCCCGGCTGGCGGAGGCGGACATCCGCGTACGCCAGCCGCTGGGCCAGGGCCGCCTCGCCTCCCTCGTGCACTCCATGTACGACCCGGACCACCCCATCGACCACATCCAGGCGATGAGCAAGCGCAACGCCTGGCCCGCCGAACTGGACGCCACCGAGCCGACCTACCTCCAGGCCAAGACCCGCGAGTCGACGACCCGCGCGCCCTGGTGCCACTCCACCGCCTGGGTCAAGGAATGGCCACTGACCCCGGTGGGCGTCAACTTCCTCGCGCCCCTCCTGGTGCACACCCCGGACGTGATCCGCACGGTCGCCGTCTGTATGGACCTGGAGCCCACCGAGGTCGCCATCGAGCGGATGCTGACGGAGAAGACGAACGACGACGCCGAGGCCAGCCGCGCGGCGAAGATGAACCGCGTGGTCGACCCCCGCGATGTCGCCCACCACGGCCGCGTCGACCAGCGCGGCGAAGACCTGGCCTCCGGCGCGGCCGGCGTCAACCTCGTCGGCTACATCACGGTCTCCTCCCGCTCGCCCGAGGCGCTCGCCCGCGACAAGCGCACCATCCGCGCCTCGGCCGGCAAGTCCTACCTCAAGCTGGAGTGGTGCGACCGCGAGCACCACCGGGCGTTCGTCAACACCCTGCCGTTCGCGACCGGGATCCGCCGCTAACGCCGCTAAGCCGCTGGGAGGCGCGTACGTCATGGCCATGTTCGACCCGCTCGGTGCCCTCACCGACGCTTTCACCAGCTTCCTGTTCGGGAAGGTGGAGACGACACGGCTGCCCGTACGCACCTCCACCGGCCAGGCCCAGGCCGTCTATCTGCCGACCGCGGCCCCCGGCCTCGGCGACTCCGGCGTGATCATCGGCCGCGAGGTCTACAGCGGCAAGGGCTACATCTACGACCCCTTCCAGCTGTACGGCCAGCAGCTCCCGGCCCCCCACTGGCTGGTCCTCGGCGAATCCGGCAACGGCAAGTCCGCGCTGGAGAAGACCTACGTGCTGCGCCAGCTCCGCTTCCGCGACCGCCAGGTCGTCGTCCTGGACGCCCAGGGCGAGGACGGCGTCGGCGAATGGAACCTCATCGCCCAGGAACTGGGAATAACCCCCATCCGCCTGGACCCCACCGCCGCCCTCAACGGCGGCATCCGCCTCAACCCCCTCGACCCCTCGATCACCACCACCGGCCAGCTGGCCCTGCTCCGTACGATCATCGAGGTCGCGATGGGCCACGGCCTGGACGAACGCTCCGGCTTCGCCCTCAAGGTGGCGCACGCGTACGTCAACGAGACCATCACCAACCGTCAGCCCGTCCTGACCGACATCGTCGAGCAGCTGCGCCACCCGGAGGCGGAGTCGGCGGAGGCCATGAACGTCGATATAGACGACGTACGGGCCTGGGGCCTGGACGTGGCGCTGGTCCTGGACCGCCTCGTCGACGGCGACCTGCGCGGCATGTTCGACGGCCCGACGTCGGCGGGCATCGACCTCGACGCACCGCTCATCGTCTTCGACCTCTCGCACATCGACCGCAACTCCATCGCCATGCCGATCCTGATGGCGATCGTCGGCGTATGGCTGGAACACACCTGGATCCGTCCCGACCGGAAGAAACGCATCTTCCTGGTCGAGGAGGCCTGGCACATCATCAACTCCCCCTTCGTGGCCCAGCTCTTCCAACGTCTTTTGAAGTTCGGCCGACGGCTCGGCCTGTCCTTCGTGGCCGTCGTCCACCACCTCAGCGACGTGGTCGACGGCGCGGCCGCCCGTGAGGCCGCGGCCATCCTCAAGATGGCCTCCACCCGCACCATCTACGCCCAAAAAGCCGACGAAGCGCGCGCCACGGGCCAGGTCCTCGGCCTGCCACGCTGGGCCGTCGAGATCATCCCGACCCTCACCCCCGGCATCGCGGTCTGGGACGTCAACGGCAACGTCCAGGTCGTCAAACACCTCATCACCGAGGCCGAGCGCCCGCTGGTCTACACCGACCGGGCGATGACCGAATCCTCCGCCATGCCGACGGACGAGGCACGCGCCCTCGAAGCGGCGGCGGACGCCGAGGCCGAGGCGCGCGCCGAAGCCCTGGCAATGGAACGGCAGTTGAGAGACGAGTCGAGCGAGACGGTGGCGTGACACGCGGATACGAGCCGGAGCGAGGCCACGGCAGATACGGCAGCCGGGACGACCATGACGGCAGGGGCGCCCGCGGCCGCGAGCGCGGCATCCCCGACGCGCTGCTCATAGGGCTACTGATCTTTCTGCTCGGCCTGACCCTGCTGGTCTGGACGGCGACCGGCCTGGCCGGCCTGCTGTCCCACGGCGCCTGGCCGAACGGCGTCACCTACCCCGGCACCCCCCTCGCCCTACGCCATCTCGTCTCCGCCCCGCACGACCTGGCCGCCGCCTGGCCCCACACCTCCAAGGGCCAGCTCTCCGGCTACGGCCTGTTCTGGGGCATCCTCATCGGCGAGCTGATGGTGCTGCTGGTCCTGACCATCTTCGCCCTGGGCACGGTCACCCGCTATCGAGCCGTACGCGCCACACGCCGCCAAGCCACTCGCGCGGCAGCCCTCACCGCGGCGGCGGCCGAACCCGAGACCGCAACCACGGCCCCCCGCACCCACGACACAGCGCCCGCACCCGCACCTGCCCCACCCCCCGCGTCCCTTCAGAAACCACCCGCCGCGACCGGCGCTCCCACCGCACCTGCCGTCGGCCTTCTCCCCGACCAACGCCCCACTCCCGCGCCGGATTCCCTCCTCCACGGCAAACCCACCGAATCAACCGAACGGGTGAATTTCACCGAACCGCTCCCCTCAGCGGAACCGGCCGAAGCAACGACACTGCCCCAACCGTCACTCCCCCGCCTCCACTTCGGCCACGACCGCTCCGCCACCCGCACCACCGCAGCCGCCGTCGTCACCGCCGCCGAAGGCCCGCTGATCGTCGCCACCACCGACCCCGCCCTCTGGGCCGACACCAAGGACGCCCGCGCCAAGCTCGGCCCCCTGGTGACCTACGACCCCACGCACCGCCTCGACACCCCGGCCCGGCTGCGCTGGTCGCCCACCTCGGGCTGCGAGGACATCGCCACCGCCACCGCCCGCGCCGCCGCCCTCCTGGCCCCCGTACGCCCCACGAGCACCCTGGACTCGGCCGTCGCGGACGCCGCCCAGACCCTGCTGCGCTGCTGGCTGCACGCCGCCGCCGTGGACGGCCGCCCATTCCGCCAACTGCACCGCTGGGCCCATGCCACAGGCGCCGCACAGGAACCCGTACGCATCCTGCGCACCAACCCCAAGGCATCGGCCGGCCAGGCGGGCGAGCTGGAGTCCGTCCTCACCGCTCACGCCGAACGCCGCGAAATGGCCAAGGAGTTGCTCGGCCGCGCGCTGGCCGCCCTCTCCTCGATCCACATCCGCGACGCCTGCAATCCTCCCCGAGCGGATTCCCTCATTCTCGAATCATTCATCGACGAGGGGGGAACGCTCTACGTGGTAGGCGAACCCATCGAGGACCCGCGTACCGACCCGGGTGCGATGCCACTGCTCACCGCACTCCTCTCGCACGTGGTCGAGCACGGCCGCCGCATGGCCGAACGGTCATCTGACGGTCGGCTCGACCCACCACTCACCCTGGTCCTGGACGACATCGCAGCGCTCGCCCCGTTGCCGACGCTCCCCGATCTCCTCGAGACCGGCCGTACACGCGGCTTGCTGACCCTGGCCACCATGCGCTCCCAGGAACAAGCCCGCGCCCGCTGGCCCCACCAGCCCCTGCCTGTCTGACGAAGCACCCCGGGTCAGACCTCCCGCCCAGCCCCGGTACGAGCCCGAAGCGCCCCCGCCCCGAAGTTCCCCGCGAGATCCTCACCGGGCAGCGCACCGGCCGTACCACCCGCCCGTACGGCGCCTGCCCCCACCCGGCACCCCGGCTGGACCAATCCACCAACGCCGCCGGCTGGAAACGCAATTACCCCAAACGCAAAAATGCCTCGTTCCCCGAGTCGAAACTCGGGGAACGAGGCATTTTCTAAAATTTGTTCGGCGGCGTCCTACTCTCCCACAGGGTCCCCCCTGCAGTACCATCGGCGCTGAAAGGCTTAGCTTCCGGGTTCGAAATGTAACCGGGCGT
>NZ_JBVHTY010000033.1:0-30455 GCF_055565615.1 Streptomyces sp. NPDC028368 | reverse complement strand
GGCCCGCTGGGCATCAGTTACCGACAACGGCGGGATCTTCGGTCCAGGACGACTCACACTCAACCAACGACGAAACTCCGACTCAGGTCACTAGAGACCGCCGACCTTGACTGGGAACTTCTCAATGACGGCGAGCACCTTGGCCGCGTCCTCCAGGTCGACCAGCTCGACCGGCTTCTCCAGCCTGTAGAGGTCGCCCCGGGGAGGAAACTGAGTCAGCTGTCCGATGAGGACCATCGGCTCCAAGTGGGGGTGCACTCCCCCTCGCACCATTCACTCCGTCGTGGGCGCGCTCCCCGCCACAAGGCGCGCCCGCGAAGGGCTCACACGCAGCAGAAAGGGTCAGGCCCTGGGGCAGGTGGGCGGCGCGGAAGATGGCGACCGTCGGCCCACTGGCCGTTCATCGGATCCCCACGTCCCACAAGACGGAATCATCAACGTTCAAGATCTACTTTCGCAACAGGCCCTAGCAGAGGAGCAGCGAGTCCACGCGGTCATTTTTCTGCCGGGGAACGCAGAGGCCCAGTCCTCCGAGCAAGTCGGGCAGGGGGAAGGGCGGGAAGGAGTACCGGCCGAGCACGCTCATGTCGTGGCGCGCCAACGGCGACAGGCGGGCTGCGTCCTCGTCGCGGACCTCGAACCGTCGGCCCGTAGTTGGATGACGGCGGCGTTCAAGGAGCACGTGTGGGAGACCACGGAGCACCGGCATCTGGATGCTGTTTCGACTGCCGGGACGGCCATGCGGAGTGCGAGCCGAACGGTCGGGTTCGGCGTGGCCGTCATCGGGGCTCGCCTCCGCCCGTTGGCGCATGCACGGTCGGCTTGCTCGGTGCCGACTGGGGGTGTTGGGCCAGTGCGGTGTGGGCGGCGTCGAGGATGTTGCGGAAGGTGCGGGTGATGATCGGCCGCGCCAGGCGCCGGGTGAGGAGGGCACCGAGGAAGGGGATGGGGATCTCGGCGCGGGTGGTCCAGCTGACCTGGGTGCCGCCGGCGACCTCGGTGAACGTCATCCGGCCGAGTTCGTGCCGGGACGGCGGCAGACTGCGCTCTACGACGTACTCGGTGGCGTACGGCGGGTCGTAGTGGGTGATGCGTTCCCGGAACCAGCCGATCAGCCAGAGGTGGTTGCGCACCGCTCCGACGCCGTAGGGCGCGGCTTCGCCGTGCCGGGTCAGGCGGCAGCGCAGCACCAGGGGCGAGCTCGTGTAGTTGGTGGTTGTGGTGAGCCAGGCGAACACCGTGTCGATCGGGGCGGCGATGGTGCGCTCGACGGTCATGGTTTCCATGGCTGGGGTTCTCCTCTGTCGAGTGGGTGCACCGCATCGGCGCGGTGCAGCTTGTCCGGGTTGCGCATGCCGTACAGGCCGGTGATCCGTCCGTCGTGGATCTCGAACGCGACCAGCCAGTCGAGTTCGCCGTCGGTGAGGAACCGTGCCGCGGGCATGCCGTTGTAGGTGGCGGGCTCGACGCGAGTCGTCGCGGTGGTGGTGGTGCGGATCACGCCGATGACGAACCGGGCGACATCGGCGCTGCCGGTGATCGGGCGGCGCGCGGCGACCACTTTCCCGCCGCCGTCGGAGATCTGCACGACATCGGGCGCCAACAGGTCCATCAACGCCTGGACTTCGCCGGTCGCCGCCGTGAGCAGGAACCGTTGGACGATCTCGCGAGTGGCAACGGAGTCGGGCTCGAAGCGGCGGCGCCGCGCGTGGACGTGTTGGCGTGCGCGGTGGGCGATCTGCCGGACGGTGACCTCGGTCTTGCCGATCGAGGCGGCGATCTCGCCGTGGGTGTAGCCGAACACGTCGTGCAGCACGAACACCGCGCGCTCGGTCGGGTTCAGCGTCTCCAGGACGAGCATCATGGCCATCGAGACCGACTCGGCCAGAATCGCGTCGTCGCTCACCTCTGGTGCGGTGCGGATCGGCTCGGGCAGCCACGTGCCGACGTATTCCTCGCGCCGTGCCTTGACCGCGCGCAGGTGGTTGAGGGCCTGCCGGGTCACCACGCGCACCAGGTAGGCGCGCGGATGCTCGACCGCGGCCGGATCGACCGCGCTCCACCGCAGGTAGCTCTCCTGCAGCACGTCCTCGGCATCGGCCGCGCTGCCCAGCATCTCGTACGCGATGGTGAACAGCAGCGGCCGGTGCTCGGTGAAGGTGTCCTCAACCATGGCCGATCCCCACCTGTTCCCCGGTGCGGTGGCCGGTGCGCGGTCGCCACACCGTGGAACGGCAGACGGGTTCCTTGGTCACCGTCGTGGTGCGTTCGGTGACCGGGGGCCCGGCCGGTCTTTCGTGAGGCCGGGAAGGCTGGATCGCCCCCGCTCGGCGCCTCGGGCTGATGGCCTGTCTGACGTGTCGATACCCCGGCACCACACCCGGCTCCTCTCCTTGGATGCCCATCGAGACACCCCACACCGGCCAACCGTGACAGCCCGCCACTGTGATTCACCTCACGAGGAGGTTCGCTAGGGGGCCCGGAGCGCTGGAACCTCCGAAAATCCCCGTCCAGCGCTACGGCTCGGACAGTTGCCGACACCGGCCGCGTACGCCTTCGTCGTGCTCCGGCTGCTCCGGCTGCTCCTGTACTTCCGTGCTGCCGCGTGCAGTTCGTCGGTGATGGCGCCTGGTGGCCACCCCCAGGCCAACCGGTCAGGCCCCGCCCGCGTCGGGCACGAGGCGGGTGAAGGAGACGGGGAGGCGTTCCGGGCCGCGCAGGATGGCGTTCTCCCGGTAAGGCGGGGGATCGGCGACCAGGCGGGGGGACTCCAGACGGCGGGCGAGTGCCGTCAGGGCGATCTGTGCTTCGGCGCGGGCGAGGGTGGCGCCGATGCAGTAGTGGATGCCGCCGCCGAACCCGAGGTGGGCGTTGTCGGTGCGGTCGGGTACGAACCGGTCCGGGTCCGTGAAGCGCTGCGGGTCACGGTTGCCGGCGGTGAGGAGCAGGCGGATGCGTGAGCCCTTGGGGATGGTGGTTCCGGCGATGTCGATGTCGGCCAGGGCGCTGCGTCCGGACATCTGTACCGGCGGGTCGTAGCGCAGCACCTCCTCCACGAGCGGAGTGGCGAGGTCGGGGTCGGTGCGCAGCCGGGCGAGGGTATCGGGGTGGCGCAGGAGAGCGAGGGTGCCGTTGGCGATGAGATTGACGGTGGTCTCGTGGCCGGCGATGAGCAGCAGGCCGAGGGTGACACGGAGGTCCACGGGGTCCATGGGGGCCACAGGGTTCATGGGGCCCTCGGGAGCCTGGCCGTACATCAGGCCGGAGAGCAGGTCGTCGCCGGGGGCGGTGTCATGCCGTGCGATGAGCTGTTCGAGGTACTGCTGCAACTCGGTCCGCGCCTGCTGGAGTTCGCGGATCTCGTCCTCGGTCTGGGTGTCGATGGGGTCCAGGCCCCGGGTGAGCCGGCGGGCGAGGCTGCCGAAGAGGGATTCGTCCTCGCGTGGCACGCCGAGCAGTTCACAGATGACGGTGACGGGCAGGGGGTAGGCCAGGTCGCCGACGACGTCCAGCTGTCCCGCCCGCTCGCTGGTGTGCGCGTCGAGCAGCCCGGTGACGAGTGCGTCGATGTGGTCGCGCATGTCCATGATGCGGGGGACGAACTGCTGGGTGACCAGGCGGCGCAGCTGGTCGTGGCGGGGCGGGTCCTCGACCAGCAGGCTCTTACGGATCGGCCGCTGTTGTTCCGGGCGAAGCCGGTCGGCGCTGATGCGCGGGTCACGCAGCAGCAGGCTGATCTCGCGGTGGCCGCTGGCCAGCCAGGTCCCGTCGTCCATGCGCACGACCGGCTGCCGGAGCAACTGCTCGTAGTAGGGGTAGGGGTTGGCGCGGTGCTCGTAGCGGAGGGCCTGGGCGAACAGCTCCGAGGCCGTGTGCTGGTGGGTGGTTGGGACCGTGGTTGAGGCAGCGGTTGAGGTCGTGGTTGAGGTCATGGGGGATCTCCCTCACTCGTGTCCGGCCAGGACGGACGGGGTGGACGGGATGGACGGGATGGACGGGGTGGACGGACGACCCGGTGTGGAGGCGGCAGGCCCGGGGACCGCGGGGGTGGCGGGCCGGGGGAACGCAGGGTCGAGCGGATCGAGCCGGTCCGGTCCGTCGGCGGCGTTGAGCACCGGAGGGAAGGACGCTCCGGCCTCGATGAGGGCGGCGTAACCGTCCAGCACCCGGGGGGAGTCCACCGCGACGGCGGCGACCAGGCGGCCGCGTTGACCGTAGGCGACCACGAACCGCCGCCCGTCGAGCGAGCCCTGGGTGAGCACGACCTGATCGGCCAGGGCGGGCAGTCCCACGCACTTGAGGTTGACCCCGAACTGGTTGGACCAGAACGCCGGCAGGGGGCGATGGATACGAGGCGCCCGCGACCCATGGGCCATGTTGTGCGCGGCGGTACGGGCCTGCGCGACGGCGTTGTCCCAGTGGTCCAGGCGCAGGAGCTGCCCGGGGTAGAGCGGGTGCGGCCAGCGGGCGACGTCGCCGGCGACGAAGACGTCCGGCACCGGTGTCCCGTCGTCGGCCAGGGCCCGGCAGGAGTCATCGCACACCACCCCGCGGGCGTCGGCGGCCAGCCCGGAGCCGGTCAGCCACTCGGTGTTGGCGAGGGCGCCGGCGGCTACCACGGCCACCTCGGCCGCCACCACGGTGCCGTCGGAGAGGGCCGCCCGCCGCAGCCTGCCATGGGCGTCGCCCTCCAGGGCCTGGACCGTGGTGTTGAGCCGCAGGTCCACCCCGGCGTCGCGGTACCAGCGGGTCACGGCGCTGCCGATCACGCCGCCCAGCGCACTCACCAACGGCGTGCCGCCGCGCTGCGTCACGGTCACGTCGAGGCCCAGGTCGCGGCAGACCGAGGCGACCTCGCCGCCGGTGAAACCGGCGCCGATCACCAGCACCCGGTCCGGCCCCGCGGCCAGTGCCGTGCGCAGCTGGTCGGCGTCGTCGCGGGACCGCAGTACATGCACCCCGTGCAGGGCGCCGCCCTGCTCCTGGGGCCAGGGCCGGGCCCGGGTGCCGGTGGCGATGAGCAGCCGGTCATACGGCACCTTCCGCCCGTCGGCCAGCACCACTCGGCGTTCGCGCAGGTCAACGCCGTTTGCGGGGGTGCCGAGCAGCCATCGGGCGTCGATGTTGCGCGCCCGGGGCAGCACGGTGTGGTCGGTGGGCAGCCAGCCGGACAGGACCGCCTTCGACAGCGGCGGACGGTCATAGGGTGCGTACGGTTCGTCGCCGATGAGCGTGAGCTCACCGTCGAACCCTTCGTCACGCAGTGCCTCGGCGGCGCGCAGGCCGGCCAGGGAGGCACCGACCACGACGATGCGCTCGGGGTCGTTCACTGTGCACGCTCCGAGGTCAGGGGCGCGGGCTCGGTGGCCCTGCCCAGTGCGATGGCCTGTACGGGACACGCTGCGGCGGCCCGCTCAACCTCGCGGCGCGTACGTGGATCGGGCGCGTAGTCGTATTCCAGCGCCTCCTCGCCGTGGAACCGGAAGACGGCCGGTGCGGCGTAGACGCACTGTCCGTAGCTCTGGCATCGGTTCAGATCCACGACGAGCCGGAGCTCGTCCGGTGGCGGATCGATGGGCATTTCTTCGCTCTCCTCCCAGGTCAGCGGGGGTTCGGCGGCTCTTTCGAGGCCTCTTCGGACCTCTTGCGGTGGTCGTCGGGCGTCGCCTCGCGACAGCCCCGGGGTTCGATCGCGTCCGCCATTCAGATAGCAACCACTATTTGGACTGTACACGCTATCGGCGCATTGACATAGTGATCCCTATCTGAATAGCATCGACAATATGAGCACCGACCAAGAGGGAGACCGGGGCGAACCCGCACGTCAGCGGCTCACCCGTGCGGAAGCCAAGGCCCGCACCCGGCGACTGCTGCTGGACGCGGCGGCCCGGGTCTTCGCCCGCAAGGGCTTCGCCGGCGCCTCGGTGGACGAGATCGCCGAGGCCGCGGGCTTCTCCATCGGCGCGCTGTACTCCAACTTCAGCGGCAAGGAGGCCCTCTTCCTGGAGCTGATGGCCGAACGCGGTATGGGCCGCGTCGCCGAGGCCGCCCAGACCCTCGACCGCCACGAGGCGGGCACCGGGGAGGCCGCCGCCGAGCTGGGACGCCTGCTGGTGCACGTCGCCGACAAGGACACCGACTTCGCACCGCTCCAGGCCGAGTTCTGGCTCTACGCGGTACGCAACCCCCACGTCCTCGACACGATGGCCGCCGCCTTGCGCGAACCGCGCCAGGCGCTGGAGGGCCTGATCGACACCTGGCTCGCGGAGCAGGGCGCCCCCTCCGAGGTCCCCGCCGACTCCGTAGCCACGGTCGTGGCGGCGCTGTTCCAGGGGCTGGTGCGCTTGCGGCGCGTCGATCCCGACAGCGTTCCCGAAGAACTCTTCGGCCAGGCCCTGCGATGGCTGTTCAACGGCATCGGCGCGGGCCCCGCACCGGCCCGCCCCACCGACCAGGACTGACCGGCACGGCATCCCGGATCGCCCCCGGCCCACCACCAACGGCGGGCGCCCCGCGCACGCCGCTGCCACGGCAGGGCCCCCGATCGTTCGCAACTCCTCCCGCAAGGAGCCGCTTTCATGAACCCGCACCCGCACCGGCAATCAGCTGCCCGGGGCGTCCGCAGGGGCTACGCCGTGGCCGGCGCGGTCCTCGCCTTCATGTGGCTGGGGGAGGCCAACGAGCCGGCCTGGGCCCACGCTGTGCGTGCCACCTTGCTCCTGCTGCTCATCCCGCCCCTGCTCCTGCGGACCAACCGCCGCCTCACCGCCGCGTTTTACGAGTCCGCGCACCCCGGCCCGGCACTCGCCCGGCTGATCACCGCCCGGATCCTCATCGTCTCGGCAGCCCTCGTCGCCAGTGCCCTCCTCGGTCACCTGATGGACCCGCGCGCCGCCCACGACGCCAGAGCGCTCGGCATCCGCGTGCTGTGCGCCCTGCTGACCATCCCGCTGCAGATCCGTGCCGCACACCGCGCACGGGCCGAGGGTGCGCCCGCCTCGGCCCGCCCCACCCTGTCGGCACCCCGGGTGATCTGCGCCAAGCTGGGCCTTATCGCCGCCGCACTGCTGGCCCAGATGCTGATCGATCCCTATGTGGCCAACGCCCAGGTGCTCACCGCCGTCGCCGTCGCCGTCACCGTGACGGTCCTGGGCCCCAGGGTCCACGCCAAGCTACTGATCACCCCCACTCCCCGGACCACCGAGGAACGCAGTCCGGCACGGGCGGCCACGTGAACGCGCAAGACGTCAGACACCGTTGAGGGGCGTGACGTGGTTCTTTCCACAGTTGCGGGGCGTCATCCTCTGGCTGGGGGACCAGGGCGGTCAGTACCACCGTCACCAGGACTGGCCCCGAGCCGAACAGGCTGGTCACCGCGTCCGCGACGTCCCGCTCCGGCGCGCTGGACGGACACACATAGCCTTCCGTCGAGCAGGCGGTCGTGACGCCCTGAAGGGCCACTCCCCACGTCCAGACCCTCGCGATCAGCCACCCGCCGAGCATGCACGCGGGGGGGAACCGCCGGCTTCAGGAACCGCGGCATGCGGTGCGCCCGTGGGTCGCCCCGGAACCACTGGGCCCCGACCACCGTGACGGGCTTGTCAGTGACTGAAGGGCGGTTCGAAGCAGCCGGTCTCCAAGTATGGCCCGTTGACCTGCACTTGGTAGTTGGTCTTCTGTACGAATGCGGTGACGCAGGCGTCCTTGTGGACGTGGAGTCCGATCCGGGCGCCTTCGGCCGTGACGTAGTGGTCGCCTGTGTAGCGGGGTTCCATGCTCCGCACGTCGAGTTTCCCGTCGAGCTGCTCGCCCTTGGGGCCGGTCCGCTGTTCTTCGTACCCGAGCGCGAGCATCGCCGATCGGACACTCTTTGGATCCCAATTCCCCTGCTTCCAGAGGCGTTTGAGTACGGGTTCGATGCGGTCGGCTTCCCTTTGAGCGTCCTTCGCGCTGGCGGGGGACATTTCGCGGGGGAGGCGGTGGGCGTTGTTCTCGTTGTAGTGCGGGGCCCCGTCGTGGGCTCCGGGTTCCACGTAGGGGGAGGCGCCGGATCCGGTCGGGCTGGGGGTGGAGCTGGGGGATACGCGCGGCGCGCCGGCTGCGACGCGGTGCTGGCCGCAGCCGGTCAGGGGTATCGCGGCGCTCAGGAGGAGGAGCGTGGTGGCGAAGTATCTTCGCCGTCGAAGCGTTGAGATGGCCATGCAGATCACTCTGCCATGACGGTCACCATCTGGGCCCGGGCGCCAAGCACCGTGGTCAGATGCCTGCTCGCTCGTAGCGCGGACCCGTCCCGGCTGCCCTTCAGCGGGTGTGCTCCCCGAGCCCCACACCCGCGCACCCGCCAGGCACTGCCGGCCACTGCCAGCCACTGCCTGAAGACTTGGTCGGCCAGATCAGGGGTTCGGCTCACCGTCCTCGTCCTCGTCATCCCGGTGATGCTTCCCCTTCGAGGAGACAGATGCCCCAAGGGGCTCCCAGGAGGACTCGATCGTGGCGGCGCCGGCCGTCAGGGTGCGGGCGGGTTGGCGCACGGTTCCGTCCCACTGCCAGTCCGCGCGTCGGGGCAGGCCGGGAAGCGGGCTGCGGCCCGTACACCACAGCAGCGTGTCGGACGGGCCGTGCCCGGACGGGGCGTCGGGGAAGAGGCGGGCGAGGACGGCGGTGCTGAGGTCGTCGGGCGGGGCCCAGGGCAGGCCGAGGGCGCGGGTGATGTCGTAGGTGTGGACGGCCAGTTCGGTGATGCCCATGGCGGCGAAGCCGGTGGCGTCGGAGTGCCCCCAGGGGTGCCAGGCGCGTGCTTCGACAGTCGTGTCGCGGACGGTGGAGGTGAGAAGGGACGCGGCGATCCGGAGGCCGTCCAGGCAGGCGGGGACGGGGGCCTGGGGGTCGAGTGAGGCGAAGAGGGTGATGTAGCGGTCGTCGGGTCGGGCGATGAGCAGGCCGGTGTAGCCGGTCAGGCCGAGGGCGAGGTGGTCGAGGGTCTGGCGGCACGTCCAGTCGAGGGCGTGGGCGGGGCGTGACCAGTCCTGGTCGGCTCCCTTGAGGAGGGCGGCCAGGCAGTCGTCGGTGGCAGAGGCGAGGAGGTCCGTCCATGGCGCGGTGGTAGCGGGAGTCATCGGGTCCGGCGCGGGATGAGTGCCGGCTGTTGGTGTCACGGTCACTTTTCGACCGCCGGGTTCTTCAGGACCTCGATCACGCTCGCGTAGCTGTCGGAGCCGTGGCCTGCGGCCTTGGCCCGTTCCATGGCGGACTTCAGGAGTTCGGGCAGAGCGTTGTCGATGCCGCGGGCCGCCGCGGCATGGATGAGATGGTCGATGGCCGCGATCTGCACATCGACGGTGGCGTCGTCGCCCGGGTAGCGGCCGGCGTCCACCTGGGGCGCGTAGGTGGTCAGGAAGCCGGCCACGGCGGACAGCCAGCGGATCGCAACCGGAGTGAAGGCCGTGGCCTGTGTCTTCTCCGCGCCGACCAGCGCGGTGCCGTGCAGCCAGCCGGTCATGGTGGACCACATCAGGCCGAGCAGGGCGGCGTCGTAGAGGGAGGCCAGGCCAGGGTCGGAGCCCAGGTACAGCGGGTCGCCCAGGGACGCCAAGGTCGAACGATGGGCTTCGAAGACGGCGTGTGAACCGCTGTAGAGGAACATCATCTCGGGGCTGCCGACCCCCGGCGGGGTGGTCATGATCGCGCCGTCGAGGTAATCGACGGCGTGTGACCGGGCCCATGCGGCGGCCTGGTGGGCCTGCTCCGGGGAACCGGACGTGAGGTTGACCAGGACCTTTCCCGCGAGAGAGCCGGCAACGGGGTCGAGAATGGTGCGCAGCACCTCGTAGTCCAGTACGCAAGTGAGGGTCAGCGGGCTCGCCGCGATCGCCTCCTCGGGTGTCGCGGCCAGGCAGGCACCCCGGTCGACCAGCGATTGGGCCTTGTGCGCCGAGCGGTTCCACAGGGTGGTCTCGTAGCCCCGTTCCAGCAATGCGGTGGCCAGCGCCGAGCCCATTGAGCCCAATCCGATGACGGTTACTGCCTGGCGATCAGAATGCATGCCACAACTCCCTGTACGTCCGCCTGCGGCGGTTGGTCACGTAAGGACCAAGATCGCAGCGTGCGGCGGCAGGGAACAGTGACGCCGGTGACGGCAACCACCAAATTCCTGCCGTACCTTTGGCGACATGAATCCTGGTTCCGTGGCCGTGGTCGTGACCGAGGACATCGGAGTCCCCTCGTGGGATCTGTACGAGTTGAGCATCCCCTGCACCGTCTTCGGAAAGCCGCAGCCCGACCTGGCCGACCCCTGGTACGACCTGCGGCTGTGCAGTACGGGGGAGCGCCAGCCGGACGGCTCTTCGGCCGATACCGGGTTGTCACTGCGGACCCGCTACGGGCTCGATGACCTTGCCGGCGCCGACACGGTCATCGTGCCCTCGGTGCCCGACGCCTGCGTCGACGAGGGGAGACCGCTGCCGCAGGCGCTGATCACGGCCCTGCGCCACGCCTACGATGCAGGCGCTCGTATGGTCTCTCTCTGTACCGGCGCTTTCGCTCTCGCCGAGGCGGGGCTGCTCGATGGACGACGAGCTACCGCCCATTGGATGCACACAGCTCAACTGGCCCAGCGCTACCCGAAGGTGCAAGTCGACGACTCGGTGCTGTACGTGGACGACGGCGATGTGCTCACCAGCGCCGGGCTGACCGCCGGACTCGACCTCTGCCTCCATCTGGTACGCCGCGACCTGGGCGCACACGTCGCCAATCAGCTGGCCCGTCGGATGGTGGTGCCTGCCCACCGGCCGGGCGGCCAGGCGCAGTTCATCGACCTCTCCGTGCCCACCACCGACGACAGGAGCCTGGGGCCCGCATTGGACTGGGCCCGTACGCACCTGGACCAACCCCTGACGGTCGAGGACCTGGCACAGCGCGCAGCGATGAGCCCGCGGACCCTCTACCGGCGACTCCAGGCAGCCACCGGGACAACTCCACTTCAGTGGCTCCTCAATCAGCGCCTGGGACGGGCCCAAAGCCTCCTGGAATCGACAGACTTGCCCATCGAAAAGGTCGGAGAGCTGAGCGGCCTTGGCACGGCGAACAACCTTCGCCACCACTTCCTCAAACAGATCGGGGTGTCGCCAAGCCATTACCGGCGGGCCTTCCCCCGGACGATGCCCGTGTCGTCCCCCTCCCCGTCTGAGAACCCGGCCCAGGGCGGGAAGGGCTAACAGGGGATTGACCGCGGCGCATCCGATGCCCCGGTGACGCCAAAGGCGACCGGGCCAGACGAATAATGGGCCTGCCCGAGGGGGCAGTTACAAGGCGCTGGATGGGCAGGGTGAACCATAGGTGTCCGGCCTCCCCGCCGGCCTCGATTGGGCGCCGTGGGCAGCACCCGCTGGGACAGCTCCCACCACAGGTCCTGCGGGCCACAGGTCCGGCGGGCTTCTCCGTCACGTAAGGCCGCTCGCACCGGCCCGAGCACCGCAATTCGGAGCCCCTGAGGGGAACCGGTAACTCCGCCCATCCCGAAGACTCCGCTCCCGCGCACGATCGCGTTTCATCGGCATTTCAGCGCCTCCTGCGATGGTTGGCGGATCACCACCGAGAACCGCCCGGAAACAGGGAAAACGGCGATAGGTGGAAGGTACCTGGCACGGGGAAATCGCCACGCCGGTAGGCGCCGTCGGGGAATGGCAATCGCCGACGTCTGATGAGACGTCGGCGAGATCCGTCAACCCATTGCTGCGCACACCTTGCGGGCCCAGCAATGGGGTTGGCATAGCCAGATCACGATCGGGGCGAAAGCATGCGTTTGTCAGCCAGATTCAAGCGACTCCTGGCCGCGCTGGTAGTACTGGTCGCAGTATTCGGGTTCATTTCCCCGGCGGCGGCCAAGCCGGTTTCACCCGTCCAGCTGTGCGCGACGCAGTTCGCGGCGGTCCAGCAACTCGGGGCGGAGATCCGTGCGCACAACGCCAAACCTCATGTATTCCGAATGCCGCAGCAGTCCACGGCCGCGGCGGCGTACAACGCGGAGAAGGCGTCTCTAGAGGCGCGCAGGCCCGCCGTCCTGGCCCAAGCGCGGGCCTGCCTGGACGCGATGACGGCCCTGCAGGACGAGGGGGCGGGCCCCTTGGGCCTCAAGTCCCCCACTGCGCGAACCTTATCCAAGATTGAGCAGGCAAAGAAGCTGGTTCCGCCGAACTGGACCGCACCCCCGCCGCCCCCGAGAGGCAAGAACTGGACAGTTCCTAAAGACTCCCCGATACGTCCGCTGTTCGAGGCCCTCCGAAAGGGCAACCCTGGCAGAGTAGGCGACATCAAGCTTCGTGGAGTCGCGCGGCCGCAGGCCACGGACAGAGATCCGGCATATCCGGTGGCGTCCGGCCGTAAGATCGGAGCCTATAACTCCGGGAGGTCGAAGGTCTCGCCGGACCACGTCATCCCCTTGGCCGAACTCGTCCAGATGCCGGGCTTCATGAAGCTCTCGCCCCGGGACATGTACGTGCTCGCGCGTGCCAACCGGAACTTCCAGTGGCTGTCGAAGGCAGCGAACGAATCGAAGCAATCCAGGAGCGCAGCCTACGTATCGGGGGCTGACCCGCAGTGGATAAAGAATCAGATTACGCTGGAGAACGAGACCCGCCTTAAGTTGCAGGGAATCATCGACCAGCTTCTCAAGAGCCAGTAACGGAGGCCAGACATGGGCTCGACCGAAATCGCCGCTACGCTGGAGGATTGGTCACTGACGTTTGTCGGGGAAGACTCCGTTGAACTCTCCCGGATCCCTGAAAAGTGGCGGCCGATCGCGCTGTCGGCCAACGCCGAAGCCCGTCGCCAAACGGCGTTGTCGCTGTGGAACCAGAACTTCCTTGAGCTTGTGCCCGAGTTCGCCGAGGTACTGGACGCGCACTGCGTCGACGTGCGTGCCTGTATCACCGACGACTCTCCCGTGCTGGTTTACGTTCTGGAGACGGAAGACGGCGAGCTGGTCTCCTGGGTCGGCTATGACCCCGGCACTTTCGAGGTGCCGGACTTCTGGGAGAGCTTCCCGGAACCAGTACGGGTGTTCCTGCGCGAGGTTCATGCGGGGTTCGTCTCGGAGAGCAGGGACGGGTTCGGTGTGGCGCGGCCCGTCGACATGGGCACCATCGCCGCGCTGGCCGACTTCCCTGACGGCGTCCCCGGCTGGGAAAACGAAGCCGGCATCGCGTCCACGCGCCTGCTGCACATCACGACAGACGGCGGCATCCTCAAATACTGCCTGTCCCCGGATCTCGAAGTGGGGCAGATCGCCCTGGTCTACGAAGGGGACGTCGATCCAAAGGACTTCGGCCAGGAGCTGGACGAGCTCTTGATGTCGCGCTTCGAGGACCCGTCCTGATCAGAAAGGCGTGGAAATGTCACAGCAGCCCGGTCAGGGGCCGCCGCCTCCTTGGCCTCCACAAGGAAATCAGCCGCCGTCCATTCCGCCGGGGGCTGGGCCACAGCCGCCGATGGCGGGGGACCCGCCGCCTCCCCGTCCGCCATCTCGTCGCCGCAAGAAGTGGTGGTATTTCGCGGTGGCCGCCGCTCTTCTTGCCGCTGGCGGAGGCGTCATGGCATACCTGCTCCCGGACCGGGGCGAGAGCGAGCAGTCGAGGATCGAGAAGGTGGTCGCGGACTTCGCCCTCGCGGTCGACCGAGGGGACACGCCCAAGATGATCAGCATGCTCTGCCTGGAGGAGGCCCGCGGCATCGCCGAAAACGGCGATGACCTGGGCGACAGCGAACGCGATACCCAATCGAAGCCGATACCCATCAAGACATCGGATGTCAGGATCAAGGGGAAGGTCGCCAGCGTCGTGGTGACCAGGCCCGCCCAGAAGCCGACCTCTGTCTACCTTCAGAAGGAAAAGGGCACGTGGAAGATGTGCGCTCCCGCTGAGAAGTCCCGCCAAGCCCCGTCCGGGCGCGCATCTGCCTCGTCAGGCTGATCCCGATGTGAGGGAGAGCCTGACGCGTGCGGTGGGGGGCGTCGACGTGAGGCCGGGAAGATCGCTGTTATCGGGCGGGCGTGGGGCCATCTGGTCCGGTCGGCTGTTGCGGGACGTGGCGTGACCGGTAGGCGTGGGCGAGATGGTGTTGCAGGCGGGCGTGACGGAACTGGTAGACCGCACCGGCTTGGCGGAGGACGCCCCGCTGGTAGGCGTCTTCGAGGAAGGCGACGACGGACCAGGGCAGCCGGCCGGTCAGCGGCAGCCAGATCCGGGAGAAAACCGCCCACTGGCCCCAGGCGGTCAGACTGAGCGCATAGCCGAGGGCGCCGCCGAGCCCGCTGATGACGCCGAGCTTGAGCGCGGCCGTGAGATTCCAGACGACCGGGCCCAGGATCGCCGGTATGAACCGGATCACCACCATGGACCCGAAGCCGACCAGGAGTCCGAAAGTGGGTGACCAGACGAGGAGTTGGGTGGCGACCGTCCGGCAGTTCGTGCGCAGGAGGCTGACCGGATTGACGGCGGAGCGAATGTCGAGGGGAGCTTCGAAGAGGGCCAGGAGACCGAAGGTGGGTCCTGCTGCCAGCGCGAACACCAGGCCGTAGATGATGCCGTCGCCGAGGCCGACGGCCAGGACGGTCGGGAGGCTGACGTGATAGAGGACGCCGTTGAGCGCTCCGCGTACGAAGCCGTAGCCGACGCCGAACACGAGCCCGCACAGCAACCCGATCACCAGTCGCGGGAGGGCTCTGCCCCTCGTCTTGCCCTCCCTGCCGAATATCTTCATGCGCACGCCGGACGGCTCCACAGCCGTGTCCTTGGCCGCGACCATGAACCAGTACGCGATCCCGAACAGGAGCCCCGAGAGGATCCCCGCGACCAGCCCGTCCGCGAGCTGGAATTCGAAGGAGTCGAAGAGGGTGCCGACGACACAGTCGACGAACCCGATGGCCAGACAGATCACCAGCGCGCTCGCCAGCGTGCGCGTGGTGCGGCGCAGCCCGCAACCGAGCCGCCACCACTCCAGGTTGGGGGTGTCGAGCCGGGTCAGGTGGTGGGCCAGGTAGCCGAGCCAGTACTGGGCGCGTTCCGGGTCGAAGGCGTGGTGCGGCGCGCTGCCCGGGAGGTGCTGGGGCCGCGGGCGGTAGACGGTGGCGGTGAAGTTGTCGAGGAGGTGGTCCTCCAGCTCCTCGGGGCTGCCGAATCGCCGGGTGTCCAGGAGCGAGGCCGGGTCGCTGTCGGGGGTGTCGCTGTAGACGGCGCGGGCGAGCGTGACCATCAGCGGGGTGGTCAGCACCGCAGCGAGGTTGGCTCCGGCCCGGCTGAGCGGCCGCTCGCGCAGCTCGCGCAGCACGGGATCCCAGGCGGTCGCCGAGGGGACCCCGCCGCGGGCCTTGCGCGTGGTGCGCGGCAGGTAGTCGGCCAGGTCGCTCAGCGTGAGATCGCTCAGATCCACCGCGGCGGCGGAGGTGAGCACGTCGGTCTCCGCCACGGCGGCGGCGTACTCGGACGGACGGCTCGTCAGCAGCAGGGGAAGGGTGGTGGCGTTGAGCGCCTCCAGCGCGGGACGGCGCAGGCCGCCGGCGATCTCGTCGAAGCCGTCCAGCACGGGGAGCACCCGGCCGGTCTCGACCAGTGCGGCGGCCAGGCTCGACCCGCCGGGCCCCGGGCCGGCGAGACCGGGGTGATCACGCGTCAGTTGCGCCGCCAGCCAGTCCCGGAACGTGATGGCGGTCGGATCCCACGAGCCGATGCTGAAGATCACCGGTACGGCTTCGGCGCGGCGCCTCGACTTCAGGTAGTCCAGGACGAACCGCACGGCGAGAATCGTCTTCCCGGAGCCTGACCGGCCCAGCACCACCAGCCGCCCGGACGGGATCCGCCGGTACACGCCCACGATCTCGTCCAGTCGCCCGCTCAGGTCCAGCGGGCCGTGCATACCCCCGGCGGGCAGCCGGCGGATGTTGGCCCAGTGATCGGTCAGCTCCTCGGCAACCGGCCGCCACTGCAACGGCAGCGGATAGGGATCGTGGACCTGCCGCTGCTCCTCCTCGCGCTGCCAGCGGGCCGCCACCGTCTGCGCGAGCTGCTCGGCGATGTCGGCCAGGGTTTCGTGGAACGCCGACCCCTGCTGGTCGCCGGCGAGCGGTTCGCCATGCCCGGTTGCGTCGTCCGGCCGACTCTCCTCCCCGGTTGCGTCGTCCGGCGGGCTCCCCTCCCCGGTCCGGCGGACGGCCGCCGTCAGCAGCCCCTCGCGTTCCCCGGGGCTCAGCCCGAGCGCATCGGCCAGCAGCCGCACCGTGGTCACCCTGGGGTCGGCGCGCTCGCCGGTCTCCAACCCGCGGATGGTGCGCACGCCCACTCCGGCGCGCTCCGCCAAGGCCTCCTGAGTCATCCCCGCCTCGCGCCGCAGCCGCCGCAACAGCGCGCTGAACTCACTCGCCACAGGTCATGCCCTCTCCCCCGACATGTCGATTTCCCCAGGTGAGGGACTCTAGCGCGGCCACCGGCCGGATACGGCCGGTCTGCTGGCCTGTCCGTTGCCCGGTGCCGGGGCCAGCGTCGACGTCATCCGCCCGACCGACCACCCGGAGCCAGGGGAGCCCGCGATGCCGCCGACCGCAACCGCCGCCCAGCCAACCGTCACCACGCTCACGCTTCAGGAGCGCGAGGTGCTCTACGCGGTCGGCTGTGGCCTGAGAGACGCCGAGGTCGCCTCCGCCCTCGCCCTCCCCAACGACGCCGTGGCCGGACACCTCGCCCGGATCCTCGCCAAACTCGGGCTGCGCGACCGAGTCGCCGCCATCGTCCACGCCTTCGACTGCGGCCTGGTCGTCCCCGGCCACGGCCCCCGCGAGGCGGTAAGCCTGGTGCCGCGGACCGTCATCCGCCGGTCGCACGAACCACAGGTGCGGATCTCCATGCTCGGACCGCTGCAGGCATGGTGCGAAGGACAGCTCGTGGACCTGGGACATCTCCGCCAGCAAGCCGTGCTGGCAGCGCTGGCGCTGTGCCCGGACGGGACGGTCAGCCAACAGGAACTGCTCGGCGGAGTCTGGGGGATGGAGCCGCCAATCACGAACGTGGTGCCGGTGTACATCCATCGACTACGGAAGATCCTGCGCATAGGGGACAGCCCGGACTCGGTGATCCAGCGCGATCGGTGCGGCTACCGGCTGGTCCCCGGCGCGGTCGAGGTGGACGTGACGCGCATGGAGGACCTGGTCACCGCTGCCGGGACGGCCGAGCGAGCCGGCGAACTGACCGAGGCGGTCCGCTTCTGCTCCCAGGCGGTGGACCTGTTCCGCGGGGAGCTCCTGGCCGGCCTGCCCGGACCCTTCGCCGACCTGGAGCGGCTGCGGCTCACCGAGCGCCGGATCGCCCTCGTACAGCGGAAGGCGGACTGGCAGCTACGGCTGGGCCGGCACTCCGAGGCGATCGCCGAACTGTGGGCCCTGGCCGTGGCGCAGCCCCTGAACGAACCGGTCGCCGCGATGCTGATGCGTGCGCTCTACCGCAGCGGCCGGCAGGCCGACGCGTTGGCCGTGTTCGACCGCACCCGCCGCCGTCTGGCCGATGACCTGGGGGTGCCACCCGGCCAGCTGCTGAGGCGGACGCACCAGATGATCCTGCGCGGGTACGACGCCGGCCTCACCCGAACCACGCCATGACCCGACCGACGCCGCGTACCCGCGGTGAAGAGCTGCTTCTGGCGAGGATCTCGGCAGCGGCCGGCCGCGCCTACCTCGGCAAGAGACGTGCCACCTACACGGGAGCCGCACACACGACCCGCGCGCCTGCCGGCCCGGTCCGGGCGATCCGGGGCCTGCTGGCCTTCACCCGGTACGGTCGGTACGGCCGGTCTTCCGCGCCGACGTGCGCCGACGCGCGCCTGGACATGTACGAGCACGGGATGACGATTGCCGTAAAGGGGCGGATCCACGTCGTCCGCTACGACACCACCTCTGTGTTCCAGAAAAGCGTCGGGCCTCCGCACGACTCGGCCCGAGTCGGCGCCACTCGCACCTACACGCTCACCGATGCCGAAGGGGAGCGGGTCGTGCTGTACGGCGGGCCGGAGGACAGCGATGCGGAGGAATGGGGGCCCGAGCTCCAACGGGCCGTCACCCGTGCCCAACTGCCCCTGGCACTGGCCGCGCTTGACAAGGGCGAACGGCTCACCTTCGGTGACGTCTGGCTGACCAGGGAGGAGATCGGGTCCGCAGAGGTATCCGCGCGGTGGCCACAGGTGCAGCAGATCGAGATCAAGCGGCAGGAGGGGGCCATCAGGCTCAACATCGATGGCAATTGGCGCACCCTGGCGCCAACCGCCTCCAACATCCGGAATCTCTTCGTCTTCTGCACGCTCGCTGAGCGCTTCCGAACAGACGGCGCGCACTCATGACGACGAGCCGATCCCGAGCCCAACCCCCGCTGCCCACTACCCGCTGGCGATCCCGCGGACCGCCGCAATGGGCGCCTACGGGTGGACCCGGCGACCCCGGCGATCCCGGCAACCCCGGCGACCCCGGCGACCCATGCGTTTCATCGCAATTCCAGCCCCTGTGGCTAACCTCAAGGCCGACCACGGCATTCATGAACTACCTCAACTCAAGGGGACCCAGAGCGATGACCCTGTCCGGCAGGTGGAAGAAGACGATCGGCGCTGCCGGTGCGACGGCAGCCATGGTGGCCGTCACCACCGTCGCACCCACCGTTGCCCACGCCGATACGGTCCACCACTACTACCTGGAGGTTGGCGGCACGGGCTCGGCGGCGCCCGCGCCCGACTGCACCTCCACCTACACATTCGCCAACAAGCACCTCAACGGTGGCATTCCGGTGCCGGTGTGCTACCCGGCGAGCGCCGGACCCTGGCTCAACGGCCGCAACGTTCCGGATGTCAACGCACCGAGCTTCGACGCCAGCGTGCGCGAGGGATACCGCAGTCTGTTGGCCACCGCCGAGGACACCTACCACCGCGATCCGGGTGCCCGTTTCACGATCGTCGGCTACTCCCAAGGCGCGCACGTGGCCGACCAAGTGCTTCAGGCGATAGCCAACGGCGACACTGACATACCCCGTTCGCAGGTGAACGGCATGCTGTATGCCGACCCGTTGCAGCCCGGCACCGGCATCTGGGCCCGGGTCCCGAAGGGTTGGAGTGCCTTCGGCTTCACCTCTCCCGGCGTCGGCCCGGCGAAGTTCGATGGCGTCCCAGTGCAGCGATTCTGCATCCGCACCGATGGGGTGTGCGACGCCACCTCGCTCCAGTCCATCGGCGGCTTCCTGAACCAGCACCCCAAGTACTGGCAGGACGGCAACGTCATGACACAGACCATCGGCCACGACGGCGGTGACGGAATCGTCTGGTACGACTCCTGACGCCCCGCCACGCGGGCCGGTAGCCCGGGGGATGTTGTGCAACGGTCCGACCGGCGCAGCCCGGTCGGACCGTTCGCGTGCGGGAACGGCTGCTCAAATCGGCCGCGTCTGCGCCTCACGCGCGGGTGTCATCGTCCTTCGTGAGGGTCTCGAATGCCGTACACAGGAGCTTGATGCTTCGCTGGAACTTCTCGTTCTGGCTCAGTCGGGGCATCTGCTCCATGACGAGGGGGAAGTGCGCGCGCAGCGCGGCGTAGGTCTCCGCGGTGACGGTCGGTGCCAGGGGCTCGGTCTGCTCCTGGAGTACAAAGCCCGTGACGTGGCTGAGGAGGGTGTCGGCCGCGATGCCGCAGTGCTCGGCGGGGACGCCGGCGTCGAGAAGGGTCTTGAGGAGGCGCTCCATCAGGGACAGGCCGCCGGTGCTCAGTGTCCCGGGGCTGTCGGCCAGCAGGAGTGCGCCGCCCGGGTGCTGCTGGATGCTCCGGCGCAGTTCAGCGGCTTGAACCTCGATCTCTTCCTGCCATGTCGCCTCGGGCGGGAGCGCGGCCAGGGCGGTGCTGCCGGCGTCGTACGCATGCCGGCAGACGCGGTCGGCCATCAGCGCGAGCAGTTCGTCCTTGCTGCGCACGTGGTAGTAGAGGCTGCCCGCGTGGGCGCCGAGCCGCTCGGCCACTTGGCGCATGGACAGGCCGTGGTATCCGGTCTTGGCGAACGTGGCCATGCCGGCGTCGACGATCCGCTCCCTGGTGAGCTTCATGGGTCCACCCTAACAACTGTTTCAAACAGTGTTGGAAAAGTCGTGCTAGCCTCACCGCTGACCAATTTCGAACACTGTTGGAGAGGTACGGGGGACATGGGCGGTCTGCTGTTCAACGCGACCACGGCTGCGTTGATGGTGATGATGATCAACAGTGGGCTCGGCGCGGTGGGGCGTGACTCGCTGCGCGGGCGGCCCGTCCCGTGGGTCGCGGTGGGCCTGACCGTGCTGGCGGTGGCCGGTGTCGTCCTCCAGCTGTGCTGGGCGGGGGCGATGGCCGCACTCGACGACGATCCCGCCAAGACCGGCTGGTGGCGGGTGGTCACCTCGGTCTTCATGCAGAACGGCGGCGTCGGCGGCGCGCTCTGGAACATCGCCACCCTCGCCTTCGTGGCGGCGCTCGCGCAGTGGCTTTGGGGCGGTCCGCTGACGGCGCTCCTCTTCGTCGCCGGCATCTTCCTGCCGGAGCGGATCGACGCCCTGCTCGGCCTGGGCGGTGGCCCCAGCGCCGACCCCCGCAACTTCGCGGGCAGTTCCGGCGCCACCTACTTCCTGGGAGCGACCCTGGCCGCGGCCCTCCTGACACGCACCCGGATCAAAAAGGAGCAAGCCCTCGCGGTTGGCGTCCCGACGCTCGGGCTGCTGATGTGGTTCGCGCAGGACAACGGCCACGGCCTCGTCGCCGTGTACGGCTTCGCGCTCGGAACCGTCATCTGGGCGGTACTCCGTTGGACGCAGCGCTCGGGGACGCCGGATGACGCGGTGGAGACCCGGTCCCGCAGCGCCCGCCAAGTCAAGCGCTCATCCGCCAAGTGAAGCGCACGGTCACACCTGCACACGTACACGTACATGCGCTGTGACTGAGCGCCTCAGCTGGCGGGCAGGGTAACGACAGGCGCAGGGGATACGCCTGGGGTGCTCGTCTTCTCCCGCGTGTGTCGTAGCGGGTGGCCACGGCTCTGAAGCGTTTCAGCCTGTTGAGGGAGAAGCCGGTGAGTGTTATCGCGGGTCGGCTCTGAACGCCCTGCGGTAAGCACCTGGTGTCGTGCCCAAGGCGCGAAGAAAGCGCCTGCGGAGGTTGGTGGCCGAGGAGAGGCCGACGCGGCGAGCGACGGCCTCCAATGGGAGGTCGGAGGTTTCCAGCAACTCCCTTGCCACGGCTATCCGCTGGGCGAGCAGCCAACGCCCGGGGCCGATGCCGAGCTGGTCGGTGAACCGACGGGCGAGCGTACGTGACGACACGCCGGCCTGCGCGGCCAGGTCCTCGACGGTGAGCGGTTCGCCGAGTCGCCCAGTCATCCACTCCAGCAATGGTGCGAGCGAACCATCGACCTGGGCGGGGTGTGGCGGCGCCGCGTACTGCAACTGCCCGCCCTCTCGATGGGGCGGCATGACCATGCTCCGAGCGACCTGCGCGGCGTATCCGGCCCCCTGGTCCGCGCGTACCAGGTGGAGGCACAAGTCGATGCCGGCTCCGGCGCCTGCGCTGGTGGCCACGTCTCCGTGATCCACGTAGAGCACGTCCCGGTCGATGTGGACGGCTGGGAAGCATGCGGCCAGTTCGTCCGCTCGAGCCCAGTGCGTGGTCGCCCGTCGCCCGTCCAACAGACCGGCGTGTGCCAGCGCGAAGACGCCGGTGCAGATGCTGACCAGCCGCGCTCCGCGGTCGTGTGCGCGCCGCAGGGACCGGATGATGGCAGGTGAGGGTGGCTCCTGGGTGGGCAGCCACCCGGGGACGATCACGGTGTCTGCCTGGTCGAGCACGTCGAGTCCGTCGGCCACGTGCATGGCGTACCCGGCGCATGTCGCGACGGGTCCGGGGCGCTCAGTGCACACGCTGAACGCGTATCGCGTCGGAAGTCCTGGCCTCTCGATCCCGAACACCTCTGCCGCGCAGCTGAGTTCGAAGGTCGACTGCGGTGAGCGGACAAGTGCGACTACTCGATGCATGGCAGGAAAGTACCTCAGGATGTCATCTCTGACACTCGGCCGGGGGTACACCGGTCGGGGAGGCTGGGTCCATGACGACAGACCAGAACATGTCCGGCTATGAGTGGTCCACCGTGCAGGACGCCCCGGTTCGCGAGCTCTTCCCGGGCATCCGCCTGCGCCCGCTGTGGCTCGGAGGTAACGGCGCGACGGCACAGGTCGTCGAGATGGACCCGAATACGTGCTGGCAGGGAATCGACGTTCACGAACCGGGGCCCGAGGAGGTCTTCGTCGTCTCCGGCATCTTTAACGACGGTGACCGGGACTATCCCGCCGGCTCCTTCATCCACGCCTCCGCAGGTACCTCGCACATACCGCAGACGGTGACCGGCTGCACGCTGTTCGTTTTCTACCCCGAAGGTTAGATCGCCCACCAACGGTTACGGAGAGGGGCTTCAAGGCTGCCACCGGTGGGGAATCCGCAGTGGCGGGCTGTCAATCGGTTGGATTGTTCCTGCCGCGAGGGTCCCGGGAATTCGACGAGGTGGTGCTCGCGCCCCAGTTGGCACAGAGCAGGGCGAATAGGCGGTCGGACGCCAACGGGTCGGCCCATAGTTGGGCGGCAGAAGGAGCCCTATGTCTTTCTCTTTCACCGGCAGTGCGGGAGTGCGGGAGTGCGGCAGCAGTTGGGGCCACACGGTGCGAAGGTGGCCTCCCCCGAGGCCCGCTACATCACGGGCGAATTCCTCAACAGCAACGGCGGCGCCGCACTTGGGCGCTGACGGAGTCACCCAGCCGTGGACACCCCCAGGGCGCTCGTCAATGCGCGTGGCCACGGCACGGAAGCCCTCGAGCACATTGATCGTTCGCTCGACTTCGTTGGGCCGCTTGTAGATCGTCTTGCCGAAGCCGGTGGGCCGACCGCCCGCGCCACCACGGTGCGGGCGGTTTGTCCGCTGGTCCTGGTCCTTGCGCTCGGGAATCGTGTGCTTGATCTGGCGACCCGCAGAAAGCGGCGATTCCGGCAGGACGAGTACGCCTGAGTCTCCACGAGGACGCTGCCCCACGTCCCCAACCACCCCGACCGTGCGGTTTCGCGACGTGCCTGTTCGCGCCGACGGTCTCCGGCCGGTACCCGGAGAAGGTCCCGCAAGAGGTCCGCCCCGTGCCGCTGCTCGGCGAGCCCTGCCGGCCCGAAGACTCATGACCGGGTCGGCGGCGACACCTGCCCTCCCTTATATATCGGAAGGCAGGATATAGTGCGGGCATGACTTCCAGAGGTATGACGCAAGCTGCGTTCTTCGTCCTCACCGCGCTGGTCGACGAACCGCGGCACGGTTACGGAATCGTGCAGGTGGTCGACGAGCTGTCCGAGGGGCATGTGCAGCTCCGGATCGGCACGTTGTACGGCGTACTGGACCGACTGGCGGCCGACGGGCACATCGAGCTGGACCGCGAGGAGGTGCAACAGGGCCGACTGCGCAAGTACTACCGCCTCACCGACGCCGGTGGCGCAGCCCTGTCCGCCGAGGCGGAGCGGATGGCGGCCGGCGCACGCGCTGCGACCCAGCGGATAGCCGCCCACCGCCCCACGACCACCGGGCCGGCTCCCACGACCGGCGGGCCAGCTCGCGCGAGCCGCTCGGTGCGTCGCCCGGGTATCGCTGGAGGTACCGCATGACGAGTCTGCTCGAACAGCGCTACCGCACCGCCCTGCGCCTGCTGCCCTCCTACTACCGCACCGAGCGGGAGGAGGAGATGGTGGAGACCTACCTGCACGGGATCGACGAGCAGGCGCAGGACGAGATGCGCCCCGCCTGGGGCGAGGTGGCCAGCATCGCCGCCCTCGCCATCCGCACCCGGATGGGCGCCGCCGGCGCCCCGGCCCGCTACGCCACGCTCGGCGCGATGGTGCGCCTCTTCGCGCTGCTGAGCGTGTTGCTGCATGCGGCCTCCGCACTGACCGAACGGGCCGTCTTCCTCACCTGGTTCAAAGGCGCCCCCGCGCCGGACCGAGAGCTGTCCCTGGGTGGCTTCACGGGCCACGGCGCGCTGGCTGGGCTGTACGAGGCGGCGTTGTGGCTGCTCCCGCTGGCCTGGACGGTGGTCTACCTGGCGCTGCTGCGCGACCGCAGGCGCACCGCCTTCGTCTTCGCCGTCCTCGCGGCCCTTCCTGACCTGGCGTCAGCCGTGCAACACGCGGGTGGCGGATGGGGCACCGTGTCGGTCTCCCTCTCGCTTGCGACTGCGGTGTTCTCCTGGTTGACCGTCCTCACTCTGTGCTGTGGCTTCCACTGCGACGCCCCGCGCGCCCGGCTCCCGCTGGCGTCACCCGGGCTGGTCCTCATGGGCACCTGCGTCCTCATGGGCGCGTCGATGGTGGTGTGGCCTGGGGCTGCGGTGACGGGATGGGCCGGCGGTTCGGCATTCATCGCCGCGGCCGCCGCTTGGCTGGTCGCCCGGCGCCGGTCACCGAAGTACGTGGCAGACCCCGAACTGCCCCTCGCACTGGCCACGCTCGGCCTCGCCGTCCTCGTAGAGCGGACCCTCACCCTCGCGTTCGCGCTCCAAGCCCACGCTCCCGGCTCTCTCATCGCCGCGACCACCGTGCAGGCGGGCATCGTCGCCCTCCTGGCGGCTGCCCTGACCACAACCGGTGCCCGCAGCCTGGCCGCACGGAAGGGCTGCAGGCTGAGGCCGACACGAAGGGCCTGATCGCCTGGGATGTGAGCGTGGACTCCACGATCGTCCGCGCTCACAGGCATGCCGCCGGGGCGCGTAAAAAGGGCCCTCCAGAAGGAACCTCCCGGCGGCGTCGACACCGAGCCCGACGATCACGGGCTCGGACGCTCGCGCGGCGGGCTGACGACCAAGCCGCGCCTGGCGGTCGAGCAGGGACAGACGCCGCTTTCTCTGCTCGTCACCGCCGGGCAGCGGCATGACAGCCCGCAGTTCCAGCCGGTCCTGCAGGGCATCCGGGTGCCCCGCATCGGGCCGGGCCGACCACGCACCAGGCCGGACAAGGTCCGTGCCGACAAGGCGTACGGCTCCCGCGCGAGCCGCGCCTACCTGCGCAGACGAGGCGTGCGCTGCGCCATCCCGGAGAAGTCCGGCCAGGTCCGCAACCGCAAGAGGCTCAGCTCCCGCGGCGGCCGCCCGCCCACGTTCGACAAGGAGGACTACAAGAAGCGCCACGCGGTCGAGTGCGGGATCAACAGACTGAAGCGCCACCGGGCCGTGGCCACGCGATACGACAACCTCGCGGTCGGATACCAGGCCACCGTGCTACTCGCAGCCATCAACGAATGGCTATGACCAGCACGGTCCCCACACGCAGTGGGATGCCTCAGCCCTCATCCAGCACCGCCTGGATCACATGCCGGGCGTTGTGTGCCATCGCCGGGTTCGTCCTGCGGTAGTACGGCAGCGCGATCAGTGCCTGCGAGAGCGTCCGCCCCCGGCCGCGGCTCCAGGTCGCGTCGTCCACGCCCAGCGCCTCGCGGAAGACCTCCCTCGAATTGGCCGGCAGCAGATTCCACGCCGGAAACAGATCGCAGGCCGGATCGCCCACCCCCGTGCACCCGAAATCGATCACCGAGGTCAGCCTGCCACCGACCACCAGGAGGTTGCCCGGCATGAGATCGGCATGCAGCCACACCGGCGGCCCATCCCAGCCCGGGGCCCGCAGCGCCTCCTCCCATACGGCGGCGGCGGCATCGCAGTCGACGCCCTCCTGCGGGATCTTGCGCAGCACCTCGATCGCCGCCCGGGTCTCCGCGTCGAGCGAGGCGACCGGCCCGCCGCGATGGGCCTTCGGTGCACCTGGCAGAGTGATGCTCCGCATCGCCGCCACGAACTCGGCCAGATCCTCAGCCAGCAGCACCGGTTCACTCAGTGCCCCCGCCTCGGGGTTCTCCCCGGCCAGCCACCGATACACCGACCACGGCCACGGATACCCTTCGGCGGGCTCCCCATCCCCGAGCACCTCGGGGATGGGCGTGCGCAGGTGGAGCGCGAGTCGGGGCAGCCACGTCCGCTCCATCGACACGTCGTTGGCCCCGCCCTGCACCAGCGGTAGCCGTACGACCATGTCGTCGCCCAGCCGGTACATGGCGTTGACCGTGCCGCCGGACGGAATCCGCTCCACCGCCAGCCCCGCCCATTGCGGGAACTGCCCGGCGATCAGCCGCCGTACAAGGTCTTCGTCAATAGGGTGCATGCCGGGATGCATCTGCCCTGTGCTCATGGCACGTCATCCGACCGCCGGGCGCCGACGGGCGTCAAACGCTTTTCCGACCAGCACTTTCGCAACACGCCCTGATACTGCGACGGTGCTTGATACTGGAATGACGCGACTGCCGCTGTCTGGAAAGTCACTGCGGCAGTCACTCTGCTTCGTGAGCTAAAATTCAGCCTCTAGTATTCCAGCAGGATTTTGCTCTCCGAGCTGCGGGTTTCACTGGGCGGCTGGAGTGTAGCGGGCTGGAGGGTGGTCAGGGGCGGTCTCGCGGAGGCCGCCCCTCGAACGTGTGCCGCCGCTGCTGGTAGTGGCAGTGACCAGGGAAGCCCCCCGATGTGATCACCGAGCGTGCTGCCGAACACTGGGACCTCGAACCGGACGACCTCTTCCTGACCATCGGCCACCGCTTCCGCCGCGTCGAGCTCCGCCGCCGTATGCGCGACTACGTGCGCGGCCTGCTCGCCCCGGTAGCCCGCAAGAACAGCTGGCAGCTGGCAGCTGGCCGAGCACGCGGGCCACTCCACTCCTGACGGACTGCAGCACCTGCTGGCCGGCGCGAAGTGGGAGCCCGACGACATCCGCGACGACCTGCAGGAATACGTAGCTGACGAGCTCGGTGAGGACGGCGGGGTCCTCATCATCGACGACACCGGCTTCATCAAGAAGGGCACCACCTCCACTGGGGTCCAGCGCCAGTACTCCGGGACTGCCGGCCGCACCGAAAACTGCCAGATTGGCGTCTTCGCCGCCTACACCACCGCCCGCGGTCGGGCTCTGGTGGATCGTGAGCTGTACCTCCCCAAGTCCTGGGCCGAGGACCGCGAACGCTGCCGCGTGGCGAGAGTCCCGCACGAGCGGGCCTTCGCCACCAAGGGCGAACTGGCCAGGCGCATGGTGCTGCGTGCCCTCGCCTCGCCGCTGCCCATCGCCTGGGTCACCGCAGATGCCGCCTACGGACAGGAGAGCCGCTTTCGTCGACTACTGGAACAGTCGGGCGTCGGTTACGTGCTGGCCGTGCCCAAATCCCAGTTCACCGTGGGCTGTCTCCGCATCGAGGGCCTGTTCGCGCAGGCACCGGACGAGGCGTGGGAAAAGATCTCATGCGGCAACGGCGCGAAGGGACCGCGCGTCTACCAGTGGGCGGCCGTGCGGCTGCCGGCCGTTGCCGAGTACGACTACCAGGGCGAGGTCCCCCACCGGATGCGGTGGGCGCTGGCCCGGCGCAGCATTAGCAAGCCCGAGGAGATCGCCTACTACCTCGCCTATGCCCCGTTGGCGACCACCGCCCACCAGCTGGTGCGGATCGCCAGGTCGCGCTGGGCGATCGAGGAGTGCTTCCAGGCCGCGAAGAACGAGTGCGGCCTGGACCAGTATGAAGTCCGCCGTTACGTGGGCTGGTACCGCCACATCACTCTCGCCATGCTCGCGCACGCCTTCCTGGCGGCCACGACATATCAGGCCAGGGAAAAGGGGGCGGAACCGGTGAGACAGCCGGGGCCATCGAGCTCATAGTGGCGGAGGTTCGGCGACTCCTGGCAGCTTGTCGTCCCCGGCCCCCGCATCTGCGGGGACGCTGAGGCCGGCGCCACGCGATGAGCTGGTCGAGCTGGCGCCGACGACGCCAAGCAGTCGCACGCCACTGCCACTATCAGCGGCGGCGGCACACGTTCGAGGGGCGGCCTCCACGAGACCGCCCCTGACCACCCACCAGCCCGCTACACTCCAGCCGCCCAGCGAAACCCGCAGCTCAGACAGCAAAATCCTGCTGGAGTACTAGGGCTCGGCCGACTCAGCTGGGCCAGCCTCGTGCAGCCATGTCACTTCCGTGCTTGACAATAGTTCATGGCGTTGTTTCCTCTGAACCTTGCAACCTCTACTTCAACCCTGTAGATCCCACGATTGTCAGCCGCGTAGGTGTGCCACTCCTTCCAGGTGTCATAACCACCTTTGTTGAAATGCCACGACCAGAGCCTGATGTGTCCGTCCGAGTGCGTCGTTCTCAGCCGAACACCTACGGGGTATCCGTCGGCGAGCCTATCGTCCACCGACAGCGTCACCTTGACGCGTTTTGCACCCCAATGGTAATTCTCCACCCTGACGAAGCCGTTGGCGCCGGTCGTTCTGCAACTCACATCCACAGTAGACGCGTTGGCTGTAGCAGGCAGAAACGCGGTCAGTACCAAGGCCGCCGCACTGACTCCCGCTGCCTTCTTAGTGATATGCATGGTCCCCTCATCGTTGTAATTACGATCGAACACGATCATGAGAACGCCGAAGGAAAACGTCAAGCTGAATTCAGGCCGCTTGCTGCGACGCTCGATGACACATCGCCGGGCTACCTCGTTCATGTAAGCCATCCACCTGGCCGGCGTTCACACCGCAGAAATCTCCCTCCGCTGCTCGATGATCCAAACGAAACGGCGTATCCTTCTCTCAACCTGTTACTGTGGGCCTGGGGTATACGAACTGATCAGTTGTGAGCCCAGAAGGCTGCGACGTATGCGCTGCCCTTCGGGGCGACCAGATACCCCGTGATGTTGACCGGGGAGCCCTCCTTGAAATCGAAGTCGCAGGTCTTGGAGTGTCCGCTGAGCGGCCTGCACTTCTTGATCTTGTTGGAGCTGGCGCTGGACAGCCGTGCCTCAAAGTTGGTCCCGTCGCCGGGAGTGTCCTTGACGACCGCAGAGTCGTCCTTTGGCCGCCAGGTCACTTGGCCAACCTTGAATTGGCAGACCGCACCTCCACACCAGTAGTACTCGAACGTTTGTGGCTTGGTTGCGCCAGCCGCAGACTGCACCCGCAGCGTGTAGCCGTCCTGTGTCTGTGTGGTTGCCGTCGCGGTTCCGGTGAGGCTGATCGCCATTCCAGCAGCGGCCAGCCCCGACAGCACGGTCATCCTCAGGTTGCGCCTCATTTACGTTAGTTCCCCGTTTTCAATCATGGATGATCCGCACCTGCCCGGACACGCCCTTTGCCTGCCTTGCGTACCCGCACGCCCTCCGACGCCACCAGCCTCGTGCCGCTGTCACTTCGACTCCACGTTGCTGGCCTGAACTCCACTATGGAGTCCGCGCATCCGTTCGCGATCGCACTCCGGGCCTTCGTCTCGGCGCGGTCAGCTTTCAGCGGAGTTTGGCTGCAATCCATTCGGTGGCAAAAGCCGGGTAGTCGGGTCACGTTGCCGTGACCCGGTACTGCAACGGTGTTTGCCGTGCCGGTTGGGCAGTTCTATGGGCTGTGTCCGCGTCGTGTGTAGTGACTGATGCGGGCCTGGTGTTGGCGTCTGCGGCGCCGGTGTGACCAGTGGAGGGTGTGGTCGACGGGTGTGGGTTGACGGTGGGTGAGTCGGGTGATCAGACGTCTGATCTCGGCGAGGCTGAGAAGCCGTTGTCGTACCGGCCATGAGGCTTGTTTGGTCGAACAGGGTCCCAGATCGCGTGATCGTGAGGCGGTCGGCGCATGAGGACAGGGCCTCTTGGCGGCTCGGACTGTGAAGCCGGTCAAGCACTGGGAGGCGGCACTCGACACCCACCTGGAGATCTATTCCAGGTCACCGGTACACGCGCTCGATACGCCTCTGCAGGCTCGCCAGTTGGCACACCAAGGAGCCGCTTTTTCAAACCGCAGCTATGCCCTTCAGGGCAGGCTGACTCGACGCGTGACGAGGAATGCCCAGACCGTAGGACACGGCCTGGGCTCTCACTTGTTATCTCTAGCCGTGACCTTACTTGGCGCGCGCATACCACTGCAGTAGCCCGCAACCTGTACACCGCCTGGCCACCACTCGATACACCGACTCGTGTCGGCGCTCCGCTTGGTCCCCCGAACGAGAGAGCACTAACTGTGAGTTACGGAACATGCGGGCGTACGGAACCAGCTCCTCCTGCGGCGCAGATAGGCCACAAGCCGTGCAGGTTATTGCCTCACTCATGTGATCCTCGTTCTGTCAGTGTGGGGCGGGCGGCCCGAGCACGAGGCCGAGCACGCCCATTCCGTGGTGAGCTTGTTCCGCCTTGACGGACACCATCGGTGTGGTGGTCAGGCTGCGAGTGCGGTCTCGTATTCGGCGGGACTGCGGTAGTCGAGGCTGCTGTGTAGTCGGTGCAAGTTGTACCAGCCCTCGATGAAGTCGAAGATCGCAGTGCGGGCGGTGGCCCGGCTGGGCCAGGAACCCGTG
>NZ_JBVHTY010000032.1:0-35287 GCF_055565615.1 Streptomyces sp. NPDC028368 | reverse complement strand
CTCCCTCCGCGCCCAGGGCGACGGCAACCTCGACCACTCCGCCCTCCTCCGCGGCGTCGAACGCCTCTCCGGCCACACCACCGAAAGCTGAGACGTCTCCGGGACCCGTAATTCCCAGGTCCCGCACCCCAAGTTTCCGGGCGGCGGCCGCGCTGACACCTGTCCTGTCGCGCCCAGGCACGGCCGTCGCCCGGAACACCCACCCCTTGTCGCGTTTAAATCCACGCTGCATTTCAACAAACTGTTGACGTTTGGTCGGAGCAGTTCTTACGCTCCGACATGCGGAAGCCAATTCCGCGCTCTCGTACGGAAGGTCACCATGTCGAAGCCCACGCTGACGACCGAGTCCGGCGCCCCGGTCGCCGACAACCAGAACTCCGCCACCGCCGGCGTCGGCGGCCCGATCATCCTCCAGGACCAGCACCTGCTGGAGAAGCTCGCCCGCTTCAACCGCGAGCGCATCCCGGAGCGTGTCGTGCACGCCCGCGGCTCCGGCGCGTACGGCTACTTCGAGGTGACCGACGACGTCACCGGGTTCACCCGGGCCGACTTCCTCAACACCGTCGGCAAGCGCACCGAGACGTTCATCCGCTTCTCGACCGTCGCCGACAACCTCGGCGGCCCGGACGCGGCCCGTGACCCGCGCGGGTTCGCCCTGAAGTTCTACACCGAAGAGGGCAACTACGACCTCGTCGGCAACAACACCCCGGTGTTCTTCATCAAGGACCCGATCAAGTTCCCCGACTTCATCCACTCGCAGAAGCGCGACCCCTTCACGGGCAAGCAGGAGCCGGACAACGTCTGGGACTTCTGGGCGCACGCCCCCGAGGCCACCCACCAGATCACCTGGCTCATGGGCGACCGCGGCATCCCGGCCTCCTACCGCCACATGAACGGCTACGGCTCGCACACCTACCAGTGGACGAACGCCGAGGGCGAGGCCTTCTTCGTCAAGTACCACTTCAAGACGAACCAGGGCATCCGCTGCCTGAGCGCCGAGCAGGGCGCCGAGCTCGCGGGCAAGGACCCCAACAGCCACCAGACCGACCTGCTGCAGTCCATCGAGCGGGGTGTCTACCCCTCCTGGACCCTGTACGTGCAGATCATGCCGGCGGCCGAGGCGGCCAACTACCGCTTCAACCCGTTCGACCTGACCAAGGTCTGGCCGCACAGCGACTACCCGCTGCAGCGGGTGGGCCGCCTGGTCCTGGACCGCAACCCGGACAATGTGTTCGCCGAGGTCGAGCAGTCGGCCTTCTCCCCGAACAACTTCGTGCCCGGCATCGGCCCGTCCCCGGACAAGATGCTCCAGGGCCGGCTGTTCGCCTACGCCGACGCGCACCGCTACCGCCTGGGCGTCAACCACACCCAGCTGCCGGTGAACGCCCCCAAGGCGACGCAGGCCAACAACTACGGCCGGGACGGCCTGATGGCCGCCAACGCCTACGGCCGGCACACGAAGAACTACGAGCCCAACTCGTACAGCGGCCCGGTGCAGACGAACGAGCCGCTCTCCGCGCCGCTCGCCGTCTCCGGCCACGTCGGCACCCACGAGGCCCCGGCGCACACCAAGGACGACGACTTCTTCCAGGCCGGTGAGCTCTACCGCCTGATGTCGGAGGACGAGAAGAACCGTCTGGTCGGCAACATCGCCGGCGGTCTCTCCCAGGTCAGCCGCGACGATGTGATCGAGAAGAACCTCGCCCACTTCCACGCCGCCGACCAGGACTACGGCAAGCGCGTCGAGGCCAAGGTCCGCGAGCTGCGCGAGGACTGACGGGAGGTCAGCCTCCTTGCGCATCCGTACCGGTCGGCCCGTTGAGGGGTGGTCGACCGGTACGGAGAGGTAGCGCGGTGCTCCGCGGCACCCGGGGAATTACCAGTGCGGTGGCAGTGCTCGCCCGATAGGGAGGGCGAGCCGCTCCCCCGCCGCGGAGCCCGCCTCCTGCCTCCACCCCACAGCCTCCGTCCTGTGGGACCACAGACTCCGTCCGGTGGTGCGATGTCCTGTCGCGCCCAACTCTCGCGCTGCCGGGCGGGCACCACCCACGAGGGGCCCGGAATCCGTACGGTCACGGATTCCGGGCCCCTCGTGCGTTCCTTCGCGTATTCCTTCGCGTACTCCCCTGCCGGCGATCCCCGATCCCCGATCCCCGGTCTTGCGTTCGCCCGTTCCCCCGTTCCCCGCCCCGCCTGCGACTCTCCTCTCGTTTCGGCCTCCTGCGCCCCGCTTTGGAGAGACCATGGACGGCAGCGGCAGCCCCGTCCGTCTGCCGCCCTACCTGCCAGGAGCGCATATGGCCGACAGCGTGCCGGTGCGGTGCCCCACGTGCCGCCGCGAGAACGCCTTCACCCCGCCCACCTTCCCGTGCGCCTGCGGCGCGCCGCTGACCATGCCCGTACTGCGCGGCGGTGTCCCGGTCGAGATACTCCATCGCACCTGGCAAGCCTCCTGGGTGGAGGTCCGGTGCGAAGTCTGCGGGCGGCTGGACGAGTGGCCGGCGCCGGAGACGGGCTGCGCCTGCGGCACGGTCGTACGCGTCCCGGTGGTCCCCGCGCCCCTGCCCTCGCCGTCCTCGCTCGACCTGCCGGATCCCGGCACCCCGGGCGCCGCCGCTGTCCGTCCGACGGCCGCACCGAGCCCGCGGCCCGCCGTGCTGCGGCCCGCGTTCCGGCCGGTCACCATCCGTACGGCCCGGGACTGCGTCACCGCCGCCGCGCAGTATCTGAAGTGGCTGGGCTTCACGGACGTCACCCGCACCCAGGAGCGCACCGCCGCCGGCGTGGACCTGCGGGGCAGCGGGGTGGTGGCGCAGGTCGACCCGACGACCCGGTCCACCAAGCTCCGCGAGATCGAATGCGTCTGGCTCAACGGTCTCAACGACTCGGCCATAGCCGTCTTCTTCTCGCTGGCCGGCTATGCCCGCGACGCCCGTGCCCGCGCCGACGAGCTGCACCTCCCGCTGTTCGTCATGGACCTCACCGGCACCCCGCAGCCGGTCAACGACCCGGCCGACGAACTGATCAAGTACGGCGCGGCGGGACGCTGACCCGGGCCCGGGAGGTTGCCGTGAGCAGCCGGAGGGCGCCGGCCGACGGCGAGCCGGGCGCGGCGTGGAAGATCACCACCCGCTGCCCGGCATCGCCCGGCGGCGTCAGCGGTCTCCTGGTGTGCTGCGGGACGGCGCCTTCGCGGCCGCCGAAATCGGTTCGCCCCGCGCGGCGGAACCGGCGACACTGGCCGGATGATCACCAGCGTCCCCGGCCTCGCCGAACTGCCCGCCCTCCGCGAGATCGAGAGGGCCGCAGGGGAAGCGTTCCATGCCCTGGGCATGGCCTCGATCGCGGAGGACGAACCGCTGCCCGTCGAGGAGTTGACGGTGTATCAGCGGGAGGGGCGGGCGCTGGCCGCCTACGAGGATCCGGCGCAAGGGGGTGTCCACGGGCGGCCGATGGGCTATCTGCTCTGGGAGCCGGTCGACGGATGTACACACATCGAGCAGGTCTCGGTGCATCCCGGCCATGCCCGCCGCGGCATTGGCCGGGCCCTGATCGACCGCGCGATGGGGGTACCTCCCATGCCCTTGAGGCAATGGGGAAGGGACCGCCGGGAGGCGGCCGCGCTGACCCTGACCACATTCGCCGAGGTGCCGTGGAACGCGCCGTACTACGAGCGCCTGGGGTTCCGGGTGCTCGCCGACGACGAACTGACCCCGGGGCTGCGGGTCATCCGGGCCGACGAGGCGCGGCGTGGCCTGGACCGGTGGCCGCGGGTGTGTATGCGGCGTCCCGCCGGGCGGGGCGAAGGTACGTGCGGGAGATAATGGGGAGATGATCGACGCGAACGCGCTCCGGACCGTCTGCCTGGGCTTCCATGGCGCGAGCGAGGAATTCCCGTTCCCCCGGCACCCGGACGTGTCGACCTTCAAGGTCGGTGGCAAGATCTTCGCGCTGACGACGCTGACGGCCACCCCGCTCACCGTGAGCCTCAAGTGCGAGCCGGACCTGGCCGAGCGGCTGCGCGCGGCGCATCCCGAGGTGGTGCCCGGCTATCACCTCAACAAGCGGCACTGGAACACCGTGTCGCTGGACGGTGAACTCCCCGACCGGCTGGTCCTCGACATGATCGAGGACTCCTACGACCTGATCGTCGCCGCCCTCCCGCGCGCCCAGCGCCTCCTCCTGGACTGGCCGGGGGAAAGCAGGCGCTGAGCGGCAGGTCTCGGCACGCCGAGGGCGGGACTTATCGCACGCCGCCCTGTGCGGTGGCGGGGGCGAGGGTGTTGAACGTGCCGTTCACGCTGCCGTTGCCGGCGTACTCGGCGGTGTAGCCGCCCAGCACCGCAGCGACGGTGGACAGCGGCCGCTTCGCGTCACACGAGGCCCGGCCGGCGGTGTCGGTCCTGGCCACACACAGGACCTTGCCCGCGCCGTCCTTGAAGGTGATGGTCGCGTTCCAGATGGCGTCCTGCGGGCCGTTGTCACGGTCCCGGACCAGGGAGGCGTGCAGATCGCTGAGCTGCCCGGCCGCCAAGGACACCGGGGACAGCTTGGCGGTCCCCGCGGTCAGCCGGGTGCCCATCTCGGGCACCGTACGCGCCGGACCGCAGATACCGCGCGTCCAGTCGAAGTAGGCGCCGGGGGCACAGGTCACTCGCGCCTGCTGCTCCGCCGCTCCGCCGGTGGACGGGTTGCAGCGGTAGTAGGCGGCGGCGTTGTCGGCGTCGATCGCCAGCCGCTGGGTGGCCCCGGGATCGACGCCGCTCCCGCAGCCCGCGGTGAGCACCTCGGTGGAGTAGCCGCCGGAGGCGTCGGGCCCGACGGCGTGGGCGGGGGCGGCGAAGGCCCCCAGAGAAGCAACCACGGCAGCTGCTGCGGTCGCCCAACGAGCAATACGCGTCATGGAGTTCCGTTTCTTTCGGTGGTTGACGGGTGGTTTGGGATGAGGGCGTCATCGGCGCGAAACGGCCTGGCCCTTGGCTTGAATCCTGTCATGATCGCGCCGACGGCACCCTACGGGGGGCCGGGCCCCGCAGGGGTCTTGTGCGAACGAAACAAGCCAGGCCAGCGCCCCCGTTAGGGTGACCGCATGCGAACACCTCGCCAGGCAGCGCGCGTTGCCGTACTCGATTCCGACGGTGCGGTCTACCTCTTCCGATACGACAACGAAGAGGTCGGCGTCCACTGGGCGATGCCCGGCGGCGGACTGGACCCCGGCGAGAGCCCGCGCGAGGGCGCCCGGCGCGAACTGCGCGAGGAGACCGGCTGGAGTGACCTGGAGCCGGGCCCGTTGCTGTGCACCTGGGAGCACGATTTCACGCTCTCCCAAGCTCCCGACCGCTCCCCCGAGCTCTCGACTCCGCTCGCACAGGGGGGACCCCCATACACCGAGGGCACCCCCATCGGCGTGCCCGTACGCCAGCGCGAGCACATTTACCTCGCGCACGGGCCGCGTCGCGAGCCGGCCGACGGCGTGGCCGCCGCGCACGCCGCCGACAAGATCCTGCACGGCCGCTGGTGGACCCCGGCCGAACTGGCCGGCTCCCCCGACCCGCTCTGGCCGCCCCAGCTCCCCGCCCTGCTCGCCGCGGCGCGTGGCCCGAATGCCCCTGTCCCGGTCCACCTGGGGTACCTACCGAACGAGGCGCCACTGCCCCCGGAGGTGCTCTGGTCGCACGGCGCCACCCTCGCCGCCTGGGCCGCCGAGCGGCCGCTGCGCGTGTACAACTACCGCGTGGACGACGCCGGTCTGCACTCCGAGGACGTCGGCAACGGCTGGTGGTCGCTGACCTGGGTCGAGGGCGGGCGCGCGGTCCTCTACGGCATCGACAACGACTACAGCGACAGCGTCGGCCTGGCCCCGCCCGCCGATCTGCTGGCCGGCGGCCCGGACTGGCTGCCCTGGGAGTGGCTGACGGCGCTGATCAACGGCGAAGAGAGCATCGGCTTCGTCTACTGGTGGGCGGACGGGGCATGGGGCCGCGCCCCGTACCCCGACGGCCTGCGTGACGACGGCCTGAGCAGCATGGTCCCCGCCGACGACGCCGAGGTGCGGACCGTCCTCGACGCGCTGGCCGAGGACGGCGCGGACGCGGCGGAGGTGCGGCGCATGGGGACGGACGAGGCGCGGGCGGCGGCCGCGCGCGGCGTCAGACGGCCGCAGCTGCCCGCCGGCCGCGGAGAGCCGGCGGGCCGCCGGGTGCCGTGTGACCTGCCGGAGCAGTACGCGGGAGTGATCGCCGTCGCGATGCGCGCGGCCGACGAGCTGCCTCGCGAGGTACCCGCCGAGAGCGCCGCCCTGGAGCGGCTGGCGGCATGGCTGCGCGCCCACCACCCCGCGGAAGACGGACGGTGTGCGCTCACCGCGGCCTTCGTCGACGGCGCCGACGCCGGCAACCTGTACCGCGCCGACGGTTTCCACGACGAGCAGGGCAAACGGCTCGGCGAGGAGGTGTCCGCGCTGCTGGGTGACCTGCGGCAGGCCGACGCCGGATCCGACGACGCCGAGGGCGGATCCGGCCGCTGGATGCACATCCGGGTGCAGGTCACGGCCGACTCCCTGGCCGTCGACCGCGCCTATGACCATCTGCCCGGCTGGTGGCGCGCCCCCTACGCCGGCGTCGAAGCCCGGCCGGACACCCTGGCCCGCGAGATGGCCTCCCGCGCACCCGGCCGACGTCCGGTCTGGGCCCGGCTGCTGGACGAGGACATCCCCCGCAACGGTGCACCCGCGGAGCTCTGCCGGCCCTAGCGCACCGCCCCCAGTTCCCTCGCCAGCCGCTCCCTCAGCTCGATCTTGCGGACCTTGCCGCTGACCGTCATCGGGAACGCGTCGACGATGTCGAGATGGCGCGGCACCTTGTAGTGCGCGAGCCGGGAGCGGCAGTAGCGGGCCAGCTCCTCGCGGGTGAGGGGGTCTTCGGGGTCGCGGAGGACGACGCAGGCGGCGATTTCCTCGCCGTACTTCTCGTCCGGGACGCCGACGACCTGGACGTCGGCGATCTTGGGGTGGGAGTAGAGGAATTCCTCGATCTCGCGCGGATAGACGTTCTCGCCGCCCCGGATGATCATGTCTTTGATCCGGCCGACGATCCGTACGTACCCGTCGTCGTTCATCACCGCGAGATCGCCGGTGTGCATCCAGCGGGCCGCATCGATCACCTCGGCGGTGCGCTCGGGCTCCTCCCAGTAGCCGAGCATCACGCTGTAGCCGCGGGTGCACAGCTCGCCGGGCGTGCCGCGCGGTACGGTCACGCCGGTCGCGGGGTCGGCGACCTTGACCTCGATGTGCGGCAGCACCCGGCCGACCGTGGCCGTGCGGTGCTCGAGGTCGTCGTCGCGGCGGGTCTGGGTGGAGACCGGGGAGGTCTCGGTCATCCCGTAGCAGATGGAGACCTCGGCCATGTGCATCTCGGTGACGACGCGTTTCATGACCTCCTCGGGGCACGGGGAGCCCGCCATGATCCCGGTGCGCAGGGACGACAGGTCATAGGTGGCGAAGTCGGGGTGGTTGAGCTCGGCGATGAACATGGTGGGAACGCCGTAGAGCGAGGTGCAGCGCTCGTCCTGGACCGCCTGGAGCGTGGCGGCGGCGTCGAAGGCGGGGGCCGGGATGACGATGCAGGCGCCGTGCGAGGTGGCGCCCAGGTTGCCCATGACCATGCCGAAACAGTGGTAGAAGGGCACCGGCAGACACACCCGGTCGTGTTCGGTGTAGCCAACCGTCTCGCCCACCCAGAAGCCGTTGTTGAGGATGTTGTGGTGGGAGAGCGTGGCGCCCTTGGGGAAGCCGGTGGTGCCGGAGGTGTACTGGATGTTGACCGGGTCGTCGGCGGTCAGGGTCGCTTCGGACTCGGCGAGGCGGGTGTGCGGGACGGTGGCGCCGGCGGCCAGCAGTCCGTCCCAGGTCCGGTCACCGATGTAGACGACATCGCGCAGCGCCGGGCAGTCGGCCCGTACCTGCTCGGTCATCCTGCGGTAGTCGCTGCTCTTGTGGTGCACGGCGGAGACCAGGACCGCGATGGCGGCCTGCTGGAGGACATACGCCAGCTCATGGACGCGGTAGGCCGGGTTGACGTTGACGAGAATGGCGCCGATCTTGGCGGTGGCGTACTGGATGAGGACCCACTCGGCGCAGTTGGGCGACCAGATCCCGACCCGGTCGCCCTTGCCGACCCCCTTGGCCAGCAGCCCCAGGGCGACCTCGTCGACCGCGCGGCCCAGTTCCCGGTACGTCCAGCGGCGGCCGGTCGCCGCCTCGACCAGTGCCTCGCGGTCGCCGAAGCGGGCGATGGTGCGGGCGAGATCGGCGCCGATGGTGCGGCCGAGCAGCGGGCCTTGGGCGACCCCGCTCGCGTACGAGAGCTCCGGCTGCGACTGGGGCTGCGGCTGTGGCTGTGCGCTCATCGGTGGTTCTCCTCGGACGGATCCGGACGTGGCATCAACCGGAGATCTACCCGCCCTTGGGTCCTGAGGAGGTATCAGGATGGTGACAGGTCCACCGAGAAACGCGGCGGGAGTGAGGTGGGTCAGAGGCTGTGCCGTCTTCGCGGCCACGGCGGTCCCGGTGAGATCCAGCAGCAGCGGGCGGCCGTTGGACGTCCGGATCTCGCATCCTCACCCCAGGTGCCATCAGGCCATTCCGGCCGGCTCTTCCCGTGATCGGTACGCGGTGATCACCGCGCAGCGAAGTGCGCGGTGGCAAGGACGCGGCCGTCCGACGAGGTCAGACGGGCACCGGCGAGCGTGGCGGGATGGACGGGGGCCGGGCCGCCCCAGTAGCCGTCCCCGTGGTGCAGGTCGAAGGTGCCGAGTCGGACGGTTGTGCCGTCGGTACGCTCCAGCACGCAGGTGACCTTCCCGCTGTACGGAGTTCCGGATGCGGCGAGATCGACGGACATGAACACCCAGCCCGGTGACCCGGGATGGGCATAGATGTCACCGGCCGGTTGCCGATGCGCCGTACCGGCTCCGGTCAGTTGCGCATTCAGCACCCCCGCCGCCCCGACCTGGACGGGCCGTGCAGGGCCGGCCGTCACGTTTTCGATGGCCGAGCCGAGGGCCCAGCCGCCGAAACCGAAGCCGAGCGCGAGCACGGCCGCGGCAGACGCGACCCGCAGCCGTAGGCCTCTGCGGAACCCCGCGTGCCGGAGTCCGAAACCGCGCGCGGTCTCGTGTCCGTCGCGCGCAGCCTGGGCCTGGGTCAGCCGCCGCGCCACCCGGCCTTCGAAGCCGGCCGGCGGCTCGCTGCCGGGCAGGAGGCCGAGCAGCCCGTCGCCGACCAGGACGAGCTGCTCGACGTACTCCCGGCAGTCCGCGCAGCGATCCAGATGGGCGGCCGCCTCAGCCCGTTCCCGGCCCGAGAGCACGCCCAGTGCCAGCTCGGCGCCGGTCTCGTGCAGCTGTTCGCAGGTCAGGTCGTCATTCATGGTCGCCTCGCTTCGGAGACGCGGGGTGCGGATTCGTGGGATGCGGAGACGCGGAGTTCGGTTTTCCGGGATGCGCGGATGCGGGATGCGGATGCGGGGGATCCGGCGCGGTGAGAGCGGTCCGCAGCTTTCCCATCGCGGTCCTGATCCGTGTCTTGGCGGTGCCCAGAGGGATGTGCTCCCAGTCGGCGACCTGCTGAGCCGTCATCCCGTAGATGCCCGCCATCACCAGGGCGCGGCCCTGTTCGCCCGGCAGCTGCGCCACGGCGGCCCGCAGGGCGGACGACGCCTCGTCGGCCAGCGCCTGCTGCTCGGGGGTGTCGGTCACCGCGCCCAGGAGCGCGTCGAGGTCTTCGGGGGCCACCGGCTCCGGCCGACGCGTCCGGACGGCGTCGATGGCGAGGTTGTGCGCGATGGTCGTCAGCCAGGCCGTCACCGATCCGCGGCGCGCGTCGTAGATCTGCGCGTGCCGCCACGCACGCTCGAACGTCTGCTGGGCGATGTCCTCGGCGAGCTGCGGATCGCGGGTGACCGCGATGGCCACGCCGAAGACCCTGTGCTGGAAGCGCCGTACGAACGTGACGGCGAGCTCCGGGTCGCCCGTGGCCAGACCAGCCAGCAGCGCCTCGTCCGGGATGCGTCCGACCGGGAGCTGCAACCTCTGCATACCCTTACGTACGGTCCGCCCCGGCCAGGGGATTGCCTGACGCTTACGGAAGACCACGCACCCATTCTCCCGCGGTGCCACCGCCCCGTCCCTGAGCCGCGGCCGCCCGCACACCCAGCGTGACGGAGCCGTCGTGATCGGTTCATGGTCACCCCCGTACGTGTGGCGCGTGCAGGTGACGGCGCGCCTCCAGCAGCGCGCTCGCTCACTCAGCCGACTTTTGCCACGCGTCGGCCTTGGGGCAGCAACTCATCGAGTGCTGCCGCGAGTTGGGCGAGTGTCGGCCGGGCGCCCGGGTCGGGGGCGAGGCAGCTGTCGATCGTCGCGGTGAGGGCGTGCGGAAGGCGCCGGCGAGTTCTGACGGACGGGGCGCGTTCGTCGAGCTGCGGATAGCGGTCGAACCGTGGATACCGGTAGTCCTCGGCGTCCTGGGCCTCAGTTCCGCTCTCGTCATGGGTCTCGCCGTCGTCGAAGGGCACGTCGCCGGTGGCGGCCTCGTACAGCGTGATGCCGATTCCCCAGACATCGGCCGCGGGGGTGAGCATCCCGCCGCGGGCCTGCTCGGGGGCGAGGTAGCAGAAGGTGCCGATGCCCGGCGGGGCGGGGCCGGGTGGGCGGGCGATGCTCAGGTCGAGCAGCTTCGCGCGCCGGCACCCGACCACGATGTTGGACGGCTTCAGGTCCAGGTGCAGCAGGCCCTTACCGTGCAGGTAGTGAAGCGCCGAGCACAGGTGCAGGCCGAGGAGGGCGAGGTCGTGGGCGGCCAGACGGCGCCGTCGGCGGTCGATGAGGTGCGACAGGGTTTCCCCGGTGAGCGTCTCCAACACCACGAAGGTTTCCGGGGTTTCGCCCGTCTCGTAGCCGCGGACCAGGTGCGGGTGGGTGAAGGTCTGGAGCCAGCGGCCCTCTTGCAGCAGCTTCTCGCGCAGCCACTGCTCGCCTCGCCGGTCCGGGCGCACCACCTTCACCACGCACCGGCACTGCCGCTCCTGGCTCCAGGCGTCGTAGAGGTCCAGCCAGGTGGTACGGCACAGGTGCGCGAGGACCTCATAACGCGGGGCGACCGCCGTTCCGGCCGCCAGCGGTGGTGGCTGGAGGAGTTCGGTACGGCTCATGACAGCGCCTCGGCCCTCGACGTGTCGTCAGGCCCGTGCAGCCGGTAGAGCCGGGCATACGCTGCGCTGCGGGTGAGCAGCTGGTCGTGCGTGCCGCGGTCGGCGATGCGGCCGCGGTCGAGAAGCACGATCTGGGTGGCGTCGCGGACGGTGAGCAGGTTGTGGGAGATGAGGATCGTCGTGCGCCCGCTCATCAGCAGGCGCAGTGGCTGCAGGATGCGCCGGCCTGATTCCGCGTCGAGGCCGGTGGTCGGCTCGTCGAGGATGAGCAGGGGCGCGGCACGGATCATGGCGCGGGCGATGGCGATGCGCTGCCGTTGTCCGCCGGAGAGCAGCCGGCCGCGCTGGCCCACTACGGTGTCGTAGCTTTGGGGAAGTTGGCTGATGAAGCCGTGTGCGTCCGCGGCGCGGGCCGCCGCGACGATCTCTTCGTCGCTCGCGTCAGGGCGGCCGTAGGCGATGTTGTCGCGGACGGTGCCGTGGAAGACCAGGGTCTCCTGGAGCAGCATGGCGACGTTGTCCCGTAGGTCGTCCAGGCGCAGGTCGCAAAGATCGTTCCCGTCGAGGCGGATGGTTCCGTGGTCCGGGTCGTAGAAGCGCAGCAGCAGCTTGGCGGCGGTCGACTTCCCGGCACCGCTCGCCCCCACAAGTGCCAGTGTCTCGCCGGGCGACACGCTGAACGAGACCCCCGAGAGGGCGGGCCGGGTGGTCCCCGGGTAGCGGAAGGAGATGTCGTCGAACTCGATCTCACCGCGGGTATGACCGAGCTTCCGGGGGGTCACGGCCTGGACGACCTGGGGCCGCTGGTCGAGCAGCTCGATGATCCGCTCCGCGGATGCGGACGCCGAGTAGAAGGTGTTGCTGAGGCCGGATAGGGAGCGGATAGGGCTGTAGAGGCTGCTGAGCAGGGTGAGGAAAACCATCAGGCCGCCCAGGGTGAGGTTGCCTCGGGTCAGTTCCCAGGTGCCCAGGCCCATCACCAGCAGCGCGCCGGCCAGCTCGATGACGTCGACGACCGTTGCATACACGGCGCTGATGCGTGCGGATGCCATGGCGGCCCGGAACCGGCCGAGGTTCTCGCGCTCGAACCGGCCGTGCTCCCACGGCTGCCGGTTGTACGCCTGCACGAGGACGATGTTGCCCAGGGCCTCTTCGGTGATCGCGCTGATCGAGCCGCTGCGGCGCCGCCGCTCCCGCGATGCGGCCTTCACCCGCCGGGAAAAGCGCCGGGCGGTGATCCAGAACAGGGGAGCAATGACGAGAGCGAGGACCGTCAGGTCCCACCGCAGGAAGAACAGCACGCCGAGGAAGACACCCAGTCGCATCACCTGTGCGAGCGCGTCCACGATCCCGGAGAGCAGGAAGGTCTCGACCGCGTCGACGTCACCGGTCACACGGGAGAGCACATCACCGAGCCGCCGCCGCTCGAAGAAACCGAGTGACAGCCCTTCGACGTGGCGGAACAGATCGGACCGCAGGGCGAGCAGGAACCGTTCGCTGACCCAGGTCGAGGTCACCTCGTCGGCGAAGGCGAGAACTGCGGCGAAGAACGTGAGCCCCAGGTAGGCGAGAGCGATCGGCAGGAAGAGGTGCAGGTTGCGCGGGACCAGCATGTCGTCAATGACGATCTTGAAAAGCCAGATCTCGGCCGCGTCGACGACGGGCCCCAGCACGACGAACGCCAAGATCACCACCAGCCAGCGCCGGCCGCCACGCGTGTACGGCCAAAAGCGCCGGAAGATGTCGTGCAGAGCCACCGGCGGAGCGGCGTCGACGATTGTGTCCACGCCCTCGGGGCCCTCGGTGACGGACAGCAACCGCCGCACCGTACGTGTCAGGCGGCTCGTCACGGAAGCACGCGCTTTCGCCTTGCCCGTGCGCGCGTTCTCCTTGCCCACGCCTTCGCCTCGGGCGGCACCGCGGGAGGGAGCGTCTGGCCGTGCGCTGTTCATGTCGCCTCACCGACCGATGCGGCCGGGCGGGAAGCCCGGCCGCTGGCAGACACGACGAGTGCTCAGTACCTCCCTCCATGGTCCCTGTCGTGGTGGCCATGGTCCCGGTCGTGGCGCCGGTCCCGGCGCCGACGGCGGTCGTGGTCATGTTCGCTTGTGTCCCTGCGCCTGCCCCTCGTCGAGCGGTCACGACGGCTGCGGCCCAACGCGGGAGCCAGGCTGTCGAAGACTCCCATGCCCTTCCCTTCCTCGCGGACCCCCTTAAACTTTCATCAATCACGTATACGGAGCGCAGCGCAAAAGGGATTGAACCCCCGTCCACTCGCTGCCGATCTGCCGCCCGTCCGACGAGCCGGGCGAAGGTGCGGTCAACTGCCCCTCTGTGGATGTCTGCTCATCGGTGGTTCTCCTCTTGGTACTCGGCCCCTCCGTCGCCCTGCGCGGTGCGCTCCCGCAGCTCGATACGGCGGATCTTGCCGGAGACGGTCTTGGGCAGATCGGCGAACTCCAGCCGCCGGATGCGCTTGTAGGGGGCCAGGACTGCGCGGGAGTGCTCGAAGAGGAGCTTCGCGGTCTCCGGGCCGGGCTTCCAGCCGGCCGCGAGGACGACGTACGCCTTGGGTACGGCCAGCCGGAGCGGGTCGGGGGCGGGCACCACGGCGGCCTCGGCGACCGCCTCGTGTTCCAGCAGGGCGCTCTCCAGCTCGAACGGCGAGATCTTGTAGTCGGACGCCTTGAAGACGTCGTCGGCGCGCCCGACGTAGGTGATCCAGCCGTCGCGGTCGCGGGAGCCGATGTCGCCGGTGCGGTAGTACCCGCCGGCCATCGCCTCGGCGGTACGGGCCGGGTCGCCGCGGTAGCCGGTCATCAGGCCGACCGGGTGCGCGGAGAGGTCGAGGGCGATCTCCCCCTCGTCGGCCGGTTCGCCGCTGACCGGGTCGAGCAGGACGACCTCGTAGCCGGGGGTGGGGCGGCCCATGGAGCCCGGCTTGACCGGCTGGCCGGGGGTGTTGGCCACCTGGACGGCGGTCTCGGTCTGCCCGAAGCCGTCCCGGATCGTGACGCCCCAGGACTGTCGTACCTGCTCGATGATCTCCGGATTGAGCGGCTCACCGGCCGCGACGATCTCCCGCGGCGGGGTGCCGAGCACCGACAGATCGGCCTGGATGAGCATCCGCCAGACGGTGGGCGGGGCGCAGAAGCTGGTGACGCCGGCCCGGTCCATCTCCGCCATCAGCCGGGCCGCGTCGAAGCGGGTGTAGTTGTGGATGAAGACGGTGGCCTCGGCGATCCAGGGGGCGAAGAGGTTGGACCAGGCGTGCTTGGCCCAGCCGGGCGAGGAGATGTTGAGATGGACGTCCCCGGGGCGCAGCCCGATCCAGTACATCGTCGCGAGGTGGCCGATGGGGTACGAGGCGTGGGTGTGCTCGACGAGTTTGGGGCGAGCGGTGGTACCGGAGGTGAAGTAGAGCATCAGGGGGTCGTCGGCCCGGGTCGGCCCACTCGGCTCGTACGTCTCGGGGCTGTCGTACGCCTCCTCGTACGCGAGCCAGCCGGCGCCCGTGTCCGTGGCCGTGCCGGTGTCCGCGTCCGCGCCCGCTCCGCCGACCGCGATCCGCGTGTAGTCACCGGGCACGGCGGCGAACTTGCCGGTGTCCGCGGCGCGCACGATCACATGCCGGGCCCGGCCGCGGCCGACCCGGTCGGCGAGGTCCGCCGGGCCCAGCAGCGGCGTCGCGGGGATGACGACGGCGCGCAGCTTCATCGCCGCCAGCGCGGTCTCCCACAGCTCACACTGATTGCCGAGCATCACGACGATCCGGTCGCCGGCCCGTACCCCCTTGGCGGACAGCCAGTTGGCGGCCTGGTCGGAACGGCGGCGCATCTCGTCGAAGGTGCGGCACAGCTCGCTGCCGTCCTCCTCGACGATGTGCAGCGCCGTGCGGTCGTTGTCCCGGGCGATGACGTCGAACCAGTCGAGCGCCCAGTTGAAGTACGCGGGCCGGGGCCAGGCGAAGCCCGCGCGGGCTGCGTCATAGTCCTCCCGGTGCCGGAGCAGCAGGTCGCGCGCCGCCCGGAACTCCTTGGTCGCGCCCGGTGAGCGGCCCGCCGCACCGATTTCCGTCTCCGTCATAAGTCCTGTGTCCTCCTCATTGCCGCACCGCATAGCGCCATCGTGTAATCAGTGGCCCAGGTCTCACCACCCCCTAACGGGGGGAAGCGGAGGATTCGGCGTGCGGCGCGAGGCGGGGGCGGACGGTTCGGTGGACGTAACGGCGGCGCTGTCGCGGCTGCGGCGGGGCGGTGGTCTGCCGGTGGCCTTCGGCGGGCTGTCGGCCGGCGCCGGCTGCTATCGCATCAATGAGCTGTCCGGTACGCAGACCGCAGCGCTGCGCGGGCTGGACATCCTGCGGGGCAACGGGCTGGGCGGCAAGGTTGTGGCGCTGTCCCGTCCGTTCGCCGTGACCGACTACCGCAGCTCGGCGGTCATCAGCCATGAATACGACGCCGCGGTGGCCGCCGAGGGGCTGCGGTCGGTGCTCGCCGTGCCGGTGATCGTCCGGCGCCGGGTGCGCGGGGTGCTGTACGGGGCGCTGCGGCGGCCGGTGCCGCTCGGTGACCGGCCGCTGTCGGCCGCGATGGAGGCGGCCCGGGAGCTGGAGCAGACGCTGCTGCTGCAGGACGAGGCGGCGCGGCTGCTGTCGGTGGCCCGGCAGCCGACCGCCGCCGACCCGGCGATGTGGGAGGAGGTACGCGAGGCACACGTCGAGCTGCGGGCACTGGCACAGCGGGTCGCCGATCCGCTGCTGCGGCAGGAGATGCTGGCGGTGTGCGGCCGGCTCGCGACGGCCTCGTCGGCCGGCCGGGCGGGCGCGGGGCACACGAGTGGCCCGGTGCTGTCGCCGCGCGAGGTGGATGTGCTGGCGTGTGTGGCCTCGGGCGCGACGAACGCGTCGGTGGGGGACCGGCTGGGGCTGCGCCCGGAGACGGTGAAGAGCTATCTGCGGTCCGCCATGCGGAAGTTGGGGGCACACACCCGTCTGCAGGCGGTGGTCGCGGCGCGGCGGGCGGGAGCGCTGCCCTAGGGCCTGTCGTCAGACTCCCGCCCGCCCTGGTTACTTGTCGGCGGTCAGCTTGCCGGCTGTGCCCCAGCTGTCGGTGGGGACCTCCTGGATCCACACCTGCACGCTCTCGGCGGGAATCCGGTACGCGTCGACGAACGCGTCGGTGATCTGGCGGACCAGCTCCCGCTTGAGCTCGACGCTGCGCGGGCCCTGCTGGACGGTGACGATCGGCATGGCTGAACTCCCTTGTCAGTGGCGGCCGTCCGGGTTTCCGGGTGGCTCACCGGCGTGGGATCAGTTCATCGCGAACGGGGCGTGCGACCAAGAAGCGGATCGTGCATGCAGCGATCACCGATCGAGATCGGACGGCCGGTCGGGCCGATGCCGATGCCGGCGCCGGCGACCGGGGCGCTGGTGGCCACCTTGGTGACCGGCGGCCGGACGCCCGTGGCCGCCGGTCCGTTCGCCCTGGAGCGGCCGGCCCACAGGCACCGGGCAGCGTGCGGCTCCCGGTACGGCCGACGTGGGCGGGCGCGGCACCCAGGGGGATACCGCGCCCGCCGCCGGGGCGCCCCGCGAGGCCGGCGGTGTCAGGGTCGCCGGTCCCCGGGGGCGTTCCACCGCCCTCAGGCCACCGACCCGATCCGCCCCACCGGCCGGGTCGCATCGTGGTGGATGGGCGTGTGGGCCCCGGTCAGCGGGGTGCCGGTGCCGCCGCGGCGGTTGGCGACGATCTCGGCGGCGATGGAGAGCGCGGTCTCCTCCGGGGTACGGGCGCCGAGGTCCAGGCCGATGGGCGAGCGCAGCCGGTTGAGTTCGAGCTCGGTCAGGCCGACGTCGCGCAGCCGCTGCTGGCGGTCCAGGTGGGTGCGGCGCGAGCCCATGGCGCCGACGTAGGCGACCGGGAGCTTGAGCGCCCGCTCCAGCAGCGGGACGTCGAACTTGGCGTCGTGGGTCAGCACGCACAGGACCGTACGGGAGTCCAGTTCCTGGGAGTCGAGGTAGCGGTGCGGCCAGTCGACGACGATCTCGTCGGCGTCCGGGAAGCGGGTCCGGGTCGCGAAGACGGGGCGGGCGTCGCAGACGGTGACGTGGTAGTTGAGGAATTTGCCGACCCGGACCAGCGCGGAGGCGAAGTCGATGGCGCCGAAGACGATCATGCGCGGGGCGGGGACGGAGGACTCTACGAGGAGGACGACGGGCTGCCCGCACTGCGAGCCGTCAGCGCCGATCTCGAGGGTTGCGGTGCGCCCGGCGTCCAGCAGGGCGCGGGTCTCCTCGATCGCCGTACGGTCGAGGGCCGGGTGGCCGCCCAGGGTGCCGGTGTGGCTGCCGTCGGGGCGGACCAGCAGGGCACGGCCGAGAAGTTCGGCCGGGCCCTGGATGATCCGCGCGACCGCCGCCGCTTCCCCTTGGGCAGCGGCGGCCAGCGCGGTGGCGAGCGTGTCGGCAGTGCTGTCCACCGGGTCACCCGTGGATCCACTGTCGGCGGCGGATCCACGGCCGCTCGCCCGTACCGGGGTGACGAGGATGTCGATGATGCCGCCGCAGGTCAGGCCCACGGCGAAGGCATCCTCGTCGCTGTAGCCGAAGCGCTCGAGAACCGGCTTCCCGCTCTCCAGCGCCTCCTGGCACAACTCGTAGACCGCTCCCTCCACACATCCGCCGGAGACCGACCCGATCGCCGTGCCGTCGGTGTCGACGGCGAGGGCGGCGCCGGGCTGGCGGGGCGCGCTTCCGTTGGTGGCCACCACGGTGGCCACCGCGAAATCACGTCCTTGCTCGACCCACCGGTGCAGCTCTTCGGCGATGTCCAGCATGTCGGTCTCCTAACGGACGGGGAGCAAGCGGGCGGTTACTTGACGCCCAGCCACTGCTCGATCGGATGAAGCGAGAAGTAGACGAGGAAGATGCCGGTCAGCACCCACATGAAGGGGCCGATCTCGCGCCACTTGCCCTGGGCCGCCTTGATGACGGTGTAGGCGATGACGCCGGCTCCGACACCCGCGGTGATGCTGTAGGTGAACGGCATCAGGACCACGGTCAGGAAGACCGGAATGGACACGGAGCGGTCGCTCCAGTCCACGTGGGCGGCGGCGCTCATCATCATCGAGCCGATGACGACCAGGGCGGCGGAGGCCACCTGGGCCGGTACCAGCTGGGTGAGCGGGGTGAAGAACAGGCAGGCCGCGAAGAACAGGCCGGTGACGACGGACGAGAGGCCCGTACGGGCGCCTTCGCCGACGCCGCTCGCCGACTCGATGAACACGGTCTGCCCGGAGCTGCCGGTGATACCACCGATCGCCCCGCCGGCGCCGTCCACGAACAGTGCCTTGGACAGGCCCGGCATCCGGCCCTTGTCGTCGGCCAGCTTGGCCTCGGTGCCGACGCCGATGATGGTCGCCATGGCGTCGAAGAAGCCGGCCAGCACCAGGGTGAAGACGATCATGCCGACGCTCAGTGCGCCGATCTTGTCCCAGCCGCCGAACTCCACATGGCCGAAGAGGCCGAAGTCCGGCGCCGAGACGGCGCTGCCGTGCAGGGCCGGCGAGGCGCCGCCCCAGTCCTTGTCCGTCAGTCCGCCGAGCTTGGTGGCGGCGATGGACAGAGCGGAACCGGCGACGATGCCGATGAGGATGGCACCGGGGATCTTGCGGGCCTGCAGCGCGAAGATCAGCAGCAGGGTGACGCAGAAGAACAGGACGGGCCAGCCGGCCAGTTCACCGGTGGGGCCGAGGGTGACCGGACCGCCCTGGCCCTTGCCCACGAATCCGGCCTTCACCAGTCCGAGCAGGGCGACGAACGTGCCGATGCCCATGGTGATCGCGTGCTTGAGGGCCAGCGGGATGGCGTTCATGATCATCTCGCGGAGGCCGGTGACCACCAGGAGCATGATGACGACGCCGTACAGCACACACATGCCCATGGCCTGCGGCCACGTCATGTTGGGGACCACCTGCGTGGTCAGGGCCGCCGAGACGTTCAGCCCGGCCGCCAGTGCCAGCGGCACCTTGCCGATGAAGCCCATCAGCAACGTACAGATCGCCGCGCCGAGCGCCGTCGCGGTGACCACACCCGCATGCGCGAGGGTGTTCTTCTCCACGTCCGGAGTCGAGAGGATCAGCGGGTTGAGCAGGAGGATGTAACACATCGCCATGAAGGTGGTGATGCCGCCGCGCAGTTCTCGCGCGACCGTCGAGCCTCGGTCCGATATGTGGAAGTAGCGGTCGAGCCAAGCGCGGCCGGCGGGCTGACGCGAGCCGGTGCCCGCGTCTTCCGCCACCGTCTTCGGCTCAGTGGACTGCTGGGTCATGGTGCCTGACTCCCAAGGTTCACAGGGGCCCTCGCAGCAAGTGCGAGATTTGGGACAACTTCGGCTGCACGACCCGGGGGACGGCCCGAGACGAACGCTGTGGGTACTGGCCGGCGGGGAGGCCGGGACAGCGACTGCGTGGTGCGGGTTGAACGGGACTCCGGGCGGTACGCGGAGGAGGACGGACAGGGACACCCCTTGGTCGCGTACCGCCCGGAGGATCAGGTGCCGGTGAGGTGCTCGGGGCGTACCGGCGTCTTGTTGAGCTCCAGCCCGGTCGCGTTCCGGATCGCCGCGAGGACGGCCGGAGTGGACGACAGGGTGGGGGCCTCGCCGATGCCGCGCAGCCCGTAGGGGGCCGCCTCGTCGGCGAGTTCGAGCACATCGACCGGGATGGTCGGGGTGTCGAGAATCGTGGGGATCAGGTAGTCCGTGAAGGAGGGGTTGCGCACCTTCGCGGTCTTGGGGTCGACGATGATCTCTTCCATGACCGCCACGCCCAGGCCCTGGGTGGTGCCACCCTGGATCTGGCCGACGACGGACAGCGGGTTGAGCGCCTTGCCGACGTCCTGGGCGACGGCCAGCTCGATGACCTTGACCAGGCCGAGCTCGGTGTCCACCTCGACGACCGCCCGGTGGGCGGCGAAGGAGTACTGGACGTGGCCGTTGCCCTGGCCGGTGTGCAGGTCGAACGCCTCGGTGGGGCGGTGCCGGAACTCCAGCTCCAGGTCGACCGCCTCGCCCTCCAGGACGTCCGCGATGTCCGCGAGGACCTCGCCGCCGTCGGTGACGACCTTGCCGCCCTCCAGCAGGAGTTCGGCGGTGGCCCACGCGGGGTGGTACGTGCCGAACGTGCGGCGGCCGATCTCCAGGACCTTCTCGCGCACCGCCTCGCAGGTGTTCTTCACCGCGCCGCCGGTCATGTACGTCTGCCGGGAGGCGGAGGTGGAGCCGGCCGAGCCGACCTGGGTGTCGGCCGGGTGGATGGTGACCTGCTCGACGCCCAGCTCGGTGCGGGCGATCTGGGCGTGGACGGTGATGCCGCCCTGGCCGACCTCCGCCATCGCGGTGTGGACGGTGGCGACCGGCTCGCCGCCGACGACCTCCATGCGCACCCGCGCGGTGGAGTAGTCGTCGAAGCCCTCGGAGAAGCCGACGTTCTTGATGCCGACGGCGTAGCCGATACCGCGGACCACGCCCTCACCGTGGGTGGTGTTGGACAGACCGCCGGGCAGCGCACGGACATCCGCGCTCTCACCGGCCGCCAGCCACTGCTGCTCCGGGGGAAGCGGCATCGCCTTGATGCGGCGGAGCAGTTCGGCGACCGGGGCCGGGGAGTCGACGGGCTGGCCGGTGGGCATGATCGTGCCCTGTTCCATGGCGTTGAGCTGCCGGAACTCCACCGGGTCCATGCCCAGCTTCTTGGCGACCTTGTCCATCTGCGCCTCGTACGCGAAGCACGCCTGGACCGCGCCGAAGCCGCGCATCGCGCCGCAGGGCGGGTTGTTGGAGTACAGCGCGACGGCCTCGATCTCGACGTCGTCGATGACGTAGGGGCCGACGGCGAGCGACGCGGCGTTGCCGACGACGGCCGGGGAGGCGGACGCGTAGGCGCCGCCGTCCAGCACGATGCGGCACTTGAGGTGCGTGAGCTTGCCGTCCTTGGTGGCGCCGTGCTCGTACCAGAGCTTGGCCGGGTGCCGGTGGACGTGCCCGAAGAAGGACTCGAAGCGGTTGTAGACGATCTTGACGGGCTTGCCGGTGCGCAGCGCCAGGAGGCAGGCGTGGATCTGCATCGACAGGTCCTCGCGGCCGCCGAACGCGCCACCGACGCCGGAGAGCGTCATCCGCACCTTCTCCTCGGGCAGGCCGAGGACCGGGGCGATCTGGCGGAGGTCGGAGTGCAGCCACTGGGTGGCGACGTACAGGTCGACGCCGCCGTCCTCGCCGGGCACCGCGAGGCCGGACTCCGGGCCGAGGAAGGCCTGGTCCTGCATGCCGAAGACGTACTCGCCGGAGACGATGACATCGGCCTTCTTGGCGGCCTCGTCGGCGTTGCCGCGGAAGATCGGCTGGCGGTGGACGATGTTCGGGTGCGGAACGTGGCCGGCGTGGTGGTCGTCGCGGCCCTCGTGGAGGAGCGGGGCGCCCTCGGCGGTGGCGGAGGCCTCGTCGGTGACGACCGGCAGCTCGGCGTACTCGATCTTGATCTTGGCGGCGGCGCGGCGCGCGGTCTCCGGGTGGTCGGCGGCGACCAGCGCCACCGGCTCACCGTGGTGACGTACCTTGCCGTGCGCGAGAACCGGCGTGTCCTGGATCTCCAGGCCGTAGTTCTTCACGTCGGTGGGCAGGTCGTCGTAGGTCAGGACCGCGTAGACACCGGAGGTGGCGAGCGCCTCAGAGGTGTCGATCGACTTGATCTCGGCGTGCGCGACGGTGGAGCGGAGCGTGTGGCCCCACAGCATGTCCTCGTGCCACATGTCCGAGGAGTACGCGAACTCACCGGTCACCTTGAGGGTGCCGTCGGGCCGCAGCGTGGACTCGCCGATACCGGCCTTGGTCTTGCCGCCCTGCGTGAGGTTGGTGGGTGTACGGGTAACACCAGCCATGGCGATCAGGCCCCCTGTCCGGCGGTCTTGGACTCGCCGCGGGCGGCCGCCAGCCGGACCGCGTCGAGGATCTTCTCGTAACCCGTGCAGCGGCACAGGTTGCCCGACAGCGCCTCGCGGATATCGGCGTCCGACGGGGAGTCGTTGCGCTCCAGCAGCTCATCGGCGGCAACCAGCAGGCCCGGGGTGCAGAAACCGCACTGGACCGCGCCGGCGTCGATGAACGCCTGCTGGATCGGCGAGAGTTCACTGTTCTCGCCGGTCTGCGAGTCGGCCGGCTTGGACTCCCACTGCTTGGCCCGGTCCAGGCTGGTGCCGCAGGCGCCGCTCGCGCAGCCGTGCTCGGCGCGCTGCTTGGCGTAGTCCGCCAGGCCCTCGACGGTGACGACCTCGCGGCCCTCTACCTGGCCGGCGGCGACGAGGCACGAGCAGACCGGCACGCCGTCCAGGCGGACCGTGCAGGAGCCGCATTCGCCCTGCTCACAGGCGTTCTTGGAACCCGGCAGGCCCATCCGCTCACGGAGGACGTACAGCAGGCTCTCGCCTTCCCAGACGTCGTCGGCCTCCTGCTTACGGCCGTTGACGGTGAAGTTCACGCGCACTGTGCGCTCCTCTCGTTTCCGCGGTAGGACTCCCAGGTCCAGCCGAGGGTCCGGCGCGCCATGATCCCGACCGCGTGACGGCGGTACTTGGCGCTGCCGCGCACATCGTCAATGGGGTTGCAGGCGCCGGAGGCGAGCTGCGCGAACTGCTTGGCGACGGACGGCGGGATGGGGGCCCCCGACTCCCAGAAGCCGCCCTCCTCCAGCGCCGCGGCGAGGAAGATCTCGGCATCCTTGGCGCGGATCGGGGTGGGCGCGGCCGAGCCGATGCCGGTGCGGACCGTACGGGTCTCGGGGTGCAGCGCGATACCGAACGCGCAGACCGCGATGACCATGGCGTTACGGGTGCCGACCTTGGAGAACTGCTGCGGGCCGTCGGCCTTGGGCAGAACCACAGACCGGATCAGCTCGTCGGACTCCAAGGCGTTGCGCTTGACGCCGAGGTAGAACTCGTCGATCGGGATCATGCGGACGCCGCGCGCGGCGGACTCGACCTCGACCTCGCAGCCGGAGGAGAGCAGCGCGGGGTGCGCGTCGCCGGCCGGGGAGGCGCAGCCCAGGTTGCCGCCGACGCCGCCGCGGTTGCGGATCTGCGGGGAGGCGACGGTGTGCGACGCCAGAGCCAGGCCCGGGAGCTCGGTCCGCAGGTTTTCCATGATCTTGGTGTAGGGAACGGAGGCGCCCAGTCGTACGGTCTTCTCTCCGACCTCCCACTCGCTCAGGTCACCGATACGGTTCAGGTCGAGCAGGTACTCGGGGCGGCGGTGGTCGAAGTTGATCTCGACCATCACGTCCGTGCCGCCCGCGATGGGCACAGCGGTGGGGTGCTCGGCCTTAGCGGCGAGCGCCTCCTCCCAGCTGGCGGGGCGAAGGAAGTCCATGGGTGGCCTCTTCTACGAAATCGGGTCGTTCGCTGCTCATGGTGAGGACCTTCGGCCCTCGTCGCCACGGAGCTTGTTCACGTCTTGTTAACGCGGTTGGGCCAAGTGAACGCGCCTTGCACCCACCCGGTGCAGTCACCGAAACCATGAAGCGGTTGGCTGGCCAAGCCGCGCGTCTTGTAGATTCGAACGAAAGACGAGGCTCTGAAACCTCGCGGCATTCCACCGGCCACACAAGACAGCAAAGAACGGCGGGCGAGGTCATGCGGCTCCGCGCACTCCTGGACACCGACACTCTGGGCCTTCGGCTGCTCGGAGGCGAGGACGAGCTGGACCGAACGGTACGGGGTGTGATGACCACCGACCTCCGCGACCCCAGCCGGTATCTCTCCGGCGGCGAACTGGTCCTGACCGGCCTCGCCTGGCGCCGCGAGGCGGAGGACTCCGAGCGGTTCGTACGGATCCTGGCCTCGGCCGGGGTCGCCGGTCTCGCGGCCGGCGAGGCAGAACTGGGCGCGGTGCCTGATGACCTCGTCCAGGCCTGCCGCCGGCACCGGCTCCCGCTGTTCTCCGTGGTCGAGGACGTGTCGTTCGCCTCCATTACCGAGTATGTCGTACGCCAGGTCTCCAGTGAGCGGGCCGGCGACCTGGCTGCCGTGGTGGACCGACACCGGCGCCTGATGACGTCCGGGCCCGCGGGCGGCGGTCCGGAGGTGGTCCTGGACCTGCTGGGCTCGGACCTGGACCTGCGGGCCTGGGTCCTGTCCCCCACCGGCCGGCAGATCGCCGGATCGACGCTGGCGGACTCCGGCCCCGAGCTGCCCGCCGAGCTCGGCGCCCGGCTCGCCGGCGAACACCTGGCCGCCTCCCGCAGCGGCCGCCGCAGCCCGCACCGGGTCACCCTCGGCGGCGCGACGTACTCCCTCTTCCCGATCCGCAACGACGGCCGTGACCTGCGCGAAACCCTGCTCTCCGACTGGCTGCTGGCCGTCGAGGCGGACGCCGGCGACTGGTCCGCCGAGCGCCTCGACCTGCTCAACGGCGTCACCCAGCTGATCGCCGTGGAACGCGACCGGCGCGACGCCGCCCGTACGGTCCGCCGACGCCTCGCCCAGGAGGTGCTGGAGCTCGTCCAGACCGGCGCCCCGCCCGCCGAGATCGCGGCCCGCCTGCGGGTGGCCGCGCCGGTGCTGCTGCCGGGTCTGGGTACCGCCCCGCACTGGCAGATCGTGGTGGCCCGGGTCGAGTGGGGGAACGGCGATGTGCCGGGCGGCCCGGTGGCCCAGTCGCTGCTGGAGGAGGTACTGGTCGATCCCGGCACCTTCGGCCCGGAACCCTCGGACCGGATCGCCGTGGCGCACACCGGCGATGAGGCGGTGGCGCTGGTGCCGCTGCCCACGACCCCGGACGAGTCCGGGGAGACCGCGACCGCCGGGCTGCACGCCGACGCCCTGCTCGCCGTCGTCCAGGAGCCGCTCGGCCGGGGCCTGGCGGACGACGGCCGGCTGACGGTCGGCGTCAGCGCCTCCGTGCACTCCGCCGAGGGCCTGCGCGGCGCCCTGGAGGAGGCCCGGCACGCCCGCCGGGTCGCCGCCGCCCGCCCCGGCCGGGTCTGCGCCGCCGGACACGAGGAGCTGGCCTCGCACGTCCTGCTGCTGCCGTTCGTCCCGGACGACGTCCGGCGCGCCTTCACCGCCCGCCTCCTGGACCCGCTGCGCGACTACGACCGCCGGCACCGCGCCGAACTGATCCCCACCCTCGAGGCGTTCTTGGACTGCGACGGCTCCTGGACCCGCTGCGCCACCCGCCTCCACCTGCATGTGAACACGCTCCGCTACCGGGTCGGCCGGATCGAACAGCTCACCGGCCGCGACCTGTCCCGGCTGGAGGACAAGCTGGACTTCTTCCTGGCCCTGCGCATGAGCTGATTTCCTGCGGAGGAGCCCATTCCGGCAGATCGGCCCATTCCTGCGGAAGAGCTGATTCCGGCAGATGCACTGCTTGCTCTCTGCAGATGCACGCATTCCTGCGGATCCCGTCGCCCAGCGGCGGGATCCGTCCTTTTTCGCCGCGGCCGGGCGCCGCGGCGCGCCCTTCGAGTGAATCCACCGCGGTACGCCGTTCGGGGTACCCCGAACGGGCGGATGCCGTCAACGCCGTTCCGGCGCGCGGTGGCCGCATCGCGCCACGGTGGCGCCGATCAGAGCCGCTCCGCCGGGCCCGACCACCCTCCCGGCGATTGTGAAATCATTCACCCGCCCCCTTGGCCGCACGACGGAATTCGTGCTGAGATTCGCCCACTGCATCCAGTTTCCCGCTCAATGGCGCGCTCGGGGAGGGCAATGTGGCGGATACCGCCATGTCAGGGACCGCGGATTCCGCGGATTCCGTCAGGTCCGTGGAATCGGCATCGGAATCCTCATCAGCACCGGTTACCGCACCGGTTACGGCACCGGTTACGCCACCGGAATCCGCATCGGCACCGACCGCGGCACCGGCGGTACCGGTCGCCAGATCGGGCGCGGACGACGATCCCCTCGAGCGCGCCGTATGGCGGCTGCGCTCCCGCGGCTGCTGGGACGACGCGGCCGCGCTGCTGGAGCCGCACGCCCTCCAGCACGCCCCGTCCGCGCTGCGCCGCGCCGCGCTGCTGGTGGAACGCTGCATGTTCACCGCCACCGGGTGGGCCGCCGCCGAGGACGCGCTGCGCAGCGCCGAGGCGCTGGCGGCCGACGACGACGAGCGGGGCGGCGCGGCCTGCGAACGCGGGCATCTCGCCTACACGGCAACGGTGTTGGGCTTCCGTGACCGGGCGGACGAGGCACGTTCGGCGCTGGGCCGGGCCGCCGCGCTGCTGGCTCCCGCCGCGGCCGGGCGCCCGCTGCTGGACTTCCGGCGCGGGCTGATGGCCGAGCATGTCGCCGACAGCCCGGACTCGGCGCGCGCCGCCTACCGCCGCGCGCATGCCGGCGCCACCGTCCAGGGCGACGCCCTGCTGCTCTCCTTCACCTGGCGCCATCTGGCTGGACTCGCCCTGCGCGACGGCGAGTTGACCGAGGCCCGGCACGGCTTCGCCGAGTCGCTGCGGATCCGGGAGGAGCTGGGATTCCTGGTCGGTACGGCGCCCGCGCTGGCCGCGCTGGCCGATGCCGCCCCGGAGGAGGACGCGCCCCGGCTGCGCGCCGAGGCCGCCCGGCTGTTCCGTCTGATGGGCGGGGTCCCGACCTGGCTCGCCGATCATCTCTCGCCCCATCCGGCGGCTACGTAGGACGGGCACGGTGGCGTACGGGGCGGAACCGTCCGCCCCGTCAACCCCCCGTCGTCAGCCATGCGGCCCAACCCACCGAATGGCCGAAAGTGTACGTCGACCGCGGCGGATCGGCCGGGGTGCGGTGGCTGTCCCCTTGTGCGAGTGTCGGACGCAGGTGGTGCGCCCCGTCCCACGCGCCCCGAGAATGGCCGCAAGTCGCACTGCGAGGCGGCGGCCGGGCCTGAATGCTGTTCCGGGACCAGCTCCCTTTGGCAAAGCCTTTCAGGAGGCCGACCGTGGCAGCAGGAACAACCCGCACCGCCGCTTCAACCGACTGGGGCAAGGCGGATTTCGAGGCGATCTACAACTGCCCTGATCCGCATAGGTACTTCAGCACTCTGCAACCGCTGGAATACCAGATTCCGCACCACGGTCAGGCGGTGTTCCGCGCCGTGACCGAAGTCCTGCAGCGGCGCCGCAGTGACCGTCCGCCGCTGACCGTCGTCGACCTGTGCTGCTCATACGGGGTCAACGCGGCACTGCTCAACCACCGGCTGTCCCTCTCCGACCTGTACAGCCGCTACGCCGGGCCCACCCCCGGGAACACAGGGTCGTCGCAACTCGCCCAGGAAGACCGAACGTTCTTCGCCACCCGGCGACGCCCCGAGGCGGCCCGGGTGATCGGTCTCGACGCGGCGGAACACGCGGTCGAATACGCCCGGTCGGCGGGTCTGCTCGACCACGGCTTCTCCGAGAACCTGGAGCTCGCCGACCCCAGCCCGCACTTGCGGAAGACGCTCGCCGACACCGACCTGATCACCGTCACCGGCGGCGTCGGCTACATCTCCGAGCGCACCTTCGCCCGCCTCCTCGGCTGTGTGTCCTCGCCGCCCTGGGTCGCGGCGTTCGTGCTCCGTACGGTGTCCTACGCGCCGGTCTCGGCGCTGCTCTCCCGCGCCGGACTGGTGACCCAGAAGCTCACCACCCGGACGTTCCGCCAGCGCCGGTTCGCCGACGGCGACGAGCGGCGGGCGGCGTTCGCCGCGCTGGCCGCGCGCGGGCTGTCCACCGTCGGCAAGGAGGCCGACGGCTTCTACCACGCCGATCTGTATCTCTCCCGGCCTGCCGCCGATATCGCGGCGCTGCCGCTGGAGGAGCTGCTGCCCGGCTGAGCCTGCCGGTCCGGCCCGCTCAGTGCGGGTGCCGCGCGGACGACAGATGCCCGCGGGCGATGCGCTCGGCGACCGCGTACTCCTGGGCGCTCAGCGCGTCCAGGAGTGCGGTGTGCTCGGAGGCGTCCGCCAGCAGTTCGGCGGTACGCAGCCGGGAGCCGCCGGCCGGCCCCTGGGTGCCGCGCAGCAGGTCGTCGGTGACCTGGGCCAGCCGGCGGTTGCCGGTGAGGGAGATGAGCGCGTGGTGGAAGGCGCGGTCCGCCTCGGCGTAAGCGACCCGGTCGCCGTGCGCGGCGGCCGTCACCCCCGCGTCGGCGAGCGGACGCAGCTCTTCCCAGCGCTCCGGCGGCAGCGCCCTGGCCAGCCGGACGATCGCGGGGACCTCGAGCATGGCGCGCACCTCGGCCAGCTCGGCCAGGTCGCGGGAGCTGCGTTCGCAGACCCGGAAGCCGCGGTTGGGGACGACCTGCACGGCGCCCTCACCCGCGAGCTGCTGCATGGCCTCGCGCACCGGGGTCGCGGAGACGCCGTAGCGCTCGGCCAGGACAGGTGCGGAGTAGACCTCACCCGGGGCCAGCTCCCCGCCGACCAGCGCCTCGCGCAGCGCGGCCAGCACCTGACCGCGTACGGAGTGCCGCTGCGGCCGGGCCAGCTGCCGGGGCACGGTCGGCGAGGGCACGGCGGAACCGGCGTGCGCGGGAGCCCACGCGCGTGCGCGCGGCTCCTGCTCCGCTGTGCCCTGCTCCATGGTGGGTCCTCCCGACGATTTCCAGCACCATAGGCGCCCGCGGCGCCGGTTCACACCTCAGCGGGCCTGGGTAGAGTCTTCCGATAAGGTAAGGCTTACCTGCTAACGATCGCGATTCGGTGGTCTCCCGCATGACTCCTGCCCCCGCCGCCCCGCCGCTCACCCACCCCGTTGCCGCCGCCTATGCCCGGCTTTCCGAGGTGTTCCCCAGCCTGCAGGTGACCGAGTGGGACGCGGCGCCACCGAGCGGCGACGGCTGGGTGTGCGCGGCCGGTCTCGCGGCCGGCGGTGAGACGCTGGACACGTTCCTCACCTGGGACGACACACAGATCATCCGGGACTACGGGCAGCGCGCCCGCCCCGACGTCGTCGCGAGCTTCGCGCTGCACCGCTATGCCTGGCCCGCCTGCCTGCTGATCACCATCCCCTGGTTCCTGCAGCGCCGGGTGCCTTCGCTGCCGGTCCAGGACGTCGCCTTCCAGCGGGAGCCGGGCCGCATGGCGGTGCGGGTTCGTTCGTTCGCGTGCCTTCCGGACGATCCGGCGGCGGCGCTCCCCGGCGCCCGGGTCGTCCCGGACGAGGAGGCGCTGCGCGCCGAGGTGCGCGAGGCGGTGGCCGAGCATCTCGAGCCCGTACTGCGCGGCTTCCGCGGCCGGCTACGACGCGGCCCGCGGGCGCTGTGGGGCATGGCGTCCGACGAGATCGTCGAGGGGCTGTGGTACCTCGGGCATTTGCTGGGCGAGGAGCCGCGTGCGGTCGCCGAGCTCGAGCGGCTGCTGCCGGGCGCCACCGCCCCGTACATCGGCAGCGCGGCGTTCCGCACCCTGACCGGCCCGAACGGCGAGGCGCTGCCCACCCGCGACCGCGCCAGCTGCTGCATGTTCTACACGCTGCGCCCCGAGGACACCTGCGTCACCTGCCCTCGCACCTGCGACACGGACCGCATCACCCGCCTCACCGCAACCGCCTGACCCACACCGCCCGCCTCGACCTCCCTCTGCCGAAACGGCCAGGCCACGGAGAGCTCGCCGTAGTCGGCCAGGAACTCCCGGAGGCGCGGCGTGACGTCGTAACGCTCGTCGGCATATCGACGGCAGGCGTCCTCGACGTCCAACGGACCGGCCTCAAGGCGCGCCTCGCCCCTCACGCCGCCCGTCAGGGTGATCTTCATCGAACTCAACCCACCCTGAAAGCACAGTAGTTCGACGTCAGAGTGGTGCATGTCCGCTTCCTCGCACCCCTTGGCGTTCTCTTGTTCCGAATACCTCGGTTACGGCAGCGGCTTCCGCCAGGATGTCGCGCGAAACCGCGTACGCAAGGCAAGGGATCCCAGAATGAGAATGACCGACATATCGCTGGATTGGCTGATTCCGGCGGCCCTGCTGCTCGGCGGCGTCACGGCGGCCGTGGCACTGGTCCTGCGCGGCAAACGTGCGGCCGACCGGTCCACCGATGACTCATGGGAACGCAGCGAGGAACGCCGCCGCCGCAAGGAGGCCCTGTTCGCCTCGGCCTCGTATCTCCTGCTGTTCTGCTGTGCGGCGGTCGCCGCCGCGCTGTCCTTCCACGGGCTGGTCGGCTTCGGCGTCCAGAACCTGGGCCTCACCGGAGGCTGGGAGTATCTGGTGCCCTTCGGGCTCGACGGCGCCGCGATGTTCTGCTCCGTACTGGCGGTGCGCGAGGCCAGCCACGGCGACGCGGCGCTCGGCTCCCGGATGCTGGTGTGGACGTTCGCCGGCGCCGCGGCCTGGTTCAACTGGGTGCATGCGCCGCGCGGGCTGGACCACGCGGGTGCGCCGCAGTTCTTCGCCGGGATGTCGCTGTCAGCGGCCGTCCTCTTCGACCGGGCGCTCAAACAGACCCGCCGGGCGGCGCTGCGCGAGCAGGGGCTGGTGCCCCGTCCGCTGCCGCAGATCCGCATCGTCCGCTGGCTGCGGGCGCCCCGCGAGACCTTCGCGGCTTGGTCGCTGATGCTGCTGGAGGGCGTACGGACACTGGACGAGGCGGTCGAGGAGGTGCGGGAGGACCGCCGGGAGAAGGAGCGGCGGCGGCTCCGCAGGCGGGAGCAGGGCAAGCTCGACCGCGCCCGGATCAAGGCCATCAACCGGCAGCACCGCTCGTGGGGCATCGGCAGGGGCGGCGGCCGGCTGACCGTCACCCACGCCGGGGCGCCCGCGGACGTGGCCGACCGGGACTCCGCCATATCCCCCGACACCCTGGAGCCGTTGCCCACATCAGATTCGCCGGTGCGCTCCCGCCCGGCCCTCAAGGCCGTGACCGGCGCTGACGCCGGTACCACCGCCGTCCTGGCCGAGCCACTGCGGACCGTGGACCTGACCGCCGAGGACGACACCCAGACGCTCCCCCGTCTGGACTCCCTGGAGGAGAAACTCGCCGCGATCGAGCAACGATTCGCCTGACCGGTGGCGGACCGCGCCGGACCCACACCCCCGATACCGGCTCAGGCCGGTCCGCCGCCCAGCTCGAACCACACGCATTTGCCGACCCCGTGGGAGCGTACGCCCCACGCGTCCGCTAACGAGCGGACCAGCATCAGCCCCCGGCCGGATGTCCCGTCGGTGGTCGGTGCCCGCGGCTCGGGACGCCCGGAGACAAAGTCCCGCACCTCGACCCGTACCCGGTCGCCGACCGTGGCGGTGACGACGGCGCCGCCCTCCGCATGTATCAGGGCATTGGTGACCAGCTCGCTGGTCAGCAGCGTCGCGACCTCCGCGACCTCGCCGTTTCCCGGTCCCGGCCAGCGGCTCAGCAGCTGCCGCAGCTCCCGGCGCACCTCGCCGACCGCCCGCAGATCCGCATGCCGCACCCGCCGTCTGAACACCCCCGGCGCCCGCGCGGTGATCCCCCCGCCCCGGCTCCCCTCGACCGCTCCTTGCCGTCTGTCCCGTTCCTCGCGCCGCACAGGCTGACGCATGTTCTCCCCCGCCCCGAACCAACGATCGGTGCTCTCCCTCGAACAGCCTCACGGTCATGCATGCCCATCGGGCCAGGCGCCATGCTTCGCGTGACGGCTTACCGCGCCGTGCGGAGCCCCGTTCTCCGATGGGTATGCCTCCGGTAACCGTCCGGACCGATTCCGGACGCGTCCCGGACGTGTCCCCGTACGTGTCCCTGAGCGTCCGTACGCGCGAGAGGAGCCGCTGTGCACGACGACCGACTGCTGGTGGAGGGGCGTCTGGAGCGGGCGCTGGAGCAGTTCATCCGGCCCGCGCAGTACGCGGCGCGGGTGCCGCTGGAGCTGGCCGTATGGCATGCGCCGGGCGAACCGAAGCCGGTTGCGGAGGCGTTGCGGGCGACGTACGAGCCGTTCGCGGCGGGTGCGGCCTGGGGACCGCCGTGGTCGACCAGCTGGTTCCGCCTGGCGGGTGAGGTGCCCGGGGAGTGGGCGGGGCGGCGGGTGGAGGCGGTCATCGATCCCGGGTTCAGCGGCGACGGGCCCGGCTTCCAGGCGGAGGGGCTGGTTTACGACGCCGAGGGCGTACCGCTCAAGGGCATCCACCCGCGCAACCGGCACATCCCCGTGGCCGCCCCGGCACAGGGCGGCGAGCAGGTGCGGCTGCTCCTGGAGGCAGCCGCGAACCCGGCGGTGCTACGGGATTTCCGCCCCACCGACCTCGGCGATGTACGCACCGCGCCGCACGACCCGCTCTACCGCTTCGCCGCCGCCGATCTCGCCGTCCTCGACGAAACCGTCTGGCACCTCATTCTGGACATCGAGGTGCTGTCGGAGCTGATGTACGAGCTGCCCGCCGACCGCCCTCGCCGGCACGAGATCCTGCGCGCCCTCGAGGACCTGCTGGACGCGCTGGACCTGCACGATGTCGCGGGCACGGCGGCCGCGGGCCGGGCCGAGCTCGCCGAGGCGCTGAGCCGCCCGGCGGCCGCCAGCGCCCACCGTGTCTCCGCCACCGGACACGCCCATATCGACTCCGCCTGGCTGTGGCCGCTGCGCGAGACCGTACGCAAGGCCTCCCGCACCTTCGCCAATGTCACTCAACTGGCAACGGAATACCCGGAGTTGGTGTTCGCCTGCTCCCAGGCGCAGCAGTACGCCTGGGTCAAGGAGCATCAGCCGCACATCTGGGAACGCATCAAGGCGGCCGTGCGGGAGGGGAACTGGGCACCGGTCGGGTCGATGTGGGTGGAGTCCGACGCCAATATGCCGGGCGGTGAGGCGCTGGCCCGGCAGATCGTGCACGGCAAGCGGTTCTTCCTGGAGGAGCTGGGGGTGGAGACCGAGGAGATCTGGCTGCCGGACTCCTTCGGCTACACCGCCGCCTTCCCGCAGCTGGCGCGGCTGGCGGGGGCGAAGTGGTTCCTGACCCAGAAGCTGTCGTGGAACCAGACCGACAAGATGCCGCACCACACGTTCTGGTGGGAGGGCATCGACGGCACCCGCGTCTTCACCCACTTCCCGCCCGTCGACACCTACAACTCCCAGTTCCATGGCCGCGAACTCGCCCACGCCGAACGCAACTTCGCCGACAAGGGCCGCGCCACCCGCTCCCTGGTCCCCTTCGGCTGGGGCGACGGCGGCGGCGGACCGACCCGCGAAATGCTGGAGCGGGCCCGTCGGCTGCGTGACCTGGAGGGCTCACCGCGCGTCGGGATCGAGTCCCCGGCCCGGTTCTTCGCGTCCGCCCATGCGGAGTACGGGGCGGCGGCGCCGGTCTGGTCGGGGGAGCTGTATCTCGAGTTCCACCGCGGTACGTACACCTCGCAGGCGAAGACCAAGCAGGGCAACCGACGCAGTGAACATCTGCTGCGGGAAGCGGAGTTGTGGGCGGCCACGGCGGCGGTGCGGGGCGGGGGCCGGACGTCGTACGCCTACCCGTACGACGCCCTGGACCGGCTCTGGAAGACCGTCCTGCTGCATCAGTTCCACGACATCCTGCCGGGCTCGTCCATCGCCTGGGTGCACCGGGAGGCGCGGGCGACGTATGCGGCGGTGGCGGCGGAGCTGACGGAGATCATCGAGGGGGCCATCGGGGCGCTGGGCGGGGCGGAGGCGGCCGGGGCGCCGACCGTGTTCAATTCCTCGCCGTACGGCCGGGACGAGATCGTCGAGCTGCCGGGGGCGGCGGACGGGCGTGCCCCGGTCTCCGTACCCGTCCATGTGCCCGCGCTGGGCTCGGCGATCGTCCGCCCGCCCGGCCCGCACTCCCCCACGCCGGCGCCCGCGCCCGTGCGGTCCGGCACGGATGCCCAGGGCACCATCACCCTCGACAACGGCCTCCTCCGCGTCCGTATCGACGCCGACGGCCTCCTGACCTCCGTCCGCGATCTGCACGCCGGGCGCGAGGCCCTGGCCCCCGGCACCCGCGGCAATCTTCTCCAGCTGCACCCCGACCACCCCAACCAATACGACGCCTGGGACCTCGACCGGCACTACCGCCACCGGCACACCGATCTGACCTCCGCCGAGTCCGTGGAGCTGCGGTCGCCCGGCCCGCTGACCGCCACCGTCAAGGTGACCCGGGTCTTCGGCGACGCCTCCGCCGTCACCCAGGAGCTCACGCTGCGCGCGGGCGCCCGCCGCCTCGACATCACCACCGACATCGACTGGCACGAGTCGGAGAAGGTCCTCAAGGCCGCCTTCCCCCTGGACGTACACGCCGAACGGTCGGCCTCCGAGGTGCAGTTCGGGCATGTGCACCGCCCCACCCACACCAACACCAGCTGGGACGCGGCCCGTTTCGAGATCCCCGCGCACCGCTGGCTACGGGTCGCCGAGCCCGGCTACGGCATCGCGCTGCTCAACGACTCGACGTACGGCCATGACGTCACCCGTACGCCCCATCCGCAGGGCCTGGGCACGACCGTACGGCTGACTCTGCTGCGCGCCCCGCACAGCCCCGACCCCGAGACCGACCAGGGCGCGCACCGCTTCACCTACGCGCTGCTGCCGGGCGCCGAGGTGGGCGACGCGGTCGCCGAGGGCCTGGCGCTCAACCTCCCGCTCCGGACCGCCACCACGCCGCCCGTCCCGCCGCTGATCCGCGTCGACCACCCGGCCATCACCATCGAGTCGGTCAAGCTCGCCGAGGACCGAAGTGGCGATGTGGTGGTGCGGCTGTACGAGTCCCGGGGCGGCCGCGCCACCGGCGCCCTGTCCCCCGGCTTCGCGGTCGAACGGGTCACCGTGACCGACCTGCTGGAGCGGCCCCTCCGTGAGGAGGAGGAAGGCCCCACCTCCGATGTCACCATCGACCTGCGCCCGTTCCAGATCCTGACGCTACGGCTGCGACCCCAGCAGCGCCCCCGTACCTGAACTGGGCCCTTGACCTGGAACCTTGACCCTTGAGCTTGGCCCTTGAGCTGGGCCCTTGGCCTGGGCCCTTGGCCTGGGCAGTGGGCCTGGGCGGTGGGCCCCTAGTACTGCAACCGCATGTGGCGTGACGGGTGGCGGCGGTGTTCGTTGATGTGACTGTGTGAACAGTCGCTGACGGTTGGGCAAATCGAGT
>NZ_JBVHTY010000031.1:0-40658 GCF_055565615.1 Streptomyces sp. NPDC028368 | reverse complement strand
CTGGTCACACTTCCGCAGACGCAGCCAAGCCCGAGCCCGCCACTGCCACTACCAACGCCGAGGCCACACACCCCACATGCGGTTGCAGTACTAAGACCGTATCGAACCCGGCTCCCCGCTCAGGGCTCTCTACCACTGGGAGCCGTTGCTGGCGTTCGTCTCCGCGGTCGTCGGCCGGCCGGTGTTCCGCTCGGCCGACCCGCTAGGGGCCATGACGGTCCATGTCCACCACGAGCGCGACGAACAGGACTGGCACTTCGATGTGTCGGAGTACACGATCGTCCTGCACCTCCTCGCGCCCGAACAGGGCGGAGTCCTGGAGTACGTGCCGCGTTCGCGGGCCGCGGTGGAACAGGACCGCGACGCCCTGCGCGCCATCGCTGCCGGCCAGCGGCACGCGCTGACCCGCGACCTGGTCACCACACCCGGAACGCTGGTCCTGCACTCGGGCCGGGTCTCCCTCCACCGGGTCACCCCCGTATCCGGCCCCACCCCGCGCATCAGCGCCACCCTGTCGTACAACTCCGCTCCCGGCAGGCAGCTCAACTCCTACACCCGCAGCCTGTACTTCGGGAGGACAGGATGACCGCCCAGCACGGTCGTCCACCGCAGCTGCCCGAACTGAACCTGCGGGCATGGCACGACTCCGTGTCCCGACCGGCGTTCGCGGACCGGTTGCGGGACATCGCTCACCGTTCCGGCTTCTGCTACCTGACCGGGCACGGCATCACCCAGCCACGGTCGGCGGAACTCCTGGACCTGGCCAGGCGTTTCTTCGCTCTGCCGGAACACCGGCGGCTGGCGGTGGAGAACATCCACTCCCCGCACTTCCGCGGCTACACCCCAGCAGGCCGTGAACTCACCGGTGGGCGTAGGGACTGGCGAGAGCTGTTCGACGTCGGGCCGGAGCGCCCGGCACTTCCGTACGCCGCCGGAGCGCCGCCCTGGCGCCATCTGACCGGCCCCAATCAGTGGCCCGCTGGACTGCCCGAGCTGCGGCCCACCCTGCTCGGTCTGCTGGCGGAGCTGTACGACATCGGCTACGCGCTGCTGAGTGCCCTGGCACTGGGAATGGGCCTGCGCGAGGATCCGTTCGCCAACTGGTTCGGCGAACAGGCCCATGCGCGACTGAAACTGCTGCACTACCCGGCCCGGCCGGACCCCGGCCACGAACAGGGCGCGGGCCGGCACAAAGATTACGGTTTCCTGTCCATGGTCCTCCAGGACGCGCAGGGCGGGCTGCAGATCGCCGACGAGGAAGGCGGCTGGACGGACGCCGTCCCACGGCCCGGCACGCTGGTGGTCAACCTGGGCGAGATGCTCGAACTCGCCACCAGCGGCTACGTCCTGGCCGCCACGCACCGCGTGATCAGCCCGCCCGCGGGCTCGGACCGTACCTCGATCGCCTTCTTCCTCAACCCCCGGCTCGACGCGGAGATCACCCCCGTACCGCTCCCACCGCACCTGGCCAACCAGACGCGCGGCGGCACCCTGGACCCGGCCAACCCGGTGTTCACCACCTACGGCCGCAATGAATTCAAAGGCTGGATCCGGGCACACCCCCGCGTAGCGCGTCGGCACTACCCGGACGAGGTTCCTGGCGCCCGACGAGTTTCCGGTCCGGGGTGGCGCGGACGGTGCACGGGGTGCGCTTACGCGCGGCCCGGAAGCCCCTCGCACCGCGCGCTTCGCACTGCTCGGTGGGGTCGGCCACGTGGGCCGCGGCTGGTGCCGGGACGTCAGCGGGTGACCCCGTCATTCCGGCCGCGTGACCGCGCGCAGGTAGGCCTCGGTGAAGAGTTCGCAGACCTCGTTCACGGGTGGGAGGTCGGCGCCCGGCACGGGTTCGAGGACCGGTCGCAGGAGGATGTGGGTGACCATCGGGCCCAGCAGGAGCTGGACCAGGACCGGGAGTGGCAGCGATCGCATCCGGCCCGCCTCCACGTGCGGCAGCAGGAGCCGGGCGAGGCTGTCGTACAGGCGCGGGATGTACGCCCCCATCGCTCGCGCGGCGGGCCCGTCCGGCCGGCTGAAGAGGTCCGCGAAGATCGCCGGGAGCACGCGCGGCTCGCGGTCGAACGCCGTGACCACGGCCTGGTAGAGCACCTGCACGGTGTCCTCCAAGCGCTCCGGGGGGTCGGCTGCCAGGGCCTCCAGGTCGGGCAGTGGGCCGTGGAGTTCGTAGACGGCGCCGAGCAGGCCGTCCCGGCCGTCGAAGACCGTGTGCAGGCTGGGAAGCGAGCACGCGGCCCGCTCCGCGACGGCGTCCAGGGTCATCGCGCCGAGGCCCCGCTCGGCGACGAGCTGCGCCGCCGCCTCGATCGCGCGCTCGCGGACCGGCCGACGGCCGCCGGGGTCGACGCCCGCCCGCCGGACCGCTTCGTCCAGCGCGCCCCGGGAGCCGCCCAGCCGGCGCAGCAGTGTGCTGCGGGAGACACCGGCGGCCGCGGCGATCGCCGTCAGCGGGACGTCCGCGACGTCCCGGCCGCGTTCCCTCGCCGCCGCCAGGGCGGCGGCCACCAGATCCGAAATCTGCTCGTGTTCCTGCATGTGAAACATCATACGACTTGACACCTGAGACCGTTCCAAAGACTCTATATATGAGAGTTCCAGTCGGAACGAGGGGAGAGTGCCATGAGCGTCGTCATCTCCGGGGGTGGACCGGCCGGCATGATGCTGGGCCTACTGCTGGCGCGGGCCGGAATCGAGGTGACCGTGCTGGAGAAGCACGGCGACTTCCTGCGCGACTTCCGCGGCGACACGGTCCACGCGTCCACCGTGCGGCTGATGGACGAGCTGGGCCTGGGCCGGAAGTTCGCCGCGCTGCCACAGAGCAGGCTCGGCAACATGGAGGTGCCCACATCAGACGGCGGACAGATGCGGCTGACCGACTTCGAGGCCCTGCCCGCGCCGTACAACTACATCGCGATGATCCCGCAGTGGGACCTGCTCAACCTGCTCGCCCAGGAGGCCCGGCGAGAGCCGTCGTTCACCCTGCGGATGAACACCGCCGCGACTGGGCTGATCCGGGAGGGCGGCAAGGTCGTCGGCGTCCGCTACCGCACCCGGGACGGCGAGGAGGGCGAGCTGCGCGCCGCCCTCACCGTCGCCGCCGACGGCCGCCACTCCGCGCTGCGCCAGGACGCCGGCCTGGTGCCCCAGGAGTTCCCGGTCCCGTTCGACACCTGGTGGTTCCGGCTGCCCAGGCATGTCGCGGAGCAGACCCAGGAACCCCAGCTGGTCCCCGCATTCCGGGCTGGCGAGTTCGCGCTGAGCATCACCAGGAACGACTACTTCCAGATCGCCTACTTCACCACGAAGGGATCCGACCCCCGTCTGCGCACCGAAGGCATCGAACGCTTCCGGGCGCGGATCGCCGACCTGATGCCGCGGTACGCGGACCGGGTCGACCAGCTGCCGAGCATGGACGACGTCCACCTGCTCGACGTCCGGCTCAACCGGCTTCCGCACTGGTACGACGACGGCCTCCTGTTCATCGGCGACGCCGCCCACGCGATGTCCCCGGCCGGCGGAGTGGGGATCAATCTCGCCGTCCAGGACGCGGTCGCGGCGGCCACGCTGCTCGCCGAACCGCTGCGACTGGGCCGGCTGACCACCGCCGACCTCGCGAAGGTCCAGCGGAGAAGGTGGCGGCCCATGGTGATCCTGCAGCGAGTGCAGCTGATGCTGCACGACGGGTTCTTCGCCCCGGTCCTCACCGGCCGCCGGGTCGGCCCGCCCACCTCGATGGTCCTGGCCGCCCGGTACCTCCCCGGATTTCGCCAACTTCCTTCCCGCCTGGTCGCGTTCGGCCCGCGCCCGGAGCACGCCCCGGCCTTCGCCCGGCGCTTCCCGGCGGAGCCGGCGAGGGCGTAGGCCCCGCCGAGCCCGCGAGCGGCTTCGACGCCGTGGACGTGTGCGGTGCCGAAGAACATGTCGGTGTCCTCGGTCAGCGGCGCGAAGCCTTCCATCGAACTCCAACGTATCGATGGCGTCCATGAACTTCAGGGCCCACTCGGGCGCGCGCGGGCGTCACTTGTGCCATGTGCGTCTTCTCCATCATCTCCTGATCAGGTCGCACATCCACTCCTGATCAGGTCGCACATCCACGCAGAGGTGTGCCGATGATCGCCCCGAGGGCCTCGGTAGTGCTGCCCTCGGCGCTCGATCGGGCATCAGCGGCGGGTTTCGACCTTCAGGTCGCCGCGGGTCACCGCGCGCATCGCGTCGCCGGCGAGCAGGTCGTGCGGGAAGCCGAGTTCGATCGCGCCGGCCTCGTCGAGGCGGACCAGTTGGGAGATGGTGAAGTCGACCTCCAGGGCACCCAGATTGTCCTCCAGCTGCGCGGGGGTGCGGGCGCCGATGACCGGTGCCGTCACGCCCGGGTTCTGCAGGGTCCAGGCCAGCCCGACCTGGGCGGGTGTGCGGCCCAGCTCCGTGGCGACCTCCTTGACGACGTCCGCGATGGCGAGGTTACGTTCGGTGAGCGCGCCGTTGGCGATGGTGAGGTTCTTGCGGGTGCTGTCTGCGACGTTCGTCGCGGTCAGGTCGTCGCGGCTGTACTTGCCGGTGAGCACCCCGCCGGCCAGCGGTGAGTACGGGATCACCCCCAACCCCATCTCGTGTGCCATGGGGATCAGGTCACGTTCCCCGGTGCGCTCGATCAGGTTGTACTCGATCTGCAGCGCGACCAGCGGCGACCAGCCGCGCAGGTCGGCGATCGCCTGCATGCGCGACACCTGCCAGGCCGGGGCGTTGGAGATCGCCACGTACAAGACCTTGCCCTGCCGGACCAGATCGTCCATGCCGCGCAGGATCTCCTCGACCGGCGTCGTGAAATCCCACACGTGCAGGTAGAGCAGATCGATGTAGTCCGTATTCAGCTGTCGCAGACTGGCTTCCACCGACGCGAACAGGCTCTTGCGGTGAGGGCCCCCGGAATTCGGATCGCCGGGCCGGCGCAGCGTCGTGTATTTCGTTGCCAGCACCAGGCTTTCGCGGTTGTCGCGGGTGAATTCGCCCAGCAGGCGCTCGGAGCTGCCATTGGTGTAGGTGCTGGCGGTGTCGATGAAGTTGCCGCCGCGCTCGACGTAGAGGTCGAACAGCTTGCGCGCCTCGTCCTGCTCGGCGCCCCAGCCCCAGTCGGTGCCGAAGGTCGCCGCGCCCAGCGCCAGCGGTGAGACCCGCAGCCCGGAGCGGCCCAGCAGCCGGTAGGTGTCGAGGGTGAGCGACATCGTGTCCTCCTGTGCTTGTGATCCGCTGTCGAGAACAAGTCTGTGACCGCCGCGAGCCGGGGATAAGGGAAAGAAGTTCCTGGGAACGCCAGTCCTACCCTGGTTGTTGGACCGAACATGACGACCCACACCGTGGACACGACACAGGAACTGGCCGCGTTCCTGCGGACCCGGCGCGAACGCCTGGACCCGCACGATTTCGGCCTGCCGTCGCGTCGGCAGGCCCGGCGGACCCCGGGATTGCGCCGCGAAGAGGTCGCCGAACTGGCCGGGGTCAGCACCGACTACATCGTGCGGCTGGAACAGGGCCGCGGGCTGCGGCCCTCAGCGGACGTGGTGGAGGCGCTGGCCCGGGCGCTGTGCCTGGCCCCCGGCGAACGCGCCTACCTCTTCAACCTGGCCCAGCAGCGCCCCCGCAATGCCGACAAGCCCGCCACCACCGCAGCGCCGGCGCTGGCTCGGCTGGTCGCCGACCTGTCGCCGCTGCCGGTCATGCTGATGAACCACCGCTACGACATCCTGGCCTGGAACGGCGAAATGGCGAGGCTGCTACTGGATTTCGACACCCTGCCGCCGCCACAGCGCAATGCGATGTGGCTGTGCCTGATGCATCCGAAGATTCGTGAGCTCTATGTCGACCGCGGACGCGTCGTACGGGAGGGGATCGCCCACTTGCGCGCTGCGTGGGCCGCGCATCCGGAGGATCAGGCGTTGACCGACCTCATCGCCGAATTCACCACTCGTGACGAGGAATTCGCGCGCTTGTGGGCCGAGCGAGACATCAAGGTCAACGGCCGCGGGCGCAAGATGATGCGGCATCCTGACGTCGGTGTGATCGCAGTGCATTTCGAAGTGCTGATGCCACTTCAAGATCCGGACCAGCGCTTGGTGATCTACCGCGCCGCGGACGATGAGAGCCAGTCGGCCTTGGACCGGTTGTGCGCACGGTGATGCCGAACGTCCATTCGTACACTGAGTCGAACCGTCATTCCGGCGTGTTTTCGGAATCCATCGGTGAGATCCGGGCCGAGATCGGAGCAACTGATGAAGGCAGTCCGTTTCCACCAGTTCGGGGGCCCGGAGGTCCTCGAGATCGTGGATCTTCCCGATCCGCATCCGGGTCCCGGCCAGGTCCGGATTGCGGTGCGCGCGGCCGGCGTCAACCCGAGCGACTGGAAGAAGCGCAAGGGCCTGATGGATGAGGAGCTCCCGCAGACCCTCGGCTACGAGGCAGCGGGTGTGGTCGACGAGCTCGGCCAGGGCGTTGCGGATGTGGCCGTCGGTGATCGCGTGTTCGGCTTCTCCAGCGAGGGGGCGGCCCAGGCCGAGCTGGCGGTGCTGTCCTACTATGCGCCCGATCCCGCCGTCGCTTGACTTCCCCGGCGCTGCCGCGCTGCCGGCCGCCGTCGAGACGGCCACGCGCGCCCTTGACCAGCTCGGCGTCAAGAGCGGCAGCATGCTGCTCATCAACGGCGCCTCCGGAACCGTCGGCAGCGCCGCGGTTCAGCTCGCCGTGGTGCGCGGCGCGCGCGTGATCGGCACCGCCGGTCCGACAAACCATGAGTACCTTCGCTCGCTGGGGGCCGAGCCCGTCGCCTACGGTGAGGGCCTCGTCGAGCGGGTTCGCGCGCTCGCTCCCGACGGCGTCGGCCTCGCGCTCGACGTCGCCGGGAGCGGGGTGCTGCCCGAGCTCATCGGACTCGCCGGGAGCGCCGAGCACGTCATCACGGTCGCCGACTTCGGCGGAGCCCAGGAGCATGGGGTGAGGTTCAGCCGCGGGGACGCCGGCCGCGCGGTGCACGCGCTCGGCGAGATCGGCGAGCTGATCGAGTCCGGGCACTTCTCGCTCCCGGTCGCGCGGACTTTCCCGCTCGCCGAGGTTGCCGAGGCGCACCGGGTGAGCGAGCAGGGCCACGTACGCGGGAAGCTCGTGCTGCGGGTCGGCTGATGCGGCTGATGCGGCTGCGATGACCGTGCGTGACCCGGCTCGCCAGGTATAGGTCTCCCAGCAGCTGTGCGACCGGGCAGCAGAACCCACAGACACCCACGTTGCGGGGATCGGGTACGTCGGCCGAAGTGCCACCTTCGTGAGACTGAGCGACTGTGCCATCGACCTGAGGCAGTGAAAGAACTGCTGCTGCTCAGCGGGTGCGGCCTGCGCCACGAGCTGCGAGAACCTACACCCCTGTAGGTTCTCAAGCTCCGTGTCATTTTCTCCGCTGTCCTGTCATGACGATGGCAGTCCTGACGCTCTAGCTCACTCCGTTACGGGCAGGCACTCGGCGAGCAGGTCGACGACGTCATGCCAGGCTCGCTGCGCATGCCGCGGGTGGTATCCGACGCCGGGGCGCACGGTGTGGTCGACCGGCGGATGGTGGAAGGCATGCAAGGCGCCGCCGTAGACCACGAGGCGCCAGTCGACGCCCGCGGCCTGCATCTCGGCCGTGAATGCGTCCCGTTGCGCGGGCGGCATGATCGGGTCTTCCGACCCGACCCCGGCCCACACCGGGCAGCGGATGCGCGCCGCCTCGCCCGGTCGGCCCGTGATAGTTGCGTTGACTGTCCCGATCGCGCGCAGGTTGACGCCATCGCGCCCGAGTTCCAGCGCGATCGCGCCCCCGGTGCCGTAGCCGACGGCGGCTATCCGGTCGGGGTCGGTCCGCGGTTCGGCGCGCAGCACGTCGAGTGCCGCGTGGCCGATGCCCCGCATCCGGTCGGGGTCGGCGAGCAACGGCATGCAACGGGCCAGCATCTCCTCGGGGTCGCCCAAATAGCGTCCGCCGTGGATGTCGAAGGCAAGCGCCACGTACCCCAGTTCGGCGAGGGTGTCGGCCCGGCGGCGCTCGACGTCGCTGAGCCCCGTGCCCTCTGGTCCAAGCAGCACTGCGGGCCGGCGGTCGACACCGGCCGGGAGCGCGAGGTACCCGATCATCGTCAGGCCGTCGGCCGGGTACTCGACCGTGCGCGTTGTAACTGTCGTCATGAGACTGAACCGTAGTGATTGTCGAGCCCGGTCGGGCCGGTCTTCGCCGTCGGCAGAACAGCGCGGGTGTAGGCCCGTGGGTGGGCGCTGTGGAAGGTTCTGGTTCTGGCGGAGCACATCGACACCGATGCGAACCAGGCCGCTGGCCATCGCCAGGTCATTGAGGGAGTCCTGTCTGACCACAGCCACTCCGCCTGAGGCGGCCGTGCCGCTCGCAGGTAGAGGAAATGACACGTCCCTGAGACAACACCTCGGCGAAACGACCTGAGACAACCAGAAGAACCGCAGGTCACAGCACCTTCACGTGACAGAGGAGCTGACAACCTACATCAAGGTGCCGGGCGTTGTGGTGCTGCGGGCGAACATCTCGATCTCCCTGCCATGGGGCTCCACGACAGTCGATCGAATCGACGCCCTTGCGGAGCAGGAAGCCGGTGCCTTCCCTATGGCCGTAGGTGACGAAGCCTGCCGCCGCCGATCTCAGCCAGATCACCCGAGCAGTGAAGCGAAAACGCAAGATGGTCCAGTACCGCCCGCACCTGATCGACCGCTGCCTCACCGGCACAGGCCCTGTGCTGGACTCCTGACGCACCGGACCCACACCGCGGTCGGTCGCTCGGGCCAGGCGCGCGACCACGCCTGGCCGGCGCCGTTGTCTGCCCGTCAGGTATTGGCCCCTCGGGCCGCCACCGCCCAGCGGTCCACGATCTGCCCACCCTGCACAATGACCAGTTCATCGGCCAGGTTCACCGGCGTGCACACGTGATTGGGAACGACCGCGACCACAGTTCCGAGCGATGGGGCCTTGATGCCCTCGGGCAGCACGACCGTGGCGTGGTGTTCGGACAGTGACGTGACGGAGGCGTCCGGAAAGTCGGGCAGGTATCCGTGGCCGGTCACCCACGGGGATCTGTCCGACCCCAGCACCTTGCTGCCGACATCGAGCACGAAGCGTCCCGCGGCCGGCACGCTCACCACCGTCGCCACGGCGAGCAGGGCCAGATCGGCTGCACTGCAGGTGCCAATGGCCAACTGAGTCGCGTCGTTGAAGACGTACACGCCGGGCCGCAGCTCGTTCACCATGCCCGGCTTCCACTGTCCCGCCGTCGGTGTCGAGCCCCCGCTGACGACCCGGGCAGACAGGCCCACGGCGTTCAGGGCTTCCGCGGCTTCGCCGAGCGCGAGTTCCTCTTCGCGAGCCGCCTGCTCACGGGCCTGGGGCTCGCGCCGGTAGCCATGCCCGGGGAAGGTGAACACGATGCGCGGCCGGGATGGGTCATGTGCCGGCAGAGAAGCGAGGCCAAGATCGCTGGCGTCAACCACGAGATCGGGCGTGAACACCTCGTCGAATCGCTCATAGGCGCCGGCGTCACTCAGGTGACCATGGAGTGCGATCACCTCGTGGATCGCCAGCTGGTCGTCGGTGGTCAAGCTCATCGCAAACTCCAGACACATCTGTGGGCATGCGCCGGTCGAGGCTAGCACCGCCTTCCACTGCCCGGACGGGACGAGTTTGCCGTTGATGGGGACGCGATCAACAAGCCGCATGACACACCGATCCACAGGTCCTGACAATTCCTCTCGCACATCTGGTCAGTCGTGCCGGCCTCTGCCAAGGGATAGCGAGCCGCAGACGAAGCGCTCCTCGTGGTCGAGCAGCAAGGCGCTTCGCGCCCCTGCTCTTTCTGCTATCACTACGACATCGTCGAGGGCGGGATACCACAGATCGTCGTAGTGCTCCACAAACGTCGCGAACGGCATGCGCACCGCTGTCCTGTCCCAAAGCCAGCCCACACAGACCTCTTCGTGCCCAGCGATGGGCAACGCCAAGAGCCACTTGCGCACCATCGGGGTTTCCAGGTCAGAGACGTCCAGTACCGCCTTGGAGGACATGAGTTGGCTGCGCAGAGACTGGAGTGCGCCCACCGACGCCGTTAGATTATCGAACTCCTCCCTTTCGGGCCGCAGTCCAAACTCTGCCAGCGTTCGGGTCAGCATCGGGGGCACCGTGTCTCCTCTTCTCTCCCGTGCTCCACCACTCGGGGTGCCGACGTTCGAGCGTACGCAGGCGGCGGCAGCGGGCGAGCTGGGAGTCCAGCGAGCGGTGGAGGCGCGGGCGTAGCCGATGCGTACCTGCCCGGCCGGCTGGGTGGCGGCGGTGCGGGGGCGGGGCAGCTCGATCCAGGCGGAACCGGGCTTGCGTACGGCCGGGGTGTTTCGTCCGTCCTGCTGTTTGAAACACCTCATGAAACATGATCGCCGCAGGTCGGGTGTCGCAGCGCGAAACGCCGCTCCGGTCGGCGTCCGGCCGGGGCTGCCCGTGGCGGGATCAACGCCCCTTGTGCTGCTGTATCGCCTGCTCGCGAAGGGCGTGGATGAGCATCGTGACGTGGGGCCGGTCGCTACGGCTGATTGCGGCGACGCCGATGTGCCGGATCGGCCCCGGCGACTTGATCGGGACGGTGCATAGGCCAGGGATCTTCGGGGCGAGCGCAATGGAGGGGATCAGGGAGATTCCCATGCCTGCGGCGACGAGCGAGCGGGCGAAGAAGTAGTCGGTGGTGGTCCCGCGCACTTCCGGATCGAAGCCGGCGCGCTCGGCGTAGCGGCGCAGGTATGCCTCGGTCTTCAGGCAGCCGAGCACCCAGGGTTCGGCTGCCAGCTCGGCGAGGTCGAGCGCGTCGCGGTTGGCGAGTGGATGCCCTTGCGGCAGGACGACGTGCAGGGGGTCTTCCAGGAGCGGCGTCCACTCCAGGCTGGAGCTGGGTCCCGGTCCAACGGGTAGCGGGCCGTCGAAGTGGTAGGCGAGGGCGAGGTCCACGGCGCCCTGGCGGACGAGCGGCAGGGTGTCCTCGGGTTCGCCCTCCCTGACGTGGAGCACGGTGCGGGGATGGACTGCTATGAGCCGGGTGAGAGCGGCGGGCAGCAGGAGCCTGCCGCCGCTGGTGAAGGTGGCGACGGTGAGTTGGATACGGCCGGTGCTGAGCTGGGCGACCTGCTGTTGTGCGTGTTCGAGCTCTGCGGCGACGGATTCGGCGGCGCCGACCATGATCTGGCCGGCCTGTGTGAGGGTGACGCCGCGGGTGCTGCGGGCGACGACCTGGGCGCCGAGGCTGCGCTCCAGGGCGGCCACCTGCTGGGAGACGGCCGAGGGGGTGAGGCGGAGAGCCGTGGCCGCCTGGTTGAAGCTGCCGTGCTCCGCCACCGCCCGCAGGACGCGGAGCCGCTGCACATCGATCAACAGTTTTCCTTAATGCGTATCCAGTAAGTCAGGACTTCTGCTGATGACGATAGGTCTCCAGGATGGGGGCATGCAAAGGATCTGCGTCATCGGCGGAAGCCGGTACTTCGGAAAGCTCCTGGTGAAGCGCCTGCAGGCCGCGGGCCACCAGGTCACTGTGATCAACCGCGGTTCCACCCCACCGCCCGCCGGCGTCGAGCACCTCGTTGTCGACCGAAACGACGAGGCCGCCCTGACGGCCGCGCTCGACTCCCGCACCTTCGACGTCGTGGTGGACCAGGTCTGCTACACCCCCGTGCAGGCCGCTATCGCCGCCCGCGCCTTCGCCGGCCGCACCCGGCGCTACGTCATGACCTCCACGATCGAGGTCTACGACCCCGCGACCGCCGCGCTGCCGGCTGTGTCTCCAGGCACGCTGGTGCCGGAGGAGAGCGTGGACCCGGCCACCTGGCTGGTGGCCGTGGACCTGCCCTGGCACGACGACGCGTACCTGGAAGCGCACTACGCCGAGGGCAAGCGCCAGGCGGAGGCCGTCTTCGCCCGCGCCGGCAGCTTCGAGTTCGCCAGTGTGCGCAGCGCCCATGTGCTCGGCGGCGGCGCGCAGGAGTTCACCGGCCGGCTGGCGCACTACGCCGGGCGCATCACCAAGGGCGAAGAGATCACTGTGCACGCGAAGGCGCTGCCCACGGTCTTCATCCACTACGAGGAGCTGGCGGACCTGCTGCTGTGGGCGACCACAACCGACGTCACCGGTCCCGTCAACGCCTGCTCCGACGGCCCGCTCGATGTACACGACCTCGCCGCGATCATCGCCACGCAGGCCGGCCGGGAGCCCGTCTACCGGACCGTCCCGGCGGGCCAGGAGGCTTCGCCGTTCTCCTTCGACCGCCACTACGCCATGAGCAACGCCCGCGCGAAGGAGCTGGGCTTTTCCTTCTCCCACACCACCGACTGGCTGCCCGGCGCCGTCGCCGAAGCCCTCACCACCGAGCCGTCACCCACCACCTGAGGAACGGAGCCACCATGCAGAATCGCACCATCGCCCACACCGCCGTCAGCGCCATCGGCCTGGGCGCCATGCCGCTGTCCATCGAGCACCGCCCGGACGAGACGCGGGCCATCGCCACCGTCCACGCCGCCCTCGACGCCGGCGTCACACTCATCGACACCGCCGACAGCTACCACTGGCACGCCGGCGAGGCGGGCCACAACGAGCTGCTGATCGCCCGCGCCCTGGCCCGCTACGGCGGCGACACCTCCGGCGTCCTGGTTGCCACCAAGGGCGGCCGCGGCCGCCCCGGCGACGGCACCTGGACCGTCACCGCCACCCCGGCCCACCTCAAGCAAGCTGCCGAGGCCTCCGCCAAGCGCCTGGGCGTCGACGCGATCGGCCTGTACCAGCTGCACAAGCCGGACCCGGCCGTGCCCTGGGCGGAGTCCGTCGGCGCGCTGCGCGAGCTGCTCGACGCCGGCACGATCCGCGCCGCGGGAATCTCCAACGTCACTACCGCCCAGATTCGCCAGGCGCATCAGATCCTCGGCGACGGACTCGTCTCCGTCCAAAACCAGTACTCGCCCGTCGTCCGCGACAGCGAGCCCGAGCTGCGGCTGAGCACTCAGCTGGGTCTGGCCTTTCTGCCCTGGAGCCCACTCGGTGGCATCTCCCGCAGCTCCCTCGACGGCCCCTCCGGCCCCACCTCCGTCGGCACCGCCTTCCACCACATCGCAGCCGAGCGCGGCGTCAGCCCGCAGCAGATCGCCCTGGCCTGGCTGCTCGCCCGCTCCCCGGCAGTGATCCCGGTACCGGGAGCCAGCCGCCCGCCCTCCATCACCGACTCGGCCAAGGCCGCGGAACTCACGCTGAGCACGGAGGAGCTGGCGCAACTTGAGGACGCTCTGCCGGGCTGAGGTGGGTCACGGGTCGCTTGCCGGCCTTGACCGAGGACGGCTGGGACCTGGTGCCTGTCGCTGCTTCGGCACGGTCACCGACCGGCCGAGGTCGAGTCGGGTGTCCATCTCCAGGCGGAACGTTCCGTACAGGTTGATGTTCGATCAGAACAAGGCAGCGTTTCCGACCTCACCCCCGACGAGCGACACGTCCTGCGCTCGGCCAGCCTCCTCGTCGCCTTCGACCTCGCGGTGGCGGCCCAGGCTGCGGGCATGGCTCATGAAGCTGCCGCGCTGCGGCCGGCCGGGCGCCGTTGCTCGTCGCGTCGATCGCGGACGCGGCCGTGCAGCACCCTTAGCACCCTTGCCGCCGGCATCGAGCGCGGCCGCGGCGGCGTCATCGCAGGTCTGACTTTGCCCTGGAGCTCAGGCGTGGTCGAGGGCCACGTCATCCGAATCAAGAAGCTCAAGCGCCAAATGTTCGGCTCAGCAGGCTTCCAGCTCCTTCGGAAACGCGTCCTGCTGTCGTGACTGTGCAGGGTCACGTAATTCCGGTCTGGCACTGATCTTGTGACGCGGCCCGTTCAGGGGCGCGTTCGCCGGTGTGCGGGCTGGTGACACCGCACGGTTCGGGGGCTCAGTAGCGGTGACCGGGCCAGTGCGGGTCGTCCCAGCGGTCGGGGCCGGTGAGGCCGAGTAGGCGAATGCGGTGGAGCAGCTCTTCGGGAGCATCGTGGGCCTGCAGTCGGGCGGAGGCGTGGAGCAGCAGCCAGGCTGTCAGCCCGGCGCGTGTGTCTTCCTCGTCGTGCCAGGTGTCCCAGGGGAGCCAGTCCCCCAGAAGTTTGCCTTCCCAGTGGGTGACGGCTTCGGCCAGGTGCTGGTCGGCTGTGGGGTGAGTCTGTGTTTCCCAGGTATGGAGCCAGGGGCTGAGAGTGGCCGAGGCTTCGGCGTTCAGTGCGAAGACCTCGTACGCCGGCACGGCGGGGGCGGGATCGGTGAGGGTGTGGGCCCACCATGCGTGCAGGAATTCTTCCACTGCTGCGGCCTGTTCGGCGGGCCACTGCCGCCACCTGGCACGGTGGAAGGTGAGTCCGACCTCCTCCATGCCGAAGGGAGGTGCGATGAGGCCGCGAGTGAGGGCAGTGGCGAACTGGGGCAGGATCCGGCGCAGTACGGATGCGTTGTAGGTCCAGTCGGTTGCCTGCCATGTGCGACGCAGAAGGTCGGGGTCCAGCTTCGCGTCCGGCGTCTTCAATTGCGCGAGGTCTTCCGCGCTGCCCCAGTGGCACTCACAGTTGTTTTCGTCGGGGTGGGCGGTCATCCCGCGAAAGACAGCGGCCAAGTCGTCCAGCGCGCTGTCGAGGCGAAGTCGTGCGGGTGTCAGGTCGCGGTTCGTCATGGCGATTTCCTTCGGGGACTCCGGGAGCCTGCGGCGCCAGAAGGTTGCCAACTTACCAAGCCTGGCCCAGGCCAAGACCGCCTCAGCCTCCGCCTCCGCCTCCGCCTCCGCCTCCGCCTCCGCCAACGCCAGCGATCTCCGAGGGACACCTCCCAAGGTCAGCGCCAGAACCGAATGGCGTGACCATCGGCCATGACGGCATACGGCATCACGGAAGTTGAGCCAGAACCCGAGTTGACGATCGGAGGCTTCCTCGCCGACATCTACGACGAGATCCTCCACCAGGACACCGACCGGCCGGACACCGACTGGCCGGACACCGCCGACGGCATCGCCGTGGCCACCCGGCCCGCTCCAGCGGGTTTCGCGCCGGACCGAGGTCTTCCGCAGGGCAGGAACCGTACTCGAGGTCCGGCCGGTCGGCTGGTCAGGCACGGCAGCGCAGCATCTCCAGCGGCGGGTTCGCGAGGAGGTCCGCCCAGAAGTCCTCGCCGAACTCACGGATGCCGGCTTCGGACACCTGCAGCGGAACCCACTCGATCTCACTGAACCCGCTGGCCCGCAGACACTCCTCGTAGACCTCGCGGCGCGGTGCCGTGGTGACAATGCTGATCGGCTGCGGGTCGAGGAGAGCCGTGACCCGCGCCCGCAGGCCCGTCTCGATTTCCTCGCCGGTCGGCTCGCAGCGGAACCCGTACTTGTCCAGGGACGGACAGTCGAACCGGTAGTCGGGCTTCTGGGCGAGCATGAAGAACTCTCCACCCGGCACCAGGCTCCGGTGGATGGTGCGGCACATCCGCTCCATCGCCGCGATGCTCTCGGCGTAGTTAAGACACTGCACTCCCACCGCGATGTCGAAGGGCCGGTCGAGAGGCCGCAGTTCGGCCACGTCACCGACCTCGAAGCGCACACCCAGCGGGTCACGCTGCTCGATCTCCCGCGCGGCGGCGATCATCCCGACGGAGATGTCGACACCGAGGACATCCGTGGCGGCGCGCCGCTTGAACTCCCTGCTGTAGAAACCGGTGCCGCACGCCAGGTCGAGAACCGACTTGCCGCTCACGTCCCCGACCATGCCCAGGAAGCTCGGTACCTCCCCGTAACGTATGAGTGGCAGGGACTTGAACCCCTCGAATGCCTCGCCGATCTCGTCGTACTGCTGCACGCTCACGTGCGCCCCCTTCTGTGCTTCGTCCTGCACATGGCCACGCCGGCCCCTCCGGATGCAGAGGCTCGCCGGGCCGCGGTCGTGACGGAAAGTGTCCTCCGCGCTGCCTGGCCGCCGTACTGGCAGATGACACAAGAAGTTGGCCGGGTGGCCCTCCTATCACCCAACACCACCTCACAGATCATTCATCACCTACATTTTTCACAAGGCGTCACCGCGGGCACGGCGCACCGCGTGTTCGCCCGCGCTGCTATCTCTCGTGAACAATCACGGGCCGCAAGATCCGCAACTGCCGCCCAAACCAGCAGAAAAACGCTGCCGCTGGGAAGTGGACGAAGCCACTGACAGAAGTCCGCCAGAAACAGAAGCCGGCATCAGCCGACTGAGTTGTCCACGGGGACGACGAAGAGCGACTGGCCCACTGGCCACAGGCCGACTCCCGAGAGCGGGTTGCGAGGGGATCAGGTTGGTACGGCTACGGCACCACGCAGATCACTGTCTGGCACAGTGACTGCATCACCACGGTGGTGCCCGCCTCGGCACCGGACGCTCGCGCGGCCCGAGCGGAAGTCAAGGTGGCGGTAAGAACTGTGTCACCAGCCGCACACCACGGAACTACTCCGTCTCGTCCGACCTCTCAGGAATGCCATTCCGCTCGAATTTCCAGCCGTTGTACGACCCACGATCGATATCCTGGATGTCCCCGTCGCCGGTGTCTGGGTCGTAAGAGACGGCTTTGGGTCCGAATGGGCGCGAAGAGGACGCTCGGCCGGCAAGATCCGCTCCATGTCGAACGTTTCATCGATGACGTACGTGCGGATAGGTGCGGTTCTCGACGAGAACGGCATGGTGTCCGGGGAGAAAGTGCGCAGCGTCGTCGAAGGCGCCGCAGGTTTCGAGGATGACGAACTGAGCATCTATGCAGCGGTGTTCGTGCTCGAAGAATTCGGTGTGGCGGCCTTGGCCCGCAGCGGCGACATCGGCTCCATCCACCGCGAGTACGAGACCGCCATCCAGGAGGCCGGGCAGGTCGCCGGCAACAGAGTCGCCACCACCAACGTCCGGGGCGTCGAGGGCGAAGGCGACCTCCACAACGGACGTTCCGATCGCGTGGAGTTCGAGCGGAGCGGCGAGTTCGTGTCCGTCACTGCCGGCAGGCGTTGCGTGAGCGCCTGGGATACCGGTTCATCGGAGACGGCACGGCGGACACGCCCCAGGGTTGTTCTTTAACCTTCTGCGAAGTGGCCTTGGGGCGGCTCCACGGTTGGCGGCGGTGCCACATCGCCGCGGGCGGACAGACGATGGGCGACGCAGGCCGTAATGGCGGAGGTGATCGCGGTCATCCCCGGGCGCCAGGCCGGGACAGCATTCACCTCGCAGACGGTGTAGGTGTCCTCGGAGGTGAACAACAGGTCTACCCCAGCGATGTCCAGGCCCAGGGCGCGGACCGCGCGCACCGCCAGCTCCTCTGCCTGCGGGTAGCGGCCCGCACACAGCGTCGCGGAGCCGCCCTTGGCGATGTTGGCAGCAAGGGTGCCGCCGAGGGAGGTGTGCAGTACGGTGCCCACCGGTTCGCCGTCGACCACGACCACGCGCAGGGCACGGCCATGCGAAGGGGCCACGTGCTCCTGGAAGAGAAACGGCGCGTCCTGTGTGAGGCTACCGGCCACCTCGTGCAGCAGACACGGGTCGCGGGCGAGGAAGACCTGCCCGCCCTTGGCGCCGCTGACGGACTTCACCACGCAGGGCGTGCCCAGGTGGGGGCTGCGGACGACGCCTTCCAAGGGGGCGGTGGCGTAGGAGAGGGTGTCGGGCACCGGCAGCCCGGCCAGGGCAAGTTCCTGCAACTGCCAGATCTTGTTACGGGACTTGAGCTGGGCGTCGACTGTGTTGATGAGGGTGCTGCCCATGCTCTCCAGGTGCCGCAGCAAGGTCACCTCGCGGTCGTTGCGCATGGGGCCGCCCACCTGGCGTACGCACACCACCTCAGGAGCGGGCAGGTCCGCTCCGCCCAGGGTGCGCAGCACCAGCCGCCCGCCTTGGACGCCGAAGAGCAGCTCGTCGGTGTGCCAGACCGCGAAGCGGGGACCATAGGCGTCGGCGAGCGCTGCGGCCAGTTCGCGGGTGGATCGGCGCAGCACGGTCGGCTGCTGCCGCACCAGCATCCACACATCGGCGGGTGCCGGAATCGCCGGCAGGGCACGGTCCTGTCTGACCACTCTGGCTCCTCACCTCTTCGCCCGAGGGCGCGCGACGGCCGGCGGGACCAGTCTCGCAGTTTCGTAGACGCACTGTCATCAACGGCAGTACGCGGCGCCGCGTACTGCTCAGCAGGACCGCACCCCAGCGCCGACGACAGGCCCTGGCTGTGTCGTGTCTGAACTCACGACGTGAAAACTCAAGCCCAGCGTGCGAGGAGCTGCCACAGCGGAGGAGCCGCCCGACAGCCGGCCAGGTCCTGGGACGGGGCGAGTTGTCCAAGGCGAGCGAAGCTCAACGCGCAGCGCCGCCGTAGGGACCCTGGACACCTCGGCGCGGCCCGCACACACCATGAGCGGGCGGCCCCGGCCACTCAGTTCCCGTGGCCCACGGCCACGGTCACGGCGACCGGGTCGTAGATGACGAAGGCCCACAGGGCCCGCAGGCATAGGTCACTTCGGAGTTCGACGTCGTGACCCTGCCCAATAGCGCCATGAAGATCACGACTTACGGCTGTCGTGAAGGACGCATAACACCACATACATGCAGAAATTGACAATCTCGCAGTCGTTGTCCTGCCGATCGCTCGACCGGTGTTCACACGGAGTTGGTGTCCGCTCGCTTCGATGAACGGGCAGCAGCACCCATCCCCCGACTTTCCATGCCCTGCGAGGAGCTTCCATGGCCCCCGATCCGATCAACCCGACGTCCGAGTCCGAGCTCGGCGACAGACCCGAGACGACGACCGGCACCACACGCCGTAGGTTCCTCCAGGGCACAGGGGTCGCCGCCGGGTCGCTGGTGCTCGGCGCGACCGCCGGGGCGGGCAGCGCGCACGCCGCTCCGAAGCCCAGGTACGTCTTGCCAAAGGGCTTCAAGGGCAACATGTCCGACCTGAAGCATGTCGTGATCCTGATGCAGGAAAACCGGTCCCTCGACCACTACTTCGGCACGTTCCCCGGCATACGCGGCTTCAGCGACAAGCAGGCGCTGCGGTTCCAGGACGGCACCACCGTCTTCCAGCAGAAGGACGGCAGCGGCAACATCGTCACCCCGCAGGTCGACGACGGAGCCTGGGGAAACGACCACGGAGCCTGGGGCGACGTCGACCATCGCAAATGGGACCTGTGGGTGCAGCACAACGGCGCCAGTTGCATGAACTACCACAGCGACACCTACATGGGCTTCTACCACTCGGTCGCCGCGCAGTACACCATCGCCGACCAGAACTTCTGCTCTGAGTTCGGGCCGACCGACCCCAACCGAAAGTACTTGTGGAGCGGTACGGCCAACAGCGAGACGGGCAACACCGATGAGTCCAACTACTCCCGTCCCTGGATCACGGTGGCCGAGCAGCTCCAGCAGGCCGGCATCGACTGGCGGCTCTACTCCGACAACAGCGGCAACGGGCGACAGGGTTACATCAGCACCTGGGTCGGCGACTACGGCGACAACGAGCTGAAGTACTTCAAGGGGTTCGACCCGGAGGGGCTGAGCGCCGACGACCCCAAGCTGCGGCCCGGCACCGGGCTGATCTGGCGCGGCAACGCCACGTACTACTCCGGCATGACCTCGCCGAACGACGACTCCGACGAGAACCTCGACGCGGTCCTCAAAAACCTCCATGACGCCTGCCGGCCGGGCGCGGAACACCCGCTGCCGGCAGTCTCCTGGATCGTGGCGCCGTACGGCTGGTCCGAGCACCCGAGCGCGGACACCCTGCACGGCGAGCGCTACGTCAAGAAGCTGCTCGACATCCTGCAGAGCAACCCCGATATCTGGAACCACACCCTCTTCATCCTCAACTACGACGAGAACGACGGGAAGTTCGACCACGTGCTGCCGCCATGGCCTGAGCCGGGCACGGCGCGCGAGTACGTCGGCGACTACCCGCTCGGCTTCGGTCCGCGGGTGCCGATGCTGCTGGTCTCGCCGTGGACCCGCGGCGGGTACGTCGCCTCGGAAGTCTTCGACCACACCTCGACGATCAAGTTCCTCGAGACCTGGGCGACCCACCTCGGCAGGCCGTTCCATTGTCCCAACATCAGCGACTGGCGGCGCTCGATCGCGGGCGACCTGACCAGCGCGCTCGACTTCGCCCACCCGCAACCTGGGCCGGCCACCTTCCCGGACCCGCTCGCCGAGCAGTCGGTGTCGATCGCCGCCGACCACATGAAGCCGCGCCCGCTGAGCTTCCATCCGCACGCGACGATCTCGGAGGACCGCGCGTCGGGGACGGTCACCGCCAGGATGACCCTGACCGGCGGCCCGAAGGACAAGGCATTGAGCTTCCAGGTCTTCCCCGACAAGTACCAGGCGTTCTCCAGCACGCCGTTCACCGTCACCGCGCGCAAGCCGCGCGAGTACACCTGGGACGCCAAGGCAACCGACGGCAAATACGCGTTCTCGCTCTACTCCAACGACGGCTTTGTGCGCTCCTTCGCCGGCCAGGTCGCGGCCGCTGGAAAGAGGGACGGTGGCCTCCCGCGCGTGGAAGTCGACCTGCTGAAGGGCGAGGGCACCAAGCACGAGCCTCAGGTGAAACTCACGTTGCACAACGACGGCACCAAGTCGGTGGACTACACGCTCACCGCTAACGACTACCTCGGCCGTACCCAGAAGGTCACGGTGGCCCACGGCGAGACGAAGGTCGTCATGTGGCCGACCCAGGAGGGCTACTACGACGTGGGCGTCACCGTCGACACCGACACGACCTGGACGCAGCGCTACGCCGGCCGGATCGCCACTGCCGGAATGGACTGATCGGCCAGGATATCCGTGGCGACGGCGGGCGTCCTCGCCGCCGCCGCCACGGTGCTCGCCGTGCTGGTCGCGACCCCGATGCCCGGCATGGGATCCATATAGGTCGGCGTGTTACAGCACCGACTCCACCCGACCCCGAGGTGCGCGGCGCCTGTGCCTTCGCCGCCGGCCGGCAGGACCGCCACGGCGTCCTCGCACACGACAAACGTCTGATCCCTCTGCGCTTCTTCACCCTCGGTGGTACCTACGAGGGTGACAGCCTCGCCGTCAAGGACGCCGCCCGGTGCATGCGCATCCGCGGCGCCCTCGCCAGACTCTGTACCCATTGCCCGACGGAGCCGACTTCCAGATGACTTCCGCCCCACCTCCGAGCGACCCCCATCACCTCTCTCACCACGAGCTCGACGTCCTCGCTGATTACTCCACCCTCCTGATCCAGGACGACGACGCACGCCTGGGCGAACCCGAGCCCACCTGGTTCGACCCGCTGGTCAAGAACTGGATCAACGCCGCCCCCGGCATCGTCGGCATCGGAGCCGCCCGCCCCTTCGACGTCCCCGTCACCGTGGATGTGCGCCGCACGCCGCCGGCCGACGACGCGGAACTGCGGCAGGCCGACCACGTGACCCAGGCCGGCCTCGCACTTCCGTCCGGACGTCTGCTGATCTCCATGCAGGACTTCAGCGACGAGCTGCCCCGCATCTCCCTCAACCCCGGCAGCTACGCCGTGCGCATCTACTCCCACGGCCTGCACACCGTCTCCGAGGACGGCCTGGACGGTGAGGACCGCTACCACGTGGTGCTCTGGCCCACAGGAGAAGACAACCCCGCCCAGGTCCTCAAGCGTTACCCCGACCCCCTTCCCGGCGGCTGACCCCGCCGCCGGGCACCACGCTCCGCCGTGTCACCGTCTCACGACGCCCCCGGCCGACCGCACCGGCCGGTGACGGTGACCGTGGTCAACCCACCGGGTCCCCTGCCGATGTCGGGCCGGAGTGGCCTGCCCGGCTCGGCTTCCCGACGCGCGCCCATGACCGGCGGACAGGCTGTTGCCTTCAAGCGAGAATGGCCTCGACTTCCAGGTAGCGGCGGCCGCCGGGCCCGCGTACCTCCAGCGCCTCGAACCCCCAGTGGCGCAGTACCGTCCGGCACTGCCGGAGGTGTTCTTGTTCCTGGTGGCGGACGCCGCTCCCCCGGGGCCCGACCCAGCGCACCAACACCTGCCCGAGCCGGTCTCCTTCGCTGGTGCGGTAGCCGGTCCGCACCGGCTCGCCGCTCTCATCGGCGGCGGAGGGAGGTATGCCTTCGGCTTCCAGTAGCAGGCTCACCGTGTGCAGCAGCCGGCGCCGCTCCCACTCGGCAGGGCGCACGCCCGGGTCGGCACCGGGGTTGGTGAGGTGGCGGATACTGCGGATGCCGTTGAGCGCGGCCCGCAGCTCAGCTGCCCGCACCCCGATCTCGTCCGTTTCCCTCTCCTCGGGACGCTCGGCACCGGTGTGTACGCGCAGGCCGCCCGCCTGGCTGTCCTGGTCCTTCATCGCCACCCCGCGACCTGGTTCGGCTTCTCTGGCACGACGGTACGCGCCTGGCTCGGCGCTGTTGCGCACGGCGGTGCGACAGCACGCACCAGCCGCCCGCCCTCCCTTGTTGGCCGGCCGGGGCAGGCCGGGGTCCGCGCGGGTGATGAACGGAACGGGATGCAGTGGAACCCGGTGCCACCACAGCGAGACGCGGCAGCGGCTATGCGCGCGTGCGGGCCTGCGCCATGAGCGTGCCGAGCTTCCCGGCTTCGAGGGCGGGCAGTACCTGGGCGTCGATGCCGGTGAAGCCGTGGCGCTGGAGGAGGTCGATCCAGGTCTGCGGGGTGTACTGCCGGCGCAGGACGGTCAGTTCGTGTGCCCGGCCTTCGAGCCACTTGCCGTCCAGGGGCTGCGGGCCGTCTGTGCCGGGCGTCGGCTCGGCCTGGCTGAAGGCGAGGATGCCGCTCGCTACCGGCGTATGGCACGACATACCGCGAGCAGGCTCAGGCGACGGGGATCCGCTCGCGCAGATAGGCGACGAGCAGATCCGTGACGACGGAAGGCCGCTCAAGGCTCGGCAGATGTCCGGCCCACGGCAATTCGACATGGCGGGCGTCGGGGAGCAGACCGGGCAGTCGCGCGGCGATCCGCCGGAAGTCCAGTAGATCGTGCGTGCCCGACAGGGCGAGTGTGGGGGCTCGGATTGCCGTCAGGTCGACCTCGGGCTCGACCTGCTCGAACTCCTCGGCGGCGGCCAACTGCACCTCGAAGGCCCTCCCCTGCATCCGGCGCACCGCCTGACGGGCGGCAGCATCGGCCTGTGGGCCCAGCCAGGTGTCGACCATCAGCTCCACCGCTGCGGCAATGTCTCCCGCTTCGATCAGCGCATCTTCACGCTCACCGAGCTCGATCAGCTCACCGGAGGGTACGTGCCCCGGAAGCGCGGAGCACACCAGCACCATGGCGCCCACCAGATCCGGCCGCAGTGCGGCGACCTCCAGTGCGACCTTGCCGCCGTACGAGGCGCCTACCAACGCCGCCCGCGCGACACCGATGCCGTCCAAAAGCTCCAGCACGTCCGCGGCATCGCTGTACGGCCGGTCCGCAACAGAGGTCTGCCCAAAGCCGCGGAAGTCACAGCGCACCACTCGATACCCCGCAGCGACCAGTGCCGGCCACTGCGCATCCCACATCCGCCGGTCGCACACCCCGGAATGCAGCAGCACCAGCACAGGACCGTCTCCGGCCACGTCATGAGACAGGGTCATCCGACAGACCGTACGCACCGGGCACGCAAAGCGCTTCCCGTATATCACCACCGACACCCGATATCACCACCGAGCACCCGCCCACCGTGTCACTTGGCGGACGTGAGCGGGAGAGTCGGCGGGTGCGTTATCCAGGGTTGGGTCGCGCGTGGCACCCGGCGCTCGCGGAGCGTGCCGGCCTCCACTGACGGGCGGCCGGTGGCCGGCGGGGGGGAGATGAGTGCCCGTCCTTGCAAAGCCGCAGCTCCGGAGCGCCAAGGCGTCGTACCGTGGCCCGGTGGGGAACGTATTTGGTGGTGGGGAACGGAGTCTGTACCTGTCCAACGGCGGCACGGAGGTGTTCATCGACGTGCTGATGCTGGCGGTATCTGATCTTGCCGATGATGTGTGGGACTACCGCTTCGCGGCTCTACTGTCGCTGCAGGACCAGAATGTAATGGGGCGAGGGGCTGTCGGATTCGACCTGCAAGACATCGCGTGGGGCGCAACTGCGCAGAGACGTGCCCGGTCGAAGGACTTCGTGCTGCGCGCCACCGCGCTCGCGTTGAGCCGCCACCGTTGGAGCGAGCTGGGTTACGACCCTCCCTTCGCCCAGGACTACCTGTACCAGTTCAAAGCCATGGTCGAGTCCTTCGTACCGGCCGACGACACTCACCTCGCCGGAGACTTCCCCGGACCGGAGGAACGTGCGATGGCCTCATGCCCACAACACCGGATCCTTAGCGCGCTGCCGCACTGGGACGGGTGTTTCCTGTGCACCAAGCCAAGACAATCCTGAGCATTCGAGTTGGCTGAAGCCGCCAACTGTGGCGCTCCGTCACAGCCGACGCGTGACTGAATGCTTCGGTTGGCCAGTGGGCACGACATCTGGCCGGCTGAGCGTTTCGGAGCAGCGCCCCGTACTCTCCGGCTGTGATGGTTCGCTGCTTATCTGGACAACTTCGAGTCCTGCGAGGGTAGTTCCCTTCGATGGAGTGTCACCCTGCCGAGTTCAGCATTCTTGGTTCGTCGTCGCGCGATGCCCAGTGCTTTCGGCGGCGAACGCGCAGAACCGTTCGATAATCCGGCGGTAGCTGTGCGGATCGAGGTCCCTGCCGCCGGCCCACCGCTCCCACAGACCGTTCGAGGCGAGGAACCGAGCCGCGTGATCGGTGCCGCGGGTGGTGTCGAGATGCAGCAGTGCGCCGATGGCGAAGTCTTGGTCGTAGTCGAGGTCAGGACGTGCCAAGTAGCGATCGAGGTAGTCGGCAAGCAGGCCGGCGTCCTCGGCCGCACCGAAGGCGGCGAGCGCGACGCAGTATCCCTGACCCGCGTAACACACTTCGCTGGCGAGCAGGAGTTCACCAAGCCGGTCGCGGAACGTGGTCCGGCGAGCGATGGCGATCAGCCAGGCTGCGGTCTTGCGTTCGCGCCATCCGCCTTCGAGGAGGATGCCGAGCTCGCGAGGCGTGATCTTGTCAGCAGCCTCGGCCAGTTCTCGGGCGAACTGCGTGCGTTCACGGTCCCCGAGTCGCAGGAGACTGCCGCCGAGGCGGAGGTAGCGCCGGTCGGTCGCGACGTATCGGCGGACCAACTCGCTGAGCTCGGAATCCTTATGGGCGTAACGCATGCCTGCATCCTGTCGTGTGCCAAGGCGACCGACCAGCGGTTTCCGTGGTGATCCGGTTCAGCTGGGCAGGTCGTCGTGATGCTCGCCCAGGTCGTCCAGGAGGCTGCGGTGCCGTTGTCGGCCTCCACGAACAACACCGGCGCCCCGTCGTCAGGCGCGGTGAGGACCGCGTCCGCGCGGGGGCGGTTCTTGCCGAGGGTGCTGATCAGGACGGTTCACGCACCCCGTACACCGGAGTGCGGGCACGGCCCGAGGGGCCGGCATCTGCGGGGTGCCGGCCCCTCGCCGGGTGGGTGCGGTCAGGCGACCCAGCCGTTGGTGATGCCGAGGACCGCGGAGCCATCCAGGTCGGTGAGCTTGATGGCCACGAAGCCTCGGGCCCAGTCGGACGTCTGGAGGCGGAAGGGCGGCTCGTCCGCGGTCAGCGCCTCGATCACCGACTCGGCGGCGCCCTCGGCGGTCTGCGCGTCATCGAGGAACTGGGCGACCGTGCGGTTCAGGTAGGCGTTCAGCTGGGGCGCGTACGCCCCGGCACCGGCGGCGGCCTCTTCCAGGTCGACACCGACATTGGCGACGAACTCGGTGGCCACGGCGCCGGGCTCGATCACGGAGACGGACACGCCGTGCGCCGCGGCCACGGGGGCCAGGCTCTCCATGTATCCCTCGACGGCGAACTTGGCCGCGCAGTAGGCCTCGTTGAAGGGCTGTCCGATGACGCCACCGACGCTGGTGACGGTGATCAGACGGCCGCCGGAGGCGCGCAGGTGAGGCATGGCCGCCTTCGAGACGTTGAGCACGCCGAAGAAGTTGACCTCCATGACCTTGCGGACCTCAGCCACGGACTCGTTCTCCAGGGTGCCGAGGTGTCCGGCGCCCGCGTTGTTGACGACGGCGTCCAGGTGTCCGTAGTCGGCGAGCACGCCTTCGATCGCGGAGGTGATCGAGGCCTCGTCCGTGACGTCGAGCCGGCGGATGTCGAGCTCCACGCTCGCCTCGGCGGCGGCCTTGCGCAGGGCGTCGGAGCGGCTGGGGTCACGCAGCGTGGCGACCGTCGTCCAGCCTGCGCGTGCGGCGGATACGGCGGCGGCGAGGCCGATGCCGGAGGAGGTGCCGGTGATGAGGACGACCTTGGGGGTCTGGGAAGACATGGGGAGGCCTTTCGTGGCACGGGGATCTCGACACATTTAAGTGCGTGTACACACACCATAATCTTTACGTGTGCGTACACGCAACCGCTAAGCTGATGACATGCCGAAGAAGAAGCTCACACAGGCAGAGATGCCGGTGGCCGACCACGCCTTCTACGGGCTGGTCTGGGCCGGGACCGTCCTGACGGACCGCGTGGACCGTGCCTTGAGCAAGGCGCACGACCTTCCGGTCTCCTGGTTCGAGGTCCTGCTCTGGCTGGCCTCCAGCCCCGACCCTGTTCCGGCCTCGGTCCTGGGCAACAGCACCATGCTCAGCCGCAGCCAGGTCTCTCGCGTCGTCGACGCCCTCCAGAGCCGCGGGCTGGTCACCCGCACCCCCTCTCCCCGCGACGCCCGCTCCGTCGAGGTCTCGCTCACCCCCGAGGGCCACCGGCTCTTCGCGGCGGCCGACGCCACCCGCCGCGAGTGCCTCGCCCCCGTCTTCACGGACCTCCTCGACCAGGACGATCTGCAGGCGCTCAGCACCGTGTGGCAAAAGCTCAAGGCCAACAAGTCCGACGCTCCCAGCCCCACGTCCTTGAGCGCCGCTGTCTCCACGGAGAACGACTCCGCCCCCGTCCGCTCCGCCCCCATCCGCCCTGCCCCCTAGGCTCGGCTGCACCCCAATACACGGCGGCACCGGTACGCGAGCACCCTCGCCGCCGGCATCGAACGCGACCGTGACGCCGTTATCGCGGGCCTCACCCTGCTCTGGAACTCGAGTGCCGTCGAAGGGCATGTCAATCGGATCAAGCTGCTCAAGCGCCAGATGTTCGGCCGTGCAGGCTTCCAACTCTTACGCAAACGAGTCCTGTTGGCGTAACAGAGCTGGGCAGCACGGCGGATGGTGAGCCAATCCGAAACGTGACGGCACCGCACCCCGCCGCGCCGAGGTGGCCATATTCCGGCCTTGGTACTGGTACCCGCGTCCGCGACGTGAAGAGATCTTCTGCCCGGGTGGCGACCGATCTGCGCCGAGGGAACGCTGTCGTTTCTAGGTACCACGCCGGTGCTGGTACGGCCGGTGTCGCGGCGGCCTTGTCCCTGCTGCGGGATTGCCGAGGGTGCACACATGACGGTGCGCCGATTCGTACGCGACGGCCCCTTGTCAGCACACCCCACTAGCGTGATGAGTATGTCTAACGGGATCGCCTGGATAGGCGCACACAGCACCACAGACAAATCCGCCGCCTTGCCCGGAATGCTCGGCGGGATATCGCTGACCTGCGCCCGCGACGTCGATGCGGACGAGTTCCTCATCAACCTGGGCGCCGATCTCGACGAACTCGCCGCCCGCACCCCGTACAGGGACCTCACCGCGCCGGTGGGCGGGCCACCGGCCGGCGTCAATCCCGTCATGTACGGGACGTGCGGGGACTGGCTGTACGTACTGGAGGACTGGGGCATGGCGACGTGGTCCACCGGCTACCGCAAGGTGGAGTCGATGTGGCCCTACCCCGGCGAGGAGATCGTCTGCGTGACGCTGGACCGGTGGAGCCCGCCGTCGCAGGTCATTCATATCCCCGGTGACGAGCGCGCCCGGCGGGCCGAGTTCGGGGAGGACACCGGCGAGGCGTCCGCCCTGGACTCGGCACTCCACGCAGCGGGCGCAGTGTTCCCGTCCATACCCGACTACCCCGCATCCGAAGTGGCCGCCTACTACGAGGAGCACGGGCCCCGGCTGCCTGTAGCGGTGTTCACCGCCGTCGGCAACTACTGCGGCCTGTCCATCGACCAGGAAGCCGTTCAGGCCGGCGACCTTCCCTCACTCCTGATTCCCATGGTCTGACGAACCAGAACAGCAACCGGTCCCCACCCCGTACGTACGGGGTGGGGACCGGTCCTGTTTGCGGCGGGGCGACTACTGCGCCGTCAGCTTGCAGATGACGCAACGATCTCGTCAAGGTCAGCGCAGGGAACTGGGCTGCCACGAGCGGATGGTGACGCCCCGTCATGACTACCGTCCCTGGATCTGGATCGGATGGGAGCCGAACCGCTCTTCACGCGTGGTGGCCCACTCGTAGAGGGGGTCGGTGGCGAAGTGGCAGAAGGAGCGACGGGCCACGAGTTCCTCACATCGCCGCAGGCCCGTGACGCCGTCTCCTTTGGGGGGCGCGAGGTGCACTCGCGCCGGCACCCCTCGTTGCAGGGGCCGTGCTGGGCCGAACGAGGCACCCCCGCGACCCGTTCGGGTTGCCGAGAACCCTGCGCTCCTCGCAACGCACACCCGGCACCCGCTCCCGTCGTTGGACGAAAGCGACAGACGGAACGCGGCACCAGGTGACGCGAGGAGCGGAGGCGGCGACCGATGGCAGCGAGCGCGGACGGGGCGGTGGCGGGGGACGGAGCGGTTGGCCGGCAGGCGGTGCACACGGTGGCGAGGAGGCTGCTGCCGCTGCTGTTCGTGCTGTACGTGATCAACTTCCTTGACCGCGCCAACATCGGCGTCGCCGCGCTGGCCATGAACGCCGAGCTGCATCTGAGTGCCACCGCCTACGGTACGGCCGCGGGGATCTTCTTCGTCGGGTATGTCGTCTTCCACGTCCCGGCGGCCGCGGCCCTGGGCCGGTTCGGCGCCCGCCGCTGGCTGGCCGGTGTGGTCACCGCGTGGGGGCTGTGCTCGGCCGCCACCGCGTTCGTCACCGATGCCCGCGGCCTGTATCTGGCCCGGTTTTTCCTCGGACTGGCCGAGGCAGGCTTCTTCCCCGGTGTCGTCGCCTACCTGACCGCCTGGTTCCCCGCCCGCGAGCGCACCCGCGCCCTGGCTCTGTTCCTGCTGGCCATTCCGATCGCCACCGCCGTCGGCCTGCCATTCTCCGGCCTGCTGGTCGAGCACTCCCGCCTCCTCGGCCTCAGCGGCTGGCGGGCGATGTTCCTCGTCGAGGCAGCCCCCGCCGTCGTACTCGGGATCGCCGCACTGCGCCTGCTGCCGGACTCGCCACGCCAGGCAGCCTGGCTGACGGCCAATCAACGGCAGGCCCTGGCCGCCGAGCTGGCCAAGGACGCATCACCCACCGTCGGGGAGCGCGCCGTGTTCGGCCGCGTCGCGCACTTCGGGCTGGTGCACGCGGGACTGTGCTTCGCCGCCTACTCGCTCCAGTTCTTCCTTCCGCAGGCCCTCGCCGGCCTCTTCCCCGGCGTGGACACCTTCGGAGTGTCCGTGCTCGCCGCCCTCCCGTACGTCGTCGGGGCGCCCGTCATGCTCGTCTGGAGCCGCCGCGGCGACCGGAAGGACCGCCGGGCGTCGCTCATCGCCATGCCCGTCGCGGCCGCCGCGCTCGCCGCCACTGTGGCCGCACTCTCCCACCTGCCCCTGCTCACCCTGGCCGCCCTCACTGTGGTGGTCGCCGGGGGCCTGGCCGCGGCACCCGTCTTCTGGAACCGGTGCACCGGCGCCCTGGGCGGCCGCCACGCGGCGACCGCCATCGCCGGGATCAACGCGCTCGGCAACATCGCCGGCTTCGCCGGCCCCTTGGTGACCGGACGCCTCGCCGATGCCACCAGTGAATACCGGGCGGTCTACGTCGTGATCGCTTGTGCCTTGGCGACCTCAGGGGCGGCGGCCCTCCGTCTCCCCGCCGCTCCGCCGCCTGCGGCCGTCCGGCCGACGGCCATGGTGCCGGACCGTATGGCCGGGTGACGGGAAAACAACGGTCCGGCGACCGGCGCACCGGTGACGCCCGTTGAAAGCCACTTCCCGGGCAGCCGCACCCCGCAGTGTCTGCCGGCATCCCGGCCATCCGGCGGTGTGCGGCTTACGCGTCGCCGACGGGCCGGGGGGTGTCGTGGTCCGAGAAGAGGGTGGCGGCGACGTGGTGGGTGTCGGCGTATTCGATGACGGAGGTGATCTTGCCGTCGCGGACGGTGAAGATGCCGAGGCAGCGGTTGTCGTAGATGCCGCCGTGCACGGTCGTGGCCCTGGAGGTCCATTCGGCGACCACGCGGTCGCCCTCGGCGAGGGTGCTGACCAGGGCTATTTCCAGGCTGCCGGGGACGAAGGCGGGCCCCATGCCGCCGAGGAAGTCGTTGATGATCGCGTCGCGGCCGTGCCACACCTTGGAGACCGGCAGGCTGCCGGGATAGTGCCAGGTCGCGTCCTCGGCGAAGCTGTCGTGGATCACGTCGGCGTCGCCGTCGCGCACGGCCTCGACGTAGCGGATGACGACGGTACGGGGGTCAGGGGTGCTGCTCATGGTCGTGCTCCTTGGTGTGGTCTGCGGGGTTTCCGGTCGGGGGACGGTTTCAGGACAGGGTGAGGACGGCCTTCCCGCGGATGCGGCGGTCGCGCAGGTCGGTCAGGGTGGTCGCGGTGGCGGCCCAGTCCGTGACACGGCCGATCTCCGGGTGCAGACGGCCTTCGTCGGTCAGCCGGACCAGCGCGGCCAGGTCGTCGTCGAGGCGGGAGTCCGCGTCGAGGTAGTGGAAGTGGCGGATGACGGCCGACTCAGGGCCGCTGAAGAAGTCGAAGAAGTCGAGCGTGGCAGGGGTACGGCTGGCCTGGCCGAACCAGATGAGCGTGCCGCGCCTGGCGAGCCGCGCCAGTGCGAGCGGGAGGGCCGGGCCGCCGGTCGACTCCAGCACGACGTCGTAGGGGCCGCGGGCGTCGGCGACGTCGTGGACGATTTCGGCGGCGCCGAGTCCGGCCAGCCGGGCCCCTCGTTCGGCGTCCCGGGTGACGGCGGTGACCTGTGCGCCCGCCGCGGCCGCAAGCTCGGTCACGTAGTGGCCCACACCGCCGGATGCGCCGGTCAGCAGAACCCGGCGGCCCGGCACGGGCCCCGCGGCACGCAGCAGCCGCAATGCGGTGAGCCCGGCCAGCGGCAACGCCGCGCCCTGGAGCACCGAGACGCCGTCCGGTAGTTCCGCGAGGGAGTCCGTCGGCACCGCCACGTATTCCGCCCAGCCGCCCGCCATGGGGTGGCCCACGACCCGGGTGATCCCGGCCGGTCCGCTTCCGTCGGCGGCCGGCTGCACCACCAGCCCCGCGATGTCCTTGCCGGGGCGCTCGCCGGGCACGGGCTTCTCCAACTTGAACGTCTCGCCCCGGTTGACCGAGAACGCCTCGACCTTCACCAGCGCCTCATGGGGGCGTGGGGTCGGCTCGGGGACGTCGGCGAGCACGACCGGCTCGGCGGGATCTCCTGTCGGTATCAGGGCCTTCATCATGGTTCCCTCCTCGTTGGCCTCCGGGGCCCTCCCCCGGTGCGGCGCCTGCTGCGGCGTCGAGGACCATCTGACCGGGTGGCGGGGCGGCCCGGCCAACAACGAAGTCGCCCGGCCGACAACGTGCGGTTGTCGCATAAGGTCAGCGGCATGGATCTCGACCTCGCCCTGGTCCGCACGTTCACCACGACCGCCAAGACGCTGCATTTCCGACGCGCGGCCGAAGAGCTGAACACCAGTCAGCAGGCGCTGTCCAAGCGCATCGCACGGCTGGAGGAGCTGGTGGCAGCCCGGCTGTTCGAGCGCGAGGGCGGCGTCCGGCTGACCGAGGCGGGCGAACGGTTCCTGCCGGCCGCGCAGGAAGCGCTGGCGGCGGGCGAGCGCGCGATCGCGGCCGTGGGCAGCGCCGGTTCGGTCGTACGGATCGACACCTGGGGGCACCTCTACGCTCCGATGCGCACCGTCGCCCAGGCCGTGCAGGCGCTCGGGCCGGTGCGGCTGGAGCCCGGCCCGGGACGCGACTGGCCCTCGGTCGCGCAGGCGTTGCTGCGCGGCGAGAGCGACCTGGGCTTCGGCCGGGTGCACCCGCTACCCGACGGCCGCGATGCGGGCCTCACTCAGCGGCTGGTGCGGCTGGAGCCCGTCGACGCGCTGGTCGGCCCGTCCCATCCGCTGGCCGGCGCGAACGCGCTGCGCCCGGCCGACCTGCGCGGCAGCACCCTGTGGTGCCCGGCCGAACTGAGCCGCCTGGACTTTCTCCGCCGCTTCGCCGACGACTTCGCCCTCACCCGACGGCAGGACGGCCCCAACCTGGGCCTGGACCACCTCGTCCAGCACCTCCGCGGCGACGCCGGGTGCTTCACCCTCTTCCCCTCCGACGCGCCGCTCCCCGACCACGCGGGCCTGCGCGCCATCCCGCTCGTCGAACCGACCCCGCTGTACGCCTGGTCGCTGGCCTGGCGCGAGTCCGCCCGCCATCCGCAGCTCGACACCCTGCTGCGCGGCTTCACCGAAACCGGCCGCTCCCGGCGCTGGCTCGACTACGCCCCCCAGCGCGACTGGCTCCCGGACACCGACCACGCGAAGCTCGCGGTTGGCTAAGGCTCAAGCGTCCACGGCGACCACTGGGAACTCCACCCCCACGCGGAGGAAGTCGTCTCCTGTCTCAGCGGCGGGATACGCCTCCACTTCCGCCCGCAGCAGCCGGGAGACGAGGAGGAGGAAATCAACCTGGCGGCCGGAACCGCGGCCATCGTCCCGCGCGGGCGATGGCACCGCCTCGCGCTGGACGGCCCCAGCGACATCATGTCCGTCACCCGGCCATGTGGCAGCCGCCTGGAGAAGCGGACCGAAGCCTGGGCCCGGGCCTTACATCCGGTCCTCATCCATATCCAGAACGACGCCCGGACAGGCCGCCCGCCCACGTCCGCACCTGCCCGTGGTCGGCCGTGTCGCCGGGCGTCACTGACGGTCCTCGCGCCCGTCAAGCGACGGCAGAAGCCTTACGGGGTTCCCTGGTCACCGAGGCCCGTTCTGAGCGAGATCGGCAAGGCGCGCGGCAAGTCCGTGGCGCGGGTCGTGCTCCGCCGGCTGATCCAGCGAGGCGTCGTCACGATCCCGAAGTCGGTCAATCCCGACCGGATGGCGCAGAACATTGACGCCTTCGACTTCGAGCTCACCGACGACCGCAACGCCCCCCGCCCGGCCCACAACAGCCAAGCAGGTTGGGCGCGCCCGCATTGCTCCGGGCAGGCGGATAACCTGGGCCCGTCAGCGAAGATCGCAGAAGGGCGGAGCACATGGCAGACATCGTGGAGACGGCGGCGCGGAAGGTCTTCGAGCGCTACGACGTCGACGGGGACGGCCAGGTCACCGCGGACGAATACCGGAAGGTCGTGGCGGAGCTGGAGGGCTCGCAGATCACCGAAGCGGAGGCCCAGGAGCTGATCGACTCGCTCGACACCAACGGCGACCGTCAGATGTCCTTCGAGGAGTTCTGGGCGGCCATGAATGGCTGACACTGCCGGGTCCGGCACGTGAACCTGCCGGACCCGGTTCGTCATCCCGCCGATCCAGTGTGTGGTATTCGCTGAACACTGCATCCGCCGGATCGCTGTTTGCCCCAGCCCCAGACGAGTGGCGCGGGTATACGCACCGCCGAGGCGCAACACGAGCTGGCCCCGTCACACTGGGCGATGGGGCCAGCTCGCTTCCTCGGCGGCGGGTGACCTAATGCTCCGGGGTGATCCCGAAGGACCGGCACCAGTCGAGCAGATACTCCTGGCCGCGGGCGATCTCCGGGTTGGTCCGGTGCGGCCGCTCTACGCCGATGACGCTGTTGGCAGTCTGCCCATCACGCACGTCAGCTCCAGTCGCGGAGCAGGCCTGAAACGGCAAGGGCACATGAACGCTCATGGTCGGTCCATTGTTAAGGGGCCTGTTCGTCATCCTTCCTATGGCACAGAGCACCGCCCGAGCCTGCGCCTGCGCCTGCGCCTGGAGAAGGCCACGGGAAGGGATCCCGTCGTCGCCCGGCTCGGCGGCCTACCGGACAAACGAGGAATGACCGGCAGTTGCGTCAGCGAACCGTGATGCGTGAGGGCTGGGCTCCGGTCTCCGGGGCACGGGAGCCAGGGAGATGCTGGGGCGGAGAGGGTTGCACAGGAGACGCCTGCACAGTCGGCGTACGAGCGCGCCGTAAACCAGATGATCTTCAAGTCCACTCATTGCGGCGATAGTTGAGCGTGCCTGGTGTCGCATGGAGTCCCGGTACGCATGCTCTGCCCGTGCATGACTTCCACTCCCCCCTCCGCCCCCGCTCCTACGACGTCCTCCTCGGCGGCACACCAAAGCCGGGCGAGGGCTGGGTCCACTGGCCGCGCATGGGCGCCCTGCTGGAGGAGCTGTACGAGGTCATGGCGCTCAAGGCCCGGCTGGACTGCGGAAAGGGGACCGAAGCCGACCGACGCGATCCACGGCTGGCGGGGCGCGTGGCCCATTCCACCGATACGCAGTCCCGGGAGGCGCTGGCGCTGGCGCGCCGGGCTCAGCCGGGTTGGTCCCGGGTACCGCTGGAGCGGCGGCTGGACTTCGCTGCCGCGTTCCACTGTGTGCTGCGTGCGCGTGCCGAGGAGTTTGTGGACGTCCTGGTTGCCGAGGGCCACCCGGTACAGGTGGCGCGCTGGGAACTGGCGTCCCTGCTGAGCATCACGCACCCCGATTCCCTCGCCTTCGCGCAGCAGACGTTGGAGTGGATGGGGGAACAGGCCGGGCGGCGAGTGCGGTTGGTTCGCAAACCCGATGGAGTGGTGTGCCTGAATCCGGCGCGCAATGCCGCGGCCATTTCCTCCCTCTTCGGTGTCCTGGTGCTCGCCGCCGGCAACGCCCTGGTCGTCAACGCGCCGCCCACCGGCCCCCTGGGGGTGGCTTTCGTCTACCACGAGCTCGTCGCCCCCCTCCTCGACCGGTACGGCGCACCGCCCGGAACGCTCAGCGTCCTGTGCGGCCCCTCGCGCGCTGCGCTGCGCACCTGGCTGGCGTCGGACGAGTGCGACGACATCTTCTACTTCGGTCCCGCTCAGCACGGCACACAACTGGCCCAGTCCTGTCTGGAGCACGGCAAGAAGCCGGTCCTGGAGCTGGCCGGGAACGACGCCATCGTGGTGTGGCGCGACGCCGATGTCGACCAGGCAGTTCGGGCAGCCGCCGAACGCTTCCACGGGTCGGGCCAGTTGTGCATCGCGCCCAAGTTCGCCCTCGTCCACCCGGAGATCGCCGACCGGTTCATCGAGCGCCTGCACCGGCATGTGGCAGGCCTCCGGGTCGGTCCGCCCGAGGATCCGGATGTGGTCCTGAGCCCCGTCGTCAAACGGGCGCAGTGTCTAGAGGTGATGGAGGAGGCGGTTGGGCTCGGCGCTCGTCTCCTGTGCGGCGGCGAACTCGTCGATGTCCACGACACTCCCACCCCTCGGGGGCCCTTCATCCGTCCCGTTCTGCTGCGCGCGGACGGCCTGGAGCCGGCGGCGAAGATGCGCGCCGTACGGGAGGAGACGTTCTTCCCGCTGATGTGCGTGGTCGTACCGGAGATGACCGGGGCGTCCGAGCGACCCGATGTGCGGGACGACTCCCGGCACGGACGACTCCTCGACGAGCTGATCGCGTTCGTCAACAACAACCGCTACGGCCTGCGCAACTCTCTCTGGGCGCGCGACCCGGAAGTGATCGACCGCTTCTGTGCCGAGGTCACCAACGGCGGCGTACTGAAGGTCAACGACAGTCACATCGGCACCCTCCCCGTCCTGCCGATGATCGGCGGCACCGGGGCCACCGGCGGTGTATTCGGCGAGGCCAACCTCGCCTTCGTACGGACCACCCGCCTGCAGGGCATCAGCGTGGCCGCCGACCCGACCGATCCCACGCTCTTCGATCACATGGCGCCGGCCGCCACCCCACCAACTTCCGGACGCCGACAAACGACGCCGTCCGGGGAACGAGAAGAAAGGCACAGCATGACCACACTGACCGGGGACGCCCTGCTCGACCGGAAGATCGACGTGTGCTTCGGCCATGTCGACGCCGACGGCGACGGCTCCGTGGACCGCGAGGACCTGCTCACCCTGGGCACCCAGCTGCTCTCCGCCTTCGGGGAATCGCCCACCTCGCCCAAGGGCACCGCGCTCATGGACGGCATGGTGCAGTTCTGGGACGCCCTGTCGGGCGCGGCCGACGCCGACGGGGACCAGCGGCTCACCCCCGAGGAGTACCGCGCCGGCATGAAGGGCGCATTCATCAACTCCACGGACGGCTTCAACGCGGCGTTCCGGCCACTTACCCAGGCGATCTGCGGTCTGCTGGACACGGACGGCGACGGCGAGGTCGACGAGAAGGAGTTCCAGGCATGGCAGGAGGTCTTCCGTACTTCCCCGGACAACCGCGCGGCCGCATTCCAGGCACTGGACGCCGACGGCAGCGGCAAGCTGAGCGTCGACGAACTCCTCAGCGCGATGCGGCAGTACTACACCAGCCCTGACGCCGACGTGGCCGGCAACGGCCTCTTCGGCCCGGTCATCTAACAGCAGCGGCGCCGCCCCGGCTCCCGCACCAGGGGCCGGGGCGGCGCCGCCTCCTGTCCAGCGGCGCCGCCCTGCCCGTGCCCACGAAGATGCCTGGCCCGCACCAACTCCCACGCCACCCGCGCCACGATCAGTGCCCCGCAGTCCGCGTCACCGTCCTGCTGCCCTTCACTGATGAGGCGGGCTGGTCAGGCCGCGCGTCGGCGGGCGATCAGGCAGCCCCCGATGCCCAGGCCTGAAGCCAACGCGAGCATGACGGATCCGGCGATCGTGGCCGGTCCAGGAGGGGCGTTGCGGTCCCCCTCGTATGCGTAGGTGACGTACTGCGGGATGCCCTGGTGCCGGGGCAGGCCGGACAGGGGCTTGTACGGGGCGGGGGCCGCGTCCCGCAGCAGCAGGGTCACCCCGGCCGTGACGAGGGCGAGGACGGTGCAGGCCACCATCAGTCTGGCGCGCCACGGGTGCCGTAACCGGATCAGCATGCGCCGACGCTATCGCTGTGTGGGCCTTGCAGCCCAGCGCCAGTGGCCAAGGGACCGCACCGGTTCCGTGAGCGTCTCCCGGGACCACACAGAGACCCTCCCGGAGGGACCGAGGCCAAGCTCGGTGTCTTTCTGTCGAACACCAAATCCAGGCGCGGCAAGCTCACCGCGGACGAACTCCAGCAGCTCACCGAACTCGGACTCGACTGGGCCGGCTCCGGTGCGGTCGGCGCCGAGCTTGTCTACGGCCCTGCTTGCGCCCGACCGACCCGCCATAGCCAGTCATCAGCGGAAAGCGCGCTGCGGTGCGCCGCTGCACCGCATTAGCCGGCCGTTAGCAGAACGCCAACCCGATCTTCGAAGCTGATTGTCGTCCGGGAGCGAGACGAGAGAACAGAGCAACGGGAGTACACGATGAACACCACCACCGCCACCAACCGCTTCCGCGGCCGCGCCGGCCGCCGCATCGCCGCCGCCATCGTCGCCGCGGCGGCGCTGGGCCTGGGGGCCACGGCCTGCGGGCAGGACTCCGGGCCGGCGGGCGCCGCCGGCTCCTCGGGCTCTTCGACCACGTCCGACGCGCAGCACGCCTCGGCCTCGACCCATCCCACGAACAGTTCCTCCTCGAACAACTCCGGCTCGCAGGGCCAGGACAGCGGCAAGTCCGCCACGGCGCCGACCGCTGCCGGCAGCGAGTCCACCCCCGCCGGGAGCGGCGTCGCCCACGCGGGTAACCACCGCACGATCGTCGGCACGCTGGAGTACCTCGCGCCCGGCAAGCTGATCGTCAAGCCCCAGGGCGGCGGCACGGACCAGGCATTCTTTGTCGCCAACGCCACAAAGATCCTCGGCGCCGCCGCGATCTGCTCCGACACCGACGGCCGCGTGACCATCGGCGATGACGGCTACGGCACCTCGAAGTGCACCGTGGACCAGCTGGAGAAGGCCGCGAAGACCAACAGCGTGACCGTCCGCGTCACCATGAACCCCAAGTCCGGCGCCGGCGAGACGGTCGAGGAGAAGTACCACCCGTAAGCCCCCGCGCCACGCGCCACGCAGGGACGCAGGGACGCAGGGACGCAGGGACGCAGGGACGCAGGGACGCAGGGACGCTCCGGAGAGCCTGACCGGGCTCATCACGGCGCCGGACGATCACCGCAGGGCCATGTGGCTGCGCGAGGGCGACGGACCGCGGCGCAGACGTCACCGTTACGGTCTCTGGATGGAGAGCTGGGACGAGGACGGCATACGCGCACGGATACGAGAGATGGCGGCACGAGACCCGGGACGGGAGCGCTTCGGGGCAGACACGCACCGGTACGAGCTGGCACCTCGGCTGCCGGAGGCGGAGATCCGAGCGTTCGAGGAATCCCATGGCATCGATCTGCCGATGGAGTACCGGTCCTTCGTCGCGGAGGTGGGGAACGGCCCCGCCGGCCCCTTCCACGGGTTGATGCCGTTGACCGCCCCCCGCCCGGAGGCCGGCGAGGAGTGGGCCGTGGACGGCGAGTGGGAGGAAGACCGACTGCCGGGCCGACTCGCCGGGGCGTTCCCTCTCGCCGAACCCCTGCCCGGCCGGATCGGCGCACCGGCCGATGCGCTGACCCGGGGCACGCTCATGCTGGCCGAACGGGGCTGCGGCATGTTCATCCGGCTGGCCCTGAATGGCCCGCGAGCCGGCGAGGTCTGGCAGATCGATCCGGACTGGGGCGGCTTCGTACCGGTGAGCCCCGGTTTTCGTACCTGGTACACCGATTGGCTGGAGAGCCCGTAATCGCGCGTCGCGCCATCCGGTGCGGGCCGCGGCGGCCGGAAGCTCGCCGATCTCCTTCGGGACTGTCCGCCTGCTCGCGCACCTGGCACCCTCCTCGCGGCCGGCCGACCATCTCCGAGGCCTGCCCGGTTCGCACCGCGAAGGCCGGGCCGGGCGGGCCGGTCGAGCCGGTCGAGCCGCTGACCCGACGTGAACTCGACGTCGTACGCCTCGTCGCGCGCGGCCGCACCAACCGCCACTCGGTCCCTGTCCGGCTGATCGGTAGACGGGTTCGGGTCGTGCTGCACGCTTCTCACCTGGTGGTTTACGACCAGAGCATGGAAGTGGCCCGGCACGAGCGGCTGATCGCCAAAGGCGCCGTCCAACTGGAGCTGGACCACTACCTGGAGGTCCTGGTCCGAACGCCTGGCGCTTTCGCTGGCTCAGAAGTCCGTGTCCACCGCGAGCATCGTTTCCGTATCGCCTTCTTGACCAGCGGCAGCGCGGACTTGAGACGCTAGTTGTACCCGGCCTGCAGCGGCAGGTACGGGAACATCGCGGCGAGATTCTTGCGCGCGTACCGCAGCCACCGTGCTTCGGAGCGGAAGCCGAGCAGGGCCTGGGCCACGGCGAGCGTGACCAGTTCGGCATCGCTCAACTGCGGCGGGCGGCCCATCCATCGCTCCGCCTCCAGCTCGTCATCGACCTTCACATACCGGTGCCGTCACAGCAGGGTGTCCAGTTCCTTCGTCACAGAACGATCTTGGACACCCTCGGTCGCGCACCCCGAGGAACCGTCAGGCGGCGCTGCTACTTGGGCCCTCCGCTTTTCCGGACCCCCGTGCGGCCAAACCGAAGACGAGACCGCCGGCCAGGAACCAGGGATTCCACAACAACAGCGTCCACAGCCGCTGTTCCGGGCTTACGTCTATTCCCTGGCCCGCAGTGTCGGTCAGCAGCAGCACCTCGACGGAGATGCCGCGCACCAGCAGCACAGCGCAGGCACACCAGCCCAGGGCCTTGACCATCCGTCCTGCCAGGCCACGAGGCCGCGGCCGGGCGAGAAGCCATCCCAGCACACCGCCGACAAGGCATAGCAACCCCACGCCCCACAAGCCCACCACCACGAACCACCCGGGGCGTTCCTCGGCCAGGGGCCCCGCCGAGACGCTGAGGCCCCAGCTGCCGCCCAGCGCCCAGAAAAAATGAAGCGCGGCGAAAGCGACCGCCCAGGCACACGCGATACGCCCCCACAACCCCGGCGTTGTCTTGTCCTGCGAATCCTCATCCATGGCAGGGAGCATGCCACCGCCGTGGCACGCCGCCGGCAGCTTTGCTGAGAAACCAGCACACCCACCATCCAGTCAGCCACCACAAGGGACCGAACACATCGGCTTCATTCGTGTAGCCCCATCAACCTTGGACCGGTCCCGACTGCGTCCCTGCCTGCCCTGGGCATATCGGCTGGCCGCTACGTCCCGGGGCCCGCTCGAGGAGAAGGCTTACCCAGGTCGGGCGCGGAAGCGGGAGAGCCAGCCGTCGGCCTCACGCTCGCCGCGGGCGTCGGCCGCCTCACGGCAGGGGTTGCCGAATCCGACCTGGACTCCAAGATCGATTGTCAGTGGTGGGTGAGAGGCTAGTGACCTGAGTCGGAGTTTCGTCGTTGGTTGAGTGTGAGTCGTCCTGGACCGAAGATCCCGCCGTTGTCGGTAACTGATGCCCAGCGGGCC
>NZ_JBVHTY010000030.1:0-40873 GCF_055565615.1 Streptomyces sp. NPDC028368 | reverse complement strand
CGCATCGAACTCGGCGCCGCGGAAAACCCGGACGAGATCACGGAGGCGGCTGTGGGGATGGTCCTGCGCGGCGTGAGCGGCTGACCTGGGGGCCTGGCCCCCCCCCCCCCCCCCCCCCCCCCCCCCCCCCCCCGGGGGGCGCCCCCCCCCCCCCCCCCCCCCCCCCCCCCCCCACCGCCGTTCTCCTCAGCCGTTCACCTCACCTGGTGAGGTGTCAGATCAGCTCGGCCTGGAGGCGGATGTCCTTGACCCCCGCCAGCGCCTGGCTCACCGGGCAGTTGGCCTTGGCGTCCTGGGCGGCCGCCTGGAAGTCCTCCTCGGACAGGCCGGGCACGGCGGCCTTGACGGTCAGCACGATGGAGGTGATGCCCTCGCCCGGCTGGAAGGTGACGTCGGCCTGGGTGTCGAGCGAGGCGACGGTGTGGCCCTGGCCCGCCAGGCCGTGCGAGAACGCCATGGAGAAGCAGGCGGAGTGGGCCGCCGCGATCAGCTCCTCGGGGCTGGTGACGCCGTTGGGCTCCGCCGAGCGGGCGGCCCAGGTCACGTCGTACGTACCGACCTTGGAGGAGTTCAGGGCGACGGTGCCCTTGCCCTCCAGGAGGTTGCCTTCCCAATGCGTGGTGGAGGTGCGCGTGGTTGCCATGGTGGATAACTCCCGGTAGTGGGCGATAAGCGGTCTGCCGTGCCAGCTTAGTGATCCGCGGGCCCCGCGACCGGGTGATCGGGCCGCGGCCCGGTAGCATCCGAGGCCGTACGCACCGTGCGTACGGCGCGTGCGTACGGCGCATGCCGCGCAACCGTAAGGAGCCCACCGGTGGCGGGAGAACCGCAGGCCGACTGCCTGTTCTGCAAGATCGTGGCGGGGGAGGTGCCGGCGACCATCGTCCGGGAGACCGAGACCACCGTCGCCTTCCGCGACATCAACCCCCAGGCCCCGACCCACATCCTGGTGATCCCCAAGGTCCACTACCCGGACGCGGCCACCCTCGCCGGCGCCGAACCGCAGATCATCGCCGACATACTGCGCGAGTCCCGCGAGGTCGCCGCCGAGGAGAAGATCGAGGACCGGGGCTACCGGGTCGTCTTCAACACCGGCGCCGGCGCGGGCCAGACCGTCTTCCACGCCCACCTGCACGTCCTCGGTGGCCGCGGCCTCCAGTGGCCCCCCGGGTAATCGGCCGTGTCCGTACGCGAACTGGTCGTCCTCGGCACCGCCAGCCAGGTTCCCACCCGGCACCGCAACCACAACGGCTATCTGCTGCGGTGGGACGGCCAGGGACTGCTCTTCGACCCCGGCGAGGGCACCCAGCGTCAGATGCTGCGCGCCGGGGTCGCCGCACATGACCTCAACCGGATCTGCGTCACGCATTTCCACGGCGACCACTCGCTGGGCCTGGCCGGCGTGATCCAGCGGATCAATCTGGACCGGGTGCCGCACCCGATCACCGCCCATTATCCGGCCAGCGGGGAGCACTTCTTCGACCGGCTGCGCTATGCCACCGCCTACCGCGAGACGGTCCGGCTCAAGCAGCGCCCGGTGGCGGGCGACGGCGAACTGGACCGCTCGAAGTCGTACGTCCTGGAGGCCCGCAAACTCTCGCACCCGGTCGAGTCGTACGGCTACCGCCTGGTGGAGCCGGACGCCCGCCGGATGCTGCCCGACCGGCTGGCCGCCCACGGCATCGCCGGGCCCGACATCGGCCGGCTGCAGCGCACCGGCGAGCTGAACGGCGTCCGCCTCGACGAGGTCAGCGAGCTACGCGCCGGCCAGAAGTTCGCCTTCGTGATGGACACCCGGCTGTGCGAGGGCGTGTACGCGCTCGCGGCGGACGCGGACATGCTCGTCATCGAGTCGACGTTCCTGGACGAAGACCTCCAACTGGCCGTGGAACATGGCCATTTGACGGCCGGGCAGGCCGCCGGAGTGGCCGTCGAGACGGGCGTACGCCATCTCGTCCTGACCCATTTCTCGCAGCGCTACTCCGACCCTGAGGAGTTCGAGCGGCAGGCACGCGCAGCGGGGTTCACCGGTGAACTCACCGTCGCCCAGGACCTGATGCGCGTGCCGCTCCCCAAGAGGCGCTAGGGGTACCGGCCTCCCCGGCCCCCGGCCCCGGCCGCCTACGGCAGGTAGTACATCGGGTTCGGCAGCTTGAACGTCCGGTCCCCGGCGCCGCCCTGCAGATCGCTGTACTGGTCCCCGAAGTTGGCGACGATGTCGTAGCCGAGCGACTCGATGTGCTTACGGGTACCCGACTTGTACTCGATCGTTGTGCAGTCCGCGCCGCACGGCAGGTACGGGGGCGGGTTCTCCTTGTTCTTCAGATAGACGTGGCTGCGGTCCAGGGGCACCCCGTAGCCGACGTTCTTGAGGTTGCGCACGCTCCACTCGCGCTGCGCCTCCTTGCGGCCGGTGAGGAAGAAGACCTCGGCACCCTTGTCGTGCGCCCAGTTGACGAGCCGGTTCATGCCGAAGACCGGGTCCATGTCGGTGGTGGCGAGGTAGGCGTCCTGGCTCTCCGGGGTGAAGTGGAAGCCCACCTGGAGTTCGTAGTTGTACGTGAGCAGGGTGGTGTCGTCCATGTCCAGGACGATGGCGGGCTTGGCGGGCTTGGCGTGCGCGCCGGAGCGGGCGGCGGGCTTTGCGAGCGCCCTGGCCAGATAGGTGCGGGCCTTCGCCTCGATGCCGCGGACCTGACGTGCGTAATTGCTGTGGGGCGAGGCGTAGTGCCGGCCGTCGCCGGTCACGGTGTCGCCGTAGTACGCCTTGATCTGGTCCTGCACCTGCGTGAGGTTGGGGATCTCCTTGTCGGTGCGCGGGACCGAGTGCTCGGCGGTCGCCTGGCCGATGCCGAAGACGGCCGTACCGGCGACGAGGGCGGCGACCGTCGCGGCGCCGAGGCGGGCGCGACGGGAGAGGGCGGGACGGGGCATGCGCGGCTCCTTCAGATGACATGAGCAGGCTCAGTTGACACTCAGGTAGATCTAACAGAGCCGCCAATTCTGTATCTACGCGCGAAGATTCAACGGTTGGTAAAGCCTCGCGCAGCAGGGGGTGTTGACGGTCGTGGCGCGGGCTCCTTACCCTCCGACCTCATATGCGGACGTCACCCACATATGAAAACGACCCTCGACAGCGCAGGAGTCACCCCGCATGGACAGTCTCGCCATCACCGAGGTCCGGCTCACCCCGATCCTGGTGGCCGATCCGCCCCTGCTCAACACCCAGGGCGTACACCAGCCGTACACCCCCCGGCTGATCATCGAGGTGATGACGGCGGGCGGCGCCACCGGGCTCGGCGAGACCTACGGCGACATCAAGTACCTCGATCTGGCCCGCCCGTTGGCCACCGCCCTCATCGACCGTTCGGTCACGGACCTGAACGGACTGTTCGCGCTCGCCGCCCAGGTGTGCGGCGACTCGCCCGCCGCGACCGGCGCCGACGCCATCGACGTCGGCGGACTGCGCGGCGTACAGACCGCCGACAAACTGCGCCTGTCGGTGCTTTCGGGCTTCGAGGTGGCCTGCCTCGACGCCTGGGGACGCGCCACCGGACTGCCCGTACACGCCCTGCTCGGCGGCAAGGTCCGCGACCGCGTCGCCTACGGCGCCTACCTCTTCTACCGGTGGGACGCCCATCCGGGCGGCCGCGGCGAACCGGACGACTGGGGCGCCGCGCTCGACCCGGCCGGCGTCGTCGCCCAGGCCCGCCGGTTCGCCGACACCTACGGCTTCACGTCCTTCAAGCTCAAGGGCGGCGTCTTCGAGCCCGCACAGGAGGTCGCGGCGATCAAGGCGCTCGCCGCCGCATTCCCCGGCCACCCGCTCCGCATCGATCCCAACGGCGCCTGGAGCGTGGAGACATCGCTCCGGGTGGCGCACGAGCTGCGGGACGTCCTCGAATACCTCGAGGACCCGGCCAGCGGCACCGCACGGATGGCGGAGGTGGCCGCCGGCACGGATCTCCCCCTGGCGACCAATATGTGTGTGACGACCTTCGACGAGATCCCCGAGGCATTCACCCGCGGCGCCGTCCAGGTCGTCCTCTCCGACCACCACTACTGGGGCGGCCTGCGCAACACCCGCGAACTCGCCGCCGTCTGCCGGACCTTCGGCGTCGGCCTGTCCATGCACTCCAACACCCACCTGGGCATCAGCCTCGCCGCCATGACCCACGTCGCGGCGACCGTCCCCCACCTCGGCTACGCCTGCGACAGCCACTACCCCTGGCAGGCCGAGGACGTGCTCACCGAACGCCTCACCTTCCGCGACGGCTGCCTGGAGGTCAGCGACACCCCGGGCCTGGGCATCGCGCTCGACCACGACCGGCTCGCCGCCCTGCACCGCCGCTGGCTGGACGACGACGGCACCTACCGTTCCCGCGACGATGCCGCCGCGATGCGGGTGGCGAATCCGCAGTGGGTCACGCCGGCCGTACCCCGGTGGTGACGCCTCTCGCCTGGCCCCCTCCGTAGCACCCATGCCGGCTCCGTGGTGACGACGGTGCGCACGATGCGGCTAATCCCCTCCAACCGCACCCCATCCGCGTACGGTGTGGCACGGCTCAGTGGCGGTGCGCCACAGTGGTCCCGTAGGTGATCTTTGAAAGGGGCTGTTCCATGGCACAGGAAGTGCGCGGCGTCATTGCGCCGGGGAAGAACGAACCCGTCCGGCTGGAGACGATTCTGGTGCCGGACCCCGGCCCCGGTGAGGCCGTGGTGAAGATCCAGGCGTGCGGGGTGTGCCACACCGATCTGCACTACAAACAGGGCGGGATCAACGACGAGTTCCCGTTTCTGCTGGGACATGAGGCAGCCGGTGTGGTGGAGTCGGTCGGGACCGGTGTGACGGACGTGGAACCGGGGGACTTCGTCGTCCTCAACTGGCGGGCGGTGTGCGGGGCGTGCCGGGCGTGCCGGCGCGGGCGTCCGCAGTACTGCTTCGACACGCACAACGCGCGGCAGAAGATGACCCTGAAGGACGGCACCGAGCTGAGCCCGGCGCTGGGCATCGGGGCGTTCGCCGACAAGACGCTGGTGGCCGCCGGGCAGTGCACCAAGGTCGACCCCGAGGTCTCGCCGGCCGTCGCCGGGCTGCTGGGCTGCGGGGTGATGGCCGGCATCGGCGCGGCCATCAACACCGGTGGCGTGGGACGCGGCGATTCGGTCGCGGTCATCGGCTGCGGCGGTGTGGGGGATGCCGCCGTCGCGGGCGCGCGGCTGGCCGGAGCGTCCAAGATCATCGCGGTGGATGTCGACGAGCGGAAGCTGGGGTGGGCCCGCTCGATGGGGGCCACCCACACCGTCAACTCCCGTTCCGCTGACCCGGTTGAGGCGATTCGCGAGCTGACCGGCGGCTTCGGCGCGGATGTGGTGATCGAGGCGGTGGGGCGCCCGGAGACGTACAAGCAGGCGTTCTACGCCCGGGACCTCGCCGGGACCCTGGTCCTGGTAGGTGTCCCCACCCCGGACATGACCCTGGAACTTCCGCTGCTGGAGGTGTTCGGCCGCGGTGGCGCCCTCAAGTCCTCCTGGTACGGCGACTGCCTGCCCTCCCGCGACTTCCCGATGCTGATCGATCTGCATCAGCAGGGGCGGATCGACCTGTCGGCGTTCGTGAGCGAGACGATCGGCATCGACGGCGTCGAGGAAGCCTTCGAGCGGATGCAGGCGGGCGACGTCCTGCGCTCGGTGGTGACGCTCTGATGGCGCCCCGTATCGATCACCTCGTCACTTCGGGGACCTTCTCGCTCGACGGCGGCACCTGGGACGTCGACAACAACGTATGGATCGTGGGTGATGACGTCGAGGCGGTCGTCATCGACGCCGCCCACGATGCCCAGGCCATCCTGGACGCGCTCGGCGGCCGGACGCTGCGCGCCATCATCTGCACCCACGCGCACAACGACCACATCGACGCCGCCCCGGCGCTGGCCGCCCGTACCGGCGCCCTGATCCACCTGCACCCCGACGACCTGCCGCTGTGGAAACAGACCCACCCCGACTCCGCCCCGGACGGGTACCTGGCCGACGGGCAGGTGCTGACCATCGCCGGTACGGATCTGACCGTGCTGCACACCCCGGGCCACGCACCCGGCGCGGTCTGCCTGCACGCACCCGAACTGGGCACGGTCTTCACCGGTGACACCCTCTTCCAGGGCGGCCCCGGCGCCACCGGGCGGTCCTTCTCGGACTTCCCGACGATCATCGACTCGATCCGGGACCGGCTGCTCGCCCTGCCGTCGGAGACCGTGGTCCGCCCCGGCCACGGCGATACGACGACCATCGGGGACGAGGCCCCGCACCTGGAGGAGTGGATCGAGCGGGGCCACTAGGGGGTGGGCGAACAGATCCCGTAGGGGTTGCACGCGCCCCCTGCGGGGCCACAACGTGGTGGGGGCGGGGTGGTATTCCCGTGGCTCGCCCGGCTGCCTCGGCTGGGTCAACTCCCGTCGTTCGCCACGTGGTTGACGGGACGGACGAAATGCTGCCGCCCCGGCCGCCACCTGCACGCCAGCCGCGGCTGCCGACCGGAACCCACACCCCTGCCCGGCCGCTGACCGGAACCCACACCCCTCCCCGGCCGCCACCCGCACCTCACCCCTCGCCGGCCGCCCGCTCCAGGATGCGGGCGGCCACCGCGGGGGAGTCCACCAGGGGATGCAGCGCCAGCGCCCGCAGCGCCGCGCCCCGGTCCTTGAACGTGGCGGCCTCCACCGTCGCCCGCTCCACCGCCTTGACCTGCAGCATCAGCCCCAACTGGTCCTCACGCAGCGGCGCGCAGGGCAGCGGGCGGGCGCCCTTGGACGTCACCTCGCACACCGTCTCCACGATCGCGTCCGGCGCCAGCTGCGGCACCGTCGAACCGTTGCGGACATTGAGGATCAGCCGGGTGCCGCGGTTGCCCGCGATGGCGTGCATCAGGGCCAGCGCGACCCGGTCGTAGCCGCCCCCCTCCAGGTCGTGGCTGTCGCGCTGCCAGCCACCGCTCGCCTCCCGGCTGTGCGCCATATACGTCTCCTCGCGCTGCAGCCGGGTCCGCTCCCACAGCTCGTACGCCGCCTGCGGGCCGCCCGCCGCCGCGGCCCGCTCGAAGAAGCCGCCCTGCTGGTGGTCGAGGAACTCGCCGCGGGTCTCCTTGGTGTCCTGTAGGGAGCGCAGGGTCTCGCGGCGGAAGTAGTAGTAGTGCAGGTACTCGTTGGGCAGCGCGCCCAGGGTGCGCAGCCAGTCGGCGCCGAACAGCCGGCCCTCCTCGAAGGAGCCGAGCGCGGCCTCGTCGGCGAGGAGCCGGGGCAGCAGTTCGGTGCCGTCGACCGTCAACGACCGCAGCCAGCCGAGGTGGTTGAGACCCACATAGTCGTACGCCGCCCGGCCCGGGTCCCCGATCGCCGCCGGGTCCGCGCCGGCCGCGCGGGCCGCCCGGCGCACCAGGCCCACCGGTGAGTCGCAGATGCCGATGACGCGGTCGCCCAGCACCTGCGACATCGCCTCGGTGACCATGCCCGCGGGGTTGGTGAAGTTGATGACCCAGGCCCCGGGGGCGAGCGCGGCGACCCGTTCGGCGATGTGCAGCGCCACCGGGATGGTCCGCAGGCCGTACAGGACGCCGCCCGCGCCGACCGTCTCCTGGCCCAGCACGCCCTCGGACAGGGGGATGCGTTCATCGCGTACCCGGCCCGCCGTACCGCCCACGCGTATCGCGGAGAAGACGAAGTCGGCGCCGGCCAGGGCCTTGTCCAGGTCGTTCACGACGCGTACGGTCACCGGCTCAAGGTGACCCTGCGCCTGCCGCGCCAGGACGTCGGCGATCACTCCCACCCGGCGCGCGTCGGTGTCGTACAGCGTGAGCTCGGAGACGGAGCGCGCCGGGTCGTCCAGCAGCGCGCGGTGGACCAGCGGCACCCGGAAACCGCCGCCGCCGAGAATCGTGAGCCTCATGAGGCGGAACGTACCGCAGCATCGGGCAGACTGGCGGCACGTGCCGATACGAGAGGGGCGAGCGCGGTGAGCAGTGGCCGACGCGATGTCCAACCGCCTGCGGGCCCGGCCGCCGTGCCGACGGCCCTCGACCCGCTGGCCGAGGTGCGGCACGAAGGCGATCCGCGCACCGACGTCTATCTGACCGGCACGGTCTTCCTGGACATCATCTTCACCGGCCTGGATTCCGCGCCGGTCCGCGGCACCGAGTCCTGGGCCCGTGGCATGGGCTCCAGCCCCGGCGGCGTCGCCAACATGGCCACCGCGCTCGCCCGGCTCGGCCTGCGCACCTCTCTGGCCGCGGCCTTCGGCGACGACATGTACGGCGAGTACTGCTGGGAGGCGCTCTCCCAGGGCGAGGGCATCGACCTGGCCATGTCACGTACGGTCCCCGGCTGGCACTCCCCGGTGACGGTCTCCATGGCGTACGAGGGCGAGCGCACGATGGTCAGCCACGGCCATGAGGCGCCGCCGCCGGAGTCCGCCTTCGACGGGGCGCACGCACCGGGCTGCCCGCCGCCGTCCCGCGCCTGCGTCGCCTCGCTGGTGCCCGGCCGGCGGGAGGGCTGGCTGGGCTGCGCGGCCGGCCGCGGCAGCCGGATCTTCGCGGATGTGGGCTGGGACGACAGCGGCCGCTGGGACCCGGCCGACCTCGCCGACCTCGAACACTGCGAGGCCTTTTTGCCCAACGCCGGGGAGGCGATGCGCTACACCCGCACCGACTGCCCGCGCGCCGCCGCCCGCAAGCTGGCCGAACGGGTCCCGCTCGCGGTGGTCACCATGGGCGCGGAGGGTGCCTGCGCCGCGGACGCGCGGACCGGGGAGACCGCCGAGGTGCCCGCGATCGCCGTGGAGGCGCTGGACCCGACGGGTGCGGGCGATGTCTTCGTCGCCGGGTTCGTCACCGGCACCCTCGCCGACTGGCCGCTCACCGACCGGCTGGCCTTCGCGGGCCTGAGCGCCGCCCTGTCCGTGCAGGAATTCGGCGGCTCGCTCTCCGCGCCCGGCTGGGCCGAGATCGCGGCCTGGTGGCAGCAGGTGCGGATGTGCGAGGCGGGGGCGCCGGGCGCGCTGCGCCGCCAGTACGCCTTCCTGGACGACGTACTGCCCGCCGCCTACCGGCCCGCGCCGCTGGCCCGCGCCGTCCCCACGATCGGCTTCCGGCGCCCGGCCTGAGCGTCCCAGGGCCCGTACCGGCCCCCTTCCCCGGAAAAGCCTTCGGGCTTGTCAGTGCCCCGTCGTACTCTTGTATCCCAAGGAGAGTCCGGTCTCCGGTACCTCTTCACGGGCAGCAAGATCTCTTGTCTTGATGAGCAAAGGATGGGGGTTGAGCAGGCTACCGAGCCGGCCCATGACGCAGACACCCACGCAACCGCAGGCGAGCGCCCAGTTCACCGTCCCGGCCAAGCACCCGATGGTGACGGTCCTGGGATCCGGAGACTCGCTGCTGCGGGTGATCGAAAAGGCCTTCCCGGCGACCGACATCCATGTCCGGGGCAACGAAGTCAGTGCTGTCGGCGACGCCCGGGAAGTCGCCCTTGTCCAGCGCCTGTTCGACGAGATGATGCTGGTGCTCCGCACCGGACAACCGATGACGGAGGACGCAGTGGAACGCTCCATCGCCATGCTGCGCGCGGCGGAGGACGGCGAGGGCGCGGTGAGCGAGACACCCGCCGAGGTGCTGACCCAGAACATCCTCTCCAACCGCGGCCGCACGATCCGGCCCAAGACCCTCAACCAGAAGCACTATGTCGACGCCATCGACAAGCACACCATCGTCTTCGGCATCGGCCCGGCCGGCACCGGCAAGACGTATCTGGCGATGGCCAAGGCCGTCCAGGCGCTGCAGGCCAAGCAGGTCAACCGCATCATCCTGACCCGCCCCGCGGTCGAGGCCGGCGAGCGGCTGGGCTTCCTGCCCGGCACCCTCTACGAGAAGATCGACCCATATTTGCGCCCGCTCTACGACGCGCTGCACGACATGCTCGACCCCGACTCCATTCCGCGCCTGATGGCCGCGGGCACGATCGAGGTGGCGCCGCTGGCCTATATGCGCGGTCGGACCCTTAATGACGCCTTCATCATTCTCGACGAGGCGCAGAACACCAATCCCGAGCAGATGAAGATGTTCCTCACCCGCCTCGGCTTCGAATCGAAGATAGTCATCACCGGTGACGTCACCCAGGTCGACCTCCCGGGCGGCACGAAGAGCGGCCTGCGCCAGGTCAGGGAGATCCTGGAGGGCGTCGACGACGTGCATTTCTCCCTCCTCACCAGCAAGGACGTGGTCCGGCACAAGCTCGTGGGCCGTATCGTCGACGCATACGAGAAGTACGACAGCCGCAACGGCAACAACGGCCGGTAAGCCACCGTCGTACGACCGCCGAGCAACCAGAAGCGAGACGAAACCCCTCCCATGTCGATCGACGTCAACAACGAGTCCGGAACGGACATCGACGAGCAGGCCGTCCTGGACGTCGCCCGCTATGCCATCGCCCGGATGCGTATCCACCCGCTCTCCGAGCTGTCCGTCATCGTCGTGGACGCCGAGGCCATGGAGCAGCTCCACATCCAGTGGATGGATCTGCCGGGTCCGACCGATGTCATGTCCTTCCCGATGGACGAGCTGCGTCCGCCGGCCAAGGACGACGAGGAGCCCCCGCAGGGGCTCCTCGGTGACATCGTGCTGTGCCCCGAGGTCGCCAAGAAGCAGGGCGAGGACGCCCCGACCGGCCACAGCATGGACGAGGAGCTCCAGCTGCTGACCGTCCACGGCGTGCTGCACCTGCTGGGCTACGACCACGAGGAGCCGGACGAGAAGGCCGAGATGTTCGGCCTGCAGGCGGCGATCATCGACGGCTGGCGGGCCGAGCGGGGCCTGACCGGCCCTTCACCGGCCCCCACCGTGTCCTGACCGGGGCGCCCCGATGACCACCCAGCTGATCGCGGTCGCGGTCCTCCTCGTCGTGGTCGCCTGGCTGGCGGCCTGCGCCGAGGCGGGCCTGGCCCGTACGACGAGCTTCCGCGCCGAGGAGGCCGTCCGCTCCGGCCGCCGTGGCAGCGCCAAGCTCGCCGCGGTCGCCGCCGACCCCACCCGCTATCTCAATGTCGCGCTCCTGGTGCGGGTCGGCTGCGAGATGGCCGCCGGCGTCCTCGTCACCTACGCCTGCCTGCGCTCCTTCGACAGGACCTGGCAGGCGCTGACCGTCGCCATCGCCGTGATGGTGCTGGTCTCCTATGTCGCCGTCGGCGTCTCCCCGCGCACCATCGGCCGCCAGCACCCGCTCAACACCGCGACCGCCGCCGCCTACGTCCTGCTGCCGCTGGCCCGCATCATGGGCCCCATCCCGCAGCTCCTGATCCTCATCGGCAACGCCCTCACCCCCGGAAAGGGCTTCCGCAAGGGCCCGTTCGCCTCCGAGGCCGAGCTGCGCTCCCTGGTCGACCTCGCCGAGAAGGAGTCGCTGATCGAGGACGAGGAGCGCCGTATGGTGCACTCCGTCTTCCAGCTCGGCGACACCCTCGTCAGGGAGGTGATGGTGCCGCGGACGGACCTGGTGTCCGTCGAGCGGTTCAAGACCATCCGCCAGGCACTGACCCTCGCGCTGCGCTCCGGCTTCTCCCGTATCCCGGTGACCGGCGAGAACGAGGACGATGTCGTCGGCATCGTCTACCTCAAGGATCTGGCCCGCAAGGTGCACATCAGCCGGGACGCGGAGACCGAACTGGTGTCGTCGGCGATACGGCCCGCCGTCTTCGTTCCCGACACCAAGAACGCCGGTGATCTGCTGCGGGAAATGCAGCAGGACCGCAACCACGTCGCGGTGGTGATCGACGAGTACGGCGGCACGGCCGGCATCATCACCATCGAGGACATTCTGGAGGAGATCGTCGGCGAGATCACCGACGAATACGACCGCGAGCTGCCGCCCGTCCAGGACCTCGGCGACGGCCGCTACCGCGTCACCGCCCGGCTGGACATCGGCGCGCTCGGCGAGCTCTACGGCCTGGCCGAGCTGGACGACGAGGACGTCGAGACGGTCGGCGGGCTGCTCGCCAAGCTCCTGGGGCGGGTGCCCATCGCGGGCGCCACGGCCGAGGTCGATCTCTCCTACGACGCCCACGACCCGGGGCTCAAGGCGCTGCGGCTGACCGCGGAATCCCCGGCCGGCCGCCGCAACAAGATCATTACGGTGCTGTGCGAACCGGTCCGCTCGGAGGGCGGCAACGGAGCCGACGCGCAGCGTTCCGATAACTGACCCGGCGCCGCGGGCCCGGCGTAACACCCGCCGAGCCCGCCTTTCCCCCCCTCTTCCTTCCCCTTCTTCCTTCCTTCCTTCCCTCCCTCCCTCTCTCCACTGCATTTCCTCTTCTCCGCTACTGATCCCGAGTGCATCGCAACTTTTCTGCATTCCATGTTTCGGGACGCTGGATTCCCTCGTGACGACCATGGAAAGATCGCTCGGGCCGGTTGCCGATAACGCGCCAACCGTGAAGTGCGAGAGGGAAATTACCGGGAATGCGTGCACGCCGTGCCGCGGTGGAAAGCCGACGGGAACGCCGACCGGAATCGGTCGGTAAGGATTCCGGCAAGGGCACCGCTTCCTCCCTCATCGTGAACTGCGGCAGCGCCGTCTGACGGCCGCTGCCGGCTGAAGGGTCGGTTGCCCCGGCGCAGGGGAGCGGGGCAACCGCCGTCTTCAGCCCGCATGCCAAGAGCCTGCGGCCGCGGCATACGTGGTGCGGAGCGGGCACTTATCGTGGTGTCCGGACCACCAGCCACGCAGACAGGGGGAGCCCGTGGCCCTGCCGGAATCCACCACCACCCGTGACACCTCGCGCCGCCGTCAGGAGCTGCGGGAGTTCCTGATGAGCCGCCGGGCCCGGGTGACCCCGGCCGAGGCGGGCCTGCCCGACGGCGGCCGGCGCCGTACACCCGGACTGCGCCGCGAGGAGGTCGCCGTCCTCGCCGGCGTCGGCGCCTCCTGGTACCAGTGGCTCGAGCAGGGCCGCGACATCACCGTCTCGCCGCAGGTGCTGGACGCGGTCGCCCGGGTGCTGCGCCTGAGCGGCGCCGAGCGGCGCCATCTGTATGTCCTGGCCGGGCTGAACCCACCGCCGCGACTGGGCTCGGAGGACCCGGAGCTGGGCGTCACCGACGTCTGCGCGGGCCTGCAGCGGCTGATCGACGCCTGGATGCCGTTCCCGGCGCACATCATGGACCCGTACTGGAACACCATCGCCTACAACGAGGCGGCGCAGCTGGTCCTGGGCCACGGCCGGCCCGGCGTCTCGCTGAACTGCCTGATCGCGTTCTTCACCGACCCCGTCTACCGCGCGCGTGCGGCCAGTTGGGAGGCGAACGCCCCCATGGTCGTCGCGCAGTACCGCGCCGCGTGCTCGGCGCGCCCCGGCGACGAAGGGTTCGCCGAGGTCATCCGGGAGGTCACCGCGGCCAGTGAGGAGTTCGTCGCGCTCTGGTCGCTCGGCGATGTGGCCGACGGCGGCCAGCTCCACAAGGAACTGGACCACCCGCTGGTCGGCGCCCTGCTCTTCGAGACCACCCAGCTGCAGATTCCGGTCCGCCCCGACCTGAACATCGTGCTGCACAACCCGCGCCCCGGCACGGACACCGCGGCGAAGCTGGAGTGGCTGACCTCGCCGGAGGGCCGGCGCGGCGGGATGTCCTCGGTCGCCGGGTGATCCCCGTACGGCCGCCTTGGGGGTGGCGCATATGCTCGCCGGTATGACCGACTCCGCACCGCTGGACCCCGAAGACCGCAAGATCATCACGCTCGCGCGTTCGGCGCGGGCCCGTAACGGTGTGCCCGAGGGTGCCGCCGTACGTGATGAGACCGGCCGTACCTATGTCGCCGGGACCGTCGCACTGGACTCGTTGCGGCTCAGCGCGCTGCAGACGGCCGTGGCGATGGCCGTCGCCAGCGGGGCCACGTCCCTGGAGGCCGCGGCCGTGGTCACCGAGGCCGAGCAAGCCGCGGATGCGGACCGTGCGGCCGTACGGGATCTCGGCGGGCCCGAGACGCCGGTGCTGGTCGCGGGCCTGGACGGCGCGCTGCGCAGCACCGTGCCGGCGGGCGGCCCGGGGGCCTGAGCCCGCGCGATGGTCGGCGCGGCCCCGGCGATCGGGGAGAATGGGCGCCATGAGCGTTCGTACAGACTCCTCCGCCCCGCACCGCGCGGGCTTCGCCTGCTTCGTCGGCCGCCCGAACGCGGGCAAGTCCACCCTCACGAACGCTCTCGTCGGCACGAAGGTGGCCATCACCTCCAACCGGCCGCAGACCACCCGCCACACCGTGCGCGGCATTGTGCACCGCCCCGAGGCCCAGCTGGTCCTCGTGGACACCCCCGGCCTGCACAAGCCGCGCACGCTGCTGGGTGAGCGCCTGAACGACGTCGTACGGGCCACCTGGTCCGAGGTCGACGTCATCGGCTTCTGCCTGCCGGCCGACCAGAAGCTCGGCCCCGGTGACCGCTATATCGCCACCGAGCTGGCCGGCATCAAGAAGACGCCCAAGGTCGCCATCGTCACCAAGACCGACCTGGTCGACTCCAAGGCGCTGGCCGCCCAGCTGATCGCCATCGACCAGCTCGGCAGGGAGCTCGGCATCGAGTGGGCCGAGATCATTCCGGTGTCGGCCGTCGGCGACCAGCAGGTGTCCCTCCTCGCCGACCTCCTGGTGCCCCTCCTCCCGGAGAGCCCGCCGCTCTACCCGGAGGGCGACCTCACCGACGAGCCCGAGCAGGTCATGGTCGCCGAGCTGATCCGCGAGGCCGCGCTGGAGGGCGTACGGGACGAGCTGCCGCACTCCATCGCCGTCGTGGTGGAGGAGATGCTGCCCCGCGAGGACCGCCCGGCCGACAAGCCGCTCCTCGACATCCACGCGAATGTCTACATCGAGCGGCCCAGCCAGAAGGGCATCATCATCGGCCCCAAGGGCAAGCGCCTCAAGGAGGTCGGGACGAAGTCCCGCAAGCACATCGAGGCGCTGCTCGGCACGCCGGTCTTCCTGGACCTGCACGTCAAGGTCGCCAAGGACTGGCAGCGGGATCCCAAGCAGCTGCGGAAGCTCGGGTTCTAGGGGGCGGTCCCGGCGAGCGTCGCGTCCGAACTCTGTGACTCGTCCCGTGACTCGGTCCCGTGACTCGTCCCGTGTCTTGATCACGCGGTGAGCCACGGGAATACCGCGCCCCGCCCACCACGTTGTGGCCCCGAAGGGGGCGCTCGCATCCCCTACGGGATCTGTTCGCCCAAGCCCTAAGGGCTCAGGGCTAAGGGCTCAGGCCACCCCGCGAATCCGCCGCACCAGCAGCGCCCCCACCAGTCCGATCGCCGCCGCCACGACGTACAGCACCCGGTAGCCGCCGAGGTGGTTGACGAGCGGTGCGGCCAGGGCCGGGGCGGCCATCTGGGGCAGGGAATTGGCGATGTTGATCACGCCGAGGTCTTTGCCCCGGTGGGCGGCGGCCGGGAGCACATCCGTCATCAGGGCGAAGTCGACGGACTGGAAGACGCCGAAGCCGATCCCCAGCAGCGCGGCGGCGCACAGGGCCCCCGGCCAGGTCTGCCAGACGGCGAGCAGCGCGGTGGCCGCCGCCATGATCACGCCGGCCCACAGCACGAACGGCTTCCGGCGCCCGGCCCGGTCCGACCAGATCCCGCCGACCACGACGGTGGCCAGCAGGGTCGCGCCGTTGACCGCGGTCAGCACCAGCACCCCGCCGTCGGGGTCGGGACGGTGCACGACATCCCGCAGGTAGTACAGGAGATAGAGCAGCGCCAGCGCGTTGCCCAGGTTGATCAGAAAACGGGTCAGCCAGGCCCAGCCCAGGTCGGGATGGCGGCGGGGACTGATCCAGAACCCGGCGAGGAAGTCCCGCCAGGCGAACGGTGGGCGCTCGCCGGCCGGCAGTACGGGATCCCGGTGCAGCAGCACATACGGCAAGGTGGCCAGCACGGTGAAGGCGGCGCAGGCCGCATAGCCCGCGACGATCCCGCCGCCGAGCGTGGCCAGGCCCGTCCCGACGAGTACCCCAAGGACCTGCGCCGCGCCCAGCCAGCCGCCCACCGCGCCGCGCTGGAGGTGCGGGACGCGGTCCGGGACGGCCGCGGTCACCGCCGCGAACGCCGCGTTGAGGGTCAGCTGGACCAGGCACCAGCCGAGCGCCATCACGGGGACCGTACGGGCCCCGGCGAGCAGCGCCAGCGCCGCCGCCCCGCCCAGCACCCCGGCCAGGATCCAGGGCGTACGCCGCCCGTAGCGCGAGGTCGTACGGTCCGAGAGGGCGCCGAAGAGCGGGTTGGAGATCAGCGAGACCGCGGCGCCCAGGCCGGTCACCCACGCCAGCACCGATTCCTTGGAGGTGCCGGGCGGCGCGAGTGCGGCGGCCTGCAGGGCGAGCAGGATCTGTATCGGGCCGTACCAGCCGACCCAGATCGCGCCGTTCGCCAGCGAGAGGGACGCCGTCCAGCCGGGGCCGACCCGTTCGGCCGGTTCAGCCAGGGGCGAGGGAGCCGAGGGGGCCGGGGGAACACTCACTCCCGGGCCTGGGCCCGCAGCGCGTCCCGCAGCCAGCGGTAGGACGCCTTCGGCGTGCGGGCGAGCGTTGCGTAGTCGATGTGCACGAGGCCGAAGCGCCGGGCGTAGCCCTCCGCCCATTCGAAGTTGTCCATCAGCGACCAGACGAAATAGCCGCGGACGTCGGCCCCGGCGGCCATCGCCTCGTGCAGCGCCCGCAGATGCCCGTCCAGGAAGGCGATCCGGTCGGTGTCCTCGATGCCGTCGTAGGAGCAGCCGTTCTCCGTGATCACGACCGGCGGCAGCTGCGCGCCGTAGCGCTCGCGGAAGGAGAGGAGCAGTTCGGTGAGGGCGTGGGGGACCACCGGCCAGCCGAAGTCGGTACGGGGGTAGCCCTCGATCTCCCGGGGGGAGAAGGGGAGTTCGGGGGGCAGTGCGATTCCGGCGAAGTCGGCGGGGGCGGCCGCGTCCGGCTGCGGGGCGCCGACCAGGGTGGGCTGGTAGTAGTTGATCCCGTACCAGTCCAGCGGCTCGGAGATGATCTTCAGGTCGTCGGCGACCGGGCCCGGCAGCAGCGCCGCAAGCCCCTCGTCCGGGTAACGGCCCAGCAGGACCGGGTCGGCGAACAGCCGGTTCAGGAGCAGGTCGTAGAAGTCGGCGGCGCCGGTGTCCGCCTCGGACTCCGACGCCGCCCAGGTCGGGCCGTGGGAGTTGGCGATGCCGATGCTGGTGGCGCCGCGGGCGCGCAGCGCCTGGACGGCCAGGCCGTGGCCGAGCAGCTGGTGGTGGGCCGCCGGCAGCGCGTCGAAGAGCAGTGTGCGGCCGGGGGCGTGCTGGCCCAACCCGTAACCCAGCAAGGTGAGTTCGGCGGGTTCGTTGAGTGTGATCCAGCGCTCCACCCGGTCCCCGAGCCGCGCCGCCACCGCGTCCGCGTACGCCGCGAAGTGCGCGGCGGTCTCGCGTACGAGCCAGCCGCCGCCCTCTTCCAGGGCCTGCGGGGTGTCCCAGTGGAACAGCGTCGGTACGGGCTGGATCCCGGCCGCCAGCAGTGCGTCCACCAGCCGGTCGTAGAAGTCCAGCCCGGCCGTGTTGACCGCCCCGCTCCCGTCCGGCACCACCCGCGGCCAGGCCACCGAGAAGCGGTACGCGCCGGCGCCGAGCTCTTTCAGCAGCGCGACGTCCTCGCGGTAGCGGTGGTAGTGGTCGGTGGTGATCCGGGCGTCGGTCCCGTCCTTGATCCGCCCGGCCTGCGCCATGAAGGCATCCCAGGCGGACCGCCCTCGCCCGTCCTCCGCCACCGCGCCCTCGATCTGCGCGGCGGAGGTCGACACGCCCCACAGGAAGTCGCGGGGGAAGCGGGGGAGTGGCGACGCCGGCTCGGATGTCATGCGCCGGATCCTCGTTTACCGCCGGTAACAGCGTCAAGAGGTCGGGCCGGCGCGGCAGTTGAGGGTGGCGCGCTGGACAGCGGCTGACCGCCCGCCTAATATTTTGGCCATGCGGTCAAAAAATGATCCCGATGGTCAGGACGGCGTCGAGAAGAGCGGACCGGCCTCACCCGAGCCGGAACGCTCGTTCATCGAGAAGGCGCGCCGCGCCCAGATCATCGACGCCGCCGTCGAGACCATCGCGGCACTGGGGTTCGCGAAGGCTTCGCTGGCGCAGATCGCCGAGCGGGCGGGGATCAGCAAGGGCGTGATCTCGTACCACTTCGCAGGCAAGGGCGAGTTGATCGAGCGGCTCGTCGACCAGGTCTACGGGGACATCGGCGACTTCGTCGGGGCCCGGCTGGAGGCGCACGCCGGGACGACCGCGTGGCTGCGCGTCTATATCGAGTCGGTCGCCGAGTACATGCACGGCCACCGCAGCCAGCTGGCCGCGCTCGGCGAGATCTTCAGCCACTTCCGCACCGCTGACGGGGCCCCGCGCTACGGCGTCGCGTCAAGCGAAGTGCTCTACGTCGAGCTGGAGAAGGCCTTTCTGGAGGGCCGGAAAAGCGGTGAGTTCCGCGCGTTCGACGTCCGCGTCATGGCCGTCAGCCTCCAGGCCGGGATCGACAACATGTTCGCGTACTGGAGCGCCCATCCCGAGCACGACCTGGCGGCCTACGCCCGCGAACTCGCCGACCTCTTCGAGCACGCCACCCGCGCGGAGGGCGGGACCCGGCGCTGAACTGCACAGCACCTACACAGCAGTGAACTGAACTGCACTGAACGGGGGAGCATTTCATGACGGACGAACCGCACGACACGGCCCTACGGACCGAGTTCGAACCGGCCACCACGAGGCCGGGCCGGGCCCGGCTGCTCTATGTCGACAATCTGCGCATCGCGCTGACGGCTCTCGTGGTCCTGCACCACACCGCCGTCACCTACGGCAACATCCCCGCCTGGTACTACACCGAGCCCGCCAAGGACGGCTCCGGGCTGATCCTGGACGTCTTCGTCATGTTCAACCAGGCGTTCTTCATGGGCTTCTTCTTCATGATCGCCGGGTATTTCACGCCGGCCTCCTATGACCGCAAGGGCGCGCGGCCGTTCGTCCGGGACCGCCTCAAGCGGCTCGGTATTCCGCTGCTCGCCTTCCTCCTGCTGATACGTCCCCTGACGAGCTTCAGCGGCTACGCCGACCTGCAGGCCACCCTCGCCGAGCGCGGCGAATCCCTGCCCTACTGGCTGTACTACGTACTGAGCTGGGACGCGGGCCCGATGTGGTTCGTCGAGGTGCTCCTCGTGTTCGCCGCGCTCTACGCCCTGGTCCGCCGCCGTGGTGCCCGCCGCCTCCCCGGCTCCGCCGCAGCGGCAGGCCACGAGGCGGCGCGGGCGGCTCGGCACCAGCGGCCGCTGAAGCCACTGCGGCCGCTCGCCATCGTGGTCTTCACCCTCGCGCTTGCCCTCGCCACGTACCTGTGGCGCTTCCTCGTACCGGACGGAAGCTACCTCCCCGTCCTCGGCCTGCCCACCCCCAGCTACCTGCCGCAGTACGCGAGCTTCTTCGTCCTCGGCGTGCTCGCCCACCGCCACGGCTGGCCGCAGTCCCTCTCCCGTGTCGCGGGCCGCGTCGGCTTCGGCGTCGCCGGCGCCGCGACGCTCGCCTACCTTCCCGTCGTCCTGACCGCGAAGGACGGCACACTCGACGGGAACGGTACGTGGCAGTCGCTGGCCGCGGCCGCGTGGCTGTCGACGTTCGCCGTCGGGATCGTCCTCGGCCTGACCGTCCTCTTCCGTGAACGCCTCAACCGGCAGGGGCCCACCGCCGCGTTCCTCTCCCGCCACGCCTTCGCCGTCTATCTCATCCATGCGCCGGTGCTCGTCGGCCTCGGCTTCGCCTTCCGCTGGCTGCACGCACCGGCGGCCGCCAAGTTCGCGCTGGTCGCCGCCCTGGCCCTGCCACTGTGCTGGGCCGTCGCCTACGCCGTACGGTCCCTTCCCCGGGCCGACCGCGTGCTGTAACGCCGCCCGCCCGGAGGCCCCCCCGCCGGAACCGGCCCTCGCCTACGCCCCCTCCTTCATCACCCACGTGATCAGCTTCCGCTGCTCATCCGTCAGCCGGGGGTCGGCGCAGTACACCGTCCGCCCGTCGACGGTGAGCTGATAGCGGAAGCCGTCCGGGACACCGGTGGGGGGCGTGTCACGGGCGTCGGAGAGGGACTGTTCGGCCAGGGTCTGCCACTCGCCGGCATCGGGCCGCCCCGAGGTGTCGACCTCGGCGCGGCGCTCGATGCCCGCGAAGCCACCCGTGCGTCGGATCTCAATACGCATGGTGGCCTCCTACCCCGCAGCGCGCCGGGGATTGCCCCTGTCCGCCGCTTGCCTACCTGGCGGTCACGCCCACCTGGGTCCACGCCTTGATCATGGCCTCGTGCTCGCCGCCGGCGCCGAAGCGGGCGCGGGCGGCGGCGACGGTGAGCGCGGCGAAGTCGGCGAACTGCGCGTCCTTGGCGAGATCACCGCCGGTCAGCACGTCGTACCAGACCTGTCCCGCCTTCTCCCAGGCCTTGCCGCCCAGCGCGGTGGCGGCCAGGTAGAAGGCGTGGTTGGGGATGCCGGAGTTGAGGTGCACCCCGCCGTTGTCGTCGGCCGTGTCGACGTAGCCCTTCATCGTCGCGGGCTGCGGGTCCTTGCCGAGCACATCGTCGTCGTACGCGGTTCCCGGCGCCTTCATGGAGCGCAGCGCCTTGCCGGTGACATTCGGGCCCAGGAGGCCGGAGCCGATCAGCCAGTCGGCCTGGTCGGTGCTCTGGCCGAGCGCGTACTGCTTGATCAGGGAGCCGAAGACGTCCGAGACGGATTCGTTGAGCGCCCCGGACTGGCCCTGGTAGTCGAGGTTGGCGGTGTACTGGGTGACGCCGTGGGTGAGCTCGTGGCCGATGACATCGACCGGGATGGTGAAGTCCAGGAAGAGGTCGCCGTCGCCGTCGCCGAAGACCATCCGCTCGCCGTCCCAGAAGGCGTTGTCGTACTTCTGGCCGTAGTGGATGGTGGCGTCCAGCGGCAGGCCGGCGCCGTCGATGGACTTGCGGCCGTAGACCTTCAGATAGAGCTCGAAGGTGGCGCCGAGGCCGGCGTGCGCGCGGTTGACGGAGACGTCCTTGGCGGGGCCGTCGGACTCCGCGTGGACCTTGGTGCCGGGCACGGTCTCCTGGTGGCCGGCGTCGTAGATGGTGCGGTGCGGCTTGGTGGCGGCCGCGCCGGGCTCGCCGGGGGTCAGGCCGCGGGCGACGAATTCGCGGCGCCGGGCGCGCTGGGTGCCGTCGTGCTCCAGGGTGCGGCGGGCGTGCTCGTGCGACTCGGCGAGATTGCTGAGGATGTGCGGCGGGACGATGGTGCAGAAGACCGGGTTGGCGGGCATCTGGGTGCGGTCCATGTGAGTGAGGTCCATGAACAAAACGGTGGCACCCTGTAACCCGGGTGTCACTCCCCGCCGCGAAGATTCCTGAAAACGTGTGGTTCGTCGCACTTCACCCGTTACGCCCCTCCGGTCCCGCATACTGATACGCGACGACCGGTCACCGCGATCCTCGGTTACGCTGCTGAGCATCATGCGTTTCGGGCTGCTTCTCCTTAGCTGCCGCGGCGAGGGCCTGTAGTCGTAGGCCGACCCCCTCCCCGCGGAGTTCGGTGTTGCGAAATTTCGCCCCGTCGGCCGTGCCCCTAGTGGACATACGAGGAGCCCTACGCATCATGACGAATCCGTCGAGCCCCGCCGAGAACGCCGTCGGCCGTCGTACCCCCCTCACGACCGCGACGCAGCGGCAGCGGCCCTCCGGGATGCCGATCCACAAGTACGGCCGCTACGAGGCCGTCGAGATCCCCGACCGTACGTGGCCGGACAACCGGATCACGGTCGCGCCCCGCTGGCTGTCCACCGACCTGCGCGACGGCAACCAGGCGCTGATCGACCCGATGTCGCCGGCCCGTAAGCGGGAGATGTTCGACCTCCTGGTGCGTATGGGCTACAAGGAGATCGAGGTCGGCTTCCCCTCGTCCGGCCAGACGGACTTCGACTTCGTCCGCTCCATCATCGAAGAGGGCGCGATCCCCGAGGACGTGACGATCTCCGTCCTGACCCAGGCCCGCGAAGAGCTGATCGAGCGCACCGTCGAATCGCTGCGCGGCGCCCACAGCGCCACCGTGCACCTGTACAACGCCACCGCGCCGGTCTTCCGCCGCGTCGTCTTCCGCGGCTCGAAGGACCAGGTCAAGCAGATCGCCGTGGACGGTACGCGGCTGGTCATGGAGTACGCCGACAAGCTGCTGGGCGACGAGACCGCCTTCGGCTACCAGTACAGCCCGGAGATCTTCACCGACACCGAGCTGGACTTCGCGCTGGAGGTCTGCGAGGGCGTGATGGACGTCTGGCAGCCCGAGCCCGGCCGCGAGATCATCCTGAACCTGCCCGCCACCGTCGAGCGCTCCACGCCCTCCACACACGCCGACCGCTTCGAGTGGATGTCGCGCAACCTCTCGCGCCGCGAGCACGTATGCCTGTCGGTCCACCCGCACAACGACCGCGGTACGGCGGTGGCCGCGGCCGAGCTGGCGATCATGGCGGGCGCGGACCGTATCGAGGGCTGCCTGTTCGGCCAGGGCGAGCGCACCGGCAACGTCGACCTGGTCACCCTGGGCATGAACCTCTTCAGCCAGGGCGTCGACCCGCAGATCGACTTCTCGCAGATCGACGAGATCCGTCGCACCAGCGAGTACTGCAACCAGATGGAGGTCCACCCGCGCCACCCGTATGCGGGCGACCTGGTCTACACCGCCTTCTCCGGCTCCCACCAGGACGCCATCAAGAAGGGCTTCGACGCGATGGAGGCCCAGGCGGCGTCCGTCGGCAAGACCGTTGACGACATCGAGTGGGCGGTCCCGTACCTGCCCATCGACCCCAAGGACGTCGGCCGCTCCTACGAGGCCGTCATCCGCGTCAACTCGCAGTCCGGCAAGGGCGGTATCGCCTATGTCCTGAAGAACGACCACAAGCTGGACCTGCCGCGCCGGATGCAGATCGAGTTCTCCCGGATCATCCAGGAGAAGACCGACTCCGAGGGCGGCGAGGTCACCCCGGCCGCCATCTGGTCCGTCTTCCAGGACGAGTACCTGCCCACCCCGGACAACGCCTGGGGCCGCATCGCACTGCGCTCCGCGCAGACCTCGTCCACCAGCGACGGCACCGACGCGCTGACCGTCGAGGCCGTGGTCGACGGCACCGACGCGGTGCTGACCGGCACCGGCAACGGCCCGCTGGCCGCGTTCTTCGACGCGCTGCACGCCATCGACGTGGACGTCCGCCTGCTGGACTACGTCGAGCACACGATGAGCGAGGGCGCCGGCGCCCAGGCCGCCGCGTACATCGAGTGCGCGATCGGCGACAAGGTGCTGTGGGGCGTCGGGATCGACGCGAACATCGTCCGCGCCTCCATCAAGGCGGTCGTCTCGGCGGTCAACCGCGCGGCCCGCTGACCCGGACCCGGCCCGCTTGTCACGGCGCCCCCGCCGCTCCCACCGAGCGGCGGGGGCGCCGTGCACCGTCCACGGGCCGGACCGGGACCCCCTCGTTCCGGCCAAGACCGCGAACCCCTCCGTCACCGGGCTCCCCGGCCGCCCCGGACACCGCCCCGCACCCCGCCCGAGCACCCGGTCACCGGCGGCAACGCCCCGTGACGCCCCCGGACAGCCGCTCCGTGCCCGGCGCCGACGAGGGCCGGCGGCCGTCCCTCCACAGGGGCGTGGCCCCTTTGCATCCGGCCAGTTGTCCGCCACGAGGTACTGACGGCGCATCACTGATGTGGCTAACATCACGTCCACACGGCAACGGGGCCATGGGGACCTCCCGTGCCTTCAGAGCTACGGGGAAGTTACGGAGGGCTGACGTGATGCACAAGATGTGTGTGATGGGCGTGCGCACGTCCTGGCGTACCGTCGCCGACGGCGAGTTCTTCTGCCCGGACTGCGGCGGGGACCGCAACTACCTCCGCCGGGCGGGCCGCCGCCGGCTCACCGTCCTTGGCATCCCCCTCTTCTCGCGCGGCGCGGCGGGCCCGGTCCTCGAATGTTCCGCCTGCCATGGGCACTTCGGCCTGGACGCCCTGGGCCACCCCACCACCGTCCGCCTCTCCGCGATGCTCAGGGACGCCGTCCACACCATGACGCTGGCCCTCCTCGCCGCCGGCGGCACCACTTCCCGCGCGGTCCGCGACACCGCCGTCACCACGGTCCGCGCGTCCGGCTTCGCCGACTGCTCCGAGGACCAGCTCCTCACCCTGCTCGCCGCCCTCGCCGCCGACACCGGACGGCTGAGCGGCACCTACGACGCGGTGACCGGCGGCGGGTGCGGCCACCACGGCCTCGACCCGTGCGGCACCGCGCTGGCCATAGAGCTGCATGAGGCACTGGAGCCGCTGGCCCCCCATCTCGCCCCGGCCGGCCGCGAATCGCTCCTCGTCCAGGGCGCACGTATCGCCCTCGCCGACGGCTCGTACACCCCCGCCGAACGCGAGGTCCTGGCGACCGTCGGCGCCGCGCTGATGCTTCGCCCGGCCGACATCAGCCGGCTGCTGGCGGCGGCGCGCACACCGTCCTGAGAAGGCGCACACACAGCGACCGGCCGCTCGGTGCAACCGAGCGGCCGGTCGGGGTGTTTCAGCTATGTGGAACGCATTGCGAAGGCACTGCGAAAGCACTACGGGGGTGGCGACGATGATCTACGAGATGACCTTCGAAATGGCCATGGAGATGACCTTCGAGCCGGCCTTCGAGATACGCATCAGGCGGGCGTCAGCCTGACCGGCAGGGTCCGGTAGCCGCCGGAGATGAACCCTTCGACGGGCACCAGCTCCTCGGTCGCCACGGCCAGCTCCAGGTCGGGGAAGCGGTCGAAGAGGGCCGGCAGGGCGATGAGGGCCTCATTGCGGGCGAGGGGGGCGCCCAGGCAGTGGTGGACGCCGTAGCCGAAGGCGAGGTGCTCCTGGCCGGCACGCTGGATGTCGAAGTCGGCGGCGGTGGTGCCGTGCTGCTCGGGGTCGCGCCCGGTGGCCACGTACGACGGGAGGATCGCCTCGCCCTTGCGGATGGTGGGACCGCCCGGGATCTCGATGTCCTCGACGGCGAAGCGCAGCGGGAGATTGGCGATGCTGGGGTCCCAGCGGAGGGTCTCCTCGATGACGTCGCTCCAGGAGGCCTTGCCGCTGCGGACCAGCTCGAGCTGCTCGGGGTGCGTGAGGAGGGCGTGCACCGCGTTGCCGATCAGGTCGACGGTCGTCTCGTGGCCGGCGACGATGACCAGGAGGAGCGTGTCGACGAGCTCCTTCTCGGTCATCCGCTCGCCGTCGTCGTCCCGCGCGGAGACCAGGAGGCTGGTCAGGTCCTCGCCGGGGGTCTCCCGCTTGGTGGCGACCAGCTTGCTGAGCACCGTATAGGTGTCAACGGCCGTCTGACCGGCCTCTTCGGGGGTGAGCGTGGGGTCCATGATCGCATCGGAGAGCCGGGAGATCTCGAGGCGCATCTCGTCGTCCGGCACGCCGAACAGCTCGCAGATGACCCGCATGGGAAGGGGGTGGGCGTACGCCGCGCGGAGGTCGACGACATCACCGGCCGGGGTGGCGGCGAGGTCGTCCAGCAGTGCGGTGGTGATCCGCTCGACGCGCGGGAGCATCGCGTCGGTGCGGCGCGCGGTGAACGCCGGGGCGATCAGCTTGCGCAGCCGGCGGTGGTCGGCACCGTAGGCGGTGAACATATTGGTGACGCCGACCCAGGTCTGCAGCCAGCTGTCCTGGTATTCGCCGCGCTGCCAGGCGGGCCAGTGCCGACGCGGGTCCTTGGAGACCCGGGGGTCGGTCAGCAGGTCCTTGAGGAGGGAGTGATTCGTGATGGCCCAGGCCTGGACACCGGCGGGTATCTCTATCAGGACCGCGGAGCCTAGCTCGCGGAGGCGGGCTGCCTCTCCGTGGATATCGGCTCCGGTCGGGTCGATGACGACGGGCTGCTGTCCCATGGGGTAGCTCCTGCCTGATCGGGGGTGATGGGGGTGAAGCGGGCCGGAAGGCTTGCGAGTGCGCGGTGGAACGTGCCGGGACGCCACTCCAACTGGTCCGGTGTCACCGCGAGTTCGATGTCCGAGAGCCAGGCGGTGAGCCGCTCGATCGCGGTGGTGGCGATCACCAGCGCATGCCGCTGTACGGGGCAGGCGTGCGGTCCCGACGCCCACGACAGGTGCGAGCCGCCGCCGGTACGGGTCTGGTCCAGCGTCGTGGCGCCGAACTGGCCGTTGGCGGCCGCGTAGGAGACCAGTACCAACTGCCCCTGGCGCACCCAGGTGCCGTGGAAGAACACATCACGGCGGGGGTAGTGCGCGGAGTAGTTGGTCATCGGCGGGTCGTTCCACAGCACCTCGTTGATGGCGTCCTGCGCGGTGAGCGCGCCGCCGGAGAGGGTGTTGTAGTAACGGTCGTCGGAGAGCATCCGCGAGAGCGCGTTGCCGATGAGGTTGGTGAGCGGTTCGTTGCCCGCGGCCATCGTCAGAACGATCTGCGGGATCACTTCCTCGTCGGACAGCCCGTTGGGGTGGTCCATGAACCAGGAGGTGAGGTCCGGCCCGCGCTGGGCCTTCTTCGCCGCGATCAGTTCCATGATGTAGGTCGTGAACGCGGCGTCCGCGGTGGCGGCCGCCTCGGGGGACGCGGCCTCCATCAGTCCGCCGATGGCCGAGATCAGCCGCTCGTTGTAGGAGTCGGGCATCCCGAAGAGGCCGTTGAACATCATCAGCGGCAGCCGCCGGGCGTACTCGCCGATGAGGTCGACCTCACCGCTCGCGCCGAACGCCTGGATGAGCGTGTCCGCCGCGTGCCGGACCTTCTCGCGCAGAATGTGCGGCTCGACGAGCTCGAAGCTGTCGGAGATGACCTGGCGGTAGCGCCTGTGTGTCTCGCCGTCGTTGAAGAGGGCGTTGGGCCGGTAGCCCAGCATCGGGATGACCTGGGAGTCGGCCGGCACGGTCTTCTGCCAGTCCCGGGAGTCCTTGGACCACGTGGCGGTGTCGTTCAGCAGGTCCAGCGCGGCCCGGTAGTCGATGACCAGCATGGCGGTCACATCGGGCGCGATCTCGACGGGCGCGAGCGCGCCGTACTGGCGCAGATGGTCGTAGAAACGGTTCGGCTCGGCGGCGAACTCCGGCCCGTACAGCTTGAGTGGGGCGTAGGGGTCGGGCCGGTCGAGCGGGTGGGCGGCCGGCGGCGGGCCGCCGGCGTCGATGCCGCCGTGGGCATGCGCCGGGCACCCCGGCGGCGGGGTGGCACCGGGAGGGTGCGGGGAAGTCACGAATTCTCCTGGTACTGGAGGGAGAGGGGGCGGAAGGGGGCGGCCACCGGGTGCGGTGCGCCCTTACAGGTTCTCCTGGGGCGTATGGGCCAGCACATGGGTGACGAGCGCGATCAGCGCGTCGACGGACTGGTGCCGGTCCCGGGCGTCGCACAGCACGAGCGGGGTGTCCGGGTGCAGATCGAGCGCTTCCCGGAGCTTGTCGACGTCGTAATGCGGCGCGTCGGGGAAGGCGTTGACCGCGACGGCATAGCGCAGCCCGGCCTCCTCCACGATGTCCATCACCTCGAAGGAGTCCGCCAGCCGGCGGGTGTCCGCGAGGACGAGGGCGCCCAGCGCACCGCGTGCGATGTCCTGCCACAGGGGCCGGAAACGCTTCTGCCCGGGGGTGCCGAACAGGTACAGCACCAGGTCTCCGGGCAGCGTCAGCCGCCCGAAGTCGATCGCGACGGTGGTGGTGGTCTTGTCGCGGACCCCGGCGAGATCGTCGACGATCGCGCCGGTCTGCGTCATCACCTCTTCGGTGTGCAGCGGCGGGGTCTCGGAGAGCGTCCGGATGAGCGTGGTCTTGCCGACTCCGAACGGCCCCGCGACCAGGAGCTTGACGAGTGTCTGGTCGGCGCCGGAGAGATACATGTTGCCGGTGCTAGGACTTGAGAGAGCGGAGTCCATCGAGAACCCTCTCCAGGATCTGCCGGTCGAATTGCTCGGCTTCGGGAATGGGGACACGGGCGAACAGCCGCCCGGCATCGACGAGATCGGCCACCAGCACCTTCACCACGCTGACGGGCAGCTGAAGGTGGGCGGCGACCTCCGCCAGAGACAGTGCCCCGGGCTGCAACAACTCCAGAATGCGGCGCTCTTCAGGGCGGACCTCACTGGTGACCGGCATCCCCGCGCTGTGCAGCAGGGAGAGCCGGTCCAAGGTGTTGCGGCTGGGACGGGCGCGGCCGCCGGTGGCCAGATAGGCCGGTACGAGGCGCCTGTTGCTCTGGCGGGGGGTCATGCGGAGTTGCCCAGCTCTCGCGCCGGACTGCTCATGACCTTGCTGCCCAGGGTCGACACCTGGATCTGCATATGGTGCGCGACGACGCCCATATTGACCTCCGGTGCCGCGAAAACGGCCAGGCAGGTGTTCTCGCCGGCCGGAATCGCGAAGACCCAGCCCTCCTCCGACTCGATGACGGTCTGCCGCAGCTTGGCGTCGTGCTGCTCGGTGAAGGCCGCGGTGACCGCCCGGCCGGCTCCCTGGAGCGCGGACATCATGGCCGCCACGCCCTCGGCGGCGTCCCGCTTGAGGCCGGGTGAGGAGCCCTCGATGAATCCATCGCCGGAGATAACGGCTGCGTGGATAACATGCGGCAGCTCCAGGAGAGGCGCCAGCACCCAGGACTTGTCCTCGATGCTACGGCGGCGAGCGGGGGCGGGGGTGTTCATGACTGGGGGTTCCCTTCGGGACTGCGAGGGGGCTGTGACTGTTGTGCTGCGGCCCGGCCGGATTCGGTGCCGTGCTGGAGCGCGGCCCAGCGGGAGGCGGTCTCTTCCGGGGTGCGTGCGGCCTGGGGCTCGGAGCGCGGAAGGCCCTCGTCGAGCTCGGACACCGGCTGACGGCGGCGCCGGCGCGGAAGGTCGGGCTCGTCCCCGAAGGAGGGCGCAGGAGCGGGCTCGGCAGCGGCGGCGGGTGCGGGGGCGGCAGCGGCAAGGGCGCCGGTGTCGAACAGGTCCGCCGGGTTGGGGGCCGGAGGGGAGACGGGTGCGGAAGCGGGTGCGGGGGCCGGGTTATGGGACACGGCGTGACCCGGGCTGCGGGTCGGCAGCGTGCTCCGGTCCTGCGCGTTCGACCGATGCGGGATCGGCGCCATCACGGACATGGGCTGCTGGCTCTCGTCGAGGATGGTGAGCAGAGGGTCGCCGGGGATGTACACGATCGCGCGCACCCCGCCGTACGGGGACGACTCGACGTGCACCTGGTAGCCGTACTGCCGGACCAGCTGCCCGGCAGCCGCGAAACCGGAGCGCGGCGGGTCGCCGAGCTGGGTGAGCAGCAGGTTGCCCGTGCCGGACAGCAGCCGCATGGCGCTCTTGAGCTCCTCCTCGTGCATCCCGACGCCGTAGTCGTCGATGATGACCGAGGCGCCGCGGTTGCCCTGCTGGAGGGTGACGTTGACGGGCAGTTCCTGGTGCGAGTGGTGCAGCGCGTTGGCCAGCAGCTCGGTGACGGTGATCGCGATCGGCTCGACGGCGCGGGCGACGACGGCGATCGGGTCGCGCAGCTGGTTGGTGACCTGTACGCGCTCATAGCCGCGCAGCCGGGAGGTGGCGCCGACGACCAGCTCGGCGAGGTAGGAGTCCTCACGGGTCAGCCCCGGCCAGGCGCCGCAGACGACACCGGTGGCCTGAATACGCCGCAGCGCCTGCTCGTTGAGGAAGTCCGCCGCGAGCAGGTCCTGCGCGACGTTCGGGTCGTCGTAACGGTGCTGCATGCCCTGCAGCTGCGTCTGGAGCTGGTAGAGCAGCGCCTGGATGGTCGTGGTCGCACCCCGCAGCGTGGACTGCGCCGCGGCGTCGACCCGCTCCCGCTCCTTGGTGACCGCCTCGGCGATCTGCTCCAGCACGGCGTTCAGCGCCTGATCGGTCTCCGACTGGGCGAACCGGGAGTCCAGCAGGCCCCGTACGGGCACATGCGGATGCGCCAGCGCCAGGGTCAGATCGGGGAGGCGGGCCCCCGCCAGATGCCGGATCTCGGCCTCGGTGGCCCGTAGCCGGGCCGTCAGCTCCGTATTGGCGTGCAGCGAGGCGGAGTTCTGCTCCCCAGCGGTGCTGAGGCTCTGTCTCAAGGCGGCGCTGTGCATCCTCGCGCGGATCACAACAGCCGCGAGCACCAGGGCGGCGACCGTTCCAGCGCTGAGGCACCACAACAGCGCCTCGGGTATGGATGTCATCGGGATCCTCGGGTGGGGGAATGTTTTGGCCGGCGTCCACAGCAATGTGTTGCCGATCATCACGCGATGCTACCGGGCACCTGACGTCCTGTGAGGCCCTCGCCAAGGCCTGCGTGAGAAATGTAGAAGGTCGCATTCCGCCCTGTGTGGGTGGACGGTTACGTGTTTCGGCCCCGCGGTCGAGGGGACGACGGCGGGGCCGGGATCTTCTTTTGACGTTTTATTAACTGGCGTGCCACGCACCGGACTTGAGGGCGCCAACGAACTCTGCCCAGCCTGTGGCCGGAATCACGAGCGCGGGGCCGTGGGGGGTCTTGCTGTCGCGGACGGGGACGACACCGGGGAGGCCGTCGGAGACCTCGAGGCAGTTGCCGTTGTTGTGGTCGCTGTAGCTGCTCTTGCGCCAGCGGGCGGCGCCGACGAAGTCATCCGCGACCTCGACACAGTCGCCGCCATTGCCGTCGCTGTACGTGCTTTTACGCCATCGGGCGTTGCTCAGATCGCACTCGCGCATCGTCTGTATTCCTCAGCCGCCGACTCGATCATGGCTAGGGACACCTCCGGCGACAGAGCGGCGGCCCTGAGGAGATCGTAGGCTTCCTGCGAACGCTTAACCAGCGCCGGGTCGTCCAGCAGGTCCCCCGAAAACACGGCTTCTGTATACGCGGTTGGCGGGGCGTCGTCGAACTCCATCAGCTTCAGCGTTCCGGTGGGGAGGGCGCAGGCGCCCGCTGAGAACGGCAGCACCTGCACAACCACGACGAAGTTGCGGGCGAGTGAAGTGATGTGGTCCAGCTGCTGGGACATGACTGCGGGGCCACCGACCGGAACGCGGAGCACGCTCTCGTGGAGTACGGCCCAATACAAGGGACGTGTAGCGTCCTTGAGGATGAGCGCACGTTCTATGCGTGCGGACACTTTGTCCTCTACGTAGTCGGCGGACTTGAACGGGTTGGTGGCCCGGGTGATCGCCCGCGCGTAAGAGGCGGTCTGCAGTAGCCCCGGTGCGACCGTTGGTGCGAACTCACAAATCTTCGTCGCCAGCTGCTCCAGCTCAGCGGCCTTCGCGAAGTAATCCGCATACCGCTTGTCATCGATCAGCTTGCGCCAGGTCCGCTCGAAAAAACCCTCGGTTTGTAGCACCTCGTCGATCCGGATCGCCACATCCAACTGCGGCTTACGGATCGCCTGCTCGAACTGGCCGATGTAGCCGCCGGACACGAACACCCTCGCCCCCAGCATCTCCTGGGTTAATCCGGCATTCTCTCGCCGGCGCTTGAGTTCCGTACCCCAGAACTCCCACGCCGCATGCCGTGAAGCATTGGCCATTGCCTACGTCCTTTCGCAGCCGGGCAGTTGCTGCGCCCGGGTCATTGCCCAGCCTAGTTCCGTAGCGTCACGCTTTGAATGCGAACGGTGAAATCTCTCGCGGAAAAGGTGGGACGATCATGAATCAGCCCGACGACGTGGAAATCGTGACGGCGGAATTGCGCGCAGCCCTCGAACGCGCGGGAGTTGCGCTGCCGTCGCTACGGCCCGACCCCGTCTCGTACGCGCATGAGTACCTGGCCCCGCTCGTGGAATTGGGGCGGTGCAACATGGCGACCGCCCGCCGGCTGACCGAGGCGCTGGGGGAGCGGTGACGGCGTACGTCGTCGATACGCACAGCGGGCGGGTGGGGCGGGTGATGGGCCAGGAGGGGCCGTACCTCCAGCTGCGGCCGATCGGCGGCGGGCGCGAGTGGGACTGCGCGCCCGCGGCGGCCCGTCCGGCGACGCCGGCCGAGCGGCTGAGGGCCGCCACCGCCTACGCCAACGCCCGCAGCCGGGGGGAGCGGGCCTGAGCCTGAGGGAAGCGACCGCGCGGCCATGCGCGAGAATGGCCGCATGAGTCTGTTCCGCGACGACGGCATCGTGCTGCGCACCCAGAAGCTGGGTGAGGCGGACCGGATCATCACGCTGCTCACCCGGGGCAACGGGCGGGTGCGGGCCGTGGCCCGGGGCGTGCGGCGGACGAAGTCGAAGTTCGGGGCGCGGCTGGAGCCGTTCTCGCACGTCGACGTGCAGTTCTTCGCGCGGGGCAACGAACTGATCGGGCGCGGGCTGCCGCTGTGCACGCAGAGCGAGACGATCGCGCCGTACGGCAGCGGGATCGTGACGGATTACGCCCGCTACACGGCCGGTACGGCGATGCTGGAGACGGCCGAGCGGTTCACCGATCACGAGGGCGAGCCGGCCGTACAGCAGTACCTGCTGCTGGTCGGCGCGCTGCGCACGCTCTCCCGCGGCGAGCACGCGCCGCACCTCGTGCTGGACGCCTTCCTGCTGCGCTCGCTCGCCGTGAACGGTTATGCGCCAAGCTTCGACGGCTGTGCGCGGTGCGGAATGCCCGGACCCAACCGGTTCTTCTCGGTTGCCTCCGGCGGCGTGATCTGCGGCGACTGCCGGGTGCCGGGGAGCGTCGTACCCTCCTCGGAGGCCATCGGCCTCCTGGGCGCGCTGCTCACCGGTGACTGGGAGACGGCCGATGCCTGTGAGGCGCGGCATGTCCGGGAGGGCAACGGGCTGGTCGCGGCCTATTTGCAGTGGCACCTGGAGAGGGGCCTGCGCTCCCTCCGGTACGTGGAGAAGTAGCGGCACGAAGAAGTAGCGGCACGACCCTCAGCAGACACACCGATGTACAGAAACGATGTACAGAAACAAGGAGACGTGGGGCGCATGGCACGACGCGGCATTCTGGGGCGTAACCGGCGCGAGTACGAGACGCCCGAGCTGCACCCGTCCGGTGCGCGTCCGCCGAAGATTCCCGGCGAACTCGTCCCGAATCACGTGGCGATCGTGATGGACGGCAACGGCCGCTGGGCCAAGGAGCGCGGGCTGCCGCGTACCGAGGGCCACAAGGTCGGCGAGGGCGTCGTGATGGACGTCCTCAAGGGCTGTATCGAAATGGGCGTGAAGAATCTTTCGCTCTACGCCTTCTCGACGGAGAACTGGAAGCGGTCGCCCGACGAGGTGAAGTTCCTGATGAACTTCAACCGGGATGTCATCCGCCGGCGCCGTGACGAAATGGATGCGCTGGGTATCCGTATCCGCTGGGTCGGGCGGATGCCGAAGCTGTGGAAGTCCGTCGTACAGGAACTCCAGATCGCGCAGGAGCAGACCAAGAACAATGACGCCATGACGCTGTATTTCTGCGTCAATTACGGCGGACGGGCCGAGATCGCGGATGCGGCGGCGGCAATTGCCGCGGATGTACGGGCCGGAAAGCTGGACCCGTCGAAGGTCAATGAGAAGACCATCGCGAAGTACATGTACTACCCGGACATGCCGGATGTGGATCTCTTCGTGCGGCCGTCGGGCGAGCAGCGGACGTCGAATTACCTGATCTGGCAGAGCGCCTACGCCGAGATGGTGTTCCAGGACATTCTCTGGCCGGACTTCGACCGCCGGAATCTGTGGGAGGCGTGCCTGGAGTACGCGAAGCGGGACCGCCGGTTCGGCGGCGCACGGCTGGCGGAGGGCGAGACCGCGACCTGAGGCGGGGCGCCGGCCTGAAGCGGGGCGCCGGCCTGAAGTTGAGACGGCCCGGTCTCCCGCAGCGGCGGGGGCCGGGCCGCACACGTCAGGAGTGCCAGACCTCCGCGAGGTGCGTGATGCCGCCGGAGCCGTTCACGGCGATCTCGTAGATGTCACCGCCGCAGCTCAGGGGCGGCTTGACGGTGTCGTGCCGCAGACAGGCGCTGACGTGCTCGGTCAGCTGGGCGACGGTCACCGTACGGTGGTCGACCGCGCCGATGGCCAGTTCGGCGGTGGCTCCCGCGGCCAGCCGGTAGCGGGCGGCCTTCCCGGTCCCCGCATACCCTCCGCCGTTGGGGTCGCAGCCGAACTTCGCCGCCTTGGCGGACAGCGCGCCGCCCGACGGCGCGGCCGTGATCTGCACCATCCGGTGGCCCTTGGCAAGCTTGCGGGCCGTGCAGTCGGAGGTCGGCTCCGGGTCGAGCGGCAGATCCTTCGAGGGCGAGGCGGAGGGGTCCGGCGCGGCCGTCGGTCCGTCGGACGCGGCCGGTGCCGGGGACGAGGCGGACGGTGCGGAGGATTTTGGGGCGGCGCCCGAGGCGGACGGGTCCGCGTCGTTGCAGGCGGTGAGCGTGGCCAGCGCCGCAGCAAGAGCGGCTGCGGCGAGCAGGCGGCGGGTGAACATGTAGGAGTTCTCTCTCGTGTCAGGGCGCCGCGGGCGAGCGCGTCGGCGGCACTGGTCAGGGCGTCGCCCGGCCGGCGATCGTCCTTGGTGAGGGTGTGGACGGGGTCGTTGCCCGTCAGGCCGTGGAGTTTGCGCGCCGTGGCCGCCCGGCCGACGCCGTCATGGCGTCCTTGCCGGCTGCCTCGGCCGGGTCACCGGCCGGTGTTGTGCCGTCGTTCCGGAGTCGTCCGAGAACGCCCATTCCTACCCCCGTGGTGCGCGTGATTCCGCGCGGATGCTCGTCAGGGTCAGTACTACCGTGCACCTGACAACTCTGTCCAGGAATCGATCACGGGCGGCCTGTTACCGCTGGGGCAGGTCCCGGTCCCCGAGTGCCGCGGCGGTCGCCCGGACGAAGGCCTCGGGATTGTCGAGCATGATGTTGTGCCCGCAGTCCGGGACCGGGACCACGGCCACGCCCGCCGCGGTGAGCTCGTCGGCGCCCGGGAGCGGGCCGTCGGCCTCGGGCAGCAGGAAGGTGCGCGGGATCTTCAGGTCCAGCAGAAGGCGGCGCATGGTGGGGACGCTGCCACGGGCGAGGTGGACCGCGGTGCGGTGCAGGGCCTCGCGGCCGGCCAGCCGCATCGTGGCCCACCAGTGGGCACCGACCCGCTCGCGGACCGCTTCCCAGCCGCCCGCCAGGAATTCTTCCTCGGAGTACGCGGCGATGCCGCTGCTGCCGTCGGGGACGGGGCCGGCCGGCGCCGGGTCGAGGTTGGCGTCGACCAGGACCAGCCGGGAGACCAGGTGGGGATGGCGGGCGGCGAGGACGATGGCCACCGAGCCGCCCATGCTGTGCGCGATCAACTCCGCGCCGGGCGCGCCCGCCTCGGCCACGCCCGCGGCGGTCAGGGCCGCGCCGAGCGCGTCGGCGTGTGCTTCCAGGGTGTAGCCGAAGTCCGTCGGCCGGTCGCTGATGCCGTGCCCGAGCAGGTCGATCAGCAGCGTGCGGCGGCCCGCCAGCAGCGGATGGAGCGCGGCCTCGGTGAAGTAGGGCGCGGAGGAGGCGCCCAGGCCGTGCACATAGACCCGGGGCGGCTCCTGCCCCGGCAGCTCGACCCAGCGGATCCGGTCGCCCGCAGGCGTCACCTCGGCACTGCGCACAGCACAACCCCCCGTTGTCCCCTGTTGTCCCCCGTTGTCCGTGAGCGGTCTTCTCGCAGCCCGCTCACGGTCCGATCACGGTGAGACTACTGCTCCTTGGGGGATGCGGCGGCGGCCGCGCACTCCCCGCACGTCCCGAAGATCTCGATCGTGTGCGCCACATCGCGGAAGCCGTGCTCGGCCGCGATCTGGTCGGCCCACTTCTCGACCGCGGGGCCCTCGACCTCGACGGCCTTGCCGCAGGCCCGGCACACCAGATGGTGATGGTGATCGTCGGTGCTGCACCGGCGGTAGACGGCCTCGCCGTCGCTGGTGCGCAGGACGTCGACCTCACCGGCGTCGGCGAGCGACTGGAGCGTCCGGTAGACGGTGGTCAGCCCGACCGAATCACCCCGGTGCTTGAGCATGTCGTGGAGCTCCTGCGCGCTGCGGAACTCGTCGACCTCGTCGAGTGCGGCCGACACCGCGGTGCGCTGCCGCGTCGACCGGCCACGTACCGGAGATCCCGCGCTCGTCGCCACCGTTGCCTCCCTAGGACGTCAGGACTTTCAGGGATTCCCCCTGCACGTGCGTCGGCCATTGTGCCAGGTGATGCCCGGAACCCTGGGTGGACGCTTACACCTACCGCTCACTCCGTGTCCCGCGGACCTGTCCGTCATGAATCTCTCCGTCATGGACATCACCGCGTCACACGCTCACGTCGTCCGCGGCACGGGTACGGCTGCCGGGTACCTCCAGAGTGCACCCCTTGCCCGTACCGGCGGCAGCCCTGGCGCGTTTTTTCGCCAGCGGCGCGGCGAGGGCCGTGAAGATCACGAAGAGGGCGATGGCGAAGAGGACGATGGTCGCGCCGGACGGGACGTCCACGTAGTACGAGGTGGCCGTGCCGGTGAGGGTGACCGCGACGCCGATCGCGACGGCCGACACCAGCGTCACCGCGAAGCTGCGGCTGAGCTGCTGGGCGGCCGCGACCGGGATCACCATCAGGGCGCTGACCAGCAGCAGACCGACGACGCGCATCGCCACGGTGACGGTGACCGCGGCGGTGACGGCGACCAGCAGATTCAGCAGCCGCACCGGAAGTCCCGTCACCCGGGCGAATTCCTCGTCCTGGCAGACCGCGAACAGCTGGCGGCGCAGCCCGAGGGTGATCGCCAGGACCAGGGCGGCGAGGACGCAGATCGTGGTCATGTCCTGCGCCGAGACCGTCGTGATCGAACCGAAGAGATACGTACTGAGGTTGGCGTTCGAGCCCGCGTCGGAGAGGTTCATCAGCATCACGCCGCCCGCCATACCGCCGTAGAACAGCATGGCCAGCGCGAGGTCGCCGCGGGTCTTGCCGTACCAGCGGATCAGCTCCATGACGACGGAGCCGGCGACCGCGACGGCGGTGGCGACCCAGACGGGGCTGGTGTTGAGGAGGAAGCCGAGGCCGACGCCGGTGAGGGCGACATGGCCGATGCCGTCGCCCATCAGGGCCTGGCGGCGCTGGACGAGGTAGATGCCGATGGCGGGGGCGGTGACGCCGACGATCAGGGCGGCGAGCAGGGCCCGCTGCATGAAGGCGTAGTCGAGGATTTCCATCAGGCGTGGGCCCCTAGCTCAGCAGGCCGGTGCGGATCGGCTCCGCGGCGGCGTCGGCGTGCGGGTGGACATGGTCGTGGCCGGGCAGCGCGTGCTGGCCCACGGCCTCGGGCGGCGGACCGTCGTGGACGACGCAGCCGTCGCGCAGCACCACCGCGCGGTCGATCAGCGGCTCCAGCGGGCCCAGCTCGTGCAGGACGAGCAGCACCGTGGTGCCGCGGCCGACCTGCTCGCGCAGCGCGCTCGCGAGCACCTCCTGGCTGACCAGGTCGACGCCGGCCATCGGCTCGTCCATGATCAGCAGCTCCGGTTCGCCCGCCAGCGCGCGGGCTATCAGCACCCGCTGGTGCTGGCCGCCGGAGAGCGCGTTGACGGAGTCCTTGGCGCGGTCCGCCATGCCGACCAGCTCCAGGGCGTGGTGGACGGCGGCCCGGTCGGCCTTGCGCAGGATGCCGAGCTTCGTCCGCGCCAGCCGGCCGGCCGTGACAACCTCGCGGACGGTGGCGGGGACGCCGCTGGAGGCGGTGGTGCGCTGGGGGACGTAGCCGATGCGGGCCCAGTCCCGGAAGCGGCGGAATTCCGTACCGAAGAGGGACAGCTCGCCGCCGCTGAGCGGGACCTGGCCGATGACGGAACGTACGGCCGTGGACTTGCCGGAGCCGTTGGCGCCGAGCAGGGCGACGACCTCGCCGGAGCGCACCGTGAGATCGACGCCGCGCAGCACGGGCCGGGCACCCAGTGATGCGGTGGCCGCGCGCAGATCGATGACCGGCGGGAGAAGCGGTTGACTCATGGTGACCTCCGTCACGGACTGTGCGGTGTACGTCACTTGCTGCCGAGCGCCTTCTGGAGGGCTGCGAGGTTGGCGCGCTGCACGCCGAAGTAGTCCTTGCCGCGCGACTTGGCGGTGATCCCCTCGAGCGGGTCGAGGACATCGGTCTTCAGGTGCAGATCGCCGGCCAGGGCCTTCGCCGTCGCCGGGTTGGCGATCGTCTCGAAGAAGACGGTGGAGACGTGGTGCTCGGCGGCGAGGGTGTGCAGGTCCTTGATGCGGTGCGCGCTGGGCTCGGACTCCGGGTCGAGGCCGCTGATGGCCTCCTCGGTCAGCCCGTAGCGCTCGGCGAGGTAGCCGAAGGCCGCGTGGGTGGTGATGAAGGTGTCGGACGCCCTCTTCTTCAGGCCGTCCTGGAAGTCCTTGTTCAGCCCGTTCAGCTTCTTCACCAGGGCGTCGGTGTTCTTGCGGTAGTCGGCCCGGTGGCCCGGGTCGGCCTTGGCGAGGGTCTTGTTCACGCCCTTGGCGACCTCGGCGAACTTCACCGGGTCGAGCCAGATGTGCGGGTCGTTGCCGCCCTCTTCTTGGGACTGTCCGGAGCCGGAGTGGTTGTCGCCGGTGGTGTGGTGGTGGCCGTCGACCTCGTTGCCGTGCTGTTCGAGGCGGGTGAGGGAGGCCGCGTCGGCGACGTTCTTGACGCCGGACTGCTTGATCGCTTCGTCCACGGCGGGCTGCAGGCCCTTGAGGTAGACGATCGCGCCGGACTCGCCGAGCTGGGCGGTCTGCTTCGGGGAAAGCTCCAGGTCGTGCGGCTCGACCCCCGGCTTGGTGAGGTTGGACACCTCGACGTGCTTGCCGCCGATCTGCTGGGCGAGGAACTGCAGCGGATAGAAGGACGCCGTCACCCGCAGCTTGCCGTCGTCCGTGCGGGCACCGCCGGAGGGGGAGCAGGCGGAGAGAGCCAGCAGCCCGAGCACCGCGGACCCGGCGACGGCGGCGGTGGATATGCGACGGCGTATGTTCATGACAGTCATTTTCAACAAAATTGGAAACGGTTGTCAACAAGGCGGGGGCCGGTGTGAGCGGGGCGACAGGGGGCGGCCGGAACCGATTTGATCCCGGGGGTACGCCCGCCGGTACCCTGAACCATTCGCCCGCCCGCCTCCCGACCAGCACCCCTCGCGGAGGCGCAGGGCGCCGCCCTATTCATCGTTCGTCGTCGTAATGAAGAGAGCACCGTGGCCGCCGACAAGATCGATACCATCGTCAGCCTGAGCAAGCGCCGTGGCTTCGTATACCCCTGCAGTGAGATCTACGGCGGCTCCCGCGCTGCCTGGGATTACGGTCCGCTGGGCGTCGAGCTCAAGGAGAACATCAAGCGCCAGTGGTGGCGCGCCATGGTCACCTCGCGCGAAGACGTCGTCGGTATCGACTCGTCGGTGATCCTGGCCCCCGAGGTGTGGCAGGCGTCCGGCCACGTCGCCACCTTCACCGACCCGCTCACCGAGTGCACCTCCTGCCACAAGCGCTTCCGCGCCGACCACCTGGAAGAGGCGTACGAGGCCAAGCACGGCAAGCTGCCCGAGAACGGCCTCGCCGACATCAACTGCCCGCACTGCGGCAACAAGGGCGGCTTCACCGAGCCCAAGCAGTTCTCCGGCCTGCTCTCCACCCAGCTCGGCGCGTCCCAGGACACCGCCTCGGTCGCCTACCTGCGCCCCGAGACCGCGCAGGGCATCTTCACCAACTTCGCCCAGGTCCAGCAGACCTCGCGGAAGAAGCCGCCCTTCGGTATCGCGCAGATGGGCAAGTCCTTCCGGAACGAGATCACTCCGGGCAACTTCATCTTCCGCACCCGCGAGTTCGAGCAGATGGAGATGGAGTTCTTCGTCAAGCCGGGTGAGGACGAGCAGTGGCAGGAATACTGGATGGAGCAGCGCTGGAACTGGTACCGCGACCTCGGCATCCGCGAGGAGAACATCCGCTGGTACGAGCACCCGAAGGAGAAGCTGTCCCACTACTCCAAGCGGACCGCTGACATCGAGTACCGCTTCAACTTCGGCGGCACCGAGTTCTCCGAGCTGGAGGGTGTGGCCAACCGGACGGACTTCGACCTCTCCGCGCACTCGAAGGCCTCCGGCCAGGACCTCTCCTACTTCGACCAGGAGGCCGGCGAGCGCTGGACTCCGTACGTCATCGAGCCGGCGGCCGGTGTGAACCGCGCGATGCTCGCCTTCATGCTCGACGCGTACATCGAGGACGAGGCCCCCAACGCCAAGGGCAAGATGGAAAAGCGCACGGTCATGCGCCTCGACCCGCGCCTGGCGCCGGTCAAGGTCGCCGTCCTGCCGCTGTCCCGCAACCCGCAGCTCTCCCCGAAGGCCAAGGGGCTCGCCGCCGACCTGCGCAAGAACTGGAACATCGAGTTCGACGACGCGGGCGCCATCGGCCGCCGCTACCGCCGCCAGGACGAGATCGGCACGCCGTTCTGCGTCACGGTCGACTTCGACACCCTCGACGACAACGCCGTCACGGTGCGCGAGCGCGACACCATGAAGCAGGAGCGGGTCGGCCTGGACCAGATCCAGTCGTACCTGGGCGGGCGGCTGCTGGGCTGCTAGGCCCTCACCGACTGTTCTTTCCGGCGCCGGCCGGGCCCGACGTGATGTCGGGCCCGGCCGGCGCTTTTGCGTGCCGCGCCGCGGCCGAGCCCCTGACGCCGCCCGCATACGGGAATACCCCCTCGGCCCCGCCACGTTGTGGCCCGCAGGGGGCCCTCGCCACCCCTACGGGTTCTGTTCGGCCGCGCCCTAATACTGCAACCGCATGTGGCGTGACGGGTGGCGGCGGTGTTCGTTGATGTGACTGTGTGAACAGTCGCTGACGGTTGGGCAAATCGAGTCG
>NZ_JBVHTY010000029.1:0-41767 GCF_055565615.1 Streptomyces sp. NPDC028368 | reverse complement strand
CTCGCGGAGATCCTGCCCGGCGTCACCATCGCCGGCCAGGACATCGGCACCTGGCTGCACACGCAGCGGCAGGGGTGGGAGCATCTGAGCGACGGACAGCGCGAACGCCTAACCGAACTCGGCATCGAACCGCTACCCGCCGGTGCGGTCCAGGCTCCGGCGAAGGCCACGAAGAGTTCGAGCGCCTTCGAGCGGGGCGTCGCGGCTCTGGCCCAGTACAAGGACCGCGAGGGCTTCGTGGGGCCCATCAGCCGCTCGCACGTCGAACGAATCGTGGTGGATGGGGAAGAACACGCGATCAAGCTGGGGGTGTGGGTGATGAATCTCAAGGGTCGCAGGGCAAAGCTGACCGCCGACAAACTCCGTCAGCTCGCCGCACTCGGACTGGAATGGGCGGCGGCGTAGCCGCGCCGGAGGCCATGTGAGGGTCCGTGCTCGACACAATCGGCCCTCTGCGTACCACACTCTCAGGCGCTGGCTCTTTGGGCGCGGCTAGTCAACGCGTCGCGCAGGACGCTGTCGGGCGTGCGGGCCATGCGCAGCAGTTCCCGCACCACTTCGGCCTTGTCCCAACGGATCCCGGTCTGGGTCCGCAGCTCCAGGATCCACCGGTCGATCCCCAGGGACTCGCTCGGGTCGAAGCGAACTGTGAACGGGATGGCGCATCTGCCTTTGGGGCAGGTCGCGGAGCCGTGTCGTACGTTGTCATACCTGGTACAACGAGCAGCCGGGCGACAGGCTTCTCCAGCTCCCAAAGAGGCTGCGGCGCGCCTCCGGGCTGGGAGTGCGCCGCAGCCTTCGCCAGTCATGACCGGGGTGAGTACTTCTACGGATGGCCGGCCAACACCGAGACCAGCAGGATGACTCCGTGAGTGAATTCGAAGACGGTCCCCCAGCTGCTGTGCAACCCGCCCGCGACCACCGGACTGCGGAGACGGTGATGAAGACCGTCCTCATCGTGGCGGCCATCGCGGGTGCGGTCGTGCTGGTCCCCATGGTTTTCTTCATCGCCGTCGTCGCCATGGCCAACTGACCGCACCCGTCCCCTTCGCCTATGGCATCGCTCTTGAGGCCGCCGTGTGCTGGCATCAGCCAGCTCACGGCGGCCTCAACTGCTACTGCCGAGCTCCCGCAGCATTCCGCGGCTGATCAGCGTCACCACTGCGGTGGCTGCGCCGGCAACCGTGGAGAAGCCGCCAACCACTTGCTCTCGGCCTCACCAGCACCGAAGCCTTGGCTTCGGCCACCTCCCTTGCCGCACAGGCATGCGGGCTGGCCGATCGCAAAGGAAGGGTCGCCATCGGCTACGACGCCGACCTCATCGCGGTAGCCGGCAATCCGATGCAGCACCTGGAGGCTCTGCTCGACATCCAGGCCGTGATCCGAGCCGGAAAGGTATTCCAGGGCTGATCCCGCTCACCTGCTACGAGATCCAGAGCCTGTTCACCATGCTCATGGCCCAGCCCGTGCATGACGTGGCCCACCGGCTCGATTGATCCACCTGGCGACGCCGCCACCACGCCTGCGCTCAGGCCAGCCATTAACGTCGACAAGCCGCGAATCAGACATGAAGATCACGATCTACGGCTGGAGGAAGCGGGTGCGACGGTACTTCTCGCCAGCGGCGAAAGCACACGTCCCACTTGGCCGGCACCCACACCCACATGACCGTACACGGGCATTCCGTATGGCTCTGATCTACTTCTTGTGGCCCGGTGACGAGTTGTCACAGGCGCGTGGAAGGATGGTCGTTCGTGTGAGTGCAGCGTGTTCTCGACGGTCTTCAGCCATCTGGCATCTGTGGTGGTCGAGGAGGTCGTGGTGGAGGATGATCCGCCTCGCAGCGATCTCCACCCTCACCAAACACGCAACCGGCGCCCACCCAGACTGGCGGGACGTATAAACCGCAAACACCCACGAACCACATGAACCAGGCGTCCTCTAAGCCTGGCCGTCGGCCATGACATCGCATGGCGTGTCCCGGTGACCGACAACCTGGAAGAGAGCCACCCCCGAGACCCCGGTCACGCTCGCTTTCCCCGTCGGGAGATTTGGCAGTCGACACGTCCATGCGGTTGGGTGCATGCCAAATGATCTGGTCAGCGAAGGAGTTGACGGTGTTCAGAGTGGCACGGGGGATTGCGGTGGGAGCCGCGCTGGCGGCGGCGCTCACGGCGTGCGGAGGCAACGGCGGCGCCAGCAGTGGGAGCACCGGTAGCGGGGCTGGGGCTGGGGCTGGGGCTGGCGGCGAACAGTCGAAGCCACCCGTCGTGCTCACGTGGGACCAGGTGCGCAGTGCCCTGGTGGACACGGGCAGCGCCCCTCAAGGCTGGGAGGGATTCGGCGTCGACATCGACAAGCCAGCCATGTCCCTCAAGACCTGTCAGGCCGACACGGGGACGAAGTGCGGTGGCTTCGTAGCCCTGGGCTCGTCGCACATCACGCAGGGGGGTGAAGGGCAGGTCGTCTTCACCATCTATGCCTTCCAGACGCCGAACGACGCGAAGGCCGCCATGAAGGGCCTGGCGGCAAAGGAGCACCGTAGTGCTGGCGCCGGGGCGAAACCGCTGAAGGTCTCGGCGGACACGGACGAGACCGACGCGTTCGCCGGGCGGAACACCGAGATCTTTATGCGCCTCGGCGGGACCCTGGTCCGCGTGGCGAGTAAGGGCCTTCCCGAAGGTGAGCCCTACGACGATTTCGCGAGGCTTCAGATTGATCGGATCAAGCAGACGGTTGAGGGGAAGGACGTCGGAGGCTGAGGCCGGCACGAATGACGGCTGTCAACGGTCAGTTCGTTCGGCTCTGATCCACTTCTTGCGGCCCGGTGACGGGCTGTCACAGGTGTCCCGACCGCACAGGACGACGACGGGCCCGGTCGTCGTCTGCGGTTCTACGTGTTCGCGACCGCCGCTTCCCGGAGGACCGGCTCCGGCGCTGTCCCCAACGCCCGGTCGAGGTCGTCCCACAGGTCCTCCAAGTCCTCCAACCCCACCGAGAGCCGCAGCAGCCGGTCGCTGACTCCCGCGCCGCGGCGGTCGTCGGCGTCCACGATGCGGTGGCTGATAGACGCGGGGTGCTGGATGAGGGTGTCGACGCTGCCGAGGCTCACGGCCGGGGTGATCAGTCGGACGCCCGCGATGACGTCGTGGGGGTCACCGGCTACCTCGAAGGCGACCATGGCGCCTCCGATGCGCGGGTAGTGGACGCGGGTGACGCGCGGGTCGACGGCGAGCCGGCCGGCCAGCTCCGCCGCGTTCGAGGACGCGGCTCGGACCCGTACGGGCAGCGTCGACAGACCACGGAGCAGCAGATAGCCCGCGAGCGGATGCAGCACTCCGCCCGTGGCGAACCGCACCTGGCGCAGCCGCCCGGCGAACTCCTCGTCGCAGGCCACCACGCCGCCCATGACGTCTCCGTGGCCGCCCAGGTACTTGGTGGCGCTGTGCAGGACGAGACGGGCTCCCTGCTCGACGGGGCGTTGCAGCACGGGGGTGGCGAAGGTGTTGTCGGCGAGCAGCGGGACGGAACCGCAGGCGTGCGCGACGGCTCTCAGATCGAGTTCGGCGAGGGTCGGGTTGGCCGGGCTCTCGACCATCACCAGGCCGGTGTCGGGGCGCAGCGCGTCCGCGATGCCCGCCGGGTCGACCCAGGTCACCTCGGAGCCCAGCAGCCCTGCGGTGAGCAGGTGATCGCTGCATCCGTACAGCGGTCGTACGGCGACGACATGGCGCAGGCCCATCGCGTTGCGTACGAGCAGCACGGCGCTCAGCGCGGCCATCCCGGTGGCGAACGCGACCGCGCTCTCGGTGCCCTCAAGACGCGCGAGGGCGGTCTCGAAGCGGGCGACGGTCGGGTTGCCGAGGCGGCCGTAGACGGGCGGGCCCTTCGGTTCGGCGCCGTCGGCCGCGAAGGCGTCTATCCGGGCGGCCTCGCCCCGGCTGTCGTACGAGGGGTAGGTCGTGGACAGGTCGATCGGCGGGACGTGCACCCCCTGCCGTGCGAGGTCGTCCCGCCCGGCGTGCACCGCCTCGGTGGCGAGCGCCCGGGGTGCGGGCACGCCCGGGACACGACGACCGGTGCCGTCGGGAGCATGGCCGGTTCCCTGCGGGTCGGCCGGTACGTCATATACGTCAAAGCTGCCGGAGTCCATGGTCAGGAGTCTGAACATCGAGCGGGGTCAGAGTGCCGGACCCCGTGTTACGTTCGATATATGACCGATTCTGTCGTACTGGATCCGGTGGATCTCCATCTGCTACAGCTGCTGCAGAACGACGCACGGATGACGTACCGCGATCTCGCCGCGCAGGTCGGTGTCGCGCCTTCGACCTGTCTGGACCGGGTGACCAGGCTGCGGCGCTCGGGAGTGATTCTCGGCCATCAGCTGCGGCTGGACCCGGCGAAGCTGGGCCGGGGCCTGGAGGCACTGCTGTCCGTGCAGGTCAGGCCGCATCGGCGGGAGTTGGTGGGGCCGTTCGTGGAGCGGATCCGGGCGCTGCCGGAGTCCATTACGGTCTTCCATCTGACCGGGCCCGACGACTATCTCGTCCATGTCGCGGTCGCGGACATGTCGGATCTTCAGCGGCTGGTCCTCGACGGGTTCACCTCACGGCCCGAAGTGGCGCGCGTCGAGACCCGGTTGATCTTCCAGCAGTGGGACTGCGGCCCGCTGCTGCCGCCCTGACCCGACAGCGCTCCCGCCCCCACGACCACCTTCGACCATCAGGCCCCCGGGAACCCCGGGGCCTGATGTGTATGCCCCCGCTGGGTCATCGAGGAAGGCTTCCAGAGCGCCAAGGGCGAATGCGGCCTCGACCACTACCAGGTCCGCCGCTACCAGGGCCGGCACCGCCACATCACGCTCACGATGGCCGCCCACGCCTTCCTCACCGTCACCCGCGCCGCCGAACTCGACACAGGGAAAGCAGAAACGGATAAAGGGCACGGCCCTCGTCTGCCACGTAACGTCCTCCGCCCTCTGGTGCACTTCGGCCACCGGCGCCCGTATCGTCACCGCTGCCCTCCCTGCGCCATCGAGAACGGCGAGCCGGAGCACAGCAAGACCGCGTCGAACACCACGCACCAGACCCACCCCCGAACGCACAGAAACCCCCGCCGGAGCCAGCCGACGGGGGTTCCTCAGCTCTCACCTGCTATCACACGCCTATCACCAACAGCGTCGACGCACCTGGACCACAAGGACCTGACCTGCGAAAACGCTCCTGATCTAGACCACCTGGACGGCACAAGACGCTTCCGACAACCTGTGCCAGGTGGGACCGTCAGCTCGGAGCGGGCGGCTACGGCCAATCCAACAGAGCCGCAGCCCCAAGGTCTGCATCAGTCAAGATCCGGACCATTCCCGGGCCAGCGGTCCCGGCAAGGTCCCCACGGCTGCCATATTCGCAGGTCAGCGAGCTGCTGCTAGCGCTGTACCACCAGCAGACGAAGAACCTTCTGGTGAGCTACTCGGCGCAGAAGCTCGCGTTCTTCTAAGGGGCGCGAGAAGAGGAGTCTGACCTGGGCTTTTGTCCAGGCTCAGGCGTCGTCCGGGCGCGCAGGACTACCGGCCGGTGTGCGTGTGTGCGGCCCACAGGGTCGGCATCCAGCCGCACCCTGTGGGCCGCACACTGTCCAGGGCTTTCGCCACTGTGCGAGTGTTGACGACAACGCGTAGGCCAGGCCTGCCCTGCGAGGCGTTTCAACCAGAACACCGCAGGCCTGCGAGACCGCTCGGTGCGGGCATGGACGGCTCACCTCATCGAAGTGAGGGATGGCTGTCGCGCCCCCGGCGGAGCGCAGACCGAACGGAGTCATTCGTACGGTCTCCCGCGGATGCGGCATGCACCGAAGTCGATGATGATCGCGACAGGCGGCGCCGGTGCATTTTGGCGCACTCAACGCCGAGACCCTGGCCTTGCATGTCCTGAGCATCGACGGCACCGGCGACACCCCCTGGTCAACACCCTCGGCGAGCACGCTAAGCGAAGGAGGAGCCTTGGCGCATCTGGCTCGGATTCCGTTGGCAGACGGAGGCTCCATCCTGGTCGAGGCCCCGGCGGCATTGGCAGGGCCGGTGAAGGCGGGCCGCGTCAGCGATGCCATTCATGACCTGCCGGGGAGTCTGCGAGAGGCTTTGGGTTCAGTCACTGTGGCCGCAAGCGCCACACTCGACCAACTGCGCAAGGCAGGCCCTGACGGGATCACGGTCGAGTTCGGAGTCGACCTCGCAGTCGAGGCCGGTGCCGTGATCACCAAGAGCAGTGCCAACGGTCACTTGAAGGTAACCATGACGTGGCGGAAGAACAGTCCCGGCCATCCCGGCGCAGACGAGTACTCAGGATGATCCGATGGACATCACAGGCCAGGATCCGGACGGTGACCCCACCTCGGGACTCCTCCCCGCCGTGGCCCAGATCCTAGGACCGGATGATCAGGTGGCCGGGGCCGGCTTCCTCGTCGCCGAGGGCATCCTGGCCACCTGTGCGCATGTCGTACGCGCCGCCGGAATCGGACCAGGCGAGAGGGTGCAGCTGGTTTTCCCGCACATGGACGGTACGCGCCAGGTTGAGGGACTCGTCCTGGACGAGTCGTGGCGTGACCCCGAGGACGAAGACGTGGCCATCGTGCGTCTGAGCGGTTCCTCAGCGGGTATGAAGGCGTTGCCGTTGGGCTCCGCGGCAGGCTGCCGAGGCCACCAGGTGCGCTCGTTCGGGTTCCCCGCCCAGGCCCCACCAGGCGGACACTTCGGCTTCGGTGTGGCCGGCCATCTCCTGCCGGCCACCGAAAGCAGGGGTACGCATCTGCAGTTGACCGCCGCCAACGACCTGACCACCGGCTTCAGCGGCGGCCCGGTCATCGACGAGGTGACCGGGTTGGTCATCGGCATGCTCACCGAGATCACCTCCCCCGACGAGCACGAAAGGGGGCAGGGCATCGCCTATGTCACTCCTACGCAGGTACTGCGGGAGATCTGGCCCGAACTGACCGAGCACGCCGTGTGCCCATACCGGGGACTGGAGCCGTTCACTGCAGAACAGGCCCAGTGGTTCGAGGGCCGGGAAGACGCAGTGCGGCAGGTGCTGGCGAACCTGGCCCAGCAGCAGCGGGTAACGCTACTGCTCGGGCCATCTGGCTCAGGCAAATCATCCTTGATCCAGGCCGGTGTCCTACCTGCGCTGGCTGCAGGCGAGCTACCGGGCAGTGATAGCTGGTTGCCCGTGCTCACCCGGCCGAGGCAGGACCTGTTGGCCGAAGTCGAGCGCGCCGGACTGCCCGGGGCCGGCAGCGATGGGATCGCCACAGCCGTCACCCGCAAACTCGCAGCCGAACCCACCCATCAGCGCGTGGTACTGATCATCGACCAGTTCGAAGAGCTCCTTACCCAGCCCTCCACTGGCCGAGAGCTGGAACGCCGCCTGGCCGCCACCAACGAGATCACCACCGCGGTCAAGTCACACGCCGAGCTCTACGTGATCCTGATCATGCGCGACGACTTCTATCCCCAGCAGGCAGCCCTGGCCCCCAAACTGCTGGAAGTCGCGATGCCGGGACTCCTCAACATCCCGGGCACCCTGAGCCAGCACGACCTGCACGACATCATCACCCTGCCCGCCCTGAACGCAGGCGCGCACTTCGAGCCCGGGCTGCCCGAACAAATCATCACCGACGTTCTGGCTACCACCCCCGAGGGCACCACAGCCCGCCGAGCACCGGTCACCGTGCTGCCTCTGCTCGAGCTAACGCTCAGCCAGCTGTGGCGAAGGCGCCACGACGGTTACCTCACCCACGACGCCTACCGGCGCATCGGCGGAGTCACTGGCAGTCTGACCACTTGGTGCGACACCGCCCTCAACCAGCTACCGCCCGATCACCGGCCCATCGCACAGCGCATCCTGACCTCCCTGGTTCGACCCGCCAACCCTCGCCACCACATTCCCGCCATCCGTAAGCAGGTCTCCCTGCAAGAACTGCGCGACCTGGCCACCGACCCCGACGGCGCTCCTGACAGCGACAAGGCCATCGATGACGTCCTCGCCGCCCTCACTCGTCATCGCATCATCACCACTCACACACCCCGCACCTCCGGCCTCCCCGATGCCCCTCCCGCACCGCCGGTAGCCGAACTGATCCATGACGCGCTCATCCATGACTGGGGCACACTGCGCGAGTGGGTCAGTCAAGATCACCGATTCCACGAATGGCTCGAACGTACAAGCGAACAGAGCGCCCGCTGGGCCGAAGGGACCGACCCTGGAGACCTGCTCGGCGGAACAGCACTTGCAGAAGGCCTCGAATGGTCACGGCAACGCCGTCTTCCGGGCGACATTGCCGCCTTCCTGACCACCAGCAAGCAACGCCAACAGGCCGTTATCCGGCGCAGCAGACGCCTCAATACGATCCTGGCCGCCTTACTCGGCCTCGCACTCGTCGCCGTGGGAGGAGCCCTCTGGCAATGGCGGACAGCCGTCAGCGAACGACAGGCAGCCCTGTCCCGTCAGCTCGCCACCCAGTCCAGCACACTCGTCAGCGCAAATCCCGACCTCGCCTCTCTCCTGGCCGTCCAGGCCTACCGCACCAGTCCCACTCCCGAGTCCATCGAAAGCCTGGAATACGCCGCCGCCCTCCCGCTACAGCGGCGCATGACCGGCCACACCGGATGGGTGGACTCGGTGGCCTTCAGCCCCGACGGACGCACCCTCGCCACCGGCAGCGTCGACAGCACCGTGCGCCTGTGGGATGTCGCCACCGGCACGACCCGCACCATCCTCAAAGGCCACACCGGATGGGTGCTCTCGGCGGCGTTCAGCCCCGACGGACACACCCTCGCCACCGCCAGCGACGACAACACCGTGCGCCTGTGGAACGTCACCACCGGCAAGACCCGCACCACCCTCCACACCGAGGGGGTGCTCTCGGCGGCGTTCAGCCCCGACGGACACACCCTCGCCACCGTCGGCGCCGACAACACCGTGCGCCTGTGGAACGTCACCACCGGCAAGACCCGCACCACCCTCAAAGGCCACACCGGACCCGTGGCCTCGGTGGCCTTCAGCCCCGACGGACACACCCTCGCCACCGCCAGCGACGACAACACCGCACGCCTGTGGAACGTCACCACCGGCAAGACCCGCACCACCCTCAAAGGCCACACCAAACCGGTGAACTCGGTGGCCTTCAGCCCCGACGGACACACCCTCGCCACCGCCAGCGACGACAACACCGCACGCCTGTGGAACGTCGCCACCGGCAATACCCGCGCCACCATGACCGGCCACACCGGACCCGTGAACTCGGCGGCGTTCAGCCCCGACGGACACACCCTCGCCACCGCCAGCGACGACAGCACCGTGCGCCTGTGGAACGTCGCCACCGGCAAGACCCGCGCCACCATGACCGGCCACACCGGACCCGTGGCCTCGGCGGCGTTCAGTCCCGACGGACACACCCTCGCCACCGCCGGCGACGACAAGACCGTGCGCCTGTGGAACGTCACCACCGGCAAGACCCGCGCCACCATGACCGGCCACACCGGATGGGTGTGGTCGGTGGCGTTCAGCCCCAGCGGACGCACCCTCGCCACCGGCAGCTTCGACAAGACCGTGCGCCTGTGGGATGTCGCCACCGGCACGACCCGCACCACCCTCAAAGGACACACCGGACCGGTGGCCTCGGTGGCCTTCAGCCCCGACGGACACACCCTCGCCACCGCCAGCTTCGACAAGACCGTGCGCCTGTGGAACGTCACCACCGGCAAGACCCGCACCACCCTCAAAGGCCACACCAAACCGGTGGCCTCGGTGGCCTTCAGCCCCGACGGACACACCCTCGCCACCGCCAGCTTCGACAACACCGTGCGCCTCTGGGATGTCGCCACCGGCAACAGCCGCGCCACCATGACCGGCCACACCAGACCGGTACGATCGGTGGCGTTCAGCCCCGACGGACACACCCTCGCCACCGGCAGCGTCGACAGCACCGTGCGCCTGTGGAACGTCGCCACCGGCAAGACCCGCGCCACCATGACCGGCCACACCGGACCGGTGTGGCCGGTGGCGTTCAGCCCCAGCGGACGCACCCTCGCCACCGGCAGCTTCGACAAGACCGTGCGCCTGTGGGATGTCGCCACCGGCACGACCCGCACCACCCTCAAAGGACACACCGATGCGGTGGTCTCGGTGGCCTTCAGCCCCGACGGACGCACCCTCGCCACCGGCAGCTTCGACAAGACCGTGCGCCTGTGGGACGCCACCCTCCTCCAGCCCACTGCAGCAGTAAGGAAAATCTGCCAGACCGTCAACCGCGACCTCACACCACAGGAATGGGCGGCGTACCTGCCGGGCCATTCAGTCGACCGTGTTTGCCCCATCAGCTGAAGCAACTGCGCTGCCGGAAAGCGCTGCTCAAGACGGCTCTCGCCGCTGACCCTGGGCTACGTCCACTGCGTGCTCAAGTCCGCTCTGGAGCACGCCGTGCGCGAGGAAGAGATCCCGCGCAACGTCGCCCGCAAACGTCCGCACCGGCACATGCCGGCCCCGCCGCTTCGAACCCCTCACCGCCGAGGAAGCGCGACGCCATCGGCCTTCTTGGCAACGCCCTCCGTAACCCTGTCGAGATCACCGGCGAGCCCGACGACGGCGACGCCCCCCTTTGCACCGCACCCGTCCGCTGATGTGGCCGTCAATTACTGCCGTCAGACACGTCAGAAGCCCCACCGAAGAGCCTCTTCGGTGGGGTTCTCCTTGCCGCGAGCAAGACCCACCCCGTGAAAGGAACTCACGAACAGGATGTCCTGTACCGCAGTTTCTCGACTCGCCTGAGGGACATTCATGGTCGCCATGAGCAGCCATTTCGCGCACTGCTGCGAACATTTCACGGCCCCCCGGACGGCGAGTCAACACCACATCAGGGCAGGCGACATACGATCCGTTGAGGCATTCACCACCCCGCGCAAGCGGTGGCCCAGGCGCGGATGTCGGCGTCGGAGGGGACGGCCTTGGCCCGCAGGCTGCGGCTGGTCCTGGCCAGGTGCCGGCCCCGCACCGGGCGGACAGCTCATGGCCGTTGATCACGGAGTTCCGGGCCAGGTGGGCCAGGCGCACGGCGAGGACAAGGTGCTCCGGATGCCGCGCTGTCGCAGGCCGCGCACGTGGGTCAGGAAGGCCTTCGCGCCGCCCGCGCTGTCGGTGCGGATGAGGATCGCGGCTCCATGGCGGTGGGCGTCGGGGATCTGGGCGAGGGCGGCGTCGATGACCGTGATGTGGTCGGCGAACAGGGCCTAGGCTCAGCTTATTTGCACTGGCCCGTGTGCGGCCCGTTCATGGTGTTGCCCGACTGCTGCAGGGTGGGTGCGTTGCCGGCGCAGCGCAGCGGCGCCGCGACCTGGTTGTCCTCGAACTCCGGGTCGCGGTCCTCAGGCAGCAGGCCGCTGCCACTGTTGTCGTCGATCCTCACCGGCGCCGACATGGTGTTGGACGACACCTCAAGGCCGCCGGTGTTGCGGTCCAGGGTCAGCGGGGCCTTGAAGGCGTTGCCCGCGCAGTCCGTCCCCTCGCCGTCGCCCAGCAGCACGAAGCCGCTGATGTCCGTGAGGGTTACCGATGCGTCGAGGGTCGAGTGGCAGATGGTGACGGCGAGGGCGCCGTCCGAGGTCACCGGGCCGTTGATCTCCGCACCCGATATCGCCAGCGCTCCGCCGGGCTGCACCTCCACCGGGCCGTTCTGCGTACCGCCGGGGGCGATGCACAGCGACTGGTCGGCGGCCACGGTCAGCGGGCCGTCGTGGTCCGTGATGCACGGCTGGCTGAAGCCGACGGTGGCGTCGGTGGGCGCGTCCGTGGCGCTCGCCGTGAACACCGGGTCGCCGCTGTAGGTGGCGGTGATGGGGTGGTCGCCCGGCTGGAACTTGCCGGTGGTGAACGTCGCCTGGCCGTTGTTCAGTGGCACGGTCGCCAGCGTGGTCCTCCCGTCCGAGAAGGTGACCGACCCGCTCGGGGTGCCCGCGCCCGGGTTGGCCGAGGCCACGGTGGCGGTCACGCTGACGGCGCGGCCGAACAGCGGGGTGGCGGTGTCCGCGCTGAGCGCGACCGAGGTCCCGTACCGGAACGTGACGATCGCCTTGCCGTTGCCGCGGTGAACGCCCTGGAGGAGCGAGACGGTGGTCGCCGACGGCTCCGCGTAGCTGCTGCCGCCGCCACCGCCCGCACCCGGGAAGTAGCCCGGGTTGCCGCCGCCGGAGCCGCCGCCACCGCCGTGCCAGCCGCCACCGCCACCGCCACCGCCGGGGCCGCCCGCACCGCCGTTGCCGCCGGTGCCGCCGCTGCCGGGGTTGGGCTCGCTGGTGATCGGGTCGAGGTCGATGCCCGGGGTGCCGGGGCCGCCGTTCAGGGTGTTGGGGTTGCCGTGACCGGCCGCGGTCTGGGCAGCGCCGCCACCGGCCAGGCCGGAGCCCAGCGGTCCGTTGCTCTGACCGCCGTCCTGGCCGACCAGGTCTTTGGAGGAGATACGGGCCTGTTGTTGGGGCACATTTCTCGGCTAGTGAATACGCAGAGTGATGACCGAGAAGAGGACGCTTCTCTTACCCACTGCCATCCATGCCAGTTTCAGACTGACCGGCAATGGAGGGCGGCGTCGCTCGGCGGCGGCGGACGACGGGGGATGGTTGTTCGCCCGTTCACCGGTTGCGGTCATGTTCTAATCGCCGGATGACGAAGATCGAATCAGAGCTGATACGACGTTGGCTGAACGGCTGGACCGTAGCTCGCTCCCTGCCCGAGGCAGAGCCGGTCGAGTCCGCTGGGGACGGCCTGCGGTCCAAGTGCGACCAACCCGGCCGTGAGGTCGAGGTGTTCGCGCTGCGTGCGGATGAGGAGCCGGAGTCCTTGGCACGGCTGGCGGCATCCGTCGCCGCCGCGCAGCAGATCACCTGGCTCACGGTGCCTACGCTGCGCCCAGGTGCCGTCGAAGCCGTCGTCAGCGCTGCCGGACTCGAGTTGGTCCACCGGTCCGAGTGGTTCATGACGACCGATCTGACCGAGCACTCGCAGCACGCGCCTGCCGCGCCGTACGAACGCGAGGTCCGCACGGAGGGACCAGTCACGGTCGTCTCCCTCCATGGCCCCTCCGGAGAGGTGGCGGCGCGCGGCGCCATCGCCGTGGTCGGCGCCGATGCGATTGCTGATCGCATCGAGACGGACCCGGCGCACCGCCGACGCGGCCTGGGCCGCGCCATGATGAGCGCTCTGGCGGCGGCCGCCGTGGCCCAGGGCGCCCGTACCGGTCTTCTCATCGCCAGTGAGGAAGGCCAGCGCCTCTACTCCTCCCTCGGCTGGCACCACGAAGCCGACGTCCTGATCGCCCGGGGTCCGGTGGTTCCCTCCAACCGGTAGGACTGGCTCACGCCGGCCGATCCACCATTACGCTCGGCGTACTCCTGCGGATCCCGCCGAGCGAAGATGCCCGGATTTACTGCGATTGCCTGTTCCGGCTGTATTCCGGTTGGCCGCCAATCACGGCTGCCCCTGTCAGAGGCCATCCGCAGGAAGGCGAAGCGCGCTGTCGTACGGGCCGGGCGGGATCTGTGTGTGCGGCTGACGACGGGACGAGCACGCCTGACGTCTGCGGCGGGAAGTGAAGGCACGGTGGTCCGATTCGCCGCGGCGGGCCAGGAGGTGGAGTTCGACCCAGCCGTCGAACCTCTGCTGCAACGACTGCTGGGCGGGGGCTGGATCTCACTGGCCGAACTGGCGGCGGCCGCGGATCTCACGGTCGCCGACGCTGCCGCGGTCGCCGGGGAGCTGGTGGCTGCCCAGGCCGCCACGGTACGAGCAGGTCGATCGTGACGGCGGCTCTGGCGCTGGGCACTTACCGGCTGCGAGAGGTGGCCGCTGTCGCTCACCGGGCGGCAGCCGTCCCTGGCACCGCTTGGGTGGACACCGCCCCCAACTATCTGGCCGGCCGCGCCCAGCGGCTGCTCGCTCCCGTCCTCGCCGAACACCCGGGACTTCGGGTGTCGACGAAGGTGGGATTCACGGTTCCAGGCGCGGCTGCCGCAGTGGCCGCCGGTGCCCTGCCCGCTGAGGCCGCCGAGCGCGGGCACAGCCTCTCCGCCGGCTACGTGCGCTGGCAGGTGGAGCGCAATAGGGCAACGCTCGGCCGCGACTGTCTTGACACCGTCTTCCTCCACAACCCCGAGCACAGCAACGATCGCGCGACGCTGCCCATCGTGCTGCGCGAGGCTTTCATCGCCCTCGAGGAAGCGGCGGCAGCCGGGCACCTGAACACCTACGGCATCGCCACCTGGTCCGGCTTCACCGACGGGCTGCTGTCCGTCGGGGACCTGGACCGCCTGGCCACTGAGGCCGCCGGCACCCCCGAGCACCACCTGAAGGCCGTCCAGCTCTTGGTCAGTCTCGTCCAGGCCGACGGGTTACAGCAGGCTCTCGAGGGCCGCGGGCCGATTGACGCGGCGGCCGGACGGGGCTGGGAGGTCTTCGCCTCCGCGCCGCTGCACGGCGGCGAACTGGTGGCTGCGGCCACCGAAGAACTCGCCGCGCTGCTGCGCCCCGGGCTGTCCATCGCCCATGCGTGCCTGCTGGCGGTCGCCTCATGCCCAGGGGTGACGAAGGTTCTGCTGTCTGCGTCGTCTCCGGCACACTGGGAGGCCGCTCGAGCCGCCCTCGACCAGGCGGCTATCCCGCCCCGGACCCTGCGGAAGGTGTGCGATGTACTCGCCCCCCACCACCCCAGCTGACGAACACCGCACACTCACCGCGCAGCAGGAGGCGAGCGCCGAGCTTGGCGTCACGGTGGAGGGACGGCGGCTGTGGGGGTACCAGGGACGCACCCTCGGACAGAAAGCACTCCATCCTGACCATGGAGCATGCTGGCTTCGGCTGATCTCCGCCCCGGCCGAGCATGCGAACGGGAAGCTGTGGGAGGGCACCAAGGACGCCGCAACCGCCTTCCCCAAGGTGCGCAGGCCGGCCCTGTACGGCATCCACGACGGAGCAGAGCGCGATGGCATCGCCTACCGCGCCGAACTCACCGCCTTCACCGACTCCCCCACCTGCGCACCCGAGCCCGTACTGACTGGTGAGCTGGAGCTGCCGGAGACATGGTGGAAGTCCCTGCACACCGACCTGGAGACCATCGCCGCCACCCCCACCGAGCGAGTTGCGGTACGGCGGCAGTGGATCGACCGCGCACTCCCCCAGCACGCGGGCGTCCCCGCCCCTGCCGATATCGAATGGGCCACCGCTCACGGCGACTGCCACTTCGCCAACCTCACCACCAGCGGACCAACGTTGCTGGATTTCGAAGGCTTCGGGCAGGCACCGGTGGGCTACGACCCAGCTTTGCTGTATGCCTACTCCCTGCTCACGCCACAGACCGGCGACCGCATCCGCAACGAATTCCCCATCCTGGACACCCCCGCCGGCCACACCGCACTCCTCGTCGTCGCAGCCGACCTCCTCCAATCCGCATCCCGCGGCGACCACCCCGAACTAATCGGACCGCTGCGCGCCCTCGTAACGTCCATCGCGCGGTAGTAGCCCAGCGCAATCGGCCCGACAGAATGGCTGGCCGTAAGACCGGAAGGTCCCGTAAGTCGCGGAACGCGGCCGCAGGCGGTGCGGACACTGCTGCGATCAGGGCATGGGCGAAGGTGAACGGCTATGAGGTCAACGAACGCGGGCGGGTACCTGCTCCAATTCGTGAAGGTTATGAGAAGTCCGGCAAGTAGACAGAAAACGCCGAGGGCCCCTTGATGGGGCCTCGGCGTAGGGGAATTTAGGTCTAGTCCTTGAAAAAGGGCCGGTCTTCTACTGTCCCGAGACGAGACTCACCGGTCTCCATGTTCACCAGAATTGGCCAACAACCAAGGAGCATGTCGTCTGGGTCGCGACTCTCTAGGTACTCCGGAGAGTTGAATGGGACGATCAAGAAGCCGTCCTTTTCCCTGACACGAGAGTAGTCGATAGCCAGCTCCGGATCTTCGGGCTCGGTTTCCTTGGCTAGAAGGTCTTGGGCAATCTTGAGTGCTGCAGAGCTGTCGAGCATCACTTCGTCCTCATGAACCTGTATGAATCGTATGTATGTGCACCAACGGCGCGCCCTGACTGACCGTCCACAAGCAGAACGTCGCCGCCGCGGTTAATTACATTGAACACGTGACCGCCATCTTTATCTATACCCCAGATGATGCCACGCGCCCCGTCTCCTGCACCCTTAATGTCCTTGATGATATTCGAAAAACCCCTCGCGCGGAATTTCCGCCCGGGGAAGTAAGCCTCCAGCTGGCTGACAGGGCCGCGCCGAACAAGGTTATGACCGAGCGCAGAAGCGGGATAGCCGTCCATTGTGCGATCTACCGCGAGGACGCATGCTCGGCAATTGCACCCACCGCCGGTAGGGTTGATCAGTTCCTTCAGGTCGTCCGTCCGGGGCGTTTTGAACTTATTGCCCAAGAGGGTAACGCCCTCACCACCTTCGCCCCACCGCATATTGCCAATGCGGTCCGTGGGAAGCGACCTTGACATGGCTAGACGCCTGGCAGCACCGGTACCTGCCCCGAGGGCTCCACCGAAGAGCATCCCGCCCCACGCGGCGTCACTAGCCTCCTTGACGTTGATGCCCTGCTGTTCGCCGAGGAGGTTCCGCCCCCCTTGAGCGACCACGACATCAACGGTGATCGATTCCATACCACCAACAGCAGCAGTCGCCAGAGCAGTTCCTGCGATCTCGGCAACCGTAGTGGAGACAGCAAGGCCGGCCGCACTAGATGCTGCAAGAAGTTCCGCCGTTGCCGCGCCAGCGGCGGCTTCAGTGATGCCACCCGAGAACACTGCAAGGGCTGTTCCCACCACTATGACGGCCCCGGCGATCTCCAGCTCATGCTCGAGCTTCTTCTTCGCCTCGGCGATCTGGTCCGCGAACCTGTCCAGCGCCTTGGCCATGTCCCGCGCCGCATCGGCAACGTCGTCCAAGTACCCCTTACCGCCGCCGTGGTACTTGCGCCAGAAGGACGCGAAAGCCTCGATCGACTGACCCTTATTATTGTCGATAATATCCTGCGCCGACTTATGAGTCGTCGAGGTGATGTCCTTTACGTCTTCAGCAAAGCTCCGCCAGGCCCGCGCGGCCTCCCGGAGCTCACCCTCGTCACCCTCCGGCCACCACATGCCGGTGAGGTCCTGGACGATCTCCTTGGCCTTGCCTCCTGCACTCAATGCGCACCGCCATCATGGCGCTTAAATCCTGAGGTGTTGGAGTGATCCGCTTCCTCATGGTTATCAGCCATGTCCCTCATGGCCTTGTGAATGCTTTCCAGACCCTTCACCAAAGCATGGGCAGCACGCTCGATTTCATGGCGATGCGGGCTGTAGGCATGCTTGAACTTCTGCCCCTGTTCGTCATCCCCCCACGGCTCCCCGGACCCGTCGAGTGAGTGCTTCAACTTCTCAGTCGCTTTCGCCAAGGCGACGGATACCACCTGCTCACTCGTGCCCCAGACCCGCTCGCCTTGATTCCTCGCCTTGAGCCGTCCAACTTGCCGACGCCCGCACCTGGAAATGCGGTTGCCGGCCAGCACTCACCTTGACAGGCTTCCGGACGTGATCGCTGCTGAGAGGTCGAGCTGTCTGATCGTGACGGGGATGCCCGGGGCGGGGAAGTCGACGGTGACCCGGCTGATCGCCGAGCGGCTGCCACGCTCCGCGCGGCTCGACAGTGACCAGATCAGCAGGCTGATTGTCGGCGGTCGCGTTGGGGCCCTTGGCGAGCCGGCCGACGAAGCAGCGCGGCAAGTGGACCTGTGCAACCGCAACCTGTGCATGCTGGCGAACAACGTCTCCGACGCAGGTTTCACGCCTGTGATCGACTGGGTGATCCCCGACCGCAGGCAGTTGGACTTCTTCGTAAGCCTCCTCCCGGCTCGGCAGGTCTTGTTCGTCGTCCTCGTGCCGGGCATTGAGGTGTGCCGGTACCGCAACACGATCAGGGACCCACACGAGCGGTTCGACTTCGATGGCTATGAAAGTCTCGACGCCGGCATGAAGCGCGAACTCGGTGATGTCGGCTGGTGGTTCGACACCGCGTCCCTCACTCCTGATCAAACCGCCGATCAGGTCATCCGCGAGGCTCGCCACCGAGCCTTGATGCGCTGACTGCCACACGGACCAACTCGCGAAACCGACTTGGCAGGCCGACGGACCGAAGCTCACGCCGGACGGACCGGCGACTCGTTCAAGACCGAAGCAAGCGAGGAGCCTGAGCGTTTCTTGGGATTTTCAGAGATCCCCAACAGCTGCCGCTTCCGGAGGCCTCAAGGCCGGCGTGACGCCGGCAGGTAGCGCCGGTGGCGCGGCAACCGGGCGGGCGTCGTCTCATTCTGACGAGGTACTGCAGGGTGGTCGGGGTACCTCTAGCATGGACGCTTCTGGAGTGCGTCTTTCAGGGGAGCCACGGTGTCGGACCATGCCCAGTTTGGCGCACTGGACATCAGTACACCCAGCGTCGCCCGGATGTATGACTACCTGTTGGACGGCAGGGACAATTTCCCCTCTGACCGTGCGGCGTGCGAGGCGCTGTTGCTGCAGGTGCCGAGCATGAAGAGCCTGGCGCTGAACAACCGGGCGTTTTTGCGCCGCGTCGTCCACACGCTGGCTGCACAGTACGGGGTCCGGCACTTTCTCGACCACGGGTCGGGTCTGCCCACGCGTGACAATGTCCACGAGATCGCCCAGCGGGTCGACCCGGCCAGCCGGGTCGTCTACATCGATAACGACCCCATCGTCGGTTCTCTTGGGCGGGCGCTGTTACAGCGCGATGCCTTCACCAGTGTGCTGAGCGCCGACATGCGGGAGACTGACCGGATTTTCGCGAGCGCTGCAGTTGACGAGATGGTCCAGCTCAATGAACCTGTCGCTGCTTTGTTTGTCTCGGTCCTGCACTGCATTCCCGATCAGGACAGTCCACGGGAGCTGGTGCGGCGTGTGGCGGAGCGCCTTCCTACGGGAAGTTTCATGGTCATCTGTCAGCTCGTCAGTGACGATGCGCTCATTCGTGACGCTGTCAGCGACTTCATGACCGAACAGACGCGGGGCAAGTGGGGGCGGGTCCGGCAGCGGCGCGATGTGCGGGGATTCTTCGACCACCTGCGTATCGAGGAGCCGGGGCTCGTCGAGGTCTCTACATGGCGGCCTGCCGGCCTCAACCAGCATCCGCAGGCCAGCTTCGAGTGGGAGGAGTACGGGGGGCTCGGCAAGGTGGTGCGCTGACAGCGCGCGGCGCGGGCGCGGGCGCGGGCGCGGGCTGATGGTCAGCGGTAGTGCTTGAGCGCTTCAACCAGCAGCGCCTTTGTGTCGTCCACGCTGTTGGCCAGCATGGACAGGTTGTGCAGGACGCCCTTGTACTGCTCGATCTTCTTCGGCGATTCGCTGTAGTCCGCGGTCTCGCTCTGCTCCAGGTACACCGCGTCCGGCAGCAGGTGTTCACGGAAGCGCAGGTGGACGACCGGGTGGCCGATGGCGCCCATGGCGCCCATGCTCAGGGGAGCGATCTGCAGGTTAAGTTCATACGGCAGCTGCTCCAGCAGGTCCACCAGGTGTGCGATCTGGCGGTACATGACGCCCGGGTTGCCGACGACGCGGTTGAGGACCGATTCGTCCATCACGGCCAGGAGGTGCGGCGGCCTGTGCGCACGGAAGAACATCTTCAGCCGCTCCGCGCGCAGTTCAGCGCGCTGTTCGATCCAGGCGGCGGGTGCCGTGGGGTTCCCGGCCCGGGTCACCACGCGTGCGTATTCCTTGGTCTGCAGCCATCCGGGGACCAGGTGCGGCTCATAGGTGTGGATGAGTTCGGCAGCCGGCTCCATGGACAGCAGGGGCCTGAACCACGCTGAGATGGTGTCCTTGTGGTCCTGCCAGGGGTCCGTCTTCGCTGCTTCGGCCACGAACACCGAGTGGGCCTTGAGCTCATCCGGATGAGTAATGCCGAACAGGCCGCCGGCCAGATCCAGCACGTCGCGCTCGCGCAGCGGTGCCTCGCCCTTCTCCATCCTTCCGTAGGGCGGGTTGGAGACCCGGATGTGATGAGCTGCCGCGCTGCGTGAGACGTCCGCGAACTCCCTGCAAAGACGCAGGTGTTCCCCCAGGGCCCGGCGGTGGACCACCGGGCCCCACTCCGGGCGCCCGGGCAGATCCCGGATTGACGGTGCGAGCGGTACGGCGGCCATATCTGAAGCTCCTTAAACTTCTTTGTCGAGGTATAAGTATGGCAGCGCCGCGGCCGCTCGTCGGATAAGGGCAGCCCCTACTGGATGGTTAGTTCAGCAGGAAATCGAAATCGCCGTCTTTGGCGCTCTGGATGAAAGCCTTCGCCTCATCCAGGGTGTAAATCAGCGCCGGACCGGCCGGGTGCCGTGAATTTCGTACCGCCATGCCACCGTCGGCCAATTTCGCCACCTCTACGCAGTGCCCGTTCGGGTTGCTCCGCTGCCCCTTGCGCCAGGCGGCGTCGGTGATCGTCTGGGCTCCGACACCGTACTCGAGCTGCTGCATCTCGCTCCCTTCCTCAAGCACCCGACCGCGCCGGACGGACTCGGCAGTCGCTTGCGATACCCATCCGGCGGCGTCAGTGCGCGCTGAAATTTCATCTGCACTTGCAGCAACGAGGGCTGAGTAGGAATAGTGGCGGCTGCGAGTTCGCATTCCCGCCAGCCGGTCACGCGTTCACGAGGGACGAAAGTTGACGTCATTCCCAGCCCGCCGCCCCTCCCCTCCCCCGGACCACGACAGCAGCGCGGAGCACCTGACACCGGTGGAGTTCCGCGGGACGCCCGTGACTGCGAGCACAGACCTGGCAACACAACTCGGCCTGGCCACAGCGGAGTTCTACGTCCACCGCCTGCCCGAGACCACCAACTGCCTCCACGACGCACGAGCGTTCACCGCACACCTGTTACGCAGATGGCGCCTCGCAGCGATCCTCGACGACACCGTCCAAGTCGTCTCCGAACTCGTCGCCAACGCCATGCGGCACGCACACCGCAACGACGGGCCCGTCTGGCTCGCCCTGGCCCGCCGACCCCAAGCCCTGCTCTGTGTCGTCACAGACCCCAGCCGTCAACTCCCCGCCCTGACCACTCCCCCACCCTCAGCCGAAAACCACCGGGGACTGCTCATCGCCGAAGCCCTCAGCCAGGCCTGGGGCTGCACCCTCGCCGACACCGCAGGCAAATCAGTCTGGGCCCGCATCCAGCTAACACCGCCCATCGCCAAAGCCAACGTGCGCTCCACGGACCGCCACTGACCCGCGCACAGCGGCGCAAGCAGAATTAGCCCGCCGCGTCGGTCGACTGCGAGCCTCACCATCAGTCCCAGAGGTCATCGAGGTCGAGCCGGAGGGTGTGCAGACCATCCGGACCTCCAGCGATCACACGCCCGGCGCGGACCCCAAAGGCACCGCGCCGAGGACGGATGGCCAGCTATTGCTGTGACCACATACGTTCACGGGGTTCGGTGACACACTCGTCCGGGTCCGTGACATCGAGGCCGCTGCCCTCGCGTTCGTGGCAACCGCTAGCGGCTACGGCCGCCCCCTGTAGGCTCTGCTGCGATCACAAGCGTGGACTTGAAGGACGGACATTGACGGAGGCGGAGCGTCGCCACATGGACCCGATCGAAGCCATAGAGCACCTGTTTGCACTGTGGCTGCCGCGGTGGCGCCTGGCGGTCGTCGGTGGCGAAGCTCCGGCGTCCTACGAGGAAGAGTGGACCGCCGTTCCCTCCCTGGCCAAGGTGTCGGACTACGGGATGTTCCCGTTGACGTTCGCCGACCTCGACGGGCGGCGCTATCCGGTGGCTGTCGAGCGGTTTGACATCGAAGACCCGGACGAGACATCTGACAGCGCCCTGCACGCCTCATGGGGCCTGCCGGACGACGGCGCGGAGCAGGCGTTCGCGTTCCTCGTCGAAGCATTGGAGTCGGGACTCGACGACCTGGACCGGCGAGGCCGGGCGCTTGCCGGATATCTAGCGGGCTGCCTGGCGGCAGGCGGCACGGACCTGCTGCGGATCATGGTGGCCGCCGAGCCGAGCGGTCTCGCGCTGGACGATGAGCTCCACCTGCTGGTGCGTTCCGGCGAGACGACAACGCGTCTGGCACTGGCCCCCATGCCCGTTGCCTCCGCCTCCAACGATGGGGCGGAATACCGAATCACCTGCGTTACAACACTGCTCAGCGAATTCCTCCGGATCAACAACACCGACGCGGTGACCTTCGAGGTGACCTTCGGAACCCATGACATCGACCTGAACGTCGCCGACCCTGACGCCGCCTTCCGTGCGGGCTGGGCCGGAGATGGCCACTGGCTGATCGCGGAGGAGGGCGACGACGAAACCGACGACGTCCTCTGGGCACTGGACGCCGCGTCCTTGAAAGCCGCGCTGACACAGTCCGAGCAGAACATGGTCGCTGTGGCCCGGGCTCAGACCCTGATCTGGGAATTCGACTCCACGACGCCTGAGATCCCCGGCGATGAGCTCGTCTCCTGGCTCGCCCGCGAGCTCCTCGAAACGATCGTCACCGAGACCACTGGGGCATCCGGAATCTCACCTGTCCTCGCCTACGCCAAGAACTTTCCCCTCGAATCGGTCCTGGACAGCGAGGGAGATTCCTGTCTCCTCCTGGTCGGGGCACAACGTACCGCCCTCATCTACATCAAGGGCTAGCACTGTTGCCGCATAGATCCGCCGTGTCGGATCAAGCGGCCGTTTTGAGGGGGCGTCCGCCCCAGCGGATGCCTTTCTCGCTTCGGATGCGGGCACGTTCCTTGCGTTCGGCGGCCAGGACGTCGCGGTGGCGGGCGTTGCCGTTGCGCCACCTCAGGTAGGCGTGCAACGCCCGGGTCTGCACGGTGTGGTTGGGGTGGTTGGAGTTGGCGATGGTGAACTGCCTCAGTGGTCCGAAGTGGGCCTCGATGGGGTTCGCCCACGAGGCGTAGGTCGGGCTGAAGCACAACTCGACCTTGTTCTTCTTGGCCCAGCGGCGGATGTCGGTGCCCTTGTGGGCGGACAGGTTGTCCAAGATCACGTAGACAAGGGCGCGGTCGGGCCGGGCGGCGCGGACCGACTTCAGCGCGGCCAGCGTGTTGGCGGCCCCCTTTCTGCGGTGGTTGACGCCCCGCAGGCGGTCGTCGCCGACCGAGTAGCAGCCGTGGAAGTACCGCACGCCGTGGGTGCGGTGGTAGGTGGCCGGCAGCCGGTCGGGGCGTTTGCGTGCGGCCCAGCCGGAGCCGGCGGTGGGCCTGATCCCGAGCGGGCCGAACTCGTCGCACGCGAAGGCCCTGTCCGGGAAGGGCGTGCCTTCCCGACCCGCACGGCAACGCGGGCCTACTCGATACCAGTCAATCGATCACTCGCGAAGGTACGCCCTTCGCGTGCGTCCTCCCGAGCTGATCCACAGGTAATGAGCATTGCTCCGCCGCGTGATTCCAGCGAACGCAGCGACTCGCCACGCTGACACCGGGCGCTCCCACACGAGGGCCTCGAACCACTGGGCGACGCCCTACGGGACGTGCGGACTGTGCCCGCGCTCAGCAGCAGACTCCGAGAGCGCTACAGCGACGGCGACTACGGGCTGACCCTGCTCTTCGACAATGGCTCCTTCCCCGCCCGCCGCGCGACGACCTGCAGGGTCTGTCGCTCCGGGCTCGGATCGGGCACGGGGCCCGGTCCGTCGAAGCGCGGCTCGCGGACGCCGTCCCCGGCGACTACTACGCCGACCTGCGCACCGCCGGCTCGCCACGCGAAACCGCCCAGTGGCTGCGCGCCCCACACACGCAGTGCAGCTTCGGCACCAACATGCCGCTGTTCGTCTACCGTCGGCGACGATCCTGGAGGCGGGACAGCTTCCCGACACGGCTGATTGGGCGGATCGCTCCATTGCTGGCGCAAGACGGAACCGATATGTATTGCGGAGCGTGCTTATGAGAAGACGCTGAGTGTGTCCGGGTGGGCGTTACGTCTGCGGAATGCTTGGCCGGAGAGGGCGGAGGAAACGGTGACGGAGGAGTTAATGGCGTTGGCTGCGGCGGGCGGCGCCGCAGTGGTGCAGGCCGCAGGCACGGACCTGTGGACGGGTTTCCGCCAGCGGGTTGCGCGACTGCTCGGCCGGGGGGACCCCCAGCGCGAACAGGCTGAGTTGGAGCGCTTGGATCGGACCGCTGTCGTCGTGCGGGCGGTGGGACAGGACACGGACGAACGGGTGCAGATCATCGAGGAAATCTCCTGGCGGACCCGCTTCGAGACGTTGTTGGAGAGCTCGACCGCGGAAGAACGTGAGCTGGTGGGCACCGAGTTGAGGGCGCTGCTGGCTGATGCGACACCTCCGACCGCGGCCTCGGCCTCGGCGGGCGGTTTCGCTGCCGGGGGCAAGGTCGACATCCATGCCGAGGGTGGAGCGATCGCAGCTGGAGTGATCAATGGGGAGGTGCGTGTCGGCACCCCTTGGCAACCCGGTCCGTCCCAGGGCTGAACGGATCGGCTGCTTCCAGCCCACCTCTTGCCGCACATGCCTTGCTGACGGAAGGTTTGAGGATCCATGCCGCTGGCCGTGACAGTGTGGCTGTCGGCTTCGCCGAGCAGGTCGTCTGTGCCGCCCCACAGCGCGCATCAGTGCCGTGGCCACACCAGACGGGTGTTCTGCCACGGCAAGCCGACTGTTTCCGGCACCGCGCCGACCTCGCTGAGCCCCTGGCCGCCGCGATCGGCGGCGGAACTGTGGGGCGGTGCCAGGTCCTATCCGGTGTCGGCGGGGTCGGCAAGACCCAGCTGGCCGCCCACCACGCCCGTTCTGCTTGGCAGGCCGGGGAGGTGGACCTGCTGGTGTGGGTCACCGCCTCCAGTCGGGAGGCCGTCATCGCGGCCTACGCCCAGGCGGTGGAAGAGACGCTCGGCGGGCCGTTGTCTGACCCCGAACGGGCAGCGTCCGCATTCCTGGTCTGGCTCCATCCGAGACCGCCCTCGGACGGCAGCACCGGCTGTCGGTGGCTGGTGGTCCTGGACGACGTCTCCGACCCCGGCCACCTGCGTGGTCTGTGGCCGCCGAGCAGCCCCAGCGGCCGGACTCTGGTCACCACCCGCCGTCGGGATGCGGCTTTGACCGGCCCCGAACGCAGCCTCGTGGAGGTCGGCCTGTTCACTCCAGCCGAAGCGGCTGCCTATCTCAGCGACACACTGGCCGTCCACGGCCGCCACGAGGCCCCCGAGCAACTCGCCTCTCTTGCCATGGACTTGGGATGCCTGCCGCTGGCCCTGTCCCAGGCCGCCGCCTACCTCATCGACGCTGACCTGGACTGTGCGACTTACCGCACTCGGTTGGCCGACCGGAACACCACCCTCAACACCTTGCTGCCCGACCCGTCCGGGCTGCCCGACGACCAGGCCGTCACGGTGTCCGCCGCCTGGTCGCTGTCCCTGGACCAGGCCAACCGGACACGACCACGGAACTTGGCCCGCCCCATGCTCCAGCTGGCCGCGATGCTCAACGCCAACGGCATCCCCGCCCGTGTCCTGACGAGCCCGCCGGCCCTCGCCTACCTCGCCGACCAGCGTGCCGCCAAACCGCCGTGCGGCCACGTCCGCGAACCGCTCCAGACCACATCAGCCGAGGAAGCCACCAGCACGCTGCGCACCCTTCATCGGCTCAACCTGATAGACCACACCCCCAAGAGCCCTCACCGGGCCATCCGCGTCCACCAGCTCATCCAACGCGCCGTCCGCGACAACCTCCCGGTCGGTCACATCGAGTCCTGCGCCCGGGCTGCCGCTGACGCCCTGATAGCTGTATGGCCCAAAGTGGAACGCGACACCGCGCTTGCTCAAGTGCTCCGTGCCAACTCCGAGACCCTTCGCAGCCTCGCGGAGGACGCGCTGTGGCGGCCCGGCGCCCACCCCCTGCTCCTCCGTACCGGACAGAGCCTCGGCGAAACCGGACAGGTCACCGCTGCTCGCGACTACATCCGCCGCCTCGTTGTCACCTCGCGAACCCGCCTCGGCCCCGACAATCCCCACACCCTTGACGCCCGTCGTAACCTCGCCTGGTGGCAGGGAGAAGCGGGAGACCCAACCAATGCAGTGGCCACACTCACCAACCTTCTACCGCACCAGCAACAGCTACTGGGACCGGACCATCCCGACACCCTGAGAACCCGCAGCGACTTCGGCCACTGGCAGCGTTATGCCGGGGATGCCGCCGGCGCGGTCACGACCTTCGCGCTTCTCCTGACAGACCAGCAAAGGCTGCTGGGAAGGGATCACCCTGACACGCTCATAACCCGCCACGACCTCGCACACTGCCAGGCCCGAAACGGCGACTTCGCGGCCGGGACGAACGCGCTCGCGGAACTCCTTCCCCGCCTCCAGGAAAGGCTCGGCTCGGAACATCCCACCACGCTGCTGACCCGCCACGACCTTGCCTTCTGGGAGAGCAAGGCGAGCGGAGACGCCGCCCGCGCCGTCAGAGCACTCGCCCAGCTGCTGCCCGACATGGAGCGAGTACTTGGTCCCGTACACCACCACGCACAGATCACCCGAAGTAACCTCGCCAACTTCCAGGGCGAAGCCGGAGATGTGGCTGGAGCTGTGACCACTCTCACCGCGCTGCTGGCGGACCGGAAGCGGGTACTGGGCGCGGAACACCCCAGGACACTGCTCACATGCAGCGACCTCATCCGGTGGCAAGCCCGCACAGAAGATCCCGCCACAGTTACCGAGGCATTCACAGACCTGCTGGACAAGATGCAGCAGGTCCTCGGCCCGGACCACCCCACAACACTCAAGACCCGCAGCTACCTCGCCCGCTTCTGGGGCGAGACCGGGAACGCGGCCGATGCCGTCAGGGAACTCACCGGACTGCTGGCAGATCAAGAACGGATCCTGGGGCCGCACCACCCCGACACCCTCACGACCCGGGACGAACTCACCCACCAGCGAAAATAACAGGCCATCGGGGAAGTCCGTACTCACAGCTGAACAGCACATGCACGCTTACTGGCTCAGCAGACTCCCTGCCCGTTACTGCGCGCTGTCCTGTGCCGGCAAACGTTGAGCGGCGCACTACCGACGTTTTTCGAGTTGCCGTCCCGGTCTACTCATCCCCCTGCCCGCCTACCGGCGGGGAATGCAAACTGCTTCAGAGCCCTCTATGAGCGTTGTTCAAGCTGAAGTTGCTGGTCACGGGCCTGGTGTGAGGTTACGGTCCGGTGCTCGTGCTGGTGGCTGGCGGGTGTCTGCGGCGGAGACCATTTGCCACCTGGCGATCGCGGTGTTGGTCAGCACGAGCGCCGACCAGCCGCCTCACGCCAGCCTCATTGACCAGCAACTTCAGCTTGAACAACGCTCACTGCACGGGCGCCCGGGGACGCGGCACGAAGTGGAACGGGCGGCCGCCGGCGTCAACAGTGAGCGTCCCGTGACGGCCGGCACTCGACCACTCCAATTCAAGGTGCCACTCGATCTCGAAGGCCGAGGCGGCGGGGTAGACCTCGAATAGTTCAGGGTCACTGCTGGTGACAGTGAACGGGAAGTCCGGGCCGTCCAGGGGCCGGAGAACCGGGTGATCGACGTCCAGGTCGGTGGTGAACCCCCGCGTCTCCAGGATGCTCATGATCACGCCCCAATGTTCCGCAGGGCGCGGAACTTTACGGGAGAGCACTACAGGACGCATTCCCCTGAGCACCACGGCCTGTGCAGCAAGCCCTTCCACGAGCACCCTGGCCCCAGCTTCTGGAGTCCACGTGCCTGCCCACGTTTCGGGGTCGGCTGGTTCGTCTGCCCACCAATAGACGTCATTGGCCGTCCGGATGCTTGAACCGGTCGCCATGAAGGGGATCTCGAGTTCTCGCGACTCGTTGGCATGGTGGATGGTGACGCCACCATGGATGACGCCCGCTTGGACAACCGGACCGTCCACGTGCGAACAGTCGGACAAGGAGTTCTCGGTGTGCAGTCGCTGCACTGGCTCTGTCGGTTCCTCAGACACGCCTAACTCCCCCATGCGATCCCACCAGTTCCAACAGTTCCATCAGCGTGGCACAGGTCACCTGAGGCCGTCCGGATTTCTGTGTTCTCGTGTGCTTCTCGTCGCCGAGTTCCTACGATCCGTCCCGAACGAGCGGCGCGGAGCGAATTGGGGGCAGGCGTGCTGGAGAAGATCAAGGCTCGGCGGGCCAAACTGGACGTGCTGGTCGAGCAGTTGACCGCACTACTTGATGAGGCGCGTGCGTGAGGAGCTTGCGGGGCCGAGAAGGTGCTGCGCCGGTTCCGGGAACAGGCTGCCGCCGCACCACGAGCGGGGCATGGGCCAGGCCACGCTGCCGCCAGAGTGCCGGCAGGTGTGGGAGGTAGTGCAGGGCGCGGACGGCCCGGTGATAAAACACGTGTACGGCGCGGATATCGTCCTGCCATGACAGACGAAGGCCCTGAAGACCCTGCTGGCTTTGTTCACGAGTATTAAGTCAGTTGTTCATGGGTTTGGGAGGCGCCCAGATCGACGGCCTGGTGATGTTCACGAGTTTCGGTTCTGGATCAACTTCTGTGGTGTGTCTACGCTCTGTGACTGTTGATCTTGGCGGCGTCTTGCGGGAACTCGTCTGTTCGGCGGGAATGTCATAGGCGTGGTCTAGCCTGCCGGACCATGGATCTTAATCTTGCGGGGCGGCGCGCGTTGGTCACGGCGAGCAGTGGGGGCATCGGTGCGGCGGTGGCCCGGCGACTGGCCGATGAAGGGTGTGCCGTTTTGGTGCATGGCCGCGACCCGGTGCGTGCCGACGAGGTGGCAGCGGAGCTTAGCGCCGCTGGCGGAGTGGTGGACGTCGTGCTGGGTGACCTCACTGATGACGATGCCGCCGGCCAGGTGGCCCAGCGGGCTCGTGAGTGGGGTGTGGAGGTGCTGGTCAACAACGCCGGTCCGTTTGTGGAGCATGACTGGGAGACTGCGGGGCCGGCCGCATGGTTGGAGGCAGTGAACGGCAACGTCGTATCGGCAGTGCGGATGATCCGAGCCCTGGTGCCTCAGATGCGTGAGCGCGGATGGGGTCGGGTTGTCAATGTGGGCAGCCGGGCCGCGACGACTCCGTTGCCGAACATGGTTGAGTACTCGGCGGCGAAGGCCGCGGTGGTCAACATGACCACCAGCTTGGCCCGGCATCTGGCCGGATCGGGTATCACGGCGAATACCGTGAGCCCTGGGGTGATTGTCACCGACGGAATGCGGCAGATGTTCGAGGATGGGGCGGCTGCGCGGGGCTGGTCGGGGCAGTGGGCGCAGCTGGAGCCGCTGGTCGTAGCCGAGTACGCGCCGAACCCGGCCGGGCGGCTGGGCACTGCGGAGGACATTGCGGCAGTCGTTACGTTTTTGGCCAGTCCGCTGGCTGGCTACATCAACGGGATCGACCTGCGCGTCGACGGAGGCATCGCCTTGGTGCCGTAACAGCTTCCTTGGGACCACGTTCGCTGACCTCCGTGGACGCGAGGCTGCCGCGCCGATCGGGGACTTGATGCAGGACAGAGGTCGGGCAATCGGCGGTAGGCCTAACGACAACAGGACGCGTTTCCGGAGGAGTTGGAAGCCAGCTCAGCCGAACATCTGGCGCTTGAGCATCTTGATCCGGTTTACGTGCCCTTCGACCACGCCGGAGTTCCAGGGAAGGGTGAGTCCGGCGATGACGGCGTCGCGGTCGCGGTCGATGCCTGCGACGAGAGTGTGGAGGCCGGGCAGGGCGCTACCTCGGGGACACCCTTGCCCTGTCATTCGCCCACTTCTACTGGGTTGACGGCGAGGACTGGGGCGATCTCTGGGGAAGGTTGCCTGACTGGTCCAGCCACGCCAACGCCGGACGTGAGGTGTTCGACACGTACATCGACGTGGCTGTCGCCGCGTTCACCCAACAGCTCGGTCCACCGGAGCGCGACATCACGACCGAAGGCGGCACCCTGGCCATGGGAGACGGCGACTGGTGCCACGCCGCTTGGCGTTGCGGGGACAACCTGCTCGTCATCGGCCCACGCCATGAAAGTCTCTCCTACTACCAGTTCGAGGAGGCCGTCGTCTACATGGGCCCGATTGGGACGGCCGCTCCGCTGCCGACCCTCCACGGCTTCATCGCCTGACACCACCCGCCGCCCGCCCGGACTGGGCACCCTAGCTGGCTAGTTGAGCGTGCGGGCGGGGGAGAGCAGTGCAGTGCCCGCCGCCGGATTAGTGGCGGGCGCCGAGATCTCCACCGCGGACAGCCGCAGACGTGCTGCTTTGACAAGACGTCTCAGGATGCGGCAAGACAGGCAACCGCTCAAAAGGACCGTCATCAGGATCGATCACCACTTGGCTGCCCGGAATCTGTCCCGCGATGTCGCGATCGGCGTCGTCTACTGGCTGGCGCTCGTGCACGTCGCCGCCCGGCTGCGCGCGGTACTCGGGCGACCGGCCTGGCGCCGCGCTGGGAGCGGATCGGCGGCTGGATGTTCATCGCCCTCGGGGTTGGGGTGGCCGCCACCGAGTAACGCCCGCTAGGGTGCGTATCGAGTCGTGATCAATCTGCGGGAATCGCCCTCGCGGCGGGGCCTGAACCGGTAGATCTTCTTCCGTGACGCGGCCGTGTGGGATGCCCACACGGCCGGTGCTCCTCGTCAGGCGGGGACGGCAGAGGTGTCGAAGGTCAGGTGGACAGCCTGATCGTGGAGGGCGGCGGTGCTGACGACCGCAACGGTCTCATCTCCGATCGCGGCGAGGGTGGCGGTGTAGTCGCCGTACGTGACTGCCTGCGCATTGACCTCCGTTCCGTCGACGACGAGCTGGCCTGTTCCGGTGGTGAGTACGTTGGGCAGCCAGATCGGTCCGTCAGGCGAAGAGTTGAAGAGGAACTCACCCAGGAGCGCATCGGGCTTCAGCGTTGAGAACACGCGGACGTGCTCAGGCAGGCGCCGCTGGGTGGTGACCTGCACCAGCATGGTGTGCTCCTCGTAATATCCGAGGTCGAGCCGCTGGAGGAAGCCGTCGACGGACCCCTGGCTTACCAGGCGGCGCCATCCGGGCTGGGGCCGTACGAGGACGGCCACCGGGCGGCTGAACGCCCGGAGTGTCTCCAGCCAGATGCGATCGTCGGGACGGCCCGGGTGGGCGGAGCTGTGGAACATGACGGCCCCCTCTGGATGGTCGCAGCCGCGGGCGCGGTGCCTTCATCGTGGCATCGCACCGGCGTTCGCGGGCCGGAATATCGACGGACCCGATCATGGAGGACACCGCGGCGGGGCCAAGGAAAGGTGCGTGCCGCGCGCGGGGCCCGAGGCGTCCGCAGCAAGGGTGCGTATCGGGTCGTGCTCGATCTGCGGGAATCGCCCTCGCGACGGGCCTGAACCGGTAGATCTTCTTGCGTAACGCGAGTGCAACTGACGGACGAGGAATGGGAGTTCATCGGGCCGTACCTGCCGATCGGTGAGTACGGCCCGTATCCCGAGCGGCTGCGGCAGCAGTTCGAGGGTGTGATCTGGCGGTTCAGGACCGGCGGACAGTGGCGGGAGATGCCGCAGGAGTTCGGTGCCTGGCCGACCGTCCACAACCGCTTCCGGCAGTGGCGTGACGCCGGTGTCTTCGCGGCCCTGCTGGAGGGCCTGATCGCGGAAGCGGCGAAGCGGGGTGAGGTGGATCTGTCCCTGGTCAGCATCGACTCCACCACCGCGCGCGCTCACCACGACGCCGCCGGGATGCACCTGGACCAGGACGTCCTCACCGCCCTGGAGAAGGCCGCGGCCGAGGAGGAGAAGGCCAGGTCAAAAGGGGCGGCTCCGAGGAACGAAACGGGCAGGAAGCCGAAGCAGATCCCGAGCGGGAGGAGCGACGACGCACCCGGCGCCGACGCAGACTCCGGCTGAAGGCCGCCCTCCTGGGACGCTCCAGGGGCGGGCAGACCAGCAAGGTCCACCTCGCCGCCGACCGCAAGTGCCGCCCGCCGGCATTCGTCCTGACCGCCGGCCAGGCCGCGGACAGTCCGCAGTTCATCCCCGTGCTCAACAAGGTACGGGTCCGCGGGCCCGTCGGCCGCCCCCGCACCCGGCCGGACGCGGTCGCCGGGGACAAGGCCTACTCGTCCCGCGGCAACCGGGCCCACCTGTGCAAACGCCACATCAAGGCAGTCATCCCCGACAAGAAGGACCAAGCCGCCAACCGAAAGAAGAAGGGCTCCAGGGGCGGTCGGCCCGTCAGCCACGACGCCGACCTCTACAAGGAGAGGAACACCGTCGAGCGCCTGATCAACAAGCTCAAGGCCTGGCGAGGCATCGCCACCCGATACGACAAGACCCCAGACAGCTACCTCGCCGGCCTCCACCTGCGCGCCTCGATGATCTGGATCAAAGACCTCACCCGGACCACCCACTGATCACAACTCGATACGCGCCCTAGGACCGCGTCGCCCTCCCGCACTCGTCCCCAGGGGACTCGCCCCGCCCGACCGGCGCGCTGCGGTCGTACGGGTCGACCTCCGTGCCGGCCTCGTCTGCCCGGCGGTCCGTGCCGAAGGGCGGGGTGAAGTAGCCCGTGGGGGCGCCGCAGCCGCCGTTGGTCATGTCGTACTTGTACGAGACTATCGAGAACGTGCCCGGCTCGGTGATCACCTTGTCAGGGTCGTCCCAGCTCAGGATCAGCTCGCGCCGGACGATCGTGCGCACGACTTCGTCGTCGCCGCCCGCTTCCGCGCGGGTGACCGGGTAGACGAAGGTGACGTCGGCGGTCACCTCGAGCGCGCCGCGCTCGCCCTCCCGGTAGGTGAGCCGGCCCCGGGTCTTCACGAGGTCGCCGACCAGGTGGGTGCGGGAGGGCTGGAAGCGGCTGAAGAGGAGGAGGGGGTCGTTCTTCTCGCTCGGGGTTTGGAAAGCGGTTTTCAGAAGGTCTTGGACGTCCTTCTGGTGCGGGTTGATCAGTGCAATCGCCTTCTCGGGGCGCTCGCCCTGCAGCACCCCGCGGTCCAGGCCGGACGCGACGAGGAAGTCCCGGCTGCGGGCGAGGGCCCGCTCGACCTCGGCCGCGCTCATCCAGCCGACCGCCCCGGCATTCGGCACGGTGATCCCCGCCGCTCCGCTCGCCCAGCTCGCCGCCGGCGAACCGCGGAACGGCTCGTCCATGGTGGGGCGTTGAGCCGCCTCAGCCGGGGGTGCCTGGGCCGGGCGGGCGGTCTCGGCCGCCAGCGGCGGGGAGTCAGCACCGGCGAACAGGTCCACTATCCGCCCCGGCGCGAGCGCCACCACCAGCAGCACCAGCGAGGCCAGCAGCCCGACCACGTACCAGCCCGTGCGCCGCTTGGGCTGCGCGGGCGTGTAGCTGCGCCAGCCCTCCAGGCCACGGCCGGGCTCCGCGCGCAGCCGCTTTGCCACGTCGCGGGCCCGCGCCGACGGCTCCTTGGGCGAGTCGGCGGCACCCGCCACCGACTCGCGCAGAAACCTCTCCCACTCCTCGTCGGACCTGGACGAACCGTCTGGCTCCGTACCCGCACCCATCCCCAACCCCCTGGCAATCAGTAGACCGCGGCCCACTCCCCCTGGGACGCGTCCGCATCATCACACAGAGCGCTGACTGCGAGGCCGGCTGGGCGGACGGTGCGGGCGCACCACCCATTCTCAACTGGCCAACTGAAGGGTTCTGACCGCCCTCGGCTACACCGGTGGATACCACGTTGCGAACCGCTACATGATGGCCATCCGGGAGGGCATCGCGGTCCCTGCCAGAATCAAGGAGAACGTCCGCCGCTGCTTCAAGCCCTCCCCTGAGGCGATCGCCGGGCTTACCAGCCTGCTTGCGTCCGGCGACAGCCGACGTTGAGGCCCCTTCTCGGCGCGGACCGTTGCGGGCTGCAAGTCAGGGGCAGCTTGGCCGCCGTTGCACGACGCCGGCGAGCACCGTGGTCACCAGCTTGTTGACGGTTGCCGTAGTCGGCGGGTCGGGGTCGCGGTCTGCGAACAGGAGATGCCCGCCTCCGACCAAGGAGAGGGTGAGTGAGTCGATGTCGGCGTCGGCCGAGATGCGGCCCATTGCGCGCTCGTCGGCCAGGTAAGCGGAGACCGCGGTCGTGACCTGGGCGAGGATCGCAATGCCGCCTCCGGGCCTGGCTTGCCGCAGCCGCGCGCGCAACTCGTCCCGGAAAGTGATGAGCGGGATGATCGCCAGGGGGACCGGTCCGAACAGGGTGGTCAGCGCGCCGGTGAGGTTATCGGCCACGGTGCCGGTGCCGACGGTCTCGCGCAGCGTATGCGCTTGCGTTTCGAGCTGTGCGGCCCGGTCGAGCACGAGCTCGGTGAGGAAAGCGTCGAAGTCGGTGAAGTGCCGGTGCAGGACGCCTTTGGCGCAGGCTGCCTCGTCGGTGACGGCTCGGCTGGTCAGCCCGTTCGGGCCATCCCGCAGCAGCACGCGTTCGGCGGCGTCGAACAGCTGCTGCCGCGCGTCACGAAGGTGTACCCCGGTCGGCACTGACAGATCCTCTCGTGCGCCAGGCTCCTGGCATCCGTTGGCATATGGGCGCTCGCCCACTAAAGTGAACGCATGCCCACTTTACCGCGAGAGCAACCCGAACCGGCACAGTCGCATCAGGCTCGGCAGACGGCCGAGTCTTTCGGCACGCATGCGCAACGCTACGACCAGGCCCGACCGGGCTACCCCGATGGCCTGGTGGCGCGTATCGTCGCCGGGAGCCCGGGGCCTGACGTGCTCGACGTAGGCTGCGGCACGGGCATCGCGGCCCGTCAGTTCCAGGCCGCCGGTTGCGCCGTGCTCGGCATCGAGCCGGATGCACGGATGGCCGACCTCGCGCAAGCCCGCGGCCTGCAGGTCGAGATGGCGACCTTCGAAGCCTGGGAGCCGGTTGGCCGAGTGTTCGACGCATTGATCGCCGCCCAGTCGTGGCACTGGGTGGACCCGGTCGCCGGCGCCGTGAAGGCGGCCCAGGTGCTGCGTCCGAACGGGCGCCTGGCGATCTTCGGGCACGCATTCGAGCCGCCTGCCGAGGTGGCCGAGTCGTTCGCGGCCGCTTACCGTCGGGTGGCGCCCGACTCCCCGTTCAGCAATCAGCCAGCGCGACGTTCGCTGGAGACGTACCAAGCGGGGTACGCGAAGATCGCCGACAAGATCCGCGAGACCGAGCAGTTCAACGAACCGGAACTGTGGCGATTCGACTGGGAGCAGTCCTACACGCGTGACCAATGGCTGGACCTGCTCCCCACTACCGGCAGCCTCACCCGACTTCGTCCCGATCAGCTGGCCGAGATACTGGGCGCGGTCGGCCATGCTATCGACGCTCTGGGTGGCCGCTTCACGATGCACTACACCACTCTGGCGACCACCGCCGTACGCGCCGGCACCGCTTGATCCGCTGCCGCACGGTCGCGCGGGCCCGCGCACGTTACTCGTCCTCGGACACGCCCGGATCACGCAGCGGGCGCAGGCCCCCGGGCAGCTCGGGGAGCTGGAAGGAGTACCGGCCGAGCATGTTGATGTGGGTGTGGGTTTGGCGGTGTCAGTACGACTAGTTGTACTGACCGGAGAGGTTGGTTGAGCTCGCACTCAGGTCGCAGTTCGGAGATCCTCGCTTGACCTGAACCGAGGTCCAGGTCCGAGGCTTGCACCATGAGTGAGCAAGAAGAGCAGTTCGGCATCGGAGAGGTCGCCGCGCATACCGGTCTTGAACCCGACACACTGCGGTACTTCGAGAGACAGGGGATCTTGCCTGCCCCTCGGCGTGACGCTACTGGGCGCCGTCAGTACGTCGCTGCCGATGTCGACTTGATCCGCATGCTGGTTCACTTGCGCGAAACAGGAATGCCCCTGGCCGACATCGCGCAGTTCACCGGCGCCGACACCAAGGTCACCGACCCGTCGCGGTTGCGGCTGGAGCTGCTCACCGCGCATCGCCGTCGCGTCGAGGATCGCCGTGAGGCGCTGGACCGTGCCCTCGAGGTGATCACCCGCAAGATCGCGGACTACACCGATCAAGCAACCGACTCGATGGACGTTCTTGAGCGACCCGACACGACAATCGCCTACAGCGTCCAGGGGAGGGGGCCACTGCTCTTCCTCGTGGGCGCGCCGGCAGGGCGAGCTGGGTTCGCAGCTCTCTCGGACGAGCTAGCGGGGCAGTTCACCGTCGTCACCCATGATCCTCGCGGCATCGGGGCCAGTCGCATGACCCGCGGAATGGCTGCGCCAACGCCTGAAGTCCTCGCTGAAGACCTTGCCGCGCTGGTCGACATGTTCACCGGCGCGCCGGCAATCTTCGTCGGTACGAGCGGCGGGGCTGTGACCCTTCTCGAACTGGCCAAGCTGCATCCCGAGCTCGTTGGATCGGCCGTGCTGCACGAGCCGCCCCTGATTACTCTCCTGGACGATGCCACCCTCGCCGACCGCGCTGCGTCGGCGTTCGCTGTCGCGCCAACTGATCCTCAGCGAGCCGTGCAGGAGTTCTTCGACCTGAGCGGCGCCGCCCACCACACAGGCCCGGATCAGGTGCCTCCCACGCATATCGCGTTGCCGGAGCTACCGACTGAAGAACTCGACAAGAACCGCTACTTCCTTGGCCAGATGGCCGGCCCCAGCGTCTTCTACGAGCCCGACATCGAGGTCCTACGTCGAGCCCGGCTGACCGTGTGCGCCGGCTCGCTGAGCCATCACCAGATGGCGCGTAGGGCGGCCTACGCCCTGGCCGCTCTGCTGCGTCAGCCCTTGATCGATATGCCTGGCAACCACGTGGGCGCAAGCGCGGCCCCGGCAGAGTTCGCTCGCGCTCTCGTGCCGCTGCTCGACCTCTAAGCACACGTCCCCACACGACCGTTCGGTCGCCCTGCATTCGAACGAGCACTCGGCCCTCCTGGGCCGCCCTGGTCCAGGAGGGCTACTACTATGTCGCACCCGAACACTGCCTTGACCCCGCGCCACAGACTCAAGGTGGCCCTTCTCGTCGTCGAGGACGGGTGGTCGATCAGCGAGGTCGCCGCCCGGTTCAAGGTCTCCTGGCCGACCGTGAAGCGATGGGTCGACCGCTGGCTCGCCGGCGAGTCAATGCGCGACCGGTCGTCCCGCCCGAGAACGTCGCCGCACAGGACGAGCAAGCCGGTGACAAGGCACTGCGTGAGCCTGCGGATTCGATTGCGGGAAGGGCCCGTTCAACTCGCCGCCCGACTGGGCATCGCACCGTCGACGGTACACCGCATCCTCACCACCGCTCGGCTGAACCGACTGTCGTACCTCGACCGGGCGACGGGGGAGTTGGTCCGCCGCTATGAGCACGCGCACCCCGGCTCGTTGGTGCATGTTGACGTGAAGAAACTCGGGAACATCCCCGACGGCGGGGGCTGGCGCTACGTCGGCCGCAAGCAAGGCGGCCGCAACAGGGCCGGCACCCCCGACAAACCGCGGAATCGGTACGGCGGCCCGAAGCTTGGCTACGCCTACGTTCACACCGTCATCGACGACCACTCCCGCGTGGCGTATGCGGAAGTCCACGATGACGAGACCGCTGCCGCCGCCGCGAGGGTGCTGCGTCGCGCCGTCGACTGGTTCGCTGAGCGTGGCATCACGATCGAGCGGGTGCTGTCGGACAACGGCAGCGCCTACCGATCGCACCTGTGGCGGAACACGTGCGAGGTGCTGTCGATCCGACCGAAGTTCACGCGTCCCTATCGTCCGCAAACCAACGGCAAGGTGGAGCGCTTTCACCGGACCATGGCCGATGGCTGGGCCTATGCCCGCTGTTACCAGTCTGAGGCTGAGCGCCGCGACACCCTCGACGCGTGGCTGCACCAGTACAACCAGCACCGGCCGCATACCGCCTGCGGCAACCAGCCGCCCTTCTCACGATTGATCAACGTCTCCAGTCAGTACACCTAGATGTTGCGGGACATGACGTTGTTGACGGGCCCGATCGCGGATCCGCTAGGTCAGCGCGCAGCGATTCGTGACTTCTTGACCTTGTTGCCGCAGGTGTTCATGGAGCACCAGCGGCGGTTGCCGGCGCGGCTGGTGTCGAGAAACAGCCCCCCGCATCCAGGGCCTTCGCAGTTCTTAATGCGGCCGCGGTCGGGGCCCCCGAGGATGCGGATGGCATCCGTGGCCAGGACCCCGAGGGCGTCACTGACAGGGGTCGTCTCCGTCAGGTGCCATCCTGCGCGTTCGTGTTCCAGCGCAGCCTTCGCGTGCCCAGCGGCAGCAGTCGTGTTGAGGGTGTGGACATCCTTGGATTCCGGCTGTTCACCTGCGGTGATCGCCGACCCGATTCGGTAGATCGCCTCGCGCAGTTCGACGGCGCCCTCCAGATCGGTCGGCGACACGTCTGTAACGCCGAGCCCCGTCGCCCCGAGCCACATCTTCAGTCGTGCGGGGTCGGCCAGCCGTTCTCTCGGCGCCAGGCTGGCGCGATCGCTGACGGTGGCGGTGAACCGGAACGCCAGGACCTCGTTGTCCATCCGGAACACACGATGTGCGTCCTCGGTCATTCCATCCTCCGCAGTGAGCGACAACACGCGTCGAACCGCTTCAGACGGTTCGTTGCGATCGTAACTCCATGGCATCCTTGAACCTCTTTAGACGGTTCAAGGGAAGGGGTGCTCAGCGTGAGCAGCATCGCGGTCATCGGTCTGGGAGCCATGGGGAGGCCCATCGCACGCAATCTCTTGAAGGCCGGCCACGACGTCGTGGTGTGGAACCGCTCCGGCGGGCCCGCGGACGAACTGGTCGCAGAGGGTGCCCGTCGTGCCGCCTCGGTCGCAGAGGCCATGCGCTCGACAGTGGTCTTCTCGGTCCTGTCTGACGACCGGGCCGTCGCCGAGACGTTCATCGACTCCGGTGTCCTCGCTCAGACCCCGGGCGGGACTGTGCACGTCAACCTCGCCACGGTGAGTACCGGCCTGGCTCGCCGGGCCAGCGCAGCGCACGCCGAGCATGGTGTCGGATATGTCGCGGCACCGGTCTTCGGCCGTGTTCCGGTTGCCGAAGCCGGAGCACTCAACGTCATTGCGGCCGGTGAGCATGCGCTGCTCGACCGTGTGCAGCCGTTCTTCGACGTGATCGGCTCGCGGACCTGGCAAGTCGGCGACCGTCCGGAGCAGGCCAACATCGTGAAGATCCTCGGGAACTACCTGATCGCCTGCGCCATCCAGTCGCTGGGCGAGGCCGTCAGCGTCGCGGAAGGCGCCGGTGTCGGCTCCGGGCAGTTGGTCGAGCTGCTGACTTCAACGCTCTTCCCCGGAGCCGTCTACACCAGCTACGGGTCGATGATTGCCGAACGGCGCTACCAGCCAGCCGGATTCACCACAGTCCTGGGCCGCAAGGACCTCCACCTCGCGCTCGATGCAGCGACCGACCAAGGCATTCCGCTCCCGATCGGTCAACTATTGCGTGCTGTCTTCGATGAGGCCATCGCCGACGGTCGCGGGGCGGACGACTGGGCGGTCATCGCGGAACAGCAGCCGCGGTGACCACCGACGGCCAACGGCCGTGACCGCGGCTTTGGCGATCACACCAGGAGACGGTTCTTCGCGTTCTCTCGGTGCCGCTGATGCTTTTCGCAGGTGGGCTCCTCGTCCCCTGTCACAGGTCAACGGGCGCCTGGCAGATCAACTCGGGTCCGGCCCCGGGCCGACATCGCTGCTGCCCGTCATCACCGAGCCCGGACCCCAAGAAGAGCTCCCCCATGTCGCATGCCAATGCACCTCTGACAGTCGAAGGCCGACGTCGCCTCGTCGAACGATGCAAGACCCGCCCGATCGCGCACGTTGCCGCCGAGATGGATATCTCTCGCGCATGCGCCTCGAAGTAGGTCAACCGATATCGCCATCACGGGGACCTCGGCCTCCTCGACCGCTCCTCGACGCCGCATCACCAGCCGACTGCAACACCTGACGATGTGGTGGCACAGATAGAGGGACTCCGGCGCACACACAAGTGGTCCGCTGCGCGGATCGCGTTCGAGCTGTCCCAAGCCGGCACCACGATCAGTCGACGCACGGTCAGCCGGCATCTTGCCGAGCTCGGGCTGAATCGGCGTCGCTTCATCGACCCCAACGGAGACTCGAACCGGGAACCCCAACAGATCGCCGCCCGCCGACCGGGCCACATGGTCCACGTCGATGTGAAAAAGGCCGGCCGCATTCCCGACGGCGGAGGCTGGCGGGCCCACGGACGCGACAGCGACCACGCCCGAGCAATCGCTCGGAGCAAGAAGAAGACCGAACGCGGCGGCTACGTCTACCTCCACTCAGCCGTTGACGGATTCAGCCGACTCGCCTACACCGAAGCCCTGCCTGATGAGAAAGCGGTGACCGCCATCGCCTTCCTTCACCGTGCCCGCGCTTGGTTCACTGCCCACGGCATCACCCGGATCGAGCGGATCGTCACCGACAACGGAGCCTGCTACCGCGCCGACGCCTTCGCACGTGCCCTGCACGAGGCCAGGCACCAGCGAATCACGCCGTATACGCCCCGCCACAACGGGAAGGCCGAGCGCTACAACCGGATCCTCGCAGAAGAATTCCTCTATGCCCGGACCTGGCTGTCAGAGGATCAACGTTCCGACGCGCTCCACGTCTGGAACATCCACTACAACTACCACCGTCCTCATACCGCCATCGGGAACCGGCCACCCGCCGCACGACTACGGGGCGGCGTCACCAACGTCCTGGCCTCGTACACCTAGATGAATGAGTCCAGGGGGTGTCGTTGCAGTCAGTGATCGTAGGCAGTGAGTGATCGCTTGATGGGCTGTCCAGTTTGGTCGTTGTGCCAGATCGCCGCTGTGAGTGCGAGGATCCGGCACAAGACCCGGGCTGACACCCCTTCCGGGCTCTTGCCGCCGTGTCGTTCCAGGTTGAGCTGCCCCTTGAAGGTCTGATTGATCGACTCGATGACCTGCCGCAGCGGTTTGAACAGGTGTGACCCGGCCGGCTCGGCTTCCCCCTTGCGGGCCGGCCGCAGCAACTTCAGGTGACGCTCGGCAAGGCCGTGCTCGAACTCGCGGCCGAAGTAGTTCTTGTCCCCGATGATCGTCTGCCCGGGGTGATCGGCGAGGACGTCTGGCGCGGTATCGACCGTGTCGCGCAGCGTTTCGCGCTCGTCCGCCTTGGCCCCGGTGAGAGCGAACAGGACCGGCAGTCCGCCGAGTGTGCACACCAGGTGCAGACGCAGCCCCCAGAAGTATCGCGAGTGTGATGCGCAGTAGCCGTACTGGGCCCAGCCTGCTAGGTCCGAGCGTTTGGCCGTCTCGCGGGAGCAACCGCAACCGACCGGTGTGGAGTCGACCAGCCACACATCGTCGCTCCACAGCGAGGTATCGCGGGCCACGATCCGGATCATGCTGGTGAGCAGTGAGAACGCGGCGCGCAGCCGCGTTCTGTAGCCGGACTGCTGGGGCACGTAGGGAAACAGGTGGCCGAAGTCCCGCCCGACGCGGCGAAGCCAGCGCCGCTCGGAGGTGTATCCGAGCAGCGCCGACATGACCGCGAGCGTGATCAGCTCGGCGTCACTGAGCGTGGGCGTGATTCCGATGGGAGGCTGCCACGGCGCCGGCCACGGTGAAGCCTTCAACTCGTCGTCAATCCGGGCATAGAGTGCCGTTGCGAGGGTGTCCAGGTCGTTAGTCACACATCGACGTTGGACGCCCTCGTCTCCTGTCCGCAGGCGATCACTTGGACTCATTCAGGGATCCGGGGTGGTGCCCACTGCGGTGACTATGCGG
>NZ_JBVHTY010000028.1:0-59025 GCF_055565615.1 Streptomyces sp. NPDC028368 | reverse complement strand
CACGGGTTCCTGGCCCAGCCGGGCCACCGCCCGCACTGCGATCTTCGACTTCATCGAGGGCTGGTACAACTTGCACCGACTACACAGCAGCCTCGGCTACCGCAGTCCCGCCGAATACGAGACCGCACTCGCAGCCTGACCACCACACCGATGGTGTCCGTCAAGGCGGAACAAGCTCAAGCGAGGATCACATGAGTGAGGCAATAACGTGCACGGCTTGTGGCTTATCTGCGCCGCAGGAGGAGCTGGTTCCGTACGCGCGCATGTTCCGTAACTCACAGTTAGTGGTCTCGCGTTCGGGGGACCAAGCGGAGCGGCGACATGAGTCGGTGTATCGAGTGGTGGCCAGGCGGTGTACAGGTTGCGGGCTACTGCAGTGGTATGCGCGGGCCAAGTAAGATCACGGCCAGAGACAACAAGCGAGAGCCCAGGCCGTGTCCTACGGTCTGGGCATTCCTCGTCACGCGTCGAGTCAGCCTGCCTAGAAGGGCATAGCTGCGGTTTGAAAATGCGGCTCCTTGGTGTGCCAACTGGCGAGCCTGCAGAGGCGTATTGAGCGCGTGTACCGTGACCTGGAATAGATCTCCAGGCGCGTGTCGAGTGCCGCCTCCCAGTGCTTGACCGGCTTCATAGTCCCGAGCCGCCAAGAGGCCCTGTCTTCATGCGCAGACCGCCTCACGATCACGCGATCTGGGACCCTGTTCGACCAAACAAGCCTCATGGCGGGTACGACAACGGCTTCTTATGCTCGCGGCCCGTCACCAGGAGGTTTTACGTCCTGGGCCGACGGTGCTTGGCTTCTACCGAGGTCTGTGGCGGACGCGGATCGTCCCATGGCATGGTGACCGGCACGGGTGCGAGGAACTCCACGTGCTGTTGTAGTGCCTTGGCCACGCTTGAGGGCAGGGGCACGTCGCGGACCTTGCGCCCCTTGCCGTGACGCCGCGGGAGCCGGGCTCTGCGTCGCCCAGTCCCAGGTGGGCATGGGCGACGCAGGCCGTCGGGGAGATCGTCAAAGCGAGAGCCCCAACCTTCATGGCTCGTGTCGGTGGGGGCGTGCTTGGTTACAGCCCGCAGGAGCCGCGGTCGAGGTGGAAGTACCGGGCGTTGACCCAGCGGCACAACCGGATACCGACGATGACGCCGACGATGGTGATCAGGGCAGGCAGGTATCCGCTGGCGACCTGGATGACCGGGATTGCAGGGCACCCACCTGAGATCGCCCAGCCCGTACCGAACAACACCGCGCCGGGGATCACGCCGGCGTGGATGCGCCCTGGGGTGCGGCGGACCCGCAGCAGAGCGAACGCGCACACGAGGATCACCACAGCACCCGCGAAGGAGAGGAACATGCGCAGGTCCTGGAAGGTGAACATGCGGTTCAGCTCGGCGTAGTCGCCGAAACCGATGTTGGTGACGGTATAACCGAGGGCCAGTCCGGTGATGATGTTGGCCAGCAGAATCGCGCCCCGGGTGCGCATCAGATCACCTTCCACAGGAGGAACGACACCGCGACGGCGGTGCCGAAGAACACGGCGGTCGCGACGATGCTGACCGGCCGCAGCCGGCCGCAGCCGCTGAGTCCGTGGCCGGAGCTGCACCCACCGGCCAGCCGAGTGCCGAAGCCGACCAGCACACCTCCCACGAACAGCATGGCGATCATGGTGGTCGAATCGGCGGTGACCAGGTCCCGAAAACCCGGGCCCATGTCGTAGCGGAGGTGGAAGCGCCCGGAGGCGACCGCGGCGATGAACCCACCGAGGAAGATCGACATCAGCAGGGCAGCCTGAGTGACCAGCGGGGCCGGGCGCAGGCTCGTGGCTGCCGGGCGCTCACTCGCTGCCGATTCGGCGTCGGCTTCGAGCGGCTGCGACTTCTCGTACGGTTCCTGCGGCACGGTAGACGCGCCGGTGCCGGTGCCGAAGTGCTCCGCTGTGGCTGCGGCAAGCGCCTCAGCCAGAGCTTGGTCGTCGGCGAACTCCTCGTCCATCCGCTCGAGCTGGCGTTCGCGACGCCAGTGCAGCACGCGATCCCACGCGGCCGACACCCCGAGCGACCGATCGGTGATGAGGGTGTGGTTGATGGTGATCAGAGCGAGCCCGATAGCGCCCGCCCACCAGGGCCAGTAGGCACTCATGCGGGTCCTCTCATCCAATCGGCAAATCGAGCCCACCAGCCGCGCTTTGAGTCGGGCGCAGCGAGGCGGTCCGAAGGTCGGGCAACCTGTGGTGACGGTTGCTGATGCCGGACACCTGCTCGCGTAGGTGTTGCCCCGAACTGGGCCATGGCCTCCGGTGTCGCGGTTCCAGGTCCTGACTGCTCATGTGGCCGGGTCGTCCGGGTGGCGCTGGATTGGTCCACCTCGGCCGGGGCTTCGAGGTGCCGCGCCTGGGCTCCGTTGGGCAGCAGACTGATCGGCACGCGCTCGCCGGTGAGTGACATCTGGTAGCGCGCACAGCCGAGCCATCGATCCGCGCTGTCGCAGTAGTACTCGCGCCAACCTTGCAAGCTCGCCTTGAGTAGGGGGAAAAGGGGGCATCCTGCGGCGTGTGAGCAACCCACGTTGCTCCCTCCTGACTGGTGTACCACCCGTTGGGGGAGAGCGGTTGCTGTTCTCGATTCCTGCCCCCGCCGGCCCGGTCGACGGTCTGAAAAGCAATGCGGTGGCGGGCAGCGACAGAAGGCGGTGTGCCTCAATTCCTCGACCGGGCGCGATGCAATCATTGTTTCGGTGTGCCGAGCAACTCGGGGAATTTTTCCAAACAGGTCACTTGGCACTACTTAGTGAGATACTCCCGCGACGGATTTGCGGCGTCTGTCTCTCGTGTCCGGATATTTGCGACCGCCGGCGAGGCCGCTTGGATCGTGATTCGACTTCGTGTTTGCTGCCCGCGCCGGCGCAAGTCAGCCGTTTATGGAGAGGGTGTAAATTCTGGAGTTCCTTGCGGCGATGGCGCGAATGTCGCATATGTCAAACGAAGGGCTAAGGGAGAGTAATCATGTGTCAACGTGCTGTCTGTCGGTCGTGCCGGAAGTTGACCCATGAGGGCTGCGGAAGGCATGTGGACCAAGTTCTCAAGGGTGTGCCAACGGCTCAGCGGTGCATGTGTGAGCTTGCGGAACGCAAGCGTGAACGCTCAGTCGAGGCGACGACTCGATCGGAATCTGTGCCGACCCGACAGAGCGGGGCGTCGCGACGCACACACGCTCCTGGGTACCCGGGGAGTCGGCCGGGCCGATCGAGGGGCGACTTCTGGGCTCGGCTCATCGATTGGGTGAAAAGACCGGCATGAGATAGTGATCCGAGTGCGCTCGCTTTGGGTCCCTTGAGTGCAGGGTGTTGGTTATTGGGCCATGAGAATGCGGATTTCAGAACTCCGGGGTGCTGCCAAGTGGCACCGAGCGCGGAGCCGGCACCAACACCCGCGTCTCGTGACGAACGTCATCGGCGCTCTGCATGACAGCACGTGCTTCGCCTGATGACCCCATCCACTTTCTGCGGGCCCGCTGCACCAAAGAATGCCTTGGCGCGATGATCCTCCGGATGGAGAACTGACAGTCGCTCGTCGCCGACGTGAATGCCGGGCAAGCCGTCAACTGATGACGGCAGCCCGCGGGGCATTGCCACGTGGGACGCCCGGGCTGCCGTATGCGCGCAGGAGCGGGCCGGCACGGGGGGAACCAGCCCGCTCCTGCGGTCGGCGCCCGCGTACCTCCGCAGGAGAGCGAGCGCCTCGACCCTCATGATCGGGTCACTCCTTCCAGCGTGCTGTGCCCCTGGAATGTCACTGGTGGCGAGAGATGGTCACCAATCCAGCGCTCTTGTGAACAGAGCAACTTAAAGCCGTCACGCCTCAGCCGCCAACCATGCGCGCATCCTTGCCCTCTGGCGGGACTGCCCGTAGCAGCCGGGCTCTACGCCGCCCGGAAAGTCAAGGTTGCAGGGCCGGTACGCTGAGGCCGCTGCGGCACTCCGCACCTTGATCCGCGCCCCACGGTGAGTCATGGCTTACGGCGATCAAGACGTCTTTGGGCATGAGGATGAAGAGCAAGTGCTGATAGCGGGCCGATACCGGCTGCGAGACACCATCGGGCGGGGCGCGATGGGGGAGGTCTGGCGGGCCTTCGACGAGACGCTCGGCAGACCGGTTGCCGTGAAACTCCTGCTCCCCCACGACTCCGACCCCACCGCGCCCTCCCGCTTCCGGCTGGAGGCCCAGACCGCCGGACGCCTCAGCCACCCGCATGTGGTCGCCGTTCTCGACTTCGGTGAGCACGAAGACCGTCCGTTCCTGGTGATGGAGCTCGTCGATGGGGACAGCCTCGCCGACCGGCTCACCGTCTCCGGACCGCTGCCCGCCGAGCACGTGGCCCAGATCGCCGCACAGGCCGCCCTTGGGCTGGCCGCCGCGCACCGGCAGGGCATCGTGCACCGGGACATCAAGCCGGCCAACCTCCTGCTGGGCGCCGACGACACCCTGAAGATCGGCGACTTCGGCATCGCCCGCTTCCTCGACGACCCCGGTGCCGCGCTCACCGCCACCGGTCAGATCGTCGGCACCAGCCTTTACCTCGCGCCCGAGCGGGCCCTGGGCCGCACCGCCGGCCCGGCATCCGACGTGTACTCCCTGGGCTGCCTGCTCTACCAACTCCTCACCGGCCGACCGCCGTTCCAGGCGGACACTGCGCTCGCGGTGCTTCATCAGCACCTCGATGCCGCCCCCGTCCCACCCCGGCAACTCGGCGCCGATCTACCGCCCGCCTTCGAAAGCTATTTGCTCGGTCTGCTGGCCAAGGAGCCCGAGAGCCGACCCACGGCGCAGGAGGTGGCGGACTGGTTCGGGCGCGGAGCCTGGCGCGGCGCGCCGGAGCCGCTGCCCAGCGAACGCCAGCATCACAGCCACTCGGACCAGCCGCACGTCACCGGCTCAAGGGCTGACGAGCGTTACCAGCCGTTGTTCGGCACCACGGTCACCTCGCCGGTCTTCGGCGTGGACGTCCCGGTGCTCGCGCACCCGGCCGCGGAGCCCGGGCGCGGCACGGGCATCGTCATGTGCTGCACCTTCGGTGACCTCACGGACGTCCAGTGGTGGCGCGAGCTCCGGCTGCCGACCCGTACCGTCATCGGCCGGGACGGCCGCATCCTGCCGGACCCGCCCACCGGACTGGACGGTCCCGACGGGCGCAAGGCCCATGCCGAACTGGTGGGGGCGACGGTCCACACCGCGCGCGAGCGCGTCGTGGCCATGCTGCGGGAATCCGGCGACCTCCAGGGCGAGCCGGGCAAGACCGTCCGCCCGGTCAAGTTCTATGAAAAGGGCGACAAGCCGCTGGAAATCGTCTCCAGTCGGCAGTGGTTCATCCGCTCCCTGCCCCACCAGGACGTGCTGCTCCGCCGCGGCGAGGAGCTGCAGTGGCATCCCGCCTACATGAAGGGGCGCTACGACGACTGGGTGCGCGGACTGAACAGTGACTGGCTGATCAGCCGTCAGCGGTTCTTCGGCGTGCCCTTCCCGGTGTGGTACCCGCTCGACGACGTGGGGCAGCCGCGGCACGACGCGCCGATCGTGGCGAGCGAGGACGCGCTTCCCGTGGACCCGTCGTCGGACGTGCCTCCCGGCTACACCGAGAGCCAGCGCGGCGCTCCCGGTGGCTTCATCGGCGACCCGGACGTCATGGACACCTGAGCCACGTCGTCGCTGACCCCGCAGATCGCCTGCGGCTGGGAGGCGGACACCGAGCTGTACGCCCAGGTGTACCCGATGGACCTGCGCCCCCAGGGCCACGACATCATCCGCACCTGGCTGTTCGCGACCGTGCTGCGGGCCGAGCTGGACGCGCACACCCTGCCCTGGCGGCACGCCGCGCTCTCGGGCTGGATCCTCGACCCCGACCGCAAGAAGATGAGCAAGTCCAAGGGCAATGTCGTCACGCCCATGGGGCTGCTGGAGCAGTTCAGCCCGGACGGGGTCCGCTATTGGGCGGCCAGCGGCCGACCCGGCACCGACACGGCGTTCGACCAGGGCCAGATGAAGGTCGGCCGCCGCCTTGCGACCAAGCTGCTCAACGCCGGCAAGTTCGTCCTGTCCTTCCCCGAGCCGGAAGCCGGGGCCATGGTCACGGAGCCGCTGGACCGGGCGATGCTGGCGGCCCTGGACGACGTGATCCGGCAGGCGACCGACGCGCTGGTCGACTTCGAGTACACCACGGCACTGGAGCGCGTCGAGCGGTTCTTCTGGTTCTTCTGCGATGACTACCTAGAACTGGTCAAGCGGCGCGCCTACGACGAGGACGGTGGCGCCGCCACGCAGTCCGCCAGGCTCGCCCTGCGGCAGGCGCTGTCGACCCTGCTGCGGCTTTTCGCCCCCTTCATGCCGTACTCCACCGAGGAGGCGTGGTCGTGGTGGCACACGGACTCCGTGCACACCAGCGACTGGCCGCGGCCCGCCGGCGAGCGTGCGGCCGGCGGTGACGCGCTGATCTCCCTGGCGGGGAAGGCCATCAGCGCGGTCCGCAAGGCCAAGAGCGACGCCAAGCGCCCCATGCGCTCGCCGGTCGCCGAGCTCCGCGTCCACGGCAGCGCCGACGAGCTGGACACGGTCTCCGCCATCGCGGCGGACCTGATGGCGGCGGGCAACATCGACGGACTCGACCTCGCACCGGCCGAAGACGGGCTGCGCTTCGAGGTCGCTCTGGCCGAGTCGTAGGACACATCCGCCGGAACCGCGGGCGCGGTTCCGGCGGGTCCGCGGCCCACGGGCCGTGGAGACCCTTGATCATCCATGTGCTCGGCCGGGGACCGTGTCCCCTATAGTCCCGATGCCATGACGGCCTTTGCCTCCTTCACCTTCGTCCGCCGTTCCGACGGGCTCCACTACCATTTCGAAGAGGTCGGCGAGCGCCACGGCCGGCCCGCCTACCGCCGTACGGACGGGGAGGTGTGGTGCGTCTGGTCGCCGAACGACGGCTGGCACTGCGAGATCGCCGACGGCCTCGTCACTGCCCACCCCCTGGCCGGCCGGGGGTGGGGAGTGACGAGACCGAACCCCCTGCCACCGCCTGGCGCAGTTTCAAGAACGACCGCTCCTACGTGTACGACCTCCGATGGAGCGCATCCAGTGCATCCCCGGCACGATCCGCCGGACAGCCCCCGGCCTGATGGCCCCGCCGTCCCGGACGGCCCGTGGCGGGCGTTTGCCGATCAAAGCTCAACTCAATCTCTGAACCGTGCCGGTGCGCGATTGGCCCGGCCCGGGAGGACTGGGTGGAGGTGGTGGCCGAGAATGTCTGTCCGGTCCATCACCGGGGCGCCCTCTTGAGGACCAGCTCGCCGAGATCGTGCAGGAGGTCGGTCTCCGCGGAGAGGCAGCCGAACGCAAGCGTCTGGCCGACCTGGAGGCAGCACAACAGAAGCGCCTGCGGTGGGAGGCCGCGAAGCGGCAGGCAAAGACCGAATACGCAGAGGCATACCGAGTCCAGCACCTCGAGGCTCAACACGCGGCGTGGCGGCGCGCAGCGGGCTTGGCCGAGTACCTCAGCGCGCTCCGCCTCCACGCGGAGAGTCTGCCGCCCGGGCCGGCCAAGGACGAAGTCGAGGCATGGATCGCATGGGCCGAGACCCACGTGCAACGCCTGAACCCTCTCAACGGTTCACCATTGCTACCGGAAATCCCTGAGCCGCACGCCGAGGACCTCAAAGGGCTTGAGCCCCTACGGACCCGCCTACCGAACGCCCACTCCGCCAGACTCCCGGCCCGCTAATAAGCCACATCTGGCAGCGCGCCCGCCACCGCCATCAGCGACGGCGAAACCAGGCAGATTTTCGTCAAGATTCCGCAACGCCAGACCTCCGGAACCATGCCTTCCGCCCGCATTGACCTGCGCAATCAGCAGACTGGCACCCCGTCAGAACGAGCGTCATTTGAGCGTCACGAGCGTCGTTCCAGCGTCAAGATATCGCCCGTAACGCCCACACCGCGCATAACGCACACCACCCGAACCTACAGGTCAGACGCCCTTTGCGGCGCGCTCCAGAATCGCCACACACTCCACATGATGCGTCATCGGAAACAAATCAAACGCCCGCATCCGCCGCGGCACATACCCCGCCTCGGCGAAGTACTTGAGGTCGCGGGCGAGGGCGGCCGGGTCGCAGGCGACGTAGGCGATGCGGCGGGGGGTGAGGGCGGCGAGGTGGTCGACGGTCTTTTTGCCGGCGCCGGCTCGGGGCGGGTCGAGGACGACGAGGTCGACGTCGGTGATGCCGGTGCGGGGGAGGATCGCCTCGACCTTGCCGTGTTCGATGCGTACGCGCTCGAGGTCCTCGAGGTTGTGGCGGGCGTCCTCGACGGAGCGCTTGCCGGATTCGATGCCGAGGACGGCGCCCTTGTCGCCGACGCGTTCGGCGAGGGCACCCGCGAAGAGGCCGACGCCGCAGTACAGGTCGAGGGCCATATCGCCCTTCTTGGGCATCAGGCCCTGCATGACGGCCTCGACGAGGAGGTCGGCGGCCTTGGGGTGGATCTGCCAGAAGCCGCCGTGGCCGACCCGCCAGGTGCGGCCGGCGGCGCGTTCGCGGACGAAGGGGCGGCCGTGGACGCGGTGGACCTGTTCGTCCTTCTCGCCGATGCGCAGGACGGAGACGGGCTTGTCGAGCTCGACGATGGGCAGGCGGCCGCCGGGCTTGGGGGTGAGGATCACCTGGCGGTCGTGGGAGCCGGTGGCGGCGATCGCTTCGACGGTGGCGATCTGGGGCCACTCGCGCTTTTCGATGCCGAGTTCGGAGACGCCCGGGGCGGCGATCATGCAGTGGGTGACCGGCTCGATGTCGTGGGAGCGGTGCTTGCGCAGGCCCGCGTGGCCGTCGGCGTCGACCGCGTACTGCACGCGGGTGCGCCAGGCCGGGACCTCGCCCTTGGCCACCTTGTCGCCGGGGGCGGGCTCGACGGTGCCGTCCCAGTGGGCGTCCGCCGGGGAGAGGCCCGCCAGCCGCTCCAGCTGCTCGGCGATGACCGCGCCCTTGAGGCGGCGCTGGGCGCCGGGTGCGGCGTGCTGCCAGTCGCAGCCGCCGCATTTGCCGGGGCCGGAGAAGGGGCAGGGGGCCTCGACGCGGTCCTTGGAGGCGACCAGGACCGAGACGGCGTCGGCGCGCAGGAAACGGGCGCCCTCTTCGCCGTGGGTGACGCGGGCGATCACGCGCTCGCCGGGGAGGGCGTGGCGTACGAAGAGGACCTGGCCCTCTTCCGTACGGGCGATGCAGTGGCCGCCGTGGGCGACCGGGCCGATCTCGACCTCGTGCTCCTCGCCGACCAGCGACTTCTTCGGTTCTGTCTGCATGGCGGGGAGGGCTCCTGGGGTGGGGGGCGGCGAGCGGGTGACGGCCGGCCTCCGGGCTGGAGGCCGACCGTCAAGTTTACGTCCCGTCGCCGGGTGCCCCCTACTTCTTGGCGCACCCGTGCCGCACAGCGGCCCCCTACTTCTTCGTGGCCGCTTTCTCCTTCTTCGGCTGGGCGGCGACGGGGCCGCGCCGTACCGCACCGGGAGCGTTCCACTCGGCGCGCTTGCGGGCCCGCAGCTTGGCGGCCTCGGAGGAGTCCAGCTGCCAGGGAACGGAGGTGACCATGACGCCGGGGGTGAAGAGGAGGCGGCCCTTGAGGCGCAGGGCGGACTGGTTGTGGAGCAGGTGCTCGTACCAGTGGCCGACGACGTACTCGGGGATGAAGACCGAGACCGCGTCGCGCGGGCTTTCGCGGCGCAGCGACTTGACGTAGTCGATGATCGGGCGGGTGATCTCGCGGTAGGGGGAGGCGAGGACCTTGAGGGAGACCTCTATGCCGCGCTGCTCCCACTCCTCCCTGAGCGCCTTGGTGTCGGCCTGGTCGACGTCGACGCTGACCGCTTCGAGGGTGTCCGAGCGCATCAGCTTGGCGTAGTTCAGGGCGCGCAGCGTGGGCTTGTGGACCTTGGACACCAGGACGATGGAGTGCACCCGGGAGGGGCGTACGACGTCGTCGTCCGGGGTGTCCTCGGCGGCGATCTCGTCGGCGACCCGGTCGTAGTGGCGGCGGATCGCGCTCATGGTGACGAAGAAGATGACCATGCCCAGCAGGGCCACCCAGGCTCCGTGGGTGAACTTCGTCAGCAGGACGACGACGAGGACGAGACCGGTGAAGAAGGCGCCGAAGGCGTTGATGGCGCGGGAGCGGTGCATCCGGTGGCGTTTGGCCGGTTCCTTCTCGGTCAGCAGATGGCGGTTCCAGTGGCGGACCATGCCGATCTGGCTGAGCGTGAAGGAGACGAAGACGCCGACGATGTAGAGCTGGATGAGGCGGGTGGAGTCCGCGCCGTAGAGGTAGGTCAGGACGGCGGCGGCGCCGGCCAGCAGGACGATGCCGTTGGAGAAGGCCAGGCGGTCGCCGCGGGTGTGCAGCTGGCGCGGCAGATAGCGGTCCTGGGCGAGGATCGAGCCGAGCAGCGGGAAGCCGTTGTACGCGGTGTTCGCGGCCAGGAAGAGGACCAGCGCGGTGGCGGCGGCGAGGACGACGAAGAGGAACGAGCCCTTGCCGAAGACCGCCTCGGCGACCTGGGAGATGACCGGGTTCTGGGTGTAGCCGGAGCCGAGCGGCTTGCCGTGGTCGAGGAGGTCCTTGGCCGGGATCTCCGCCATCTTGACGTGGGTGGTCATGGCCAGCGCGATGATGCCGCAGAACATGGTGACGGCCAGGCCGCCCATGAGGGCCAGCGTGGTGGCGGCGTTCTTGGACTTCGGCTTACGGAAGGCGGGCACGCCGTTGGAGATCGCCTCGACGCCGGTGAGCGCCGCGCAGCCGGAGGAGAAGGCACGCAGGAGGAGGAAGATCAGGGCGAAGCCGGCCAGCCCGCCCTGTTCGGCGTGGATGGTGTAGTCGGCGGTGGGGGCCTTCATGGTGTCGCCCATGACCAGGCCACGGACGGCGCCCCAGGCGATCATGATGAAGACGCCGGCCACGAAGATGTAGGTCGGGATCGCGAAGAGCTTGCCCGACTCCTTGACCCCGCGCAGGTTCATCAGGGTCAGGAGAACGATGATCGCGATCGCGCAGAGTGTTTTGTGCTCGACGACGAAGGGGATCGCGGAGCCCAGGTTCTCCACCCCTGAGGAGATGGAGACGGCGACGGTCAGGACGTAGTCGACCAGCAGTGCGCTGGCGACGGTCAGGCCCGCCTTGGGGCCGAGGTTGGTGGTGGCGACCTCGTAGTCGCCGCCGCCGCTCGGGTAGGCGTGCACGTTCTGCCGGTACGACGCCACGACGGTGAACATCAGCACCACGACCGCGACCGCGATCCACGGGCTGAAGCTGTACGCGCTCGCACCCGCGACGGACAGGACGAGCAGCACCTCGCCCGGCGCGTACGCCACGGAGGAGAGCGGGTCGGAGGCGAAGACGGGGAGTGCGATGCGCTTGGAAAGCAGGGTCTCCCCGAGCTTGTCGCTGCGCAGTGCGCGCCCGATCAGGATCCGTTTGGGCACGTCGGTCAGTTTGGACACGCAGAGGATGCTAAGGCTTCGTCAAGACCCGCGGCCATCCGCCACCCGCACGGGTGGGCGCGACGGGGTGCGCCGCGGCGCATCTGACCTGCGCAGCTGCCCGGCCGAGCGCGGCACCCGCACACAATCCGCACGTCACGCCCACACATCGCCCGCGGGACGCCCGGTGTGGGCGGGAAGCGTGGTGTTCGTCACAGCCGCTGGAGGGTGGCCGGTCTCAGCCCCGCTGGGCATCGGCGGGGCGCGGGCGCCGGGCCAGCAGATCGCCCAGCCCCTGGCGGGTGGCGGCCAGCAGGACCCGGTCCTGGGGCCGCAGGACGTAACCGTCACCGAGCTCGTGGACCAGCCGCGCCGGTTCGCGTTCCGCTCCCGGCTGCGGCGCGCCTCCGGCGGCGTCCCGCTCCGCCTCGTCGGGCGCCGAGACGTCGACCGCCAGCACCCGCAGCCGCCCCGGCCGCAGCACCTCACCGACCGTGCGGCCCTCCAGGGCGGCATGGCCCCGTACCTCGACGCGGGCCACGAGCAGCACCCGGCGCTCGACGGGAATCGCGCCCAGAATCTGCCGGCCCATCATCGCGCCGGCGAAGGCGGGCGCCGCCAGGAAGGACACGCTGCGGCTCCGGGTCAGCGCGTACGGGTGCGCGGCACGCAGGGTGCGGTAGACGGCGGAGGCGAACCGGTCGTCGAACAGCCGCAGCGTCACCCGCAGCCGGGGCTTGACCGAGCGGGCGTACAGGGCCGCCTCCAGGTTGGTGGTGTCCTCGCTGGTCAGGGCCAGCAGGGTGTGCGCCCGGTCGACCTTCGCGGCCTCCAGGACACCCTCGTGCGTGACGTCCCCCACGACGGTGGGCACCCGCAGCCGGCGGGCCAGCGCGATGCCCCGCGCCTCCGGGTCGGCCTCGATACACACCACCGGGACGCCCAGCTCGTGCAGCCGGGTCAGCACCCGCGTGCCCACCTTGCCGAGTCCGAGCAGCACCACATGCCCGGACAGTCCCCGCGGCGGGCGGCGCAGCGCGGAGGCGCTGCGGAAGGTGCCCAGGCCCTCGAACGCCGCGGCGACCAGCACCGGCAGCAGCAGCATCCCGGTGAGCCCGGACAACAGCTGGATGATCTTGCGGGGCAGCGCCTCGCCGATCGCCGGGTCATCGATGGCGAACAGGTCCAGCAACGTGAGGTAGACGGCGCGCAGGGGTGTTTCGCCGGTGGTGAGGACGGAGGCGACGGCCAGGGCGAGGACCGCGCCGACGACACCGGCCAGTGACCAGCGCAGCCGCCGGGAGAACAGCGAGGCGAGCGGCGCGCCCCGGCCGCGCAGCAGGCGCGGGCGCGCCGTGCGCCCCGCATAGGAGACGGCTTCCAGGACGACGGTGCCGCGCCCGCCGGCCGCCGCGGCCGTCTCGTCGTCCGGCAGCAGCACCGGGCGCTCATCCCCGGCCGCCGAACCCGGCGCCACTGCCGGTCCGTTGCCGGCGGATGTGCCGTTGACTGAGCTTGTGCCGTTGACGGCGGCCGGGTCGGTGGCGGAGGCGGTGAGCACCGCCAGGGTGCACAGGCCGGGCCCGGCGGGCTGTCCCGGCGGCACCGGCATCCGCTCGACGGCGCGCAGCAGCAGCCCGTCCGCCTCGATGACCTTGCTGGTACCGGCGACCGCGGTGGCCGCCAGCGCCGGGGCCACCGTGTCCGCGTCGGACAGCACGGTCGTGGAGGCGTCGGCGTGCCCGGCATCCTCGCTGCCCAGGGACGCGACCGTCGCGGCCTGGTCGAGCAGCGCTTCCAGATGCTGGCCGAGTTTGCGGTTGTAGAGCCGGATCACCAGCCGCAGCCGGGGGTTGAGGCGGCGGGCGCGCAGCGCGGCATGGATGTTGAGCTCATCGTCGTCGTAGACCAGGGCCAGCGCGCCCGCCTCGGCGATGCCCGCCGCCGTCAGCACGGCGTCATCGGCCTCCACCGCCTCCAGGATCCGGACCGGCTCCTCGGGCGTCTCGTCACCGGCGTCCGCCCCGGCGGGCGGCACCGGGTCGTTCGGCAGCAGCGTCGTCCGCGTCACCGCCGCAGACACCCTTTCCCAGGCGCGCGAACCGTGCTCGAGCAGGGGAGACCCCATGCGCAGCGCCGTGGCCCGGACCAGCGCGCGGGCCGGCGGCGGAATACGGGGCCGGTGCGGCTCCCGGGCGGAGGGGACGACGAGCGTCACCCGTTCGCGGTAGACGTCCTTGAGCTCCGCGGCGAGCCGGTGCGCGAGCGCATCGTCACCACAGACCACCATGTGCGGGGCGTAGGAGCCCTGTTGGGGCTGCTGAGGCAGGTTGGGCACACCTCGTAGCGTGCCTTACGGGCGCCACGCGGCGCAGCCCGGCGCGAAATGCCGGCGCACCGCCGGTCCGGCCCCACATCCGACCAGGGTCGACCGCGCCCCTTACCGGGGACGGCAATACAGCTACGGTTGTACCGGACCGCGCCGCGCCCAACGCGCCCGTTGACGCGCACGAGGTCCCGGTCGCGGGCCGTAGCCTCACGACCGTGAGCAGTGGCCGCGTGTCGCCGGCACTCGGAGAAGAAGGTAGTGAGCAGGGTGTTTGGGCAGGTCAGCGCGCTAATTCAGGGCACGGGGTAACCAGCATGCACATCGTCATCATGGGGTGCGGTCGCGTGGGCTCCGCGCTCGCGCAGACCCTGGAGAGCCAGGGGCACACCATCGCGGTGGTCGACCAGGACCCGACCGCGTTCCGTCGCCTGGGCTCCGCCTTCGGCGGCCGCCGGGTGACCGGCGTCGGTTTCGACCAGGACACCCTGCGGGAGGCCGGTATCGAGGAGGCGGGCGCTTTCGCCGCCGTCTCCAGCGGCGACAATTCCAACATCATCGCCGCCCGGGTGGCCCGCGAGATGTTCGGCGTCGAGAATGTCGCCGCCCGCATCTACGACCCCCGCCGCGCCGAGGTCTACCAGCGCCTGGGCATCCCCACCGTCGCCACCGTCCGCTGGACGGCCGACCAGATGCTGCGCCGGCTGCTGCCCTCGGGCGCCGAGCCGATGTGGCGCGACCCCAGCGGCGGCGTCCAGCTCGCCGAGGTGCACACCTCCCCGGCCTGGGTCGGCCACAAGATCAGCAAGCTGCAGGAGGAGACCGGCGTCCGCGTCGCCTTCCTCACCCGGCTGGGCGAGGCCATGCTGCCGACCTCGCAGACGGTGCTGCAGGAAGGCGATCTGGTGCACGTCATGATGCGCACCGACGAGGTCGAGAAGGTCGAAGCGGCATTCGCCACGGGCCCCGAGGAGGCACACGCATGAGAGTCGCGATCGCGGGTGCGGGTGCGGTGGGCCGGTCCATCGCCGGTGAGCTCCTGGAGAACGGGCACGAGATCCTGCTCATCGACAAGGCGCCGACCGCCATCTCGGTCGAGCGGGTGCCGCTGGCGGAATGGCTGCTGGCCGACGCCTGCGAGATCACCTCGCTCGACGAGGCGGCACTGCAGCGCTGCAACGTCGTCATCGCGGCGACCGGCGACGACAAGGTCAACCTCGTCGTCTCGCTGCTCGCCAAGACCGAGTACGGCGTGCCCCGGGTGGTCGCCCGGGTCAACAACCCCAAGAACGAGTGGCTGTTCAACGAGGCCTGGGGCGTCGATGTCGCGGTCTCCACGCCGCGCCTGATGTCGGCCCTGGTCGAGGAGGCAGTGAGCGTCGGCGACCTCGTACGGCTGCTGCGCTTCAGCCACGGCGACGCCAACCTCGTCGAGCTCACGCTGCCCCCGGAGGCCGCACTGGCCGGCACCCGGGTCGGCGATGTGGACTGGCCCGAGGACACCTCCCTGGTGACGATCATCCGCGGCACGCGGGTGCTCACGCCCAACAAGGAGGACGCGCTGGAGGCGGGCGACGAGCTGCTGTTCGTGGCCGCCCAATCGCGCGAGGAGCAGCTGGAGGACCTGCTGTCGGTGCGGCGGACCGACGCCTAGCGTCCGCCCTCCCCCCACAGACGCCGGGGCCCGGGAACCAAGCGGTTCCCGGGCCCCGGCGTGTGCGGTGTGCGTCAGCGGCGGTGGCGCGGCCCCTGCGGGCGCTCGGCGGCCTCCGCGGCGGCCTCGTCCGCGAAGCCCTGGAAGACGTCGTCGGCGACGGCCCCCAGGATCTGGCGCTCCTTCGCGGCCGCCCGCTCGGCCTTCTCGCGCTCCTCCTCCGCCTCCATCTCGGCGAAGACATCGATCGGCGCCGGCGCCTTCGTCAGGAAGACCCAGGTGAGCCAGACCGCGAGCAGGAACGGCGGGATCTTCAGCGCCACCAGCACCCAGCCGAGCTGCGCGGTGTTCGCCCACCAGTACAGCGGGAAGAGAATCGCGCACTTGGCGAGCAGGATCAGTCCCCAGGCCCAGCTGGCCTTGGCGTACGCCTTCTTACGGCCCGGGTTGCGGGTGCGCCAGGAGAGGTTCTCCTTGAACACCGGGCCCAGGATCAGCCCGATCAGCGGAACACCGGCGAGCGTGGTGATGATGTAGGCGAGAGCCAGGCCGAGGGTGTAGAGCATGCCCGGCAGATAGAAGTCCTTGGCGTTGCCGGTCATCATCGCGAAAACCACGCCGAAGGCCACCCCGAAGACACCGCTGAAGGCGTGCTTGACGGTGTCCCGGCGGACCAGGCGTACGGCAGTCAGCACCAGGGAGACGGCCAGCGCGGCGATCGCCGAGATGTGCAGGTCCTTGTTGATCGTGAAGATCGCGACGAACAGCAAACCGGGGAGGACGGTCTCCACCGTGCCGCGGATGCCGCCGAAGGCCTCGAAGAGCGCCTTCTCGGTCACCGCTCTGGCGTCGGCGTCCTGAGGGGCCTGGGGGCCGGACGACGGTGGCGCATCTGCTGCGGATGCGCTGTCGTCAGTGGTCGGTCGGTCGGTCGGTGGTCGGTCGTGAGACGTCACCGGCTACTCCTGTCCGAGCGGTCGGAGTTCGTACTTCGGGTTGAAGAGCACCCGGCGTCCGTGACTCATGGAGACCCGGCCCGAGGCGATGAGCTTACGGCCCGGCTCTATCCCGACGATGGAGCGGCGGCCGAGCCACACCACGTCGAGAGCGGCGGAACCGTCGAACAGCTCCGCCTCCAGCGCGGGCACACCGGCGCGCGGCCGCAGCGTCACATGCCGCAGGGTGCCGGTGACCTTGACTATCTGGCGGTCGTCGCAGTCGCAGATACGGGTACACCCCGTCGCCTGCGTGTCCTGCTGCAGCTCAGCGCTCTGCAGCTCCTCCTCGGAGGATGACAGCCTGTCGAGCATCCGGCGGAAGCGACCGGCCGGCTTCTCGGATCGGGTCCCAGCACTCATAACCCCAGCGTACCGGTGCCCCGTACCGCAGATCACGGGCCGCTCACGAACCTCATGACCGGCGTCACCGCTCGCGAGAGCCCCGGTCCCGGGAGACAGCCCCCGGACCCCCGGCCGGCCCCCCGCCCCCTCACCCCTCGAACCGATACCCCATCCCCGGCTCCGTGATACTGCATCCGCCCGGGGGACAACCCCCGGACCCCCGGCCGGACCCCCCGCCCCCTCACCCCTCGAACCGATACCCCATCCCCGGCTCCGTGATGAAGTGCCGGGGATGCGAGGGATCGCTCTCCAGCTTGCGGCGGAGCTGGGCCATATAGACCCGCAGATAGTTGGTCTCGGTGCCGTACGAGGGCCCCCACACCTCCTGGAGCAGCTGCTTCTGGCTGACCAGGCGGCCCTGGTTGCGGACCAGGACCTCCAGCAGGTGCCACTCGGTGGGGGTGAGGCGGATGTCCCGGCCTCCGCGGTTGACCTTCTTCGCGGCGAGGTCGACGGTGAAACCGTCCGTCTCGACGATCACCTCGTCCTCGGCCGGTCCGGTCGGCTCGGCCCGGCGTACCGCGGCCCGCAGCCGGGCCAGCAGCTCGTCCATGCCGAACGGCTTGGTGACGTAGTCATCCGCCCCCGCGTCCAGCGCCTCGACCTTCTCGTCCGAGGTCTGGCGGGCGGAGAGCACCAGAATCGGCACCCGCGTCCAGCCCCGAAGCCCCTTGATCACCTCGACGCCGTCCATGTCGGGCAGGCCGAGGTCCAGGACGATGACATCGGGGTGGCGGGCGGCGGCGAGCTTAAGGGCGGTGGCCCCGTCGGGGGCGGCGTCCACCTCGTACTTGCGCGCCTTCAGGTTGATTACGAGGGCGCGGACAATCTGCGGCTCGTCATCAACCACAAGCACCCGGTTCACTGGCGTTCTCCCTCGTGGTTACGGTCTGTCGGTCCCCGCCGGGCCGGGCCCGCGGGAGGGGTCGTGGGGGCGGCCGGGCTCATGTGATGGCCTGGGCCGGAAGATCGGGGCGGACCGGGACCCCGCCGGCCGCGGCCCGCAGCGTGAGAACCATGGTCATGCCGCCTCCGGGGGTGTCCTCGGCGGCGAGCGTGCCGCCCATCGCCTCCGCGAAACCGCGGGCCACCGCGAGACCCAGCCCCACTCCGGCGCCGCGCGGGGCGTCCCCGTAGCGCTGGAAAGGCTCAAAGATCCGGTCCTTGGCGCTGTCCGGGACGCCCGGCCCGCGGTCGGCGATCCGCAGCTCCACCCGGTCGCCGAGCGCGCTGGCCGAGACCAGCACCGCCTCCCCGTCCGGGCTGTACTTCACCGCGTTCTCGACGAGGTTGGCGACCGAACGCTCCAGCAGCCCCGGATCCACGGCGACGATCGGCAGCTCCTCGGGGATGTCGAGGGTGACGCTGCCCTCCGGTACACCGCCGAGCGCCATCGGCACCACCTCATCGAGGTCGATCTCGCGGATCAGCGGGGTGACCGTGCCGGTCTGCAGGCGCGACATGTCCAGAAGGTTGCCGACCAGGTGGTCGAGCCGGTCGGCGCCCGCCTCGATGCCGGCCAGCAGCTCCGCCTCGTCCGCCTCGGACCAGGCGACGTCATCGGAGCGCAGGGAGGTGACGGATGCCTTGATGCTCGCCAGCGGGGTCCGCAGATCGTGGCTGACCGCCGCCAGCAGCGCCGTCCTGATCCGGTTGCCCTCGGCCAGCTCACGGGCCCGCTCCGCCTCGCCGACCAGCCGCTGCCGGTCCAGTACGACGGCGGCCTGCGCGGCGAACGCGGCCAGCACCCGGCGGTCCTCGGCGGGCAGCACCCGCCCGGTCAGCGCCAGCGCCATATGGTCGCCCACCGGCATATCGACATCGGCGTCCTCCGGCCTCAGCAGCGGGTCGCCGCTCTTCGCGTCACCGGCGCGGCCCGCACACGTCCACGGGTCGACGTCGCTGTTGCGCTCCAGCAGCACCACCGTCTCCATGGCGAAGGTCTCCCGGACCCGCTCCAGCAGGGCATCCAGCGTCGTCTCGCCCCGCAGCACACTGCCCGCGAGGAACGACAGGATCTCCGACTCGGCGCGCAGCCGGGCCGCCTGGTGGGTGCGGCGGGCGGCGAGGTCCACCACCGAGGCGACCGACACCGCCACCGCGAAGAAGATCACGATGGCGACGATGTTCTTCGGATCGCTGATCGTGAGGGTGTGGGTGGGCGGCGTGAAATAGAAGTTGAGCAGCAGCGAACCGACCGCGGCCGAAGCCAGCGCCGGCAGCTGCCCGCCGAGCAGCGCCGCGACGACCGTCAGAAAGAGAAAGAGCAGCACGTCATTGGCCAACCCCGGGCCGTTCACGACGCTGGTGAGCAGCAGTGAGAGCAGCGCCGGACCGGCCACGCCGACCAGCCAGCCGGCCACGATCCGGGCCCGCCCCAGCCGCGCCCCGCGCGCCACCGGCAGCCCCCGGCCCTTGGCCACCTCTTCGTGCGTCACGATGTGCACATCGAGATCGGGCCCCGATTCGCGGGCGACGGTGGCCCCCACCCCCGGCCCGAAGATGTACTGCCAGGCCTTCCGGCGGCTCGACCCGAGCACGATCTGGGTGGCGTTCACCCCGCGCGCGAACTCCAGCAGCGCCGGCGGGATGTCGTCGCCGATGACGTGATGGAACGTACCGCCCAGGTCCTCCACCAGCGTGCGCTGCACGGCCAGTTCCTTGGGCGAGGCCGAGGTCAGGCCGTCGCTGCGCGCTATATAGACGGCGAGCACCTCGCTGCCCGAGCCCTTGGCCGCCATCCGGGCCGCGCGGCGGATCAGCGTACGGCCCTCGGGACCGCCGGTCAGCCCGACCACGATGCGCTCACGCGCCTGCCAGGTGGAGCGGATCGAATGCTCGGCCCGGTACTCCTGCAGATACTCATCCACCCGGTCGGCGACCCACAGCAGCGCCAGCTCACGCAGCGCGGTGAGGTTGCCCGGCCGGAAGTAATTGGACAGGGCGGCGTCCACCTTGTCGGACATGTAGATGTTGCCGTGCGCCATCCGGCGGCGGAGCGCCTGTGGCGACATGTCGACCAGTTCGAGCTGGTCGGCACGGCGGACGACTTCGTCCGGAACGGTCTCCTGCTGACGCACACCCGTTATCGACTCGACCACGTCGCCGAGCGACTCCAGATGCTGGATGTTGACCGTCGAGATCACATCGATCCCGGCTTCCAGCAGCTCCTCGATGTCCTGCCAGCGCTTGCCGTTGCGCGAACCGGGGACGTTGGTGTGCGCGAGCTCGTCGACCAGCGCGACAGCCGGGCGTCGCTGCAGTACCGCGTCCACGTCCATTTCGGTGAATGACGCACCGCGGTACTCCAGCTCCCGGCGCGCGATGTGCTCCAGCCCGTGCAGCATGACCTCGGTACGGGGCCGGCCATGGTGCTCGACGAACGCCACCACGACGTCCGTACCCCGCTCCACGCGCCGGTGCGCCTCGGACAGCATCGAGTACGTCTTGCCGACGCCCGGTGCCGCGCCGAGATAAATCCGTAGCTTGCCGCGTGCCATGGCCCCATTGTCTTACGTGAAAGCCGCCCCCACCGGGCTGAACCTGCTGCGACCCTACAGACCCCACAGGGGGATAAAAGCCGCAGGTGGCGGCTTTGCGCCTGGTCTTGACGCGACTCTGATACACCGGCCCGGCGCAATCCGGTACACGGGCCGGGCCGTTCCGGTACACGGACCGACCACTCCGGCACACGGACCGACCGCTCCGATGGACAGACCGATCCACGGCGATACGCAGGCCCATCCGCCTGATACGCAGGCCCGGGGACGCCGGGGAACCCTCGCCCCGGACGCGTGACGCGTACGGACTGCGAGGATGCGCCGCATGACCGCGTTACGTACCGCCCATACCTGCGATCTGGACGCCGCCACCCTGAAGGCGGCCCGCATCCTGCTGTACGACGTCTTCGACGACATGACCGCGGAGGACTGGGAACACTCGCTCGGCGGCATCCATGCGCTGGTCCACGAGAACGGCGAACTGATCGGTCACGCATCCGTCGTCCAGCGGCGGCTGCTGCACCGCGGCCGGGCGCTGCGCTGCGGCTACGTGGAGGGCGTCGGGGTCCGCGCGGACCGCCGCGGCCGGGGCCATGGCGCGGCCATGATGAACGCCCTCGAACGGGTGATCCGCGCCGCCTACGACCTCGGCGCACTGGGCGCCGCCGACGCCGCCGCGGACTTCTACACGGCACGCGGCTGGCAACTCTGGCGCGGCGCCTCCTGGGCCCTGACTCCGGACGGCATCCGCCGCACCGCCGACGAGGACGGCTGCATCCACGTCCTGCCGACGGCGACAGCGCTCGACCTCGACGCGGACCTCACCTGCGACTGGCGCGACGGCGACGTCTGGTAGTCCGCCGGCCGGCTAATACCCGCCGGTCAACGCGGCCGCGTGACTGACCTGCACGGTATGCGTCACGCAGCCGCCGTCCCCTTCGGTGAGCACATGCAGCAGGAACCCGGTCGGCTCGTGGACGTAGCCGATCATCCGGTCCGCGCGCAGGGTGAGTTCGCTCTGCCGGTACGTGCTGGGCGCGATGGCCAGCGTGCTGCCGCCGAACGCCGCCACGATCGGCCGGTGAACATGGCCGGCCAGCACCCGTACGACCTGTGGATGACGGGCGATCACCGCGCGCAGCTCGTCCCCGTCACGCAGCCGCATCTCATCAAGGAACGGAATGCCGACCGGCATCGGCGGATGATGCAGACACACGAACGTGGGCACACCCGGGCCGCGGGACAACACCTCGTCCAGCCACGCCAGCCGCTCGGGCCCGAGCCGCCCGGCCGGCGTACCGGGGAGAGAGGAATCCAGGGCCACGAGGGTGAGGCCGGGACGCTCCACCACGTAGTCCGTCCCGTCGGTCTCCCCCAGATACGAGCTGCCGCCGAACGCCGCGACAAGCGCCTCGGGATCGTCATGATTCCCCGTCACGAAGTACACCGGCAACGGAAACCGGCCCACCACCGACCGCAGCGCCTCGTACTCGTCCAAGCGTCCGCGATCCACCAGGTCCCCGGTGATCACCACACACTCCGGCCGCGGATCCAACGCCAACACCCGCCCGAGCGCCCGCTGCAGACCAGCCGCCGGCTCTCCCGCCAGCGCCCCCGTGGTGATGTGCGGATCACTGATATGCGCGACAGAAACGACCATGGGGCGACTGTTCCCCTTCGCAGCCCGGAAACACCGGTTCTGGGCTCGCCCTCTCCGCCTCATGCCCCCGCGCCCACCCCTCCTCTCCCCGGGGGGGGATCCCCCCGCCCCGCAATCCTGGCCAGGCGCGGAGCGCCAGGTCCGCCCTCACGCCGCCTCCGTGATCACCCCATCGCTCAGCTCCAGGACGCGGTCGGCCAGGCCAAGCAGGTTCGCGTCATGTGTGGCGACCAGGGCCGTGACACCTTCACCGCGGACGACGGCGCGCAGCAGTTCCATGACCTCCATGCCGGTCTCGGCGTCCAATTGGCCGGTGGGCTCGTCCGCGATGATCAAGGAGGGTCGATTGGCGAGGGCGCGGGCGATGGCGACCCGCTGTTGCTGGCCGCCCGACAGCTCGCCGGGCCGCTGATCCGCATGATCGGCGAGGCCCACCAACGACAAGAGCAGGGCGACGCGTTCCTCGCGCTCACGCGGCGGCACCTTTCTCAGCCGCAGCGGCACCCCGACGTTCTCAGCGGCGCTGAGTATCGGTATCAGCCCGAAGGACTGGAAGACGAACCCGATGCGGTCGCGGCGCATCGCCAGCAGCGCGCTCTCGCGCAGACCGTCCAGGAGCATGCCGTCAACGGCGATCCGGCCGGAGTCGGGAATGTCCAGACCGCCGACGAGGTTGAGGAGTGTGGTCTTGCCGGATCCCGAGCGGCCACGCAGGGCGACGAGTTCACCGCGCGGAACTCTGCATGACACTCCGCGCAGGGCGTGCACGGCCCCTGCACCGCTGCCGTAGCTACGGTGCAGGCCCTCGACCACGACCATCGCCCCGTCGCGCACCCCCTGTCGTTCTTCGTCCCGTCCTTCACCCCGCGCCGCGCCTCGGACACGGGCCCGTTCGCCGCCGTACACGCTTCCCCCGCCGTTCATTTGCCCCACTCCCCCACTGCCCCGCTCACACATCCGTCGCAGTCGCCACAACAACCGTCGTTCCCCACCGCGTTGCCTGCCGACGGCGTCAGTATGCGTACCGCGCGCTTCGGCAGGCAACGCCTGTGGATAACTCTCGGGCCGACCCGGAATCAGCCCGGAATCAGCCCGGATGGAGCCCTCATGGAGCCCGGAATCGGCCCCCATCAAAGCCGCGCGGACCCGAACTCAGCTCGGGTTTTCCGCGTGCGTGAGCGTCTCCCAGCCGACGAAGAGGTTGTTGGAGCCGGCCGGCCGCTGCTGCTCCGTCAGCTTTTGGGTGTGGGCCATCTCGTAGCCCAACCGGTTGTGCAGCGCGTTGTAGCCGACCTCGGTGACGGGGCCGAGGCCGCGCTTGATGCTGCCGCCGCACAGCCATGACGGCGGGGCGGTGCCCAGTTCGTAGGTGGCCTGGAAGCCGAGCGCGTGGCGCAGCCGGTCGGCGACCTCCGGGTAGAGGTCCTGTCCCTGGAGGCGGCTGGTTTCGGCGATGTGCGAGATGGCGGCGAGGCCGTATCCGGTGTGGGTGAAGTCGCGGCAGGTCTCCTGGGCGAGGCCGTCGACGAAGGTGGACTGGCCCTGCCAGTACTTGATGATCTTGTCGCGGGTGTTCAGGCCACTGCCCGGTGCGGTCTTGGGCAGGTCGCCGTCGGACTTCAGATAGATGTACGCGGGTACCCGGGCGCGGAACGTGGCGATGGCCTTGTCGTAGGAGGCCTTGTCCTCGATGAAGACGGAGATGCCGACAGCGGCCTCCATCATGCTCAGCTCCCAGTTGCCGTTGCTGTGGGAACCGTTGATCACCTTGGGGAGGTAGACGTTGCGCAGCATGTCGGCGAAGCGGTCGACGCGGTCCTTGGGCCAGCCGTTGTACGTGTAGCGGATGATCTCGGCGGCGCGTGGCCAGGAGGAGCCGGCCCAGCCGGTCTGCAGCGGGGCGTTGCTGTTGGTGTGGTCCTTGACGGTGGCGGACCAGGCGTCCATGATCTGTATCGCTTTGTCGGCATACTTGCTGTCGCGGGTGATGTACCAGGCCAGCGAGAGGGTGTAGGCGGCGAGTGCGTCCTCGCGTTCGTCGGTACAGCCGTAGTCGGGGTCGGAGTACGGGCCGCACTCGACGACGGCGCGGGGCTTGGGAGCGCGGGACAGCGAGGCGTATTTGCTGGCCATCATGGCGTCGTAGGCGCTTTTCCAGGGCTGGGTGCCGGAGTTGACCTTGTTGCGGACGAGGTCGAGCCGGCCGGTGCCGACGAGGACACCGGGGTGGGTGAAGGCGGACGGCGCGGCGGAGGACGGCGCGCCTATGAGGAGCCCGGCGGTGAGGGCGCCGAGCAGGGCGCCGACCGCGAGGGTGAGCTTTCTGCGCATGGGGGGTGGGCCTTCCTGTCGAGATGCTCGATGGACGGGAGCCGTTCTCGTACATGAACGACAGGCGTTGACATGAACGCCCGCGATGGCTGGCGAACGTATGGGCAAGCCACCACGCCGTCAAGACCCATCGTCAACACCCGGCGAAATAACTCACCTTGTCCGGACAGCTGGTTCAGAGCTCGAAAGCACGCCTGACGCACAGGGCGTGCCCCGGGATACGCACAGGGCGGCCCCCGGGGAAGGTCTCCCCGGGGGCCGCCCGCCTGCTCGCTGCGCCGGCTCTCAGCCCTGGCTCTGCACCAGTGCCTTCAGCGCGATGTTCAACTCCAGGACGTTCACCCGCGGTTCGCCCATGAAGCCGAGTGTGCGCCCGTCGGTGTGGTCCTTGACCAGCTGTGCCACCTTGCCGGCGGGGAGGTGGTTCTCCTTGGCGACCCGGGAGGTCTGCAGCTGGGCGTAGTCCGGGGAGATGTCGGGGTCCAGGCCCGAGCCGGAGGACGTGACGGCATCCGCCGGGACCTGCGACTGCGGGACCCCGTACGTCGTGGAAACCCACTTCTTGCGCTCGTTGACCGCCTTGATCAGGTCGGTGTTGGTGGCGCCCAGGTTGGAGGCACCGGAGACCTGGAGGTCGTATTGCGTGTTGACGCCGTTGGTCTTGTTGCTCCCCAGTCCCGCCGACGGGCGCGGCTGGAAGAACTTCAGGTCCGGGATCGGGTTTCCGGCCTTGTCCTGGCCCTTGTCATAGCGCTGGCCGATCAGCGAGGAGCCGACGACCTTGCCCTGGGAAGAGACCTCGGAGCCGTTGGCCTTGCCGGTGAACGCCGCCTGCGCCACTCCGGTGACCACCAGCGGGTAGATGACCCCGCAGACCACGGTCAGTACGAGCAGGGCGCGCAGCCCCGCCCCGATCAACCGGGCGGTGTTGCTTACGGAGTTGTTCATGGCGGTCACCCGATTCCGGGGATGAGAGAGATGAGCAGGTCGATGATTTTGATGCCGATGAACGGTGCGATGAGGCCGCCGAGTCCGTAGACGGCAAGGTTCCGTCGCAGCATCTTGTCGGCACTGACCGGGCGGTACTGCACGCCCCTGAGGGCGAGCGGCACCAGCGCGATGATGATCAGCGCGTTGAAGATGATCGCCGAGAGGATCGCGGAGTTGGGGCTGGAGAGCCGCATGATGTTGAGGGTGTCCAGGCCCGGGTAGGCCACCGCGAACATCGCCGGGATGATCGCGAAGTATTTCGCGACGTCGTTGGCGATCGAGAAGGTGGTCAGCGCGCCGCGGGTGATCAGCAGTTGTTTGCCGATCTCGACGATCTCGATGAGCTTGGTCGGGTTGGAGTCCAGGTCCACCATGTTCCCGGCCTCCTTGGCGGCCGAGGTACCGGTGTTCATGGCCACACCGACGTCCGCCTGAGCCAGCGCCGGCGCATCATTCGTACCGTCACCGGTCATCGCCACCAGCTTGCCGCCGGCCTGCTCCCGCTTGATGAGCGCCATCTTGTCCTCGGGCGTCGCCTCCGCCAGGAAGTCGTCCACCCCCGCCTCATCGGCGATGGCCTTTGCCGTCAGCGGGTTGTCACCCGTGATCATGACGGTCTTGATGCCCATCTTGCGCAGTTCGACGAACCGTTCGCGCATGCCGTCCTTGACGACGTCCTTGAGGTGGATGACCCCCAGGACGCGCGGGCCGCGTTCGTCCTCCAGGGCGACCAGCAGTGGCGTGCCGCCGGCCTGCGAGATGGTGTCGGTGAGCCGCTGGGCGTCGTCGGCGACGGTGCCGCCCCGTTCCTTGACCCAGGCGATCACCGAACCGGTCGCGCCCTTGCGGATCTTGCGGCCGTCGACGTCCACACCCGACATCCGGGTCTGGGCGGTGAACGGCACCCACTCCGCGTCCACCAGCTCGCCCTGGTGCCGCTCGCGCAGCCCGTACTTCTCCTTGGCGAGCACCACGATGGAGCGGCCCTCGGGAGTCTCGTCCGCCAGCGAGGACAGCTGGGCGGCGTCCGCGACCTCCGCCTCGGTCGTGCCGCGTACGGGCACGAACTCGGCGGCCTGGCGGTTGCCGAGGGTGATGGTGCCGGTCTTGTCGAGCAGCAATGTCGATACATCGCCTGCGGCTTCGACGGCACGCCCTGACATGGCCAGGACGTTGCGCTGGACGAGGCGGTCCATGCCGGCGATGCCGATGGCCGACAGCAGCGCGCCGATCGTCGTCGGGATCAGGCAGACCAGCAGCGCCAGCAGCACGATCATCGGCTGCTCGGCGCCCGCGTAGATCGCGAACGGCTGGAGGGTGACGACCGCGAGCAGGAAGACGATGGTGAGCGAGGCGAGCAGGATGTTCAGCGCGATCTCGTTGGGGGTCTTCTGCCGTGCGGCACCCTCGACGAGGTTGATCATCCGGTCGATGAAGGTCTCGCCCGGCTTCGTCGTGATCTTGATGACGATGCGGTCGGAGAGGACCTTCGTTCCGCCGGTCACCGCGGAGCGGTCACCGCCGGACTCCCGGATAACCGGCGCCGACTCACCCGTGATGGCCGACTCGTCGACGGAGGCGACACCTTCGACGACGTCGCCGTCACCGGGGATGATGTCGCCGGCCTCACAGACCACCAGGTCACCGATGCGCAGTTCGGTGCCGGCGACCTGCTCCTCCGCCTCGCCGTTGAGCCGGCGCGCCACGGTGTCGGTCTTGGCCTTGCGCAGGGTGTCGGCCTGCGCCTTGCCGCGGCCTTCGGCGACGGCTTCGGCGAGGTTGGCGAAGATGACGGTCAGCCACAGCCAGGCCGCGATCGCCCAGCCGAACCAGTCCGACGGGGACGTGGCGGCGAAGATCGTGGTCAGCACCGAGCCGACCTCGACCACGAACATCACCGGGGATTTGGCCATCACCCGCGGGTCGAGCTTGCGTATCGCGTCCGGGAAGGACTTGACCAGCTGCTTGGGGTCGAAGAGACCGCCGCCCACGCGGCCGTCGCCGGGCTTGTGCCCGCTGGGGACGTCCTGGTGCGGAGCGCGAGTCTCGGTGGCGGTGGGCATGGAGCCGGGCTCCTCTGGTTTCACGGGGGCGGTCATGACAGGCCCTCCGCCAGCGGCCCGAGGGCCAGCGCCGGGAAGTAGGTCAGACCGGTGATGATCAGGATCGTGCCGACGAGCAGCCCGGCGAAGAGCGGCTTTTCGGTACGGAGGGTGCCCGCGGTCTCCGGGATCGGCTTCTGCTCGGCGAGCGAGCCGGCCAGGGCGAGCACGAACACCATCGGCAGGAAGCGGCCGAGCAGTATCGCCAGACCGATCGTGGTGTTGTACCAGGGGGTGTTGGCGTTCAGGCCGCCGAACGCGGAGCCGTTGTTGTTGGCGCCGGAGGTGAAGGCGTACAGAACCTCGGAGAAGCCGTGCGAACCGGCACCCGTCGCCTTGGTGTTGAGCATCGAGCCCAGCGCGTCCGGCAGCACCATCGAGACGGCGGTGAAGCCGAGCACCAGGGTCGGGGTGATGAGGATGTAGCAGGCGGCGAGCTTGATCTCGCGGGTGCCGATCTTCTTGCCCAGGTATTCGGGCGTACGGCCCACCATCAGGCCGGCGATGAACACCGCGATGATCGCCATGACGAGCATGCCGTAGAGGCCGGATCCGGTGCCACCGGGTGCGATCTCACCGAGCATCATGCCGAGCAACTGGATGCCGCCGCCGAATGCGGTGAAGGAGGAGTGGAAGGAGTCCACCGCGCCGGTCGAGGTGAGGGTGGTGGCCACCGAGAAGATCGCCGAGGATCCGACGCCGAAGCGGTTCTCCTTGCCTTCCATGGCGGCGCCCGCGGCCTGCAGGGCCGGGCCGCCGTGGGCGAACTCGGTCCACATCATCAGGGCGGTGAAGCCGAGCCAGATGATGCCCATCGTGGCGAGGATCGCGTAGCCCTGCTTCACGTTCCCGACGAGCTTGCCGAAGGTGCGGGTCAGCGCGAACGGGATGACGAGGATCAGGAAGATCTCGAAGAGGTTGGTGAAGGCGTTGGGGTTCTCGAAGGGGTGGGCGGAGTTGGCGTTGAAGTAGCCGCCTCCGTTGGTGCCCAGCTCCTTGATGGCCTCCTGAGAGGCCACCGCGCCGCCGTTGGCCTGCTGGTGACCACCCATGAACTGACCGACCGAGTGGATGCCGGAGAAGTTCTGGATGGCGCCGCAGGCGACCAGGACGATGGCGCCAAGGACGGCGATCGGAACGAGCACCCGCACGGTGCTGCGCACCAGGTCGGCCCAGAAGTTGCCGAGGTCGCCCGTACGGGAGCGGGCGAAGCCGCGTACCAGGGCGATGGCGACGGCCATGCCGGTGGCGGCCGAGACGAAGTTCTGCACGGCGAGGCCGGCGGTCTGCACGACGTGGCCCATGGCCTGCTCGCCGCTGTAGGACTGCCAGTTGGTGTTGGCGACGAAGGACGCCGCGGTGTTGAACGCCTGGTCCGGGCTGATCGACGCGAAGCCGAGGGACAGCGGCATGCCGCCCTGGATCCGCTGCAGCAGGTAAAGGAAGAGCACACCCACCGCGGAGAAGGCCAGGACGCCGCGCAGATAGGCGGGCCAGCGCATCTGGGCGTCCGCGTTGGCGCCGATGCAGCGGTAGATGACCTTCTCGATACGGAGGTGCTTGGGGGAGCTGTAGACGGCGGCCATGTAGTCGCCTAGGGGGCGGTACGCCAGGGCCAGCGCCGCGATGAGCGCTATCAGCTGGAGCACGCCTGCGAGAAAGGGGCTCATTCGGTGCTCAGAACCTCTCCGGGAAGACGAGGGCGAGGACCAGGTATCCCAGCAGGGCGACGGCAACGATCAGGCCGACGATGTTTTCGATGGTCACAGCTTCGTCACCCCCTTGGCGACGAGAGCCACCAGCGCGAAGACCGCGATTGTGACGACGACGAAGGCCACGTCGGCCATCGTGTGCTCCTAGATGAATGGGGAGATTAGGACCCCCAAAGCAAAGCGTCCTTCCGACGCGGCTTGAACGTTGTTGACGCCTCCCTTACGGCCATTAGCGCTCCGTTGACGAATTTCATACGCGTTTGGATCTGACCTGCACAAACAAGAAGGGCCCGAGCCCCCCTCAAGGGGGCTCGGGCCCTCGCGACCATCGTGATCCGGCCGAGATGCGGACGTCTTCGCGCCGCTTGACGGCGCGATCTGGTCAGCGGATCTCGGTGATCTCCGGCCCGCGCTCCAGGCGCTCCACGCCGCCGCCGAAGCGCGATCCGTCGGCCGGCTCCTGCTGCACGCCGTCCGGCACCATCTGGGCGTCGTCCGGCAGCTTCAGGACGATCGGGTCGCGCGGCGCCATCGGGGCGTCACCGCGGATGATCACGGTGTCCCGGAAGATGTGCTCCAGCACCCCGGCGGCCTGCGGCTGCACCGCGCCCTGACCGGAGATCACACCGCGCAGGAACCACCTGGGGCCGTCGACCCCGATGAAGCGCACCACCTGCACGCCGTTGGTCCCGTCCGGAAGCTGTACGGAGACCTGGGCGCGCAGTTCCCAGCCCAGCGGGCCCTCGACCTCGTCGATGACACCGCCCTGCTGGGTGATGCCGGAGGCGATCTCCTCGCGGACCTCGCCCCAGATGCCCTCGTTCCTGGGGGCGGCGAAGGCCTGCAGCTGCACGGCGCTGTCCTGCAGCACCACGGTCGCGGCGACGATCGCGTCCCCGGCGACCTCCACGCGCAGCTCCATGCCCTCGACGCCGGGCACGAACAGGCCGCCGAGGTCCACCCGGCCCTCACCCGGCTCCTTGACCTCCGACGCGTCCCAGGGGCCGTCGGGGCGCGGCGCGGGCGGGAGGTTGAGCCGCCGCTCGCTCGCCTCGCCCTCCTCGGCGTCGCTCACCGCTGCCTCCTCGGCGCGCGTGGTGTCCTGCGCCGACTCCTCAGGAGCCTCGTTTTTCTTGCGACGTCCGAACACGTCACTGTCCTTCCCGGTCGGCACCGACCGACGCGTATCCGTTCCCGCCCGTGGAGCCACCCACCGCCGCGTGACCGCCGGTGGAACCGAATCCCCCCTCGGCCCGCGCCGAGCCGGGAAGTTCCGCCACCTCGTGGAAGCGCACCTTCTCGACCTGCTGGACGACCAGTTGGGCGATCCGGTCAAACCTCTCGAACCGCACGCTCTCGCGCGGATCCAGATTGACCACGATCACCTTGATCTCCCCACGGTACCCGGCATCCACCGTCCCGGGGGCATTCACCAACGCCAGCCCGCACCGGGCGGCGAGACCCGAGCGTGGGTGCACAAATGCCGCATACCCGTCAGGCAGTGCGATCGACACCCCGGTGGGGAGCACGGCGCGCTCCCCCGGGGCCAGCTCGGCGGCCTCGGTGGTCACCAGATCCACGCCCGCATCACCGGGATGCCCGTACGACGGGACGGGCACCTCCGGGTCAAGGCGGCGCAGCAGCACATCCACCGGATTCCGTACCTGGCTCACGGGTTCACCTCGAAGGCACGCGTTCGCTTGACCTGGTCCGGGTCGGCCATCGCCGCCTGGATCTCCTCGGGCCGTCCGTTGTCGATGAAGTGGTCGACCTTCACCTCGATGAAGACGGCCTCCGCGCGCACCGCGACCGGGCCGTCCGGTCCGCCTATCCGCCCCTCGGCCGTCGAGTAGATCTTCCGCCCGGCCACCGCCGTGACCCGCGCGTCCAGATGCAGGATGGTGCCCAGCGGCACCGGCCGCAGGAAGTCGGTCTCCAGCCGGCCGGTCACCGCGATCACCCGCAGCAGCCAGTTCAGCGAGCCGAGCGTCTCGTCCAGCGCGGTGGCCAGCACGCCGCCGTGCGCCAGGCCCGGGGCGCCCTGGTGGGCCTCCTTGACGGTGAACTCGGCCCGTACGCTCACGCCGTCGCCGGCCCGCGCCTCCAGGTGCAGGCCGTGCTGCTGGCCCGTACCGCAGCCGAAGCACCCGTCATAGTGCGCGCCGAGGAGTTCTCCGGGGGCCGGCGCCTCCGGATGCCTCACCGGAGCGACGGCGTCCCTCGGTGGCGTCAGCCGCGTCCTGGGTTCGTCAGTTCCACTCACGAGTGCAGACCCTACCCGCGCACGTATGGGGCCCGTGCCGCCGTGCCAAGCTGGAGCCATGCAGTCGTACGAAGAACGCCTCACCGCGCCCCGGTCCTGGTGGGTGATCGCCGCGCTGGTCGGCGTCGCCTGCGCCCTGATGCTGCTTCCGCTGGGGACGCTGCCGATGCTCGGCGGGCTGATCGGCGGCGCGGCGCTGTCCGCGGTGGCGGTGAGCTCGTACGGCTCGGCGCGGATCCGAGTGGTGGGCGACGCGCTGATCGCCGGAGACGCGAAGATCCCGGTGTCGGCGCTGGGCGAGGCACGGGCGCTGGACGCCGATGAGGCGATGGCCTGGCGTACGCACAAGGCCGATGCGCGGGCCTTCATGCTGCTGCGCGGCTACATCCGCACCGCGGTGCGGGTGGAGATCACCGACCCCGAGGACCCGACGCCGTACGCGTATCTCTCGACGCGGGAGCCGGAGCGCCTGGTGGCGGCGCTGGCGGCCGCAGGGGCCTGACGGGGCCGCGGGTCAGCCTCCAGGGGCCGTACCGCCCCGCCCGGCGTCCGGGAGGGCGTCCCACGGCACCTGTCTTGTACGGAGATCTCTGCGGATCTTTTCCGCGAGCCGTCTGGTGTCCCGCCGGTTCATGAACGCCCCCACGGCGGCGCCCACCAGGAACGGCGTGAGGTTGGGAAGGTTGCGCAGCGTGCGCTTCATGACCTGCTGCCGCAGTTCGCGCCGCATCTGCGCGCCGAGCGCGATGTTCAGTGTGGCGGGGTTGGTGATCTCGATGCCCCGTTCCTCCGTCCAGGAGGTCAGGGTGGCCATCGCGCGCTGTTTGAGGGTCCCCGGGGGCCGCAGGCCGTAGACCTCGTGCAGCTCCGCGATCAGCTTGATCTCGACTGAGGCGACGCCGACGACCTCGGCGGCCAGCTCGTACGGCATGGCGGGCGGTACGGGCAGCATGGCCGCCGCGCCCACGCCTGCGCCGACGGTGGCGGTGCCCTTGCAGGCGCCCGCTACCAGTTTGTCGGCCAGTTCCTCGGGGGTCAGGCCGGGGAACTGTGCGCGCAGGGCGGCGAGGTCGCGCAGCGGGATGCGCGGGGCGGTGTCGATGATCCGGTCGGCGATGGCGGCGAGTTTGGCCCGCACGCTGACGCCGCCGGTTCTGCCTCCCCGGGCAGCCGTGGCCGCGAGCGAGGCCATGCGGCCTCGCTCCTGCTGTGTGCCGGTCGTCCGCTCCGCGGGTAGGGCGGTCGGGTCGGCGGGCACGGGCGCGGTTTCCTCGCGTGATCGTGCGCCGGCCGCCGGACCTTTCTCGCCCCTGGGGCCCTTACGGAACGGGTTCACGCCTGGCACGGCGCCTGCCGTTCTCAGGCCGCGCAGTCGCGGCAGATCGGGTTGCCGTTCTTGTCCTCAGCAGCCAGCTGGCTGCGGTGGTGGACCAGGAAGCAGCTCATGCACGTGAACTCGTCCTGCTGCTTGGGCAGCACGCGCACGGCGAGCTCTTCGTTGGACAGGTCTGCGCCGGGCAGTTCCAGGCCCTCGGCCTGCTCGAACTCGTCGACGTCGACGGCCGAGGCGGACTTGTCGTTCCGCCGCGACTTCAGTTCCTCGATGCTGTCCTCGTTGAGGTCGTCATCGGTCTTGCGTGGGGTGTCGTAATCCGTAGCCATTTTTCGCTCTCCCCCTCTGGGTGTCTGCGGTGTCTCAGCGCTCGTAACGCGTGAGAGGCCGGACTTGTGCCCGACCTGAGGCGGAGATTTTGCCTCACATCAAGGTCTGTTACTCAATCGACACCCAACCGCACCCCTGAAGAGGTGATCGGTTTGGATGGCGATCAGGACCGTACACGGTCCGAAAGTCGCACCTCGCGCAGCCCATCACGTGTACTTCCCGTGATCAGGCCCCCGGGAAACCCGGATTTTCCCGGCTTTCCACCAGGCGTTTTGATCACGCAGCGTAGATGGCCGGAAATTCGCACCTGTGAGGGATCACACACGTTCAGAGCGGCGGGAGGACCGGCTGAATTCCGCGCAAAGCGAACTCGGGCGAAGGATCCTCGGTCACCGGCCCTCTCGTCAAACCGGAGGCGAGGCGGTGTGTGGCCGCCCGGCGGGCGATCATACGCACGCATGTCCGAAACCCTACGGAGGGCCGCGCGGCGTCTCCAGCGGCCGCACAGCCCCTCGCACGGCCCCGCCGGACGCCGCGGCGCTCACGCGGTGTCCGGCGGACCGCCTCAGAGCGGCAGCACGACCCTCATCACCAGTCCGCCGCCTTCGCGTGGCTCGGCCGTGATGGTGCCGTCATGGGCGCGCACCACCGAGCGCACGATGGACAGTCCCAGGCCGACGCCCTTGTCGCTGCCGGTGCGCTCGGTGCGCAGCCGCCGGAAGGGTTCGAAGAGGTTTTCCACCTCGTAGGCGGGGACGACCGGGCCGGTGTTGGAGACGATCATGACCGCGCAGCCGGGTTGCGGCTCGGTGGTGACCTCGACCCAGCCGTCCTCGGGGACGTTGTAGCGCACGGCGTTCTGGACGAGGTTGAGCGCGATGCGCTCCAGCAGGATGCCGTTGCCCTGGACGAAGACCTGTTGGCGGACGCCGCGGAACTCGACTCCCTTGGCCTGCCCCTCCTCCCGGTTCTGGTCGACGGCCTGCGCGGCGACCTCGGAGAGATCGACCGGCTTCTTGTCGACCACCTTGTTCTCGCTGCGGGCGAGCAGCAGCAGGCCCTCCACCAGCTGCTCGCTGCGCTCGTTCGTCGCCAGCAGCGTCTTGCCGAGCTGCGCGAGCTCGGGGGACGCGTCCGGGTCGGCGAGCTGGACCTCCAGCAGCGTGCGGTTGATCGCCAGCGGTGTCCGCAGCTCGTGCGAGGCATTGGAGACAAAGCGACGCTGCGACTCGAAGGCCCGGTCCAGGCGGTCGAGCATCTCGTCGAAGGTGTCGGCGAGCTCCTTGAGCTCGTCGTCGGGCCCGCCCAGCTCGATCCGCCGGTGCAGGTCCGAGCCAGCCACCCGCTGGGCGGTACGCGTGATGCGCCCCAGCGGGGACAGCACCCGGCCGGCCATGGCGTAACCGAAGGCGAAGGCGACCACGGTCAGGCCGAGGAGGGCCAGGAGGGAGCGGTTGAGGAGCGTGTTGAGGGCGAAGGCCCGCTGGTGCTGGAGGCACTGGGCGACCGCGCTGTTGAGCTGATCGACATCGCGGACGGCGGACAGCCCGGGGCAGGTGCTGCTGGTGAGGCGCAGCTCGGTCGCGCCCTCGATCCGGAACGGAAGCTGGTTGCCCACACTGAGCGTGTTCGCCGCCAGCATGTAGATGATCGTCAGCAGCACGATTCCGGCCATCAGGAACATGCCGCCGTACAGCAGCGTCAGCCGTATCCGGATGGTGGGGCGCAGCCAGGGGAACGGCCGGACGTTGACCGGCTTGGGGTCCCAGGTGGGCTTGGGTGGGGCGGCAGGAGGCGGGGTGTGCGCCTTGGAGAACGAGGGCAGGGAAGGCATCGCCGTCAGATCCGGTATCCCGAGCCGGGGACCGTGACGATGACGGCGGGCTCACCGAGCTTGCGGCGCAGCGTCATGACCGTGACCCGTACGACGTTGGTGAACGGGTCGGTGTTCTCGTCCCAGGCCTTCTCCAGGAGCTGCTCGGCCGAGACGACCGTGCCCTCGCTGCGCATCAGCACCTCCAGCACCGCGAACTCCTTCGGCGCGAGCTGGACCTCCTTGCCGTCACGGAAGACCTCACGGCGGTTGGGGTCCAGCTTGATGCCGGCCCGCTCCAGGACGGGCGGCAGGGCGACCGTCGTACGGCGCCCCAGGGCGCGCACCCGGGCGGTCAGCTCGGTGAAGGCGAACGGCTTGGGAAGGTAGTCGTCCGCGCCGATCTCCAGGCCCTCCACGCGGTCGCTGACGTCACCGGAGGCGGTGAGCATCAGGACCCGGGTCGGCATGCCCAGCTCGACGATCTTGCGGCAGACATCGTCGCCGTGCACCAGCGGCAGGTCGCGGTCCAGGACGACGACGTCGTAGTCGTTGACCGCGATCCGTTCCAGGGCGGCAGCGCCGTCGTAGACCACGTCGACAGCCATGGCCTCCCGGCGTAGTCCGGTGGCCACCGCATCGGCGAGCAGCTGCTCGTCCTCGACGACGAGAACACGCACGTCGCTAGTCCTTCCTCAGGGCCCTCTCGGGCAGGGCACAACAATGTCTTCAGAGCTCCTCCATCCTGCCCCGAAGAGCCATAAACCGGCGGTAAGAGGGGTGCGGAGGGGTGGAGAGCGACTTTTGGCCGCCAGATGGCCGGATTCTCGAGCGGGTTGAGGTTTCCGTGAGGTGAGGGGTGGGGAGGACGTCTGCACACCCGCGATCACGCCCTGTTGGCGTCTTGCCACGACCGATCCACCACAGGGATCACGCCGTGATCGACCCACCCGTCGGCACACCCCCGTGCCACCGACCCACGACGAGGGGGCGCACCATGGACGCGTTCACCGCAGGCATTCTGCAGCGCATAAAGAACACCGAAGCCGATCTGGACCGGGCCCGCGCGTCGGGCGACGACTTCCTCGCCGAGGTCGAGCAGGCAGAGCTCGAGGACCTGCAGCGACTGGCCACCGAGCACGGCGTGGAGGTCGGCGCGGTCAGCAACGCCTGATCTCCCGGCCGCCCGCACACAGGAGCGCCCCGGCACCGCAGGACTGGTGCCGGGGCGCTCCTGTGCGCCTGTGGGGCTTCCGGCGGGGCTACCGGAGGGGTGCTCAGTCGTGCCAGGCGCCGAGTTCGTCCAGGAGAGGCTGCAGCTCCTCGAAGAGGGCCGGGGAGGCGGCCACGGTCAGCTCGCCGGAAGCGGCCGATCCGGGGCGGCCGCCGGTGAGCGCGCCGGCCTCCTCGGCGATCAGCACGCCCGCCGCATGGTCCCAGGGGTTGAGGCCGCGCTCGTAGTAGGCATCGAGCCGGCCGCAGGCCACATCGCACAGGTCGATCGCGGCCGAGCCGCCGCGCCGGATGTCGCGGACCTGCGGCAGCAAGGTGCGTACCACCTCCGCCTGGGCGGCCCGGCGCTCGGCGAGGTAGCCGAAGCCGGTGGCGACCAGCGCCTGGGAGAGCGGCGGCGCGGGCCGGTGGCGCAGGCGCCCGCCGTTGCTGAACGCGCCACGGCCCCGTACGGCCTGGTAGGTCTCGCCGCGCATCGGGGCGGCGACCACGCCGACGACGGTCTCGCCGTCCTTCTCGGCCGCGATGGACACCGCCCAGGACGGGAGGTCGTAGAGGTAGTTGACGGTGCCGTCGACGGGGTCGATGACCCAGCGGACACCGCTGCTGCCCTCGACGCTGGCACCCTCCTCCCCCAGGAAGCCGTCGTCGGGGCGGCGCTCGGCGAGGAAGCCGGTGATCAGCTTCTCGGAGGCGATGTCCATCTCGGTGACGACGTCGATGGGGCTGGACTTGGTGGCGGCGACGCCCAGATCGGCGGGCCGGCCGTCGCGCAGCAGCGCCCCGGCGCGGCGGGCGGCCTCCAGGGCCAGCTCGAGAAGTTCGTCGTACAGGGCAGTGGTCTGGGTCGGGTCGCAGTGCAGCGGGTCGGGCACGTTGCTCCTTGCTCGGGCGAGCGGGCGGTCAGCGGGCGTACGGGAGGGCGCGGGCGCTTGGCGGGCGTGCGGGTCAGGCCGGGGCTTCCGCGACCGGTCCCTGCCAGTCCGCGCCGGCGGCGGCCGGGCGCGGCGTACGGGCGGGGCAGCAGCCGACCGGGCACAGGTCGTGGGAGGCGCCCAGGGCACCCAGGGCGCAGCGCTCCGGGGAGCGGCCCCGCTCGGTGGCCGCGCGCTCCAGGAGGAGGTCGCGGACGGCCCCGGCGAACCGCGGGTCGGCGCCGACGGTGGCCGACCTGGCGACCGGCAGCCCCAGCTCGGCGGCCTTCGCGGTTGCCTCGGTGTCGAGGTCGTACTTGACCTCCATGTGGTCCGAGACGAACCCGATGGGGGCCATGACGACGGCACAGGCCCCCGCGGCGTGCATCTCCTCCAGGTGGTCGCAGATGTCCGGCTCCAGCCACGGGATGTGCGGGGCGCCGCTGCGGGACTGGTAGACGAGCCGCCAGGGGTGCTGCACGCCGGTCTCCGCGTGCACGGCGGCGGCGATCTCCCGCGCCACGTCCAGGTGCTGGGCGACGTATGCACCGCCCTCGCCGTCCCCGGTGTGCTCCTCGGGCGTGCCGGAGGTGTCGGCGGCGGACGTGGGGATGGAGTGCGTGGTGAAGGCGAGGTGTGCGCCCTCGCGGGCCTCCTGGGGCAGTGCGGCCAGCGAGGCCAGCACGCCGTCGATCATCGGGCGCACGAAGCCGGGGTGGTTGAAGTAGTGCCGGAGCTTGTCCACCTGCAGCACCGGCAGGCCCTCCTCCTGGAGGACGGCGAGCGCGTCGGCGAGGTTCTCGCGGTACTGCCGGCAGCCGGAGTACGAGGCGTAGGCGCTGGTCGCCAGGACGGCGATACGGCGGTGGCCGTCGCTGACCATCGTGCGCAGGGTGTCGGTCAGATACGGCGCCCAGTTGCGGTTGCCCCAGTAGACCGGCAGGTCCAGACCGTGTTCGGCGAAGTCCTTGCGCAGCATGTCCAGCAGTTCGCGGTTCTGGGCGTTGATGGGGCTGACGCCGCCGAACAGGAAGTAGTGCTGACCCACCTCCTTGAGGCGCTCACGGGGGATGCCGCGGCCGCGGGTGACGTTCTCCAGGAACGGGACGACGTCATCGGGGCCTTCGGGACCTCCGAAGGACAGCAGCAGCAGGGCGTCATAAGGGCGGGGGTCGCACTGTTCGGGCATGTCACCGATCCTGCCACCCTTGCCCCTGCTGCGGCGGTCAGACCCCCTGCGCACCCGGAGGCGGGCGGCGGGGAAACTCGGAGGCGGCCGTGCGCCCGCCGCCCGTAAGCTGTATCGGCCCTAGTCAATCCTTACCGACTGTATTCATCACCGATATCCCCCGATATCTCGGTCCTCACCCGGCGGAGCACCCCCGTTGCCCAGTCCCTACCGCGCCATATTCGGCCGCCCCGGCACCAAGCCCTTTTCCGCCGCCGGACTGCTGGGCCGGATGCCGCTGTCGATGATGGGCATCGGCATCGTCACGATGGTTTCCCAGCTGACCGGCCGTTACGGTCTGGCCGGGGTGCTGTCGGCGACGATCGCGCTGTCGGCCGCGGCCATCGGCCCGCAGATCTCCCGGTTGGTGGACCGGCACGGCCAGCGCCGGGTGCTGCGCCCGGCCACCCTCGTCTCCCTTGCCGCGGTCGCCGGGCTGCTGCTGAGTGCGCAACAGCGCTGGGCGGACTGGACGCTGTTCGCCTTCGCGGCGTGCGTGGGCTGTGTGCCGAGCGTGGGCTCGATGGTCCGGGCGCGCTGGGCGGAGCTCTACCGGGGCTCGCCGCGTGAGCTGCACACGGCGTACTCGTGGGAGTCCATCGTCGATGAGACGTGCTTCATCTTCGGCCCGATTCTGTCCATCGGGTTGTCCACGGCGTGGTTCCCGGAGGCCGGGCCCCTGTTGGCCGGGGTCTTCCTGGCGGCCGGTGTCTTCTGGCTGACCTCCCAGCGCCGTACGGAACCGGTGCCGCATCCCCGTGAACAGCACGCCAAGGGCTCGGCGCTGCGCTCGCGGGGGCTGCAGGTGCTGGTGGTGACGTTCGTGGCGACGGGGGCGATCTTCGGGGCGATCGATGTGGTGACCGTCGCGTTCGCCGAGGAGGTGGGCCACAAGTCGGCCGCCAGCCTGGTGCTCGCGGTCTACGCGCTCGGCTCGTGTGTGGCCGGCGCGGTCTTCGGGCTGCTGCACCTCAAGGGGCACCCGTCCCGCCGCTGGGTGGTGGGGGTCTGCGCGATGGCCGTGAGCATGGTGCCGCTCCAACTGGTGGGCTCGCTGCCGCTGCTGGCCGTCGCGCTGTTCGTGGCGGGGCTGTCCATCGCGCCGACGATGGTGACCACCATGGCGCTGGTCGAGGAACATGTGCCGCAGGCGAAGCTGACCGAGGGCATGACTTGGACGAGCACCGGGCTCGCGGTGGGCGTCGCGCTCGGCTCGGCGGCGGCCGGCTGGGCCGTGGACACCCTCGGGGCCGCCCGCGGCTATGTGGTGCCGGGCGCGGCGGGCGTACTGGCCGCGCTGGTGGCGTTCGCGGGCTACCGCAGGCTGCGTCCGCTGTCGACGACTCCGGAGCCGGGCGCCCCGGTCGCCGGGTCGGCCCCTGGCGCAGCGCAGTTGGACGAGGAGCAGGTCGCGTAGCCCGCGGTCGTACGGGCGCCGGGCACACACCTGTGGCCCATGGACGGAAACGGGGAGCCCCCGCTGCTTCGCCGGCGACGCCGGTGCTCACCTCTGGACCATCAGCGAAACCGGCGCACCTCTCTGGACCATCGAGGAAACCAGCGCCCCCCTCTGGACCATGACCGAATCCGGCGCGCCACTCCGCTCCAACGGCACAACCGGCACCCCGGTTCCATCCGCACCCGCCTCCACTGTTACCGCCGGTACGACATGTCCCGGAGCCGGGCGATTCCGGCCGATTCCTTGATCATGTGATTCCCGTCACCTCACCTGGAAGTCGCGTCGGTGACTGGCATCATGCGCTGACACCAACGGCGGCCGAACTCGGCCTGCCCGCGCGGAGGGAGGGGACGTCACCATGGCAGCCAGCAACGCCGTCGGCGGCTCGGGAGGGCGCGGTCCGGGTGGGCCGTGGCGCAACTGGGCGGGCAATGTCACCGCTCGTCCCGCCCGGACCGTGGCCCCGGCGAGTACCGAGGAAGTGGCGGCCGCCGTACGCGGCGCCGCCGCGGACGAGTTGACGGTGAAGGCGGCCGGCACCGGCCACTCGTTCACCGCGGCGGCCGCCACCGACGGGCTGCTGATCCGCCCCGAGCGGCTGACCGGCATACGCAAGGTGGACCGCGAGGCCGGGACGGTCACGGTGGCTGCCGGTACGCCCCTCAAGCACCTCAACGAGACGCTGGCCGCGCACGGACTGTCGCTGACCAACATGGGCGACATCATGGAGCAGACCGTCTCCGGGGCCACCAGCACCGGCACCCATGGCACCGGCCGCGACTCCGCCTCCATCGCCGCCCAGATCACCGCGCTCGAACTGGTCACCGCCGACGGTTCGGTGCTGGCCTGTTCCGCCAAGGAGAACCCGGAGATCTTCGCGGCGGCGCGACTGGGCCTGGGCGCACTGGGCGTGGTCACCGAGCTCACCTTCGCCGTGGAGCCGGAGTTCTTGCTGACCGCCCGCGAGGAGCCGATGCCCTTCGACGAGGTGACAGGCCGGTTCGACGAGCTGGTCGCCGAGAACGAGCACTTCGAGTTCTACTGGTTCCCGCACACCGGCAGCTGCAACACCAAGCGCAACAACCGCAGCCAGGGCCCGGCCGCGCCGCCCGGAAAGGTCAGCGGCTGGATTGAGGACGAGCTGCTGTCCAACGGCGTCTTCCAGGTCGCCTGTTCCGTCGGACGAGCGATTCCGGCCGCCATACCGGGCATCGCCAAGATCTCCAGCCGGGCGCTGTCGGCCCGTACCTACACCGACATCCCCTACAAGGTGTTCACCTCGCCACGGCGGGTGCGGTTCGTGGAGATGGAGTACGCGCTGCCCCGGGCGGTCGCCGTCGAGGCGCTGGGTGAACTCAAGACACTGGTGGAGCGCTCGGACTTCAGGGTGAGCTTCCCGGTGGAGGTGCGTACCGCCCCGGCCGACGACATCCCGCTGTCCACCGCCTCCGGCCGGGACACGGTGTACGTCGCCGTCCACATGTACCGCGGCACGCCGCACGAGGCGTACTTCGCGGCCGCCGAGCGGATCATGACGGCACACGGCGGCCGCCCGCACTGGGGGAAGCTGCACACCCGCGACGCCGGCTATCTGGCGGATGCGTATCCGCGGTTCGGCGAGTTCACCGCGCTGCGCGACCGGCTCGACCCCGAGCGCCGGTTCGCCAACAGCTATCTGCGGCGCGTACTGGGCGACTGACGGCGACGGCGACGAACGCGCGCCGGCACCCCGGCATGGGGCGCCGGGCGCGTTCGTCCGAGGCGCGCGCCGCGTCAGGAGGCGTTCGGCTGCGGAGCCTGCTGCTCGGCCGGGGGCGACTGCCCGCCCTGGTCCTGGCCGCCGGTCGAACCGTCGCCGCTGCCGGTATCGCTGCCACTCCCGGAGGAATGGCTCGGGGACGGCCCGGTGGACGGGGACGTCTCGGGGTCCGGGGAGGTCTTGCCCCCGTCGGACGGGGTCGGCGTCGGGGACGGCGAACCGCTGCCGGACTCGCTGCCACTGCCGGTCTTGTCGGAGCCGCTGGGGTCCGGGGTCGGCTCCCCGCTGCTGTTGCCGCCATGCGTGCCGTTGCCGGTGGAGCGGCCCGGGTCCGGCGTCCGGGGACCGCTGGGCCGATGGCCGCCCGAGCCGCCGATGCTGGTGAGATGCTGCAACGTGGTGCCCTTTTCGCCGCTCGGCGTGTGCCCGGCCATCAGCTCCGTACCAGTGAGGGCGCCCATGGCGAGCACAAAGACGGCGAGCGCGCCGAGGGCCGGCCGTTTCCAGCCGCGCAGCCGCGTGCCGTACGTCGCAGTGCCGATTTCCTCGGGCTGTCCGTCGTGCTCGGCCTTGTCGGCTCCGGGCAGTACGGCGGTGGCCGTGCCCGGAGCCGGCCGGCCCGGCGCCATGGTCCGGTCGTCCAGCCGCGGCACCAGCTGCGTCTTGTCGGTGGCCCGTCCGGCGCCCGCGGCATCGGCCGGGCGCAGCATCCGCGTCGCCTCGTGGGACCGCGGCGCGGGGTGCGCGCCCGCGGGGTCACGGCGGTATGCCTGGGCGGCCTGCGGAAGCAGGCGGGTGCGGTCCGTGCCGGGACCGGGGGTCCTGGCCGCGACGGCGGTGACGTCGTCCGGCGCGCCCTGCTTGTCGAAGGTCGGCAGCACCATCGTGCGCTGGGCACGGGCTGCCGCTCCGGTTGTGGATCGAGGGTGGGTGGAAGGAGAGCGGTGCGGCTTCGGCCTGGTCGTGACCGATGCTTCCTTGAGCTGCTCGCCGGTGCGCCGGAACAGATGCTGGAATATCGAGCCGCCGGTCGTGGCCACGACACTGACCACACCCGCGCCGATGATGGTTCCGTAGACGCCGAGCCGGCCCGCGAGGTAGGCGGCGACGGCCGCCGCGAGAGCACTGCCCGCGACCTGGGCGATGCTCAGGTCGATCCGCTTCTCCCTCTTCTTGATGTCGCTTTCGGTTTCTTCGTCCATCTCCAACCTTTGATAGCCCGTTCGATCCAGCTTGCATGGAGAAGTGACCTTTTGGCGAAGGAGATAGTTCCAATTCTGGAGATTCTGTGAATCTCCCCACCCGTGACAGCGGTAGAGAGATCGACAAGGCGACCCAACTCCGTTACCGCATCAGAACTTCAGCGGCGCGGCGGTCCACTTCAGTGGCCCAAATGGAGTACTGTGGCGAGCCCTGGCCCGGGATCCCGTCCGGCTGCCCGGATCCACGGGAGAGGCCCCGAAGACGGCACTCGACCCGGGGCGCCGTCGCTCGGCACGGGTGATCGGACACCGGGCAAGCGACATGGTCACCAAGCGTTGCGAAGTGGTAACCGTGTCATAACGGCGTTTGAGGGCGAAGCCTCGATACGCCGGGCAACTCGGCAATGTTGTGGCAGGCTGCACCCGGGCAGGCCACACTCGACTAGCGGAAGCAGCGACGCACGTGACGTCGGCAGGCACCACCCGGGAGGTCCCCATGCCCGAACTGCGTGTCGTGGCCGTCTCCAACGACGGCACACGGCTGGTGCTCAAAGCTGCGGACAGCACCGAGTACACGCTTCCGATCGACGAGCGGCTGCGCGCCGCGGTCCGCAACGACCGCGCACGCCTGGGCCAGATCGAGATCGAGGTCGAGAGCCACCTGCGTCCGCGGGACATCCAGGCGCGGATACGCGCCGGGTCCTCCGCGGAAGAGGTCGCCCAGCTCGCCGGCATCCCCGTCGACCGGGTGCGCCGCTTCGAGGGGCCGGTCCTGGCGGAGCGCGCCTTCATGGCCGAGCGGGCCCGCAAGACTCCCGTACGGCGTCCGGGCGAGAACACCGGGCCGCAGCTCGGCGAGGCGGTCGCGGAGCGGCTGCTGCTGCGCGGCGCCGACAAGGACAGCATCCAGTGGGACTCCTGGCGCCGCGACGACGGCACCTGGGAAGTACTGCTGGTCTACCGCGTCGCAACCGAGCCGCACTCCGCGAGCTGGACGTACGACCCGCCACGGCGACTCGTACAGGCCGTGGACGACGAGGCGCGGGCGCTGATCGGCGAGAACGACGACACCCCCGAGCCCAGCTTCCCCTTCGTACCCCGGATCGCGCGGCTGCCGCGCGACCGGCCGCTGGACCGTGCCCTGGACCGTCAGATGCCGGACCGCGGCGAGCGGGCCGAGCGGGCAGCGCAGTCGGGCGGCGAGGAGAGCGGGCCGCGGGCCCCGGAGGAAGCCGTCGCCGAGCGCGAACGCGAGCGGGACTCCTTGACCAGCCTGCTCGAGGCGGTGCCGAGCTTCCGCGGTGACATGGTCGTTCCGGAGGCCGTCAAGGCGCCGCAGAGCGAGGAGCCGGCTGAGGAAGAGCTGGAGGAGCCGGCCGCCCCGGCGGCGAGCGCGGGCGCGGGTTCCGCGTACGCCGATGTGCTGATGCCGCGGGCGGTGGCCGGGCACCGCGACCGGCTGACCGGGACGACGGACCGGCAGGCCGAGGCGGACGGCGTACGACCGGGCCGCCGGGCTGCGGTGCCGAGCTGGGACGAGATCGTCTTCGGCACCCGCCGCAAAAAGCCGGAGTAGCCCCGCGACAAGCGCGCCGCCCGCCCCCTGAAGTCTCGGAGGGCGGGCGGCGCGCTGTCAGAGCACCGTAGAGGAGCGGGCCGGTGGCTCAGCCCGGCTCGGGGCCGGTGGCCACCGGGCGGGACGGGTCGCCGGACCATTCGCTCCAGGAGCCGACGTAGAGCGCGGCGGGGATACCCGCCACCGCGAGGGCGAGCACTTCGTGGGCGGCGGAGACACCGGAGCCGCAGTAGACGCCGACCTCGGCGTCCTCCGTGGCGCCCAGCGACGCGAACCGCTTGGTCAGCTCCGACGCGTCGCGGAAGGTGGTGCCCCCTTCGGCGACGTTCTCGGTCGTCGGGGCGGACACGGCACCCGGGATATGGCCTGCGACGCGGTCGATGGGCTCCACCTCACCCCGGTAGCGCTCGGCGGCACGCGCGTCCAGGAGGACGCCCCGGCGCGCCAGAGAGGCCGCGTCGTCCGCCGTCAGCAGCGGCAGCGCCCCGGGGGCGGGGGCGAAGTCACCGACTCGCGGAGTCGGCTTGTCGACACTCATGGCTCCGCCGGACTCCCGCCATGCGGGGAGGCCGCCGTCGAGTACGCGGACATCGGGGTGACCCGACCAGCGCAGCAGCCACCAGGCGCGTGCGGCGGCCCAGCCCTGCCCGCCGTCGTAGACGACCACGGTGCGGTCCGCGCTGACACCGGCCGCCCGCATGGCGTCGCCGAAGAGGCCGAGATCGGGAAGCGGGTGGCGGCCGGCCGGGCCGGGGGCCGAGGCCAGCTCGTCGTCGAGGTCGACGTAGACCGCACCGGGCACATGCCCGGCCTCGTACTCCGGGCGACCGGGCGGACCGCCGAGCTGGTAACGGACATCGAGAAGCACCGGGGCGGCGGACCCCGCCAACTCGCTCGCGAGTTCGGTAGCGGTGATGATGGCATTCATGGGACTCATCCTTGCGTAGCGATGGCTACGCAGAGAAGGCGGGATCCCACCCTCCGTATGACGGAGTTACGCGAGTTGACGCCGTCGTCAAAACGGCTGCAAACCAGTAAAACGGGCATTCTCCCTCGCGAACGCGCCAAGGACGGCGCGGCCGGGGCGCACAGCAGGTCACAGGGTGCGAGCATCTTGCTCGGGACCCGCGCCCGTACCCCCATGGCCAGCACCCCGATGCTCCGAGGAGTAAGTGACGATGACGACCGAGGCAGCGACTCGGCGGATGCCCGGCGCGCCCTGCTGGGTGAGCCTCCTGGCACACAGCCTCTCCGCGACGCAGGAGTTCTACGGCGCGCTCTTCGGCTGGGAGTTCCGCCCGGGGCCGCAGCACTTCGGTCCGTACGCCCGCGCCTACCTCGACGGCCGGGAAGTGGCCGGGATCGGCGAGCTGGCACCCGGTCGGCATCTACCCGTCGCCTGGACCACCTATCTGGCGAGCGACGACGCGGATGCCACCGCCGAGCAGATCCGTTGCTGCGGCGGCACGGTGGGCGTCGGGCCGCTGGACGCGGACGACGCGGGGCGGATGGCGATCGGCTCCGACCCCCAAGGCGCGATCTTCGGCATCTGGCAGGGCAGGTCGATGATGGGCACCGCGGTCAGCGGCGAGCCGGGCACCCCGGTGTGGAACGAACTGGTCACCCAGGAGACCGGCGTCGTCGAGCCGTTTTACGAACGGGTCTTCGGCTTCGAGTCGGAAGCCGTGGGCCCGTCCGGCTTCGACTATCTGACGCTGCACATCAAGGGGCGTCCGGTGGCCGGGATTCACGGCGTGGGCAACGCCCCGCTGCGCGACCGGGGCCCGTACTGGATGACGTATTTCGCGGTCCCGGACACCGATGCCGCGGTGCGCCGGGTCACCGAACTGGGCGGGCGGGTACTGCGCCCGGCACAGGATTCCCCGCACGGCAGGCTGGCGACGGTCGCCGACACCGAAGGCGCTTCGTTCACGATCATCCAGAAGCGCTGACGGACCGCACCGGGGGCAGTCCAACGGGGCGCGTCGACCGGCAGGACTCCGGTGAGAGCGCGGCCGCGTGGGCGGCGGAGGTCCGCCGACGGCGGTGATGGCCCCGGCACAGCGCCTCGACCTGCAACACCTCGATGTGGGTGGAGAAGTCCATGCCGTCCGCGGCCTCGACGGCCTCGGTGACCAGGCCCAGGCGCGAGGGGACTTGCCGCGTCCGGCCCGGTCGTTGCGGCTGAATATCAGGCCCTGCAGCCCGCGCACCGAGCGGTTGTGCTCGATCTGCAGAGCGAAGGTCTTCTTGCTTGGGAATCCCCACGCACGCATGACACGGAAGTGCGCCATCCTGCGGGAGGTCCTCGGAGTGGCGGCCGGCGCATGGCCGTTGATGGCCGAGGGTTCATCTGCCATGGCTGGGACGGCGGGCAACTGAGGTGACAGCATTTCCGGGTCAGCCGTGACAGCCGTAGCCGTCAACACCTGCACCGGGTCCGGGAACTTCGGGCGGAGGGCGGAGGAGGTCAGCTGCGGCCGGCAGGTGCGATGGGCGTGGCCTTCCGGCGCGGAGCCGGAAGGTGCCCACGTACGGGGTGTTGCGGCGGGTCAGCTGTCAGCTCGCGAGGACCGCCTTGATCACCGCTGCTTCGCTGACGGCCGTCAGCGCTGTGGCGTGCTCGCTCAGCGGATACGACGTCACCAGGTCACGCAGTCCGAAGCGCGCGGTCAGTGCCGGGAGCAGCTTCACGTACTCGGCCAGGTGTGCTCCGGTGAAGGCCCAGGAGCCGACCACATCGAGCTGGCGGTACACGATCTGGTGCGGGTTGAGCGGGGTGTCACCCGCGTCGGTGTACTGGCCGATGATGAGATACGAGCCGCCCCTGCGTGCGAGCCGCAGGCCCTGCGCGACGGCGCCGGGCACGCCGGCGCACTCGATGACGAGGTCGGCCCCGTCTCCGCCGGCAGCCTCGCGTACCTGCTCCAGGACCTGGTGCGGATCGTCGGCTTCGGCGATGTTCAGGTGGACATCGCCGATGCCCGCCGCCGCCGCTGCCTCCAGCCGTCCTGCGGGCCCGCCGACGATGATCACCTTTGCCGCGCCCGCGAGCTGGCTCAGGGCCGCCGCCGCGAGCCCGACCGGGCCGCTGCCCTGTACGACGACGACCTCGCCGAGGCGGACCGGGCGCCGCTCGTACAGCGCGTGGACGGCGGTGGGGCCGGCGCAGGCCAGCGACATGGCGGCGAGCGGGTCGATGGCGTCGTCAAGACGCACGACGGTGGTGCCCGGACGCAGCGCGATGTGCTGTGCCCAGGCCCCGTTCAGGCCTGGACCGTCGTCCAGTGAGCGGTTGACTCCATACGTGCGGCGGTTCTGGCACAGGGTGGGCTCGCGGTGCTGCGTGCAGGGGACGCATCGGCCGCAGGCGATGGACGAGGCCCACATCACGGTGTCTCCGGGCCGCAGTGCAGCGCCGTTCGCGTCATGTGTGACCCCGTCGGCGAGCTCCCGTACGGTGCCCAGCCCCTCATGGCCGAGGACCAGGGGCGTGGGGATGGCCAGGTGGCCTTGCCGGAGGTGGAGGTCGGTGCCGCAGATCCCGCCGTAGGTGCAGTTCACGGTCATGCCGCCCTCGGGAGGTGACGGGATCGCGAACTCACGCAGAACCAGCGGTTTGCCGAACTCTTCCAGTACGACCGCGCAGCTCTGTGCGATATCACGGGTCTCGCTCATGCCGCCACCGCCCCGAGTTCGTCGAGGAAGGGGGAATCGAGGGTGCGCAGCGGATCGGCGTCACGGCACACGACGTACTCAGGGCGCGGCTCGCCCTCCCAGGAGGGCAGGTTCGCACAGTCGTTGTAGGTGGCGATGAGGAGCCGGCGCGGGAACGGCGACATATTCGGCGCGGAGCCATGCACGATCTCCGGCGAGAAGAGGACCACGGAGCCGGCCGGGCCCTTCGGGCTCACCATGCCGCTGTGCTGGGCGAGTTCGGCCAGCTGCTGCGGGGTGAGCGAGATGTCGTCGGGGTCGAGGTGCTGCGCCGACTTGGCGGACGCATCGCGGTCGTCGCGCACGAGCCCGGTGCGGTGCGAGCCGGGGAGATAGATGACGGGGCCGTTGAACTCGTCGACGTCGTCGAGGAACAGGCCGACATTGATCTGGCGCGGGGCCGGGAGGCGGTCGGCGATCCGCCAGGCGGCGTAGTCCTGGTGCCAGGACCACTTCTCGCCGCCGAAGGCAGGCTTGGCGTTGATCTTGAACTGGTAGACGTAGACGTCGTCCGTCAGGAGTTGCCTGGCCGGGGCCAGGATGCGCGGGTCCCGCATGAGCGCGGCGAACTCCGGCTGCCTGTGGTGTGAGGCGTAGACGGCGCGGGCCTCGTTGCGCCCCTCCTCCAGTATGAGCTGAGGGCCGGGTATTTCGCAGTCCCGTTGGAATGCCTCGCGCAGGCATGTGATTTCCCTCTGGTCCAGTAGAGACTCAAAGAACAAGAAACCGTTTTCGCGGTATTCATCGATCTGCGTCTGAGTCAGTTGCATTTCTTGTCGTTCCTCCACTTACTGGTTCTGCGGACCGGACGCCATCAGGTTCACCGGGGTTCACGCCATGAAGTGGCCGCCGTCCACGATCAGTTGTTGTCCGGTGATGTAGGAACTGCCGGCGGTGACCAGGAACTCCAGCGCCTGAGCGATGTCTGCGGTCGTGCCGATCCGGTCGCGCGGAATACTGCGGACGATCTCGTCCCGTTTCTCAGGCACGTCCAGGCCGTACCGTTCGGTCACTTCCGGGGTGTCCGTGAATCCGGGGATCAGGGCGTTGACCCGTACCGCCGGGGCGAGTTCCAGCGCCAGGCACTTGGTCAGCTGCAGCAGGCCCGCCTTGCTGGCGCAGTAGTTGGCGCCGTCGCGGCGGGGGCGGATCGCCGTCGTCGAGCCGACGTTGACGATCGTGCCGCGACCGGCGGACACCATGGCAGGGGCGAGGGCGCGGCACAGCCGGAAGGGGCCGGACAGGTTCGTGGCCAGTACCTCGTCCCAGTCCTCGTCGGTGAGCTCGGCGAAGGGCCGGTCCCTGTTGCGGCCCGCGTTGTTCACCAGCACCTCGGGGGCTCCGTGCTCGTCCAGGATGCGGCGGCAGCCTTCGCGTACCGACGCCGCGTCCGCCACGTCGAGGCGCACCGCTTCGATGGAGCCCGCGCCGGCTTCCTCCGCTTGTCGTGCCGCTTCCCGGTCGTTCCGGTAGAGGGCGATCACCCTGTGGCCCAGCGCGCCGAGCCGAAGGCTCAGCGCCAGTCCGATGCCGCGGGTGCCTCCGCTGACGACCGCTGTGGGCGTCACAGTCCGACGCTCGCCGGTGTGAAGCCCGGGGCACGCCGGACCGGGTGGGCGGTCTCGAAGGCGTGCGCGAAGCGGATCAGATCGGGTTCGCTCCACGCCGTGCCGGCGAAGGTGATACCCACCGGCAGCCCGTGGACGAAACCGGCGGGCACACTGATCGCCGGGTAGCCGGCGTAGCCCACGGCAAGGGCGCTGCCCATGATCTGCGGATCGCCGTTGACCAGGTCGATCTTCCAGGTCGGCGCACCGGTCGGCATCAGCAGCGCATCCACCCGGTGCTTCTTCAGCGCCGCGTCGATGCCCTCGTCCCTGGCCACCCGCCGGACCGTCGTCACCGCCTTCTTGTACGCGGCGTCCGATGGCTTGCCCGGGAAGGCGGCCAGGGTTTCCAGCATGCTCTGGCCGAAGTACTCCAACTCGGTGTCCGCATGGGCCTTGTTGTAGGCGATGAGCTCCGCCAGGCTGCGCGGATGCGTGCCCGGTGTCCGGGCCAGATAGTGCTCGCTGTCGTTCTTCATCTCGGTCATCTGGAGGGTGAGCGCCTCCTGGAAGTCCGTCATCATCCGCTGGGCAGTGGGGATGTCGGCATGGTCGACGACCACCGCGCCGGCGTCCTTGAGCACCTCGATGGCCTGTGCCAGCACCTTGTCCGCGTGGGCGCTGTAGCCGGCGAAGACCTCCCTGACGACGCCGATTCGGGCGCCGCGCAGACCGCCCGGCTTGAGGAAGGGGGTGTAGTCCCGGTGGAAGTGGCCCTCGCTCGCTGTGGTGGCCGCATCGGTGGGGTCGGTCCCCGTGAGTACGCCCAGCAGCAGCGCCGCGTCCGCCACGGTGCGGCACAGCGGCCCGATCGTGTCGAAGCTACGGGCACCGGGGAACATGCCGGTGCGGCTGACCAGCCCGGTTGTGGGCCGGATGCCGACCACGCCGTTGGCGCCCGCGGGACCCAGGATCGAGCCGATGGTCTCGGTCCCGATGGCTCCCGCGCACAGGCCGGCCGCAGTGGCCGCCGCGGGGCCCGAACTGGAGCCGTTCGGCGAGCGGTCGAGCTTGTACGGGTTGCGGGTCTGGCCACCCCGCGGGCTGTAGCCGCTCGACGAACTGACCAGCGAGGTCAAGTTGCCCTTGCCGAGCGGAACGGCGCCGGCCGCACGCAGCCGGGCGACGACCGTGGCGTCCTGCGCGGGCCGGACGCCCAGCAGTGCGCGCATGCCGTTGCTGGTGTGCATCTTGTCCGCGGTGCCTATGTTGTCCTTGATCAACAGCGGGATGCCGTGCAGCGGTCCGCGGATCTTGCCCGCGCGGCGTTCGGCGTCCAGGGTGGCGGCGAGTGCGAGGGCGTCCGGGTTGGTCTCCAGGACAGCGTGCAGGGCCGGGCCCCGGTGGTTCAGTTCGGCGATCCGGTCCAGGTAGAACCGTGTCAGCTCCACCGAGGTGAGCTTCCCGTCGGCCAACCGGTCCCGCAGCTCGGTGAGGCTCGCCTCGTTCAGACCGCCGCGCTTGCCGGTCGCGGCGGCGGGCCGGACGGGCGGGTGCCCACCAGGTGCGTCGGCGGCCCGAGTACGGGGCGCGGACAGACTCAGCAGAGCGGGGGCGGCGGCCGCGGCTGCGCCAAGCCCGAGAAGCCTGCGGCGGCGCATGTCGGCTGTGTCGGAAAGGGGTGTCCCGTCCATGGTCTCGCTCTCCGGATCGGGTATCAGCAGGTTGCCAGGACCGTATGAGGGCACGGTTTTCTTTCGTTATCGGGTTGCTCGCCCACGGGCCGTTCGCCCGTCTCGGGCGGGCGAACGGCGGCCAAGTCGGCTGCCGGGGCCACGGGTTGTCCTACCGCCCTACGGAGGGGCGGGCGGTAGGACAGTGGACCGGGGCTACTTGCCGCGGGCGGCGTCCAGCATCCGAAGCCGCTCGGCGAGCACCGCACCGACCGTGTGCAGGGCCTCGCCCTCCAGCAGGTCGTCGTGTGTGGCGGCGACCGGGCGGTAGATGACCTCACCGTCCGTGAGGCGCTGCCATGCCTCGGGCATCGTGGCGTGGTCCGGGCGCCCGACGGTCGTGGTGACCAGCAGCAGATCGCCCTTGAACACCTGCGGCTCGTACCGGCTGGTGTTCCCGACCGCGACGATCATCGCGTCCAGCAGCCGGGAGAGCTGCTCCTCGGTCATGTCGTCCGGCAGGCTGGGCCGGAGCGAGTCGATCACGTCCCTGCGCATCCGCGCCGTGTCTGCCGGCCCGCCGTTGCCCCCGCTCAGATCCGCGTGGAACCGGGCGAGGATCCGGCCGCCGGTGAGCGGTTCGGGGTCGACGTCTCCACCGGGGTAGGCGTCGAGCACGGCCACCAGCTCCACCTCCTCGCCCCGCTCCTGGAGGAGGGTGGCGAGTGCCTGGGCGATGTTGCCGCCCAGCGAGTAGCCCAGCAGCCGGTAGGGACCGACGGGCTGTACCTGCTGGATCCGTGTGGCGTACTCCTCGATCATCTGCGGGAAGCTGACCGGCAGTTCGCTCGTACCGTTCAGCCCCGGGCTCTGCAGACCGTAGAGCGGGTAGGTGGGGTCCAGCTCCTTGAGCAGGCCGGTGTAGCACCAGCTCAGCGGAACGGTGGGGTGCGCGCAGAACAGCGGCGTACGGCCACCGGCGGGCCGCAGCGGCAGCAGTACGTCCAGTCCGTCGCCCCGGGCCCCACGGCCGTCGGGCCCGCTGCCGCCGTCCCCGGTGCCGATCCCCGCGGCGAGCGCGGCGACGGTGGGCGCGGCGAACAGGTCCCGGACGCCGAAGTCCGCGCCGAACGCCGTGCGCACCCGGCCGGCGAGCTGCGCGGCCAGCAACGAATGCCCGCCCAGATCGAAGAAGTTGTCATCGATCCCGATCCGCTCCACGCCGAGGGCCTCCGCGAAGAGCGCACACAGCGTCTCCTCCCGCGCGGTACGCGGACCGCGGCCGTCCTCGGTGCCGCTGACGCGCGGTGCGGGCAGTCTCGCCCGGTCCAGCTTGGCGTTGGGCGTCAGCGGCAGGGCGTCGAGGACGACGAAGGCGGACGGCAGCATGTACTCCGGCAGCGCTTCGGCAGCCCGCTCCCTCAGTTCGGCGACGTCCAGGCCGCCCTCACCGGCATCCGGGCCGCCTGCATGGCCCGTACCCGCCGGCTCCGGCACGACGTAGGCGGTGATCCGCTTGTCTCCGGGACGGTCCTCCCGCACGATGACCACGGCCCGGCCGACGGCCGGGTGCGCGAGCAGGACGTTCTCGATCTCGCCCAGCTCGATGCGCAAACCGCGCACCTTGACCTGGTTGTCGACGCGGCCGACGAACTCCAACTGGCCGTCGTGCCGGCGCCGCACGAGGTCACCGGTGCGGTACATCCGCTCGCCGGTGGCGCTGTACGGATCGGCGACGAACCGGCCGGCGGTCAGCGTCGGGCGGCCCAGGTAACCGCGGGCCAGCCCCCGGCCGGCGAGGTACAGCTCACCGGTTACGCCCGCCGGGACGGGCTGCAGCAGGTCGTCGAGAACGTACAACCGGGTGTTGAAGACCGGCCGGCCGATGGGCGTCCGGCCCGAGCCCTCGTGCGGGTCGCAGACCGCGTAGCAGCTGTCCACGGTCGCCTCGGTCGGGCCGTACGCGTTGACCATCCGCCGCCCCTGCGACCAGTACGCGACGACATCCGGCGGGCACGCCTCTGCGCCGACCATCAGCGAGGCGAGCTGCGGAAGGTCCCGGCGTGGCATGCCCGTGAGCAGCGCCGGGGGTACATGGGCGTGGGTGATGGCCCGGTCGGCCAGGAAGCCGGCCAGCTCCTCCCCGGCCGGCTGCTCGGCGGGCATGACCAGACAGGCGCCGGACAGCAGGCCCATGGACAGCTCCGCCACGGAGACATCGAAACTCGGCGACACCAGCTGGGAGACCCGGCAGCCCGGGCCGGCGCCCAGCCGTTCGGTCTGGTGGGCCGACAGGTTGGCCAGTCCCCGGTGGGCGACGACGACGCCCTTGGGCCGGCCGGTGGAGCCGGAGGTGTAGATCGTATAGGCCGGGTGGTCCGGCAGCAGTCCAGTGGTGCGGTCGCCGTCCGAAGGATCGTGGTCGGGGCCGGGGCCGGGTACGAGGTCCGCCACCATGAGCACCGGCGCGCCGGTCCGGGGCAGCCTGCCCGCCGCCCGGTCGCTGGTCAGTACCAGGGCGGGCCGGGCGTCGTCCAGCATGTGCGCGATGCGGTCGGCGGGGTAGTCCGGGTCGACGGGCAGGTAGGCGGCGCCCGTCTTGAGGACCGCGAGAATCGCGACGACCAGGTCGACGGAGCGGGGCAGGGCGAGCGCCACGATCCGCTCCGGGCCGACACCGCGCCCGATCAGGTGGTGCGCCAGCCGGTTCGCCCGCGCATTCAGCTCCCCGTAGGACAGCGTGTCGTCCTCGAACTCCAGCGCCGGAGCCCCGGGGTCCCGCGCCACCTGGGCCTGGAACAGCTCCGGGAACGTCGCCGGCGGGACGTCGTGCGCGGTGTCGTTCCAGCCGGTGAGCAGTCGCTCGCGCTCCTCGGCGCCGAGCACGTCCAGCTCCCCGATCGGCCGGGCCGCATCCGCTACGACCGCGCGCAGCAGCCGCTCCAGCCGCCCGGCGAGTTCCTGCGCCGTCCGCCTCTCGAAGAGATCCGTGGCGAACTCCACGACGCCGTGCAGCCCGTCGGGCTTTCCGTCATCGCCCACCCGCTCGGCGAGATTGAACGCCAGATCAACCTTGGCCACGCCCGTGCCGACGGTCAGGTCCTCGACCGTCAGCCCAGGCATCTCCACCTCACCGGCAGCCGTCTCGTCCAGCCCCAACGCCACCTGGAAAACGGGGTGATGGGCCAGTGAGCGGACCGGGTTGGCGAGCTCCACGAGCCGTTCGAAGGGCACGTCCTGGTGGGCGTAGGCGGCCAGGACCGCCTCCCGTACCCGCTCCAGCAGTTCGGCGAAGGTCGGATTGCCGGAGGTATCGGTGCGCAGCACAAGCGTGTTGACGAAGAACCCGACCAGGTCGTCGAGCGCTTCGTCGGTCCGGCCCGCGGTGGCCGTGCCCAGGGGGATGTCGGTGCCGGCGCCGAGGCGGGTCAGCAGGGTGGCCAGGGCGGCCTGGAGCACCATGAAGACGCTCACCCGGTGCTCGCGTGCCAGCCGCGCGATGTCATGGTGCAGCGCGACGTCCCAGGCGAACTCCACGGTCCCGCCCTGGTGGCCGGCGATGGCGGGCCGGGGCCGGTCGGTGGGCAGCTCGAGCTGGTCGGGCAGACCGGCCAGGGCGTCCTTCCAGTAGGCGACCTGGCCGGCGATCACCGACTCCGGGTCGCTCTCGTCACCCAGGACATCGCGCTGCCACAGGGTGTAGTCGGCGTACTGCACCGGCAGCGGAGCCCACACAGGCGCCCGGCCCGCGCGGCGCGCCGTGTACGCGACGGACAGATCGCGGGCCAGCGGGCTCACCGAAGCTCCGTCACCGGCGATGTGATGGATCAGCACCAGCAGCGTGTGCTCGTCCGGCGCCGTCTCGAACAGCCATGCCCGCAACGGGATTTCGCGCGTCAGATCGAAAGCGTAGCGAGCCGCCTCGGCGACAGCCGGCGTCAGCTCGTCCGGGGTGAGGCGGGCGCACTCGACGGTGGGCCGCCCCGCCGCGCCGTACCGGATGAGCTGGTAGGGGGTGCCTTCGTCGTGCGGGAAGACGGTGCGCAGGCTCTCGTGCCGTCCGGTCAGGTCGGCCAGCGCCGAACGCAGCGCCGGTACGTCGAGCGTGCCGGTCAGCCGCAGCAGGAGCGGCACGTTGTAAGTGGGACTGGGGCCCTCCAGCTGGTGCAGGAACCACAGGCGGCGCTGGGCGAACGACAGCGGTATACGCTCCGGCCGGTCCATCGGGGCCGGGCCGGAGCGCCCCAGCGCGGCGTCGGCCTGGCGGTCGGACACCCCCGCGACCGTCGGCGCCTCGAACAGGTCCCGGACGGTCAGTTCGATGTCGAAGGTGGTGCGGATGCGGCTGATCAGTCGCATGGCGAGCAGGGAGTGCCCGCCGAGGTCGAAGAAGTTGTCGTCGATCCCGACGTGTTCGACGCCGAGGATCTCCGCGAAGATGCCGCACAGCACCTCCTCCTGTGGCGTGCGCGGTCCCCTGCCGTCCGGCGCCGCGGCGGTCTCGGGGGCCGGGAGCGCGGCGTGGTCGAGCTTGCCGTTCGGGGTGAGCGGCAGCGTGTCCAGCACTACGAACGCGGAAGGCAGCATGTAGCCGGGCAGCGCCTCCTCGGCGTGCACCCGCAGCTGCGCGGTGTCCGGCGCCGGGCGGCCGTCCGCGGCCGTGAGGTAGGCGGTGATCCGCTTGTCGCCCGGCCGGTCCTCGCGGACGATGACCGCGCTCCGGCCGACCGAGGGGTGCGCGGCGACCACGGCTTCGATCTCCCCCAGCTCGATGCGGTAGCCGCGGACCTTGACCTGGTTGTCGACGCGGCTGACGAACTCCAGCCGGCCGTCGGTGCGCCACTTGGCGAGGTCGCCGGTGCGGTACATCCGCGTGCCGGAGGCCGCGAACGGGTTGGCGACGAATCGGCCGGCGGTCTGGCCGGGACGGTTCAGGTAGCCGCGGGCGAGGAGTTCACCGGCGATGTAGAGCTCACCGGTCACCCCGGCGGGCACCGGCCGCAGCCGGGCGTCCAGGACGTACATCTGGGTGTTCCAGATCGGCCGGCCGATGGTGACGACGCCGGCCGGCGCGCTCGCACCCGGTGCGATCCGGAACTCCGTGCAGCCGACGGTGGTTTCGGTCGGCCCGTACTCGTTGATGACCGTGACACCGGGGTGCCGCTGCCGCCATTCGTCCAGGATCTCGCCGAGGAGCGACTCACCTCCCAGGACGAGCTGGCCGGTGGGTGAGAACCGCTCGGGCAGGGCCATCAGCAGCCCCAGGTGGGAGGGCGTCGCCTTGACGAACGTGGGGCGCTCGGGCAGTTCATCGGCCGACTCCTCGGTCAGCTCGATGAGCTGTACGCAGCCGCCCGCCGTCAGCGGCCCGAACAGGCCGGTCACGGTCAGGTCGAAAGACACCGGCGAGTGCACCAGCGCCCGGCCACCCACCGCCCCGTAGGCGCTGCGCGCCCACGCCAGATAGACGTTCAGCGACCGGTGTTCGACGACCACGCCCTTGGGGCGGCCCGTCGAGCCCGAGGTGTAGATCACGAACGCCGGGTTCGTCATGGCCGCCGGCGCCAGGCGGTCCGCGTCCACCGGGTCGCGCTCCGGCAGCGCGGCCAGAGCCCCGGCCGTCCCCGGCACGTCCATCACGGGTACCTCGGTCCGCGGCAGCGTCCGCGCGATCTCCGCGTCGCTCAGGACGAGCACGGGCCGGGCGTCGCCGAGCATGTACGTGATGCGGTCGGCGGGGTAGTCCGGGTCGACGGGCAGGTAGGCGGCGCCCGTCTTGAGGACCGCGAGAATCGCGACGACCAGGTCGACGGAGCGGGGCAGGGCGAGCGCCACGATCCGCTCCGGGCCGACACCGCGCCCGATCAGGTGGTGCGCCAGCCGGTTCGCCCGCGCATTCAGCTCCGCGTACGACAGCTGTGCCCGGTCGTGTGCGACCGCCACCGCGTCCGGTGTCCGTGCCACCTGCGCCTGGAACAGCTCCGGCAGCGTCGCCACCGGGACGTCGTGCGCGGTGTCGTTCCAGCCGGTGAGCAGCCGCTCGCGCTCCTCGGCCCCGAGCACGTCCAGCTCCCCGATCGGCCGGGCCGCATCCGCCACGACCGCGCGCAGCAGCCGCTCCAGCCGCCCGGCGACAGCCCGCGCGGTGTCCCGTTCGAAGAGGTCCGTCGCGAACTCCACCGATCCGCACAGCCCGGCGGGCAGCCCCTCGTCGGTCAGTTGCTCCTCGACCGCGAAGGACAGGTCGAACTTCGCCGCCACGGCGGCCAGGCTGTGGTCCCGGGCCTCGATGCCCGGAAGGCCGGCCTCGATGTCCTCGCTGTTCTGGAAGGTCAGGATGACCTGGAACAGCGGATGGTGGGAGAGCGAACGGGCCGGGTTGACGATCTCCACGAGCCGTTCGAAGGGCACGTCCTGATGGGCGTAGGCCGCCAGGTCCGTCTCCCGTACCCGGCCGAGGAGTTCGGCGAAGGTGGGGTCGCCGGAGGTGTCGGTGCGCAGCACGAGCGTGTTGACGAAGAAGCCGACCAGGTTCTCCATGGCGTCGTCGGTGCGCCCGGCAATCGGCGAGCCGATGGGGATGTCGGTGCCCGCGCCCAGCCGGGTCAGCAGTGCGGCGATACCCGCCTGCACGACCATGAACAGGCTCGCCTGATGCTGCCGGGACAGCCGCACCAGCCCCTCGTGGAGGTCCGCGTCCCACTGGAAGGCGACGCTGTCGCCCTGGTGGCCGGCGATGGCGGGCCGGGGCCGGTCGGTGGGCAGCTCGAGCTGGTCGGGCAGGCCGGCCAGGGCGTCCTTCCAGTAGGCGACCTGGCCGGCGATCACCGACTCCGGGGCGCTCTCGTCACCCAGGACATCGCGCTGCCACAGGGTGTAGTCGGCGTACTGCACCGGCAGCGGAGCCCACACAGGCGCCTGGCCGACGCGGCGCGCCCGGTAGGCCGCCGAAAGGTCGTGCAGGAGCGGGCCGATGGACGCGCCGTCGCTCGCGATGTGATGGGCCAGCAGCAGCAGGAGGTGGTCGTCCTCGGCCAGCGTGAACACATGAGCCCGCAGGGGCACTTCGTCCGTCAGGTCGAAGGGCCGGCCCATCGCCTCCCGCACCGCCGCGTCCAGACCGTCCTCGTCGGCATCGACGACCTCGACCACCGGGTGGGCCGCGGCGCCCTCCAGCACCTGCTGGTACGGCGTGCCGTCGGCCTCCGGGAAGATCGTCCGCAGACTCTCATGGCGCTCCGTGAGGTCAGCGACTGCGGTACGCAGCGCCGCGATGTCGAGCGCGCCGGAGAGCCGCAGCGCCATCGGCACGTTGTAGGTCGCGCTGGGCCCCTCGAGCTTGTGCAGGAACCACAGGCGGCGCTGGGCGAACGACAGCGGCACCCGCTCGGGCCGCTCGACCGCCCGGGTCAGCGCGGGCCGCGCTCCCGCCACCGCGTCCAGACGCGCGGCGAGCTGCGCCACCGTCGGCGCCTCGAACAGGTCCCGCACGGACAGCTCCACGTCGAACGTGGCCCTAACCCGGCTGATCAGACGCATCGCCAGCAGCGAATGCCCACCCAGATCGAAGAAATTGTCGTCGACCCCAGCACGGTCAACACCCAAAACCCCGGCGAAGACCCCACACAAGATCTCCTCACGCGCCGTGCGCGGCCCCCGACCACCCACACCCGCACTGAACTCCGGCGCAGGCAACGCACCGGCATCAACCTTGCCGTTCGGCGTCAACGGCAACACAGCGAGCATCACGAACGCCGCAGGAATCATGTACTCCGGAAGCGACTCCGCCAACCCCGC
>NZ_JBVHTY010000027.1:0-67599 GCF_055565615.1 Streptomyces sp. NPDC028368 | reverse complement strand
CACTTGCTAGGCAAACCCGCACCACCATCAACCTCCCGCATGAATTCCGGAGGAACGACGCACGATCCTACGGATCGTAAAGACGCAACCCCCTCCGGGGGTTAAAACAATTCCTCCGGAATTGTTTTATGAATTCCTCCGGAATTCATGCGGGAGGTTGATGGTGGTGCGGGTTTGCCTAGCAAGTGGCTGGCCTATGTGGTGCCTGGTTCAAACGATCTGGCTATGAGGGGAGGTGGGGGTGTGTCTGTTTCTGACGGTGACTGGGGGGAAAGGTGACGGCTAGCCAGGCCCTGATGCCCCATCACCAAACCTACAGCACACTGTTCACGGTGGGCTTGCACGCCAGAGCCTACCAGGATCCACCTTTTCGGGTCCACTCCTTTCAACCTGCTGCATCACTCCGTGATGCAGGGGTAGAGTTTGTGAAACCAAGGCACCACCCCCCCAGGGGCAGCAGGCCCCGGGAATTCCTCATAAGGAAGGGGCACACAATGCCGGTCGAGAAGTTCACTGCACGCGAAGTTATCCGCCGATCCGTGCAGAATGAAGCTACCGGCATGGGGCGGGATCAGGTAGCAGAACAGACGGAAATCGGCCGCGGCTGGGAACGTCAGGTCGGGCGCGTTATCGATGAACCTGGACGTCTGGTCAGCCTCCGCCGCGCCGAGTGGAAGCACACCGAATGGCGGTGCATCGGCTACATCATGGCCGAGGAGCGTATGGAGACCTACGCCCCGCAGGCCGATCCCACAGTGGCCCGGTGGGAGCGTGAACGCCTCCAGCGGATCGCCTCACAGGAGGCCGCCACTGCCCCACCGGCCGGGGGCGCGGACGTTCGCCGGTACCGGGTGGTGGCGCAGCGCGTGGATGACGCGCACCCCAGGTGCGCCACGCTGACGAACTTCACCTATGCCCCGTCGGTCGAGGCGGCGGTGGCCGCGGTGCGGCGGGAGAACGAGCGGCCGGGCGATCTGTACGGCGTGCGTGGTCTGTACCGCGTCGTGCAGGTGGTGGAAGAGGATGCGGTGACCGGTGGTGCGGGGCCCGATCTGACGGAGGCCCGGCTGGAGGCGTTCGTGCGGGAGACGGTGCTGCCGCGCACGCACCCGAACACGATGGAGCGTCGCCGGGTGTTGGAGGTGCTGGGTGAGGCCGGCGGTCTGTGCACCGCGGGCACGGTGGAGATGTCCACCGGGGACCTGATCACCTGTACGCGGGAGGCCGGCCACTATGACCCGGCTGTGCTGCCGTCGTCGGGGCCGGAGGGTGAGCCGGCTGGCTGGCACCAGGTCAACGGGTCGGTCTGGAAAGACTCTTCGTCTTCCAGCACCCCGCACGGGGCCGTCATGACCACGGGTGGGGAGGCCGGACGGTGATCTGGAGCAGTCAGGACGTCGCCCGGGACGCGGTGCGGCGGCAAAGCGCGGGGATGTCCGCGGTACGGGTGGCCGAGGCAGTTGCCCAAGCGGCGGTGCGGGAGCGGGAGACGGCCGAAGAGTTGCGGTCTTCGGGGCCGGTGGAGCGCGGCCTGCTCACGTCGGATCCGGAGGAACTCGCCGCGGTGTGGGCGGCGCGGCATGCGGAGTGGCGGCGGGTGCAGGCGCTGATGGCGGCGTCGGGTTGGGCGGTGTACGAGCCGGAGCGGGACAGTGCCGGGTCGGCGTGGGCGGCGGAGCGAGCGGTCCGGCGGGAGCAGGCGATTGCTGGGCACGCCGCGCGTCTGAAGCGATGCCGTGAGGCGGCGGATGAGGTGCGGGGCGAGGTGTGGGTGGCCGCGGGGGCGGGCCGGCTGCTGCGGCAGGCCGCGGCCCATGCGGGGCTGTCTCCGCAGGAGGTGCTCGCGCAGCTGGCGGGCCGAGTGGTGGTCGGTGCGGACGGGGCGGTGTCCGTCGAGCTGTTTATGCCATCGCGCTGACTTTCCGCCGGAATTGCGGATTCGGTGAATTGCTGGATTGTGGACCTGGAGGGTCAGGAATGGGCAACAAGATGGGTGAGATTCCGCTTTTCCCGCATCAGGTGGAGGCCGTGGATGCGATTATCCGGGGGCTTTCCGGGCCGCTGTACGGGGCGCTGCCTGCCCGGGGCCTGCGTGGGCAGGTGGTGTCGGCGACCGGTTCAGGCAAGACGGTCTCGGCGGCGACGGCGGCGTTGCGGATGGTGCCCCGGGGGCTGGTGGGGGTGTTGGTGCCGACGCTGGATCTGCTGACGCAGACGGTGGAGGCGTGGCGGGCGGTGGGGCACAAGGGTCCTGCGGTGGCGGTGTGTTCGTTGGGGGCGGACCCGCTGCTGGAGGCGTTGGATGTGCGGTGCACGACGAATCCGACGCAGCTGGCGCTGTGGGCCGGGAGCGGGCCGATGCTGGTTTTCGCTACCTATGCGTCGCTGGTGTCGCAGGGCCTGGAGGACGACCAGGACGGCGACGACGAGGGCGCGGCCGACGCGGAGCGTGCGGCGGCGCCGGGGGTGCTGGAGCAGGCGCTACGGGGTTCGTTCGGTCAGCGGATGGGTGCTTTTGACCTGCTGGTGGTTGATGAGGCGCACCGGACAAGTGGGGCGATTGGTAAGGCGTGGGCGGCTGTTCACGATCAGGAGCGGATCCCCGCGGCGCGGCGGCTGTATATGACGGCCACACCGCGACTGTGGGCTCCCGCAGTGGGAGCCGCCGGGGCGTCGGGCGGAGTGGGTGGTGCAAGCGGCTCTGAGGGTGCTTCAGGGGCGTTGGGTGGGCGGTTGGTGGCGTCGATGGATGACGTCGAATTGTATGGGCCCGTGCTGTACGAGCTCGGGCTGATGGAGAGTGTCGAGCGGGGCATCCTGGCCTCGTTCGAGGTGGATGTGCTGGAGATCCGCGACCCCGAGGCCCCGGGCGAGGACGCCGATGCCGAGGAGGTGCGCGGCCGGCGCCTTGCCGCCCTGCAGGCGGCGCTGCTCAAGCACGCGGACAGCACCGGGGCGCGGAACCTGATGACGTTTCACTGGCGCACGATCGAGGCGATGGCGTTCGCGCGGGCGCTGCCGGAGGCGGCCGCTGAGCTGTATGAGACGGATCCGGCGGTGTATCCGAAGCGGGTGGGGGCGGAGTGGCTGTGTGGGGAGCACTCGGCGGCGCACCGGCGGGTGGTGCTGGACCGTTTCGCCGACGGCCTGGACGCCGAAGGATGGGTGACCGACCTGGGCATCCTGGCGTCCTGCCAGGTGCTCGGTGAGGGCGTCGACATCCGCGGCCGGCGGGGTGTTGATGGTGTGGTGTTCGCAGACACTCGTAGTTCGCCGGTGCAGATCGTGCAGATCACCGGCCGCGGCCTGCGCCAGATGCCGGGTGAGGGGAAGGTGGCACGGTTGATCGTGCCGGTGTTCCTCCAGGCCGGGGAGGACCCCGAAGACATGATGGCCTCCGCTTCCTACCGGCCTCTTGTAGCCGTTTTGCAGGGGCTCCGTGCACACGATTCCCGGCTCATTGAGCGCATGGTCCTGCGGACAACCACTTCCCGCGGGAAGGCCACCTCCGTCGTTGCCCTCGACCCCGTGCGCGAGGAGGAGGTTGACGAGCATAAGGAGGACGAGGGGCAGCCGGCCGCCGACGAGGGCGGGGCGGACGGTGAGGCCGGCGAGGAGCAGGAGGAGAGTGCCGAGCGCGCGGCCGCCGGCAGCGCCGGCGGCGAGGGCGGCGACGGCGAGGGCGGCGACGGCGGCGAGGGCGGCGACGGCGAGGGCGGCGACGGCGGCGAGGGCGGCGAGGGCGGCGACGAGGACGGTGACGAGGAGGACGAGGGCAAGGGTGGGGGTGTGCCGTTGCTGCGGTTCTCCCTGCCACGCAACCCCGACGTCATCGCCGCGTTCCTGCGCACCCGGGTGCTGCGGCCGGACTCCGAGGTGTGGCTGTCCGGGCTCAACGCCCTGCGCAAATGGGTGGAAGCCGAAGGCCACGCCCAGGTGCCGATGGACACCGTCGTGCCGATCGGGGCGACCGGAAGCAACGACGACGGCGGGAACGGCGACACGTATGCGCTGGGGGCGTGGGTCAGCGAGCAACGCAGGGTTTTTCGTGCGGGGACGCTGAAGGCGTGGCGGGCGCAGTTGCTGGACGAGCTGGGCATGGTCTGGTCGGTTGTCGACGCCCGCTTCTACAAGAACCTCACCGCCGCCCGGAACTACTTCGCCGTCCACCGCACGCTCGCCGCACCCAAGGACGCGTCCATCGACGGAGTAGCGGTCGGCCAATGGCTGGCGAACCTCCGGAAGACCGGCGGTCTGGGCAAGGACGAGGAGCGCGCGAGGGAGCGGCGGGAGGCGCTGGAGCGCATCGACCCGTACTGGAATCCGCCGTGGCCCTTCGAGTGGCAGCAGCGGCATGCCGCGCTCACCGCGGTCCTGGCCGACAGAGCCACGCTCGCGGAGATCCTGCCCGGCGTCACCATCGCCGGCCAGGACATCGGCACCTGGCTGCACACGCAGCGGCAGGGGTGGGAGCATCTGAGCGACGGGCAGCGCGAGCGCCTGGCCGACCTCGGCGTCGAACCGCTACCCGCCGGTGCGGTCCAGGCTCCGGCGAAGGCCGCGAAGAGTTCGAGCGCCTTCGAGCGGGGCGTCGCGGCTCTGGCCCAGTACAAAGCGCGGGAAGGGCATGTGAAGGTCGCCAGGGGCCACGTAGAGACCGTCGTGGCCGACGACCAGGAACACGCAGTGAAGCTGGGGGTGTTCCTGTCGAACACCAAGAGCAGGCGCAGCAAACTCACCGCAGACAAACTCCAACAACTCGCAGCACTCGGCCTGGAGTGGGCGGCGTAGGCGTTTTGGGGTGGTCACGCGGCCGGCGCTGGAGTGCAGTGCCGGCCGTCTCGCGTACGGGCTGCTGCCGCTTCGTCATCGCGAGAGCATGCCTCGCTGCGCTCAAAGCCTCCATCCGACCTGCCCGCGGCTCGTGACCTGTCCGGCGGTCCGGCCGATCACCGGGCGCTGGCGGCGGCGTTGTGACCCGGCGTGTCCCGGGACCCCAAAAAACACAGCGGGAAGATCATGAGCTTGTGTTCGCCTCCCTGCTGCCCGGAATCCGTGAACTTCGCACCCCACTGGCGACCGGCTACATCTACCTCCTGTCGCTATTTCTCATCGTGGGCGACACGATCCCGACGAAAGCCCAAGCCGATGACGCACTGAAGCCGCTGTACGACATAGCGGGATGGGTAGGGAAGCCCGGGGCCCTCGTGGCCGGCTCCTTTGTCGCATACCTCGTGGGCAGCATGCTGGAGGCGCCCGCCGCAACCGTCAACCGCGGCTTGCACAAACTTGCCTCGCACCAGCCGCAGTGGCTCCGCGACTTCTTGGGTCGGCCAAAAGTTCGAGGGTTCTTAAGAAGACTGGGCTTTCGCGTGTCGAGGCTGACAGAGCTGACTGCACCTTCCACGGAAACGCTCGCGCTCTACGTCTCGGACAGGCTCGACGAGAGTAAAGCAAGCGATTCGGGGGCCCAGGGATTCGCCACCCTGCTCGGGGATCTGCCTCAGCTTCCTACGCGTCTATACGCAGCAAACAAGGATCTATACGGGGACTACGACCGTCTGGCAGCCGAGGCCGATCTGAAGGTGAACGTTGGCATCGCAGCTATCGTCCTGAGCTGCGTGGCAGCCGAAGTTTTGGAGCCGTGGTGGGCTGTACTGTGCGGCCCTATGGCATGGCTCTTCTGCCGCGGCCTTTCCGATGCCCGGCAAGCCAACAGCGTCCTGGTGCAAGCGATCGTCACCGAGGCTGTGAAGTCCCCAAAATTCGAGACGTATGTAAAGGACCGGCTAGCTGCACAAGATGACGCGAACGGGTAACGGTGAGGGCGGAGAACGAACCTCTCAGCCTTGACTTCGGCGCGCAAACGAGCGATCCGGCAACGGGCTTACGGCTGGCGTCGTTGGGCCACGGGTCACGCACGCTCGCTGCGCAGCATCTGCCGCAGCGTCCGCCGTGTTGCAGCGCGATCCGCAGCAGCGCCGGGGATCACCTGCAGGTTCGCTGGCGCAGGCCAGACACATGTGACTGAGTTCTTCAGATGGCCCGTGAGCGGTTGAGTTGGCCCGGCTGAGCGTCGTAGTCGGCCTGTGCGTGTTCAATCGTGGGTAAGTGCGTGTTTCTGATCCATCGCACCAGTTATGCGACATCCCGCGGGTTCGTCCTGGCTTTCATCTCCCGTTGCCGCAGGTCAGCCCGGCAGGCGGGAGCGATGGATCCGCATAGATCATGATGGACCTTCGGGATTCCTGAAGAACCATCATGATCCCTCCATAGACGCACAGGCCGAGGGCGACGGGGTGCCTGGTAAGGCCCCATGCCGAGGAACCGAGGGGCACGGCGAACTCGCGGGATGTTGCACACGCCGTGCGCATGGCCAGGCATCAGGCGAAGCGGACTTCGCGCGAGGCGGCGGAGGCCGTGGCGAACGCGAGCAGCCGGCCGCCCTCCTCGGTGAGCGCGGCGCGGTCCCCGGCACGCAGGGTACCGAAGGGCTCCAGGACGAGGACGGCGGCACCGCGCGTCTGCTCGACGCGCCACACGCCCGCCACGAACCCGTCCACCAGGAACGTCGACCTGATCAGCCCGTTCCGCGTGAAGACGAGCTTGCGCTGCTCCTCGGTGAGGATGCGGGCGCGGTCGGCGTGGGAGAGCAGGATGTTGTCGAACTCCGGCAGGAAGCGCACCGGGGCGGGGGTGTTCGCGTCGGGGCGGGGGGCCTCCGGCAGGTCGAGCAGTTCGCGGCCGTTCTCGTCGCGGAAGACCGCCAGCCGCGGCCGGAGCCGGTTCACCGCGTCGGCGAGCCGGGTCATGCCGGACCAGACCTGGATGTCCTTGACCGTGGCCGGCCCGAAGGCCGCCAGGTAGCGCTCGACCATCAGGTCCGGTGCCGCCAGCCCGGCGACGGGCCGGCCGAGCCACGCCTCGGCGCTGGTGTGCACGGCCTGCCCGCTCTCGCCCCACAGCCCGCGCGGCGGCACCTGCACGAGCGGTACCAGGTTGCGCACGGCGTTGGCGAGGGCGAAGGGGTCCCGGTCCGGCCACCGCTCGGCGAGCAGGGTGCCCAGGCCGCCCAGCGTGAGCGGCTCCCGCTCGACCAGCTCGCGGCCCAGCTCGGCCACCTTCTCGACGTCGAGCCCTTCGAGCTTGCGCCCGAAGGCGCCCTTCAGCCCCTGCCGCAGGGCGCCCTGCAGGACGGGGCGCAGTGCGACGCAGTCGTCCGCCGTGACCAGGTGGATCGTGCCGCGCATCAGACCCACCCGGACCACCTCGCGGTTCCTGACGAGGGAGGCCAGGTCCTCGATGCGGAAGCCGGCGAGCCGCGTCCACAGGCCGATGTAGGGCGGGTTCGGCGCCTGTGCCTGCATGCCCACCAGGTGCGCGACCGCCCGCCCCGCTGGCATCGCGGACCGCTCCAGCAGCAACTGCCGGGCCAGTAGGCTCCGGTTGAGCGCCCGATGGTCCAGCACCTTCACGTCTCCTGTCACCACGACGGGATTCCCTTCCTCGTGTCCACTCACGAAAACACGGTGGCTGCCTCGGACCGCGCCCGGGACGCCACCGCCGTACTGCGATGCCGCTCAGCTCATGCGCACCAGCATCGTGCTGCTGTACGTGCGGTCGAGCAGGGCGGCGCACGCCGCCGGGAGCTGACCGGTGCCGCCCTCGACGACCGTGTGCAGGAACACGTTGCGTCCCTCCCGCAGCCACGGGCCGAACCGCGCGTTCCACTCCTCGATCTGGTCCGGGGTGTGCAGCGTGGCGAAGCCGCGCAGCATCAGGTCCTTGGTGATAGCCGACATCAGCGGCATCCGCGGGCTGCCGTCATCGCCCCCGCCGTGTGCAACATCCCGCGAGTTCGCCGTGCCCCTCGGTTCCTCGGCATGGGGCCTTACCAGGCACCCCGTCGCCCTCGGCCTGTGCGTCTATGGAGGGATCATGATGGTTCTTCAGGAATCCCGAAGGTCCATCATGATCTATGCGGATCCATCGCTCCCGCCTGCCGGGCTGACCTGCGGCAACGGGAGATGAAAGCCAGGACGAACCCGCGGGATGTCGCATAACTGGTGCGATGGATCAGAAACACGCACTTACCCACGATTGAACACGCACAGGCCGACTACGACGCTCAGCCGGGCCAACTCAACCGCTCACGGGCCATCTGAAGAACTCAGTCACAACACACAGCACAGCAGGTAGGGGCCAGCCCAGCCTAGAATCGAACTTGTGAGCGACCCCCCTCGACTGCCTCCCGACCTCCCGAGGCTGCACGCGATCGCGATTCTGTGGAATCAGAAATGTCAAGCTTGAGACGCTTTGCCCTGCCGGACCTCGGCGATCGGCAGGAGTGTCGCGGTGGGCGGCACGTCGAGCTGCCGAGGAATCTGGCCTGACGGTGTCGGAGTGTCTGCGAGCCGGTCGAGGAGGCGGTCCAGTGCGGCCTGCCCGTCATCGACGGCGGCCTCTTCCTCCTCGGTGAGGGGGATGGCCGCGAGCATCCTCTGAAGATTCTCCTTCGCCTCCAGGAGCTGGCCCTTGCTCGATGTCTTCGGCGCATAGAAGTCGCAGCGGGCGCAGGCCATCCGGTGCGGGCACTGCTCGAAGAAGGAGTACGTGCAAAAGCCGTGTCCGAGGTCGTAGTACTGCCAGGGTTCGCCTTGAGCCGCCGCCCCGGTGGTCACCGCGTCACGGTCGACCAGGACCTCAATCGTGCGGACGTTGCGATCGAAGTATCCGGCGTCGCGATAAGCGCTGGTGAGGGTGTTCGCGCTGATCTTCGCGTAGTGCTGGGTGGACGACGGAGATCTGTGGCCCAGCCATGCTTGGAGCTCGAAGAGCGTCATTGGCTCCTTGGCGTTGTAGAGCTGGCTCGCGATGGTCGAGCGGGCGCGATGGCTGGTGATCTTTCCGCGGACGTCGGCGGCGGGAACGCCGGCCTTGCGGCACAGCATCGGGATGATGGTGTTGTTGATGTAGACGCTGGAGACCGCGCGGGCCCGGAAGGAGAACAACGGGGTCACCGTCTCGCCTGTGCGCCGGTCGGTGGTCTTCGGCTGCTCCGGTCGGATGGCCTGCCAGGCGTCGAGTGCGTGGCCGAGGAGGGGGTCGACCGGCTTGGAGAACGCGGTTCCGGTCTTGTGTACGGGCACGTCCAGGAGGCAGACGGCGTCGCGTGCGAGGACCTGCTGCGAGTCGCTGGCGATTGTCGTCCCGTCGTGCTGCCACCGGATACACCCCACCCGCAGCCGGGCGATCTCATCGCTCCTCAGCCCGGAGAACAGCCAGGTCACGGTGACCGCTCGGACCAACTCGACCGGATAGAAGCCGGTTTCGTTCCGGGGTACGTCCTCGGAACTCAGGTTGAGGCCGGCCCAGATGAGCTTCGCCCAGATGTCGTCCGCGATGATGCGGGGGTTGGGCCCGATCATCGCTCTGATGCTGCGAGGTGCGACGAGGGCCGTTTGCGGATCGAACCGCCGGGGCAGCCACTCCCACTCCTGACAGTCACGGAAGAAAGTCCTCAAAGCGCTGATGAGATGGGCTTTCGAGGCGGCAGCCAGGGGCTTCCCGATACGCTCCGTCTGCGTGACGTTCCGCTCGACATAGTCGCCCACGTTCATCCGGTCGACGGCCGCGACCCAGGCAGCGCAGGTCTGCCGGGTCCATTGACCGGGGTCAGCAGCCCCTGGGCTCTCGATGGCGAGCCATCGCCCGGCCTTGAAGAGGGTGGCGCGCCATGTTCGGCGGACCTTGAGCGTGAGGGTGGAGGTCTGGTACCACCGTTCGACCCACCGCCTCCACCCCTCGGGGACTCCGAGAGCGACGATCTGGTTGTTGCCGGGGCCCACCTGCGGCGGATCGCAGTAACCGAGCTGGGCAACGGCCCGTTGCAGCGGGTGCAGTCCCTTCAGGCCCTCCTCGGTGAGGTATGACCCGGCCCGGACACGATCGAAGAGCGCCGTGTCGAGGTCTTCGAGGTGCGGACTGCGGTTGATCAGGAACATCTGACTGGCCACGGCGGGGATGGTCGGGTCATCGCGCCCGCCGTACTTGTAGCCCCAGCCGGCGAGAACGCGGCGAATCCTGTCGATCTCCGCGTCCACTTGGGCTTCCCCGAAGAGGCGGGCCGCCAGCGTGCGCCGGCCGAAGTACCCCAGGCGGTGGAATGCGTCGAAGCCACCAAGGAGGAAGGCGTGCGCGCACAGGAACGGGCGAACCGAGCCTTCGGCCCACGCGGGGACGCTGCGGCGGAAGGCCGCGTGACTGTCGCCGAGCAGGTCCAGCCACTCCTGGGACGTCCAACTCCAGTACGACCGGCCTGTCTCGGCGCATCGCAGCAGCAGCACGGCAACGGCGTCGTGCAACCCTCGGTAGAGGTGATGCTGGGTGCCGGGCGCGATGCTGAAACTGGAGCTGACCGTATCCAACGGCGCCAGTAGCCGCTCGATGGTTTTCCACTGCGGCGCTCGATGGTCGTAGCCGCGGCGGCGTCGCAGGTTGCGCAGCCCCAGCTCATAGATCGCTCGCTGTTCGGAGGCCAGCACGAGAGGCAGCCGGTCGTACTGTTGGCCGGCGATCGGCGAGCTCCAGCGACCGTGATCGCCGTCCGCGTCGCTGGCGACAAGTACAGGGTCACCCATGGACAGCTCCGTCCGTCGTCGGCATCCGCTCGCCGGTGAGCGTTTGAATGCGCCAGGCGTGGATGTGCTGCATGCCCCGGCCGAGCTTGTCCGCGAGGTCACGGCCGGAGAGGTGGATGTACTGGAGTGTGGAATCGGTGTGACGGTGGCCGGCGAAGGTGGCAATCGCATGCACCTCCCAGCCCATCCGCGCCAGATCCGTCAGGCAGAGATGTCGGGTCGTGTGCGTGGAGAACCGCTCGACTTCGGCCTCCAGCGCGATGCGGCGGACGACCTTTGACCACGTCCACAGGCTCAGCGGCTGAGCGTGGTTGCGGCGGGACTCCGAAAGGAACAATGGTCCGCGGGCCCGGCTGATCGTCGCCCGGTGGATGAGGTAGCTGGACAACAGCACGCCAGTCGGTGCGGAGTATGGGACCACCCGCTCCAGCCGGTTCTTGGTCGTCTCCGCCCGCACCCGTACCGTCCGGTGAGCCGGGTCGATGTCGTCCGTCCTAAGCGAGCACAACTCCTCCCGCCGAAGCGCAGCGTCGTAGGCCAACGCCAGCATCACGCGGTTGCGGACCGGCTCGCGTCGAGCGACGTCCAGGACGCTGAGCCACTGGTCATCGCTCGGAATCCACGGCAGCTTCGTCAGGCGAGGAACCAATCCCTGCTGTAGACCGCCGCCCCGGCGCCGGCCAGGGACGTAGCGTCCACGTCCGACCGGATTGGACTGGCGCACCCCCTCTTCCACAAGGAAGTCGTAGAAGAGACGGACCGGCACCAGACGCTGCTGGATCGTCGCATTCGCCAGCCCGGACCCTGAGTCGAGTGAGATGACGTTCGCCCCTCGGTGGTGCGGTCGTGCGGAAAGTTCCCGCACATACACGGCCACGTGGGAACGTTTCGCGGCCACCGGGTCAATCTGCTCCCGTTCGCAGAGCAGGAGGTACTCCGCCAGCCCCCGCGCATATGCGTCGATCGTCCGGGGCGCCCGTCCGAGGTCGCTCCAGACCTGGAGCCAACTCGCTGCGTGATCATGACGGGCCAACACCGGCCACTTCCGCCCGATACTTGTGCTCTCCAAGGCGCCTCCCCGGTCCGTGGCTGCTCGGAAGACATGATCGCCCGAGTTGATTCCACGTAACTTCTACGTATCTTCAGCTGGAGCTGGAGCACGTGCGCCGGCGGATAGCCGAGGTGGAGCAGTGGGAAGCCACCCGCCGGGCGTCTGCGCGGCCGGCGGCGCCGCCGGAGCGGACGCTGCAGATGGCCGTCGGGCCGGGTCCGCAGCCGGTCGCCATGGCGTGTGGTGCCTCGGGCACGTTCCACCTCCCGCCACGCGACGAGCGCGGATCCGGCCCACAGAACACACGCCAGATACGGGCAGGGTCAACGATGCGGCGCCTCGCAGGCTGGGCCGCACCAGAAGCTGACGCAGTCCCGCTGGACCACGCACCGCGCCACGCGGTCCAAACGAAGAGAAAAGGGGCCTCTTCCTCCTCCTGAGGAAGAGGTGTCAGCAGCGGGGACCGCATACCCATACGACCTGACCTGCACGGATGCACCTGGGTTCCAAAACGACCTGGTACGCACGGTGGTACCCACGGTGGAACGTACGGCGGAACGCACCGTGGTACCCACGGTGGTACCTACGGTGGTACCGGCCCAGGCCTGCTCCGAGCGGCCCCGGCCATTCCGGCGCCCGGCCAGAAGCCACAGCTACAGGCAGCAGCCGAGACCGTCCCCTCCAACTGCGCAGCCACGGCTCGCCCCGGCGCCGCCGATCGCCTACCGCAGGGCCGCACCGGGAAATGGCAGCGCCGGGCCACACGTGACAGGGACGTGGTGCTGCGCCAGCGCCTGATGACACTGAGCCTGAGGGCCGCTCGGCCCGGTTGTGGCCGGTCCCGTTGGCGGCCGCACCGGCAGCCGGAGAAGCCATCGACCGCGCTCCAGAAGGCACCCGCACGCAGATACCCCTGCTCGGGGTGCGGATACCCCACTGGTTACCCCGCGGGATACCCCAATTGACCTGCGCCTTTCCCTCTTTGGGGCAAGCAGTTTGGTAAGGGGCGCTGAGCAGAGTTCACGGCAGTCGATCCGAAAGGAGCCTGCCGTGGACGCCCTACAGCCGACGCTGGTCACACGTCTGAACACCGAATGGAAGTGGCTGTGCGCCGACCGCGGCAGCTCAGACCGCGTGCGTTCTTGGATGCTCAGCGCCGGGGTGCTGGACACCGACCAGGCCCCCGACGACCTAGGGGAGCTGTGCACTCTTCTGCGGAAGCGCGCTAAGCGTGACGGGACGGAATTCAGCGACGCCTGGATGGGGGTCCTGCTGCGCCGGGTGAGTGCCGGCGACGGGCGGGACGCAGAACTGGCCGCCCGCATGCTGGTCCAGGCGATGCTCCCGCTTGCCTGCCGCATGCTTCGCGGCTGCGTGCGCAGCGGCGAGAGCAGCGAGGACGTGGCGCAGGTGGTGATCGCCTCCCTGTGGGAGGCGGTGCGCACCTACCCGATTGCGCGGCGGCCCCGGAGGGTCGCGACGGGTCTGCGCATGGAGTTGTGGCACCGCGTTTCGCGTGAGCTCAAGCGGGAGCTGGCGCCTTCTGAGCCCCTGGATGAGACGTGGGCGGCGGCGCTTCCGGGTGGTGTCGAGCCTGCGGACGCTGTCGAGCCGGTGCTGCTGGCGCGAGCCGCCGAGGAGGCCAGCCTTCAGGCAGCAGCGAGTGCGGTGGAGGAGTTGGAGGGGGCTCGCGGCGAGATGGTGGCGCTCCTGGTGTGGGCGCTGGAGTGCGAGGTGCTCACGACAGAGGCGGCGTCGGGGATCTGCGATCGCTACCGCGAGGACGCGCCGCAGGATGACGAGGCGGCGTCGGCGTGGGGGGTGAGCCCAGTGGCGCTGCGTCGGCGGCGGAGCCGTGCGGTGGCGCGGCTTCGGCAGGCGGTGCCGCAGTGGGTCGAGGCGGCCTGAAGGCCGTCAGAAGTTTTCCGGGTGCTGTGTCACATCAGGGCCGATCCCGCTCCCTTCTCTGTGTGTGCGGGGGGATTCCGCGCACCGACACAGCGGAGGGAGCCGTCGTGAACGAGGGGCTGGGACATGAGGGAGAAGCGATGGAGCTGAAGGCGGAGGAGTTGCGGTTGGTGGCGATTCGGCGCCGGGCGACGCAGCTGGCGGTCGCGTTGGTGACGGAGCCGTTCTCGGCCGACACCCACGCGCAGTTGCAGTCGTACGTGGAGCGGGACGCCAATGAAGCGCAGGTGCTCGTGCGGGAGGTGCTGGCGCTTCCGCCGGCGCGGCTGCGCGAGCGGATCGCCGAGCTGACTCGGTCCAAGACCGTGCAGGGCGAGGTGACGGCGTGAAGGCGACGTTCGGCCCTGCGGGCTACGGCAAGAGCCAGGCCCTGAAGACGGCAATCAAGGACCAGGCGGCGGCTGCTCGCCGCGACGGTCGGCGCATCTGGGTCCTGGACCCGACGCGTACCTGGGGGCATCTGCTGGGGAAGGGGCCGCGGTCATGAAGTGGCGCCGTAAGGAAGAGCAGACCACGCCGCCGGTGGAGGAGTCCGCCCAGCCGGACACCGGGTGGGCCACCACGTCGACGGGTGCCATGGCGAACTGGACGGCCGTGGTGCGCTGGAGCGCCTGGGGCCTGCTGCTGACGGGGCCGCTGCTCGGCGGATTGGCGCTGGCCTCCACCGCCCAACCCGTGGCCGTACCCACGCGGGCGGAGGCGCCGCGGGCGCAGCCGGCGTCGTCGGATGCGGTGGCGCCGGCAGGCTTTGCCGAGGTGTACGTCGCCGCCTACGTGAAGGCCGGCGACAGTGACGCGGACACGGAGGAGCTCACGGCCTTCTACCCGGCGGCCCGTTCGATGTCGTGGACGACCGAGGGCGGGGCGGAGCGTGCTGAGTCGGCGTCGGCCGTCCACGTGCGGCAGATCTCGGCCGGCTACTGGTCGGTGACCGTGGCCGCGCGGATCACCGGCTCGTCGAAGGTCTCCGACAGCGGCCGCGTCCGGTACTTCCAGGTCCCCGTCCAAGCCACCGGCGGCCGCGGGGCCTCGGGCTGGACTGCGACGGCGCTGCCCGCCGAGGTCGCGGCCCCGACCGGCTCCAAGGGCGCAGCACCTGAGCTGTCGTACGGCGCAGCGCACGCGCCACTGAAATCCGATCCGGCGGTGCAAACGGTCCAGGGCTTCTTGGCGGCGTACCTGACGGGGCGGGGTGAGCTGGACCGCTACCTCTCCCCCGGCACGACGCTGCACGCGGTGCGGCCGGCTCCGTACACGGCGGTGACGCTCACGCAGATCGCCGACCACGGCCAAGGTCCGGCCGAAGGCGCCGAAGCCCAGACGCCGCCCGACGGTGTCCAGCGCCGGCTCCTGGTCGACGTCGAAGGCGAAGGCAAGCACACGAGCAGCCGGCCGATGACGTACGCGATCGAACTGCGCGCCCGGGACGGCCGGTGGGAGGTCGCCTCCCTTGAAGCCGCGCCCGCCCTCGCGACGCCCGGCACGAATCCGAACTCTCAGGAAGGACAGGGCTCATGAACGAGCTCGTTCAGATGGCAGGGGCCATCTCCGATGCCAACAGCCTCGTGAGCCAGCTCAAGAACTTCTTCCTCGTGGGCGTGCTGGGGCTGATGTATGTCGTCTCGATCGCCTTTGTGTGGGGTCAGACCAAGAGCGTGCTGAAGGCTGGGGTTGCGGCTATCGGTGGTGCGGTGGTCCTGGCCGTCGTCGTCAATATGACCGTGCTGCGGGACAAGATCGGCGAGGACATCAAGAACCCCTCCGGCAAGACGAACGCTGCCGCTGCGGTCCGCGTCCTCGACCACATTGACCCGCTGGACGGCGGCAGGCGATGAGCACCGCAACTGCTTCCACGGAGCCGCTGATCGGCCGCTGCTTCACCAAGGCACGTAGGCACACCCTCGTGGTGGGGCACTGGCCCGGCGGCGGCCGTATCTGGGGCGGCCCCTACACGGTCCCGCAGATCATCGTCGCCGCAGCGACCTTCGCAGCGGCCTTCCTCACCCGTGGACTGTGGGCGCACCACGGCCTGGTCGATGTCCTGCCGCTGGTCGGAGTGCCGTACGCCCTGGCGTTGGTCGTGGGGCGGATCCACGTCGATGGCCGCAATCCTCTGTCCGTCGCCGCCAGTGCGCTGGGCCTTGCCGCGAGCGGCGGCTCGGGCCGGATGGACGGCCGTCCCGTGCGCCGGCGCCGAAGTGGCGCGCTGGTGGGCGTCTGCACTCTCACCTGGCAGCCGCCGAACGAACCCGGCTGCGCGGCAGCACCACGGGCGGAGGCCCTCGCCAAGCCGGGACGCCCGGCACCCGCGCCGACCGTCCCGGAGAACAGGCCGGCCGCCGATCGGCCGACGGCCGACGCCCCCGTGGTGCGGGTGGCGTCCGGCGTCGGCGCGCTGCTCGCGGCACGGGCCGCGACGACGAACACGAACGAGCAGGGGCAGTAATGCGCATTCCCGTACGGCACGTCGCCGGAAACGTCATCTGGACCCGCCACGGCACCTGCTGGGCGCTGTGGCGCGTGGACGGCAGCGGACACGCGCAGTCCTCCCGCACCGTCAAGGAACGCCGACTGCGCGCCCTGGAATCTCTGGTCAAGCAGCTGCACGGCGAGGCCATGCTGCTGAGCCTGTGCCCGCAGGTCGACCCGGCCTCCGTGGTGCGCAAGATGACCGACGGCGTGGACCTGGCTTCCTGCGAGCGATACGCGCAGCTGGCGACGCGGGTGTGGGACCAGCTGGAGCACTTGGAGCTGACCAGCCGCGCGGACTGGCTTGCCGTCCCGCTGCCCGCCGGCAACAAGAAGCAGGCGGCCGGCATGGCGATCGATGCGGCCCGCGCGGAGATGGCCCAGCAACTGGGCCTGCTGCCCGCGCCGGTCAGCGCCCGGGAGGAAGTGCGCCGGCTGCGGCAGGCGCAGGACCTCGCGGCGACCTGGCCCTCGACGGTGGCGCTGCGGCCGGCGACCGAGTCCGAGATTCTGTGGATCTACGGGCACAGTGCCCGACGCGGTGTGCTGGAGCCCCTGCTGCCCGACCCGGAGCAGTCCACCGGGCGCGGCCGCGGTGCAGCGGCGCTGGGGCAGGTAGTTCTGGCCGAGGGCGCCCTCCCCTCCGACGACGGCGACGATGCCGACGCGCACCGGGGCCGGTTCAGGCGGCGCTGGCTGCAGGTGAGCACCGAGTGGGGCGAGTCCTACCAAACGGTCCTGGCGCTGTCGGAGATGCCCGAGCGGTTCGTCTTCCCGGGCAGTGAGTACCTCGCGGCCTTGGACGAGTTCGCCTTCCCCGTGGACTGGGCGATGCGCATCAAGGTCACACCCGGCGATGTCGCCGAGGCCAAGGCCCGTCGGCAGGCACGCGAGTTGGCCGGCCAGGCCGGGGAGTACGAGGGCGAGACGGCCGGTGTCCCCTCGCGGGTGCTGGAAGCCGCGGACGGGATGGACGAATACCGCACCGCCATCACCAGCTCGAAAACCGAGGTCGAGGTCCAGGCGATGGGCGCGCTGTGTGTCTGGGGCGCGACCCCGGCCGAGGCCGAGGCCCGCGCAGCCGACCTGCAAACGCACTTCGCCGGCAACGACTACACCTTCACCCGCCCGCTCGGCGAACAGGAAAACCTCTGGTACGGGATGCTTCCGGGCGCCCGCACTCCGAAGGTCATGGCCTCCTACGCGCAGGTGCTCCTCGCGAAAGACTTCGCGATGGCCGGTGCGTTCGCCGGCAGCGCGCTCGGCGATGCCAAGGGCCCGCTGTACGGGCTGCAGCTGGCCGGCGGCGGCACCAGGCCGGTGCTCACCGACTGGTCGCTGGGCCCGCAGAAGTCCGCTTCCGCGTCAGCGGCGTTCATCGGTGAGCTCGGCGGTGGCAAGAGCGTCGCGATGAAGGCCGCCGTCTACGCCATCCTCGCCGCCGGCCACAAGACGGGACAGCCGGGAAGCCGGGGTCGGGCGGTCATCGTTGACCGCACGCCGCAGCAGGAATGGGTCCGCTTCGCCAAGGCGTGCCCTGGCACCACCCGGGTCATCACCATCGACGACCAAGCTCAGGTCTCCCTCGATCCGCTGCGCACCATCCGCGACCGCTCGCAGGCGCAGCGCCGTACGGAGTCGTTCCTGACGCTGCTGCTGGGCATCGGCCCCATGAGCGACCAGGGCATCGCGTTGTCGGAGGCGATCGAGGCAACGCTGGCCGGGCCGGCGCCGTCCATGGCAGCGCTGGTGGGCGAACTGCAGGCGCGCGGCAAGCGCGACGCGACCTCGAACGCGGTTGCACGCAAGCTCACTTCGGTGGCCCGCAAGGACCTGGCCCGCACCATCTTCGACCCGGCCTTGCCAGTGGTGGACACCACGCGCGCCGATTCGATCGTCTTCGCCACCGCCAACCTGGCCCTCCCCAAGGAACACGAGCTGGCAGCCGACCGGCTGCCGACGCTGGAGTTCGAGAAGGTCTTCGGCCGGGCAGCGCTGTATCTCATCGCGGCGCTGTGCCGGGAAGTCTGCTTCGCCAATTCTCATGAGTTCTGCGTGGCGGTATGGGACGAGTGCTGGTGGCTGACCTCCTCCCCGGAAGGCATGGGCCTGCTCCTGGAACTGGTCCGCGACGGCCGCAAGCACAACGCCGGCGTGCTGGCGGGCAGCCACGACGGTGAGGACATCGGCCCGGAGGCATCCGCCACCGGGCAGGTCATCCGCGGTCTCTTCCCCCGCAAGTTCCTGTTCCGGCAGACCGATGTCGCCCTCGCCAAAAGGGGCCTGCAGTTCCTCGACCTCGACCCAGACGATGCGGACCTGGTGGAGCTCGTGACCACCGGGCTGTCCCCCATGGACGTGGCCGATGAGGTCCGGGCGCAGCGTGCGGGTGAGTGCCTGCACCGGGATCTGTACGGGCGCATCGGCGGCATGCAGGTCATCATCCCCGCCGACCCGCAGGCCGCCACCGCGATCCATTCCGACCCGGCGATGTCGGCATGAGGCGGCTGCGCCTGGCCGGGCCGACGGCGAGGTGGCGGGCCGGCTGGACGGTGCTGGTCGTCGCCGTTGCCCTGTGCGGCTCGCTGCTGCTCGCCTCACGCGCCGCCGCTGATCCTGTTCCTCAGCCGTCGCCCGGGGCGCATCCCACCTCCTCTGCCTCGCCGAAGCCGGGAAGGGCTGACGTCCCCAAGAAGACGGAGAAGAAGGAGAAGAAGGAGATTCAGCGACAACAGCAGGAGAAGCTGCTCAAGCTGATGAAGAAGGACGGGATCGGGTCCGGCGACATCCTGGACAACTTCGGAGTGACGGACGCGAACGGGATCCCCGTCAGCGCGTTCACCGTGGCCTCCGACAGCGGCGGTATGACGGACTGGGACCTCAAGGTCGACCAGTGGCTGACGAGTCTGCTGTTCATGTGTATCAAGTGGCTGGTGGCCTTCGCCGCCTGGCTGGTCACCTGGGCCATCAGCTTCAAACTGGCGTCGCTGCTCCTCAAGCCGGTGCTGACCGTTTCGGACTCGCTGTACTCCAGCGTTCTGGTCCAGCTCGGCCTGCCCGGCCTGTTCCTGACGTTCAGCGGTGTTGTCGCCGCGTGGCACTGGTGGTTCGGTGACCGCTCGCGCGGCTGGGGCGAGATCACCGCCTCACTGCTGATCTCCGCGCTGGCCGCCACGGCGCTTGCCTCGCCCCCGCAGATGCTGCTGGGTGAGCGCGAGGGCGCCGTCGGCAAGGCGAAAGCGCTCGGCGTTGCGGTTGCCGCCGTCGTCATGGGTGACGCTGACCCGACCAAGGGTGACGCGGCCCAGTCCGCCCAGGAGAACATCGCCCGGCCGATCAGCGACAAACTCGTCAACGCTTTCGTCGTCCAGCCCGCGATGCTGCTGTCCTACGGCCAGGTCTTCACCGACGACGACAAGAAGAAGCACTGCGCCACCAGCTACATCAAGTCCCGTGCCACCCAGGCGCTGTACGAGAAGCAAGTCGACGAGAAGACGAAGTCTCTGCAGGACGGCCCGAGCGCCGGGGACCTCCTCTACCCGGGCGTCGGCGGCCAGGTCGACCGTCTGGTCCGCGGCAAGGCCATGCAGTGGGCCACCGAGACCTTCGGCACCTCGCCGGACAAGGAATTCGAGAAACGGTGCGTCCACGGTAACGCCGCAGCCCTGAAGAAGGCCTCCGGCGACAAACTTGCCGGCGCCGCGTGCATGCTGCTCGGCGCACTGCTGGTGTGCCTCCTGGTCATCGCGATCGCCGCCAGCTACCTGATCACCCAGGCCTGGCTGGCCGCCGAGGCCGCCATCGCGCGCTGCGCCCTCATCGCCGGCACGCTGCCCGGACCCGGCCGCGCCTGGCTGTGGTCACGCGCCACGGCCGTCGCCCGCGGCCTGGCGCTGCTCGTCCTGATCGTGGTGGGCCTCGGTGCGTTCATCGTGGTCATCACCTCCGTCCTGGGGGCCTCACCCAAGGCCATTCCCGGCGGCATCGTCGCTCGCTTCGTCGTCCTCGACCTGCTGTGCCTCGCCGCTCTCGTCTTCCGCAAACGACTGATGGGCGCCTCGCGCCAGGCGGCCGCCCGCGTCAAGGGCCGCCTCGGTGCTTCCAGGTTCGGCGGCGCCGCCTCCCCCTCCGACCTCGGCAGCTCGAAGGGCGGCCGACGGCTCGGCACGCTCGGCAAGGTCGGCGGCGCTGCACTGATGCTCGGCATGATGGCCGCCACCGGCGGCACCGCCGCAGCGGTCGGCGGCGGCCTGGGCCGGGCCGGCAGTGCCCGCACGCTGACCGGGCTGGCACGGGGCGCCAGCCGTCTCGCCCGCGGCGCGGAGCGCACCGTGCGCGCCACAGGACGTACCGGAGTGCGCATGGGCCGCGTCGGACTGCGCTCTACGGTGGGACTGCCGGTCTACGGACCGCGCGCCATGCGCCACACGGCAGCCGCGGCACAGTCCGTACCCGGCCAGGTCACCACCGCCGCAACCCAGCTACGCGAGCGCCTGGAGACAACCCGCAACGCCCTCGAGCCTCAGGTACGCGACTTCGCAGACGAGTACTGGCGCGGCATCGGAGGCCGCTGGGTCAGCAACCGTATCCGGACCCGCCGGGGGCAGCCGCCCATCCCGCCCCGCCCCTCAAGCCGGCCTGTGCGGCGCCCGCCCGCCCCGCAGCAACGCCGCAGCCCCGGACGGCCCGTCACACCGTCGCCCGCAGCCGCACCACGGCGCAGCCGCCGGGCACAGATGGTCGTGCCCCGACCGATCACCCCGCCGGCCTCCGGCCAGCAGGCACGCCTACAGCAGCGGCTGCACCGCATCCGCAGCCGCGCCGCCCGGCCCGGGAGCGGCTCGTGAAAGGCAAGCACCTCGCCGCCATAGCGGGTATCGGCATGCTCCCGCTCGCGCTGGTGGGGGTCCTGGTGCTGTTCATCGCGGCCGCGGCCGCCGACCAGGACGCCGAGCAGGGCGACGCAGTAGTCCCGGCATCGGCACCAGGCGGCCAGGACGCCGACATCCCGCCCAAGACGCTGACGCTCTACCAGCAGGCCGCGCCCACCTGCCCCGGACTGGACTGGTCGGTACTCGCCGCCATCGGCAAGATCGAGACCGACCACGGACGTCACCCCACCATGCGCAGCTCGGCCGGAGCGGTCGGTCCAATGCAGTTCCTGCCGTCGACCTTCAAGGGGTACGCATATCCAGTACCACCGGGTGGCGCCACGCCGCCCAGCCCGTGGGACCCGGCGGACGCGGTGTATGCCGCGGCGCGGATGCTGTGCGCCAACGGCGCCAAATCCGGCACCAGCGACGGCCTGTACAAGGCGATCTACTCCTACAACCACGCCGACTGGTACGTGAAAAAGGTCTTGGCTCAAGCCAAGGAATACGCCGGCGCGGCTCCGGCCGGCCCGGATGAAAACATCGGGATGTCCTCCAGCCCGATCGTGCAGAGTGCGATGACCCAGCTCGGCGTCCCCTACGTCTGGGGCGGCGGCACCATCAACGGGAAATCCGGCGGAGGCTTCGACTGCAGCGGCCTGACGTCGTACGCGGTCTACCAAGGCACCGGCCACAAGGTCGCCTTGCCGCGGACTTCACAGGAACAGCGCCACGTCGGGACGTCCGTCCCGCGCGACGAGATGCAGCCCGGCGACCTCATCGTCTTCAACAAGCACAACTGGGGACACGTCGGGATCTACGCCGGCGGAAACCGCATGATCGACGCACCCAGACCCGGAAAATCAGTCGAAGTCATCAGCCTGGCCGGGTACTGGGAGCAGTACGCCTGGGACATTCGACGCGTCGGATAGAGGTTCGTAGGTTTTCATCAGAGATGCCGTTGTCTCAGCGTTTTGTCGCTGGGACGCCACATCTCGGAAACGTCGCGGGGCAAGCGCCTGCCCTGTCGAAGTGAAGCTGTCGGATTCTCACTTGTTCTCGTTCGTGGTGGCGGATTCTCATTGCGTCGTGTCCTGAGCGACGACGTTTGCTTCGTTCGTGGGGTTTGCACTCATACCCCCTCCGCGCTTTATGACCACGCCCATGAGGTCGGTAGACCAGAGCTGGTACGCGTGGCAGCAGTACGCCGAACTAAGATCACTTACTCATCTGCAAGGGGGGAAGTATGCGCAAGATCATCAATGGGACGGCTCTGGTCCTGACTGCGGCTCTACTGACCGGTTGCGGCAGCGGCGACGGCCCGCCGACGGCCGACAAGCCTGCGAACGCGAGCGTGAAGCCGAAGCCGGACAGCGGGAGCGGGAGCGGTGAGGTCAAGCACGAGGTCACCCTCGAAGTTCTTGGCCACGGCACATCGCAGGTGTACTACAACCTCAACACCAACAAGTTCGAGAAGGTGAAGCTTCCCTGGAAGAAGACCTCGACCGTCACCTTGACGACGGACGCTGAGAAGAGGATCGGCACAACGGTCTCCGTCGTCCCCGGCTCCGTGTACAACGCCGATGGCACACTGCGCGCGGCGGCCTGCGTCATCACAGTCGACGGGAAGAAGGTCGCGGACAACAAGGGTGGCAAGTCCGACAAGATGTGCAAGTACGACCTGAAGTGAGGATTCGCGCTACGCGGATGCCCCAAGCGACGGCACAGCGAACGCGAATTCCGTGAAGTCCATGTCGTTTGGGAACACCATGGGCCAGCGTTCTCAGACGACATGGCACCCCAGCGAGTCAGCAGCCCACTGGCTGCCAGATGAACTTCGACAGGACAGCGTCACCAAAGGTCGATATTGCCCAGCTGACGGGGTTCCCGTGCACAGGGTCTTCACCGCCCCGTGAGTGCCCGGCGAAGACCGCCGGGCACTCTCCGCCGTTGTGGGAACCGGCTGTCCGGTCAGGGGCGGTCGGCATGCAGGGCGGTCTGGACAGCGGAGGGGCCGCGGAAGTCGGCGGGCAGGGCGTCCATGATGAGTTCGTCGACGGGTTGGCCGAGCCAGTAGCCGGAATGCCGCAGTCGCCCGGCCGGTCGGAAGCCAGCCTTCTCGTATGCGGCGATGCCGGCCTGGTTGGGTTCGAGGACCTTCAGCCAGATCATGCGCAGGGCGCCGAGGTGGAAACCCCAGTCGAGGGTGAGGAGGGCCGCCTCGGCCGCGTACCCCTTCCCGCGGGCCTCGGGGGCGAGGACCATGACGAATTCGGCGGTGCGGACGAACTGGTTGACGGTCAGGATGGTCATCCCGACCGGCGTCCTGTCCTCGAGTCGTACGACCTCGAACTAGGGGTAGTTGTAGTTGCCGCGCTGGCCTGTCCACCCGGCTTCGCGGACTTCCCAGGACTGGGGGAACTGGTTGCCGTAGCCGAGGATGGTGCCGGGGTCGTTCTCCCACGTGTGGTACTTGGCGAGCATCTCGTGGCGGGGCTGGCCCAGGGCGAGGCGGTCACCGGACAGGAGGATGTGCGGACTGGTCATGCGGATTTCCCTTCCGTGCCCTGCCGGTTGGCGGGGCCGGGGCCGTCTGGCATGTAGGCCGGGGTGCACAGGCTGACGTCGGCCGGCTCCTCGCCGGTTGTCCTGTCCGGATATCCGGCGACGCAGCATCGACACAGCGGGCGCCGCCGGGCCGGAGCGGTCTTGCTTTCTCCTGGGTTCACCAGCGAGTGGCCTGATCAGTCCCGGTCTTCCTGCAACTTCAGCATCTCGAAGAAGCCTCCGGCCTGGTCGATCAGCTCCTCGTATGTGCCCATCTCGGAGATGCGGCCCTGGTCAAGAACGATGATGCGGTCGGCGAGGCGGGTGTTGGCCAGACGGTGGGTGATGAACACGGTGGCCCGCCCCGCGGCGAGCGCCCTGAGTCGCATGTAAACCCGGTGCTCGGCACGGGCGTCGAGCGCGGCGGTCGGCTCGTCCATCACCAGCACGGGGGAGTCGCGATGGAAGGCGCGGGCGACCGCAATGCGCTGCCACTGCCCCCCGGACAGGTCGTGGCCTCCCCACCAGGAGCGGGCCAGCGAGGTGTCGAGCCCGTGAGGCAGCGCGGCAATGACACTGTCGGCGCCAGCCGCCTCGGCGGCAGCGTGCACGGCCGCGTCGCCTTCGGGCCGGGGCTGGCCGAGGGTGATGTTCTCCCGAGCGGCCAGCGGCCAACGGGTGTAGTCCTGCGGGACGAGCGCCACCTTTGACAGCACCCCGGCCGGGTCCGCGTCGGCCAGGTCCACCCCGTCCCACGTCACCGAGCCCGTGGTGGGGAGGAACAGACCGGTCAGCACCCGGGCAAGGGTGCTCTTGCCGGCGCCGTTCTCGCCGACCAGCGCGATCACCTCGCCACGCTTGAGGTCCAGGCTGATGCCGTCCAGCGCGGGGGCGCCGGCGCCTGGGTAGGTGAAGGAGACATTGGCCGCGGTGATGACCTGCGGCCCGTCGGTGGCGACCTGGGCGGCGCCGCGGCGGGCTGTCCACGGCTTGGCCACCGCGAGGAACCGGGCCCAGTCGTCCAGGGACAGCGAGGTCCTGAACAGCCGGGCCCCGGCCCGCACCGCTGTCGCCAGCGCGGCCCCGGAGGCCCGCACCGCCAGGACCGCGGTACCTGCGGCGGCCAGCTCCATTCGGCCGGTCGCCACCAGCAGCACCAGCACGCCCCAGGTCGCGGCGGTGCCCACGGCGGTGAGCGCGTCGCCGATGCCCTGCACCACCAGTGCCTGCCGGGTGGCCTTGAGCTGTTCGGCCTCCAAACGGCTGGAGACGATGCGGTACTGACGGATCAGGAAGCTGGCCATCGTGCCCGCGCGGACCTCATCGGCGGTGTTCCGCTCGGTGGTGTACGAGCGGAAGACATTGCGCAGGCGGGAGTCGGCGAGACCCTGGTGGTGGGCGGCGTGCTCGATCCGGGCCCCGCGCACGGCGCCCCACGCACAGGGAATGACCGAGGAGACAAGCAAGGGCAACATCACCGGATGCAGCACGGTGACGACCGTCGCAGCGGCGGCCATCTGGGCCGCGGCGGACGTGAGGAGCTGGGCATCGCGGAGAAGGTCGCCGGTCTTCTCCGCACCGTCGGAGGCGGCGGCGTGGGCGTCCTCGAAGTTGGGGTCCTCGTACGCGGCGAGCTCGGCGGCGGTGGCAGCGGTGATGACCTCAAGGTCGGCCTCGCGCACCGCCTTCGGCGCGAGCCGGGCGGCGGACGCGCGGGCGGCGGCATCCAGCAGGTAACGACCGGCTGCGGCGATGGCGAGGACCACCACGGCGGTCAGGTTGTCGCGCAGGCCGGCGGCGATGTCGGGGCCGGTGAACAGGGAGGCCAGCACGCGGGTGGTGGCCGCGAGCGCAGTCGCGGTGAGCGCGGCGGCGCCGATCTGGCAGGCGAGCAAGGCCACAACGGCGCGGGGGTCGGTACGCCAGCCGAGCCGGGCGGCCTGGCCGAGGGTGCGGGGCAGACGGCGCGCTATCGCGGTGGTGGACAGGTTGACGCTCGCCTCGAAGTGCCGGTCGGAGGCCAGGCGCATGACCGGCGGCTGGCCCGCAGCGGCGACGGGCAGAGAGGATGTGGAAGAACTCACGCGCCCCATCAAGGAGCTGGGCGAGGCGGTCGGGCAACGGGATTGTTCTGCCGGACCGGCGTTGCCGCTGGTCGACCGGCCTCGCCCGTCAGCCGCACCGTGAGCATTTCATTCGATCGGGTGAAGCCGCGGCCCGGCGGCGGGGAGGCTTGGACCGGCCCCGGACCACGGCAGCCAGAGCGCCCTTACGGGACGGCCAGGACCGGTATCCAGGGCCGGTCGCCAGCGTCGCCGATGTCGCGGCCGACTGCTCCTTCAGGGACCTCGGCCCAGGCGTGTGCGGCGTCGGGCAGGAAGCGGGCGCCGAGGACCCAGCGGGCCTGGCGGCCGGTGAGGGCGGTCGCGATGACCGTGGCGAGGCTGATCTCCATGCAGGCGATCCGGCCCGGCCACCACGACGGGGTCACCGCCCGTACCGCCGTGTACAGGGCCTCGACGCGGGCGAGGCGCGCGTACGGCAGTCCGCGGAGCAGACGGACGGTGGCGATCTGCCAGCGCAGAGGCAGTTGACTCATCGCCAGGGAGAGGGCGAGCGCGACGGCGGCCACCAGGCGGTCGCGCCACGGTGCGGTGGGCCGGGCGGTGGGGACCATGAGTGTCATCGGCGCCACCACTGTCGCGTTTGCCGAGGCCGGTCGGTGTCGATGAGCAGACCGCGTTCCACGAGGCCGTGGACGAATGCGGCGATCTGGCTGCCGACGGCCTGTGGGTCCTGGCCGGTGGGGATGGCGATCTCGTCGGCGAGGCCGGCGGTGCCGCCGCGGACGGTGACGGCGTGCCAGATCCGGGAGGCGTCGGCGTCGAGCATCAGCCATCGCCCGCGTCGCACGTCGAGCACCGCCGTGCCGTGCTGGGAGGTGGCGTGGTGGACGTGACGGGCAGGGGTCAGCACGGCGCCTCCAGCCCGGAGGGTTGGCCGGTCAGCCACCAGCACGTCACGAGCAGTTGGTGCAGGTCGGCGATGGCTGTGGCGCTCTGTCCGCGTGCTGCCTGCGCGAGGACGACGTGGACGGCCGCGGGGTCGATGAGCCCGGACGCCGCCAAGGGACTGGCGACGATCAGCTCGTCGAGCCGAGCGCGGTGCCGGGCAAGCCCGGTGATCCGCTGGGCGGTGAACGAGCCCTTTGAGCGGCGGGAGGTCAGCCAGTCAGGCAGTTGCGGCAGCGCGGCCCGCAACAGCGGCTTGTACGCCACCAGGCCCCTGCGCGCGAGGGCGGGGACGGCGAACGCGGCGCGGACGACCTGGTTGTCCAGGTACGGGTACACCGGCCGGATGCCGAGGGTGTGACCGTAGGGGGCCCAGCCGCGGGCCGAGGCGCCCACCGAGCGCAGGGCGGCCCACTGGTCGAACTCGTCCGCCTGCTCCGTCTGCTGGTCGCGGGCGGCATGCCGCAGCAGCGCGGCGACCTGATGGCGGCCCTGGGCGGTCAGCCAGGAGGCCGCGGCCCCCAGACGGCACCACGACCACCCACTGACCGCCGGCTCTGGCGTGACCGGCTCGTGCTCCAGGGCCTCGGCGGCACGTTCCAGGGCGCCGCTCCGGCCGAGGTCAGCGGCCTGTTTGAGGGCTTTCCAGTACGGGCCCGGAGCGGTGTTGCGCAACCGGGCGAATGCCACCACCTGGCGGTGGGCCTCGCGCCGCTGGCCGTCCTGCAGGAGTCTGACCCAGCAGGAACTGGAGGCGTCGAGGACGATGTCCCCGCCATGCCCGGTCAGATGGAGCGGAAGTCCGGCCACCGGCCCCAGGTAGGCGGCGTCCATGGCGTACATCGCCGCCTCCAGCACCGGCTCCGCCCCGGCCGGCTGCGTGGTGGGGAAGCCGAACGGCAGCTGCTTGTCACCTCCGGTGGCGACGGTGTGCGCGATGCCGGTGTGCTGGGTGATGCGGGAGGCGAACGCCATGTCCTCACCGCTGGTGTAGCCGTCGGTGTACGTCACCGCGTGCACGCCCCCGGCGTCGGCCGCGAGCACGACGGCCGCCGAGGAGTCCAGCCCGCCCGACAGATCGGCGCCCACCATGCCGTCGGCGACGCGGACGCGGCGGCAGACGGCGTCGGTGAGCGCTTGCCCGAATCGGGCGGCGCCTTGCCGCAGTTCATCGACGGGATCGACGTTGGTGACGTCGATGAACTGCGGCGGCGCCCCGGTGGCGAGCAGCAGCCCGAACCCGCCGGGCACCATGCGGATCTGTTCGTATGGCGTGCGGTGGGGCCAGTGGTGCTCGCCTACAGTGAGCCGGGCCGCCAGCAACGGCAGGTCCGGCACGAGCGGATGCTCCAGGAGGCGGGCCTCAGTCGCCCACGCGGTCCCCTCACCGCGCAGCATGTAGTAGACGGCCCGGATGCCGGCCAGGTCGCCGCACACGAACCGCTGCCGCCCGTTGTCGGCGACCACCCAGTACGAGCCCGGCCACCGGGTGAGCTCGGACCATCGGCCCGCCCGCACCGCTGAAAGGGCGGCCATCAGATCCTGCCTGGTGACCCGGCAGTCGCCCACCACCACGATGCCGTCCGGCCCCTTGGCGACCGCCCGCACTCGCGCGTCGGGCGCGTGGCGAAGGTCGCCGAGCCCGTCTACTTCTGTTCCGTCCACGGCAGCAATGCCGCCGGTCAGCCACTCCATCTGCTTGCCTCCCCTGTGATCAGTCCTGTGACGCGCCCGGGGGCCGGCCGTCGTGCGGCCGGCCCCCGGGGTGCTCGGTGAGGTCCTGGGCTTGTCAGCCCTCGAAGTAGTTGGACTTGTCCGAGTCGTTGAACACCTGGCGGCCCAGGGTGAGGGTGGCCACCGGGTGGGTGCTGATCTGCGGCGCGAAGCCGTTCGTGCTCGGCGCCGGGGCGGGCTTGTCCTCGACGGGCTTGGTGGTGGCGGTCTGCTCGGCCATGGCTGGCCTCCCTTGTCATCGGTGGTTGTGAGGTGGTGCTGCCTCTATGTCACCGCGATCGAAGATCTGTTCCCAGAGACGGAGTTGGGGACTTGCTGGGAGCGGATCTGGGAGGAACCTGGGACACGCTTGGGACGTGTCAGTCCGCCTGGAGGAGGCCGAGAACCGCCCGCTGGTAGACGGCATAGACCTGGGGCAATTCGGCGAGGTGGGCGCGCTCGTCGATGCCGTGCAGCCCCTCGTACGGCAGGCCGAAGCCGGCGGTGGCCGGGATGCCCTCCCCGGCGAGGAGGTTGCCGATGTTCGAGGGGCCTGCGGTCTTTGCCCGCACCGCAAGCCCGGCCTCGGCGGCAGCGCCCAAGAGCGCGGCGGCGGGCTGCTCGTGGTCTTCCACGCGGAAGGGTGGCCAGCTGGCCACCGGAGTGATCTCGGTGGGACGGGGAGTTGGCAATTCCGCGTCCAGCTCGGCGACGGCCTTGCGTACCAGGGTCTCCGCGTCGTGCGCGTCGAAGCTGGGTGTGGTCCGTACGTCGACATTCAGCTCGCACAGGTCGGGGATGACCGAGAAGCCCTGACCGCCGTGGAAGGACGTCACCGACAATTTCGGTGGCAGCGGAAACCCGGGCCCCTCCTCCACGCCGGGCAGTTCAGTAGCGTCCAGCAGCCGTACGAGGTGGACGGCGCGGGAAATCGCGCCGACCACGGTTCTACTCGATCCGGAGTGCCCGGAGGGCGCGTGCACCGCGATGGAGGCCCGCCACAGGCCCCGGCCGCCAACCACGACCTCGTCCAGCCCGGGGTAGCCGATCATCACCCCGGCCGGGCGAGCCGCGACCTCGTCGGCGAGGTAGGCACGGGCGCCGCCGAAGCCGCCGGTGTGCTCGTCGACGTCCAGCAGCACGGCGAGCCCGCCGTGCAGGTCAGCGGCGCGGCTGTGAAGCTCCGCAGCGATGTGGCAGAACATCGCAGCGGCCAGCTTGGAGTCGGCACTGCCCCTGCCAAGCAACCAACCGTCCATCACCGCCCCACTGGCCGGGGAAAAGGACCAGGCGGCCTCATCGCCGTATGAGGCGGTGTCCACGCAGGCGTCCAGCGCCCACCACAGGCCCGGCCGACCCCCGGGGATCTCCACCAGCAGCCCCACCAGGCTCCCGGCGTCGTCGTGCAGACGGCGGTGCGGCAGGTCTCGGGCAGCGAGCCAGCCCTCCAATACCCCAAGAACGGGCCCGTAGTCGTCGATCCCACCCCGGCTCGGCCGCCGGATCAGTTCCTGGGCGAGCTCGACCACGGACACCATGCGGGCCTCGGCGGCCTGCTGAAGGTTCTCACTCACGCTTCTCCCCACCATGTGTCAGCTGTGCCGGACCGGCAGCGCGCGGACCGCCTCAATCGTCTCCACCAGCCGCGCGGACGCGCACGCCTCCCGCCCATGGTGGACCAGCCCCACCGCAGCCTCGCGACTGAGTAAGACGCCGCAGTCAAACCCCTCCGCCCCGTGAAAGGACGGAAGCGGAACAACCGCCTGCGTCTCCGAGGCCACGAAAAAGCGTTCCAACGCCTCCGCCGGCTCGACCATCCCGATGTGCAGTGTCTTGACCCCGTTGCGGCGTGCGGACGGGTCACGCAACTCCAGCAGCCGCACCAGGTGGTCCGCGAGCGCGCGGTGACGCGGCGGGCCGTACAGCACCCGGTAGTGCACCAGGTCCGGATGCTGAGCCACCGCCGTCTCAATCGCCGCCAGATACGCCTTCTCCCGGCTCCGGCTCCCCGTGACCACCAACCGCTCGCGGGCGCCAGCCGCAACGGCGACCATCGCCTCGACCAAGTCCGTCCAGCGCGTGAACACCTTGACGACCACCGCCGTGCCGGAGGCCTCCAGCACGCTGGTGGCCTCCCCGTCTTGGTGGGCGAACAGCACCTCCGACCGCTCCCGGTACAGCTGGCACAGTCCTGCCCGGTTCCGCTTTCCCGTCCGGCGCCGCCCGGACTCCCACGCGCTGAGCAGACTGGCGTCCGCAGCCAGCCCGGTGATCGCGTTCAGAGCATCAGCAGCCTCCTCCAACGTCATGTTCCGCGCCAGCCGGGCCCGCTTGAGCGCCGAATCCGCACCACATGCTGCGGCCACGGACACCGCCCCCTCCCCTATGCGTCGGCATGTGACCGCAAGTCTTCCCCTCTTGAGTTCAACGGGCACCCTTTGCGAGGCTGTGAGCGGGAACACGGCGGTCCCGCACGCGATGGCCCGGCTCAACGACCAAGGTGCGAAGACGGGCCAGGGATGACTTCAAGTCGGGATTCACTGCGGGTGCGAGGCGCACAGACATCCGTGTAGTGATGGTCCATGGTCAGGATGACCGGACGGTGCAGCCTCCAGGCCAGAGCAGCGTTGACGCAGTCGGTGAGTCCGAGTTTGTGACCCATGTACGTGCGCATCAGCTGCTCGGCCTCGCCAAGCAGCCGGCCGTCGACGGTGGGGATTTGGAGTCGGCCGGACATGACTATCAGGGAGCGCATCCGCGCGGCACGCGAAGCACAGCGCCCCAGATGCAGCCAGGCGAGGCTCGCTGACGAGCTTTCGGTGGCGCGCTGGGGGAAGCAGGATTTCTCGACCGGCAGCAGGTCTACCGGTGGGAGACCGGACGGCGGGTGCCCAAGGAGTGGCTGCCGTTCATCGAACAGGTCCTGCACCTTGATCTGTCCGGGGTCAATGAGGCCCAGTTCACCGATACCGTGACCTCAGTCATGCGCTTGGGAGGCAGCGACGTGGACCGACGGCAGTTCCTCACAGCATCCGCTGCCGTTGGCCTGGCCGCCCTCGACCTCCCTGACGCCGAGGCCGTCACCCGCCGCGCGAACCGGCCCGGACCGGTCGCGGTCGGGATGGGCGAAGTCGCCGCGGTCCGCACCATGACCACCACGCTCGGGGACGCCGCCTCCGAGCTCGGCGGCGGACACGCCCGCCACCTGGCCGTGCGCTACCTGACCGTCGACGTCAAACGCTGGCTGGACGGCCGCTACACCGACACGGTCGGGCGCGAGCTGTTCGCCGCCACCAGCGAACTGGTCCACCTGATCGGCTGGATGCCCCGGGACGAGGGCAACCAGGGGCTGAGCCAGAAATACAACGTCTACAGCTTCCGTCTGGCCGCCGAGGCCGGCGAGAACGAGCTCGCCGCGACCGCCCTGCGCGGGCTCGCGGACCAGGCCATCGACCTCGGTCACATCCCGACCGCCGTCCGGCTCGCCGAAGCGTGCGAGCAGCGCGGCCGGAAGCTGAACAACCCCAAGGCGCTGGCGTACTACCGGAACACGTTCGCCCGCGCGGCTGCCGCCGACGGCGACCGCACCACTGCCGGGAAGCTGCTGACCTTCTCCCAGAGCGCGATCGAGAACGCCCCGGCCCTGCCCGGCCAGTCGTGGGCGTCCCACTACAGCCACGGCCGGTGGGCGCACGAGTCCGGCATGATCCACGCGCAGATGGGCGACCTCACCGCCGCCGAGGAACACCTGCACCTGGCCCTCGACTTCCCTGTCAAGTCAGCGTGTTGAGATCTCGAAGGGCCCGAGGGGCCCGACTGTTGGGGCTCAGCGAAGTTAGTGGGGGTCAGGCTGGCACAGCGCTCCACTTGGCCATTCGGAGACACGGCCGTCTCGGCCGGCCCCACGGCTGGGTCAGCCCGGCTTGACCGCCAGCGTGGCAAAATAGTTCGACATGTATTGAGCGGATGCGTTGGATTGGTGCGGCGCTTCCGCGAAGCCGGTGAGGACGAACCCCGCGGCGAGTTGCCCGCCGATCTGGTCGGTGAGGGTGTGGCTGTATTCAAGAGGGGCATCCGCGCCGAACTTCGTGGCGCGTTCCTCGGCGGAGTACTGCGTGACATCGCTGTAGGGCAGCTTGTGCACGACGATCAGCTCGCCGCGCTCGTCGAGCGCCTCGTGGTCGAACAAGTACACATCAGGGTTGAGGAAGCCCACGAGCAGAGTTCCGCCCGGTCGCAGGACGCGGAAGCACTCACGCCACACCGGTGCCAAGTCTGGTACGAATAGGTTAGAGACCGGATGGAATACGACGTCGAATGTTGCGTCGCCGAAAGCGCTGAGGTCGCGCATGTCGCCTAGGACGGTGCGCAGCTCGAGTCCGTCGCGCGCCGCCACCATCTGGTCCTGGCCGAGCTGGCGGGGTGAGTTGTCGAATACGGTGACCCGCGCCCCTGCGGCGGCGAGGATCGGACCCTGCTGGCCACCGCCGGAGGCCAGGCACAACACGTCCTTGCCGGTCAGGTCCGTCGGCAGCCAGGAGCGGTCGACTGGCTCACGCCCGATGAGAACAATCGACCAGTCGCCCATGCGGGCGCGCTCGACATCCTCAGCACTCACCGGCCTCGACCACTCGTTGCCCTCTTGGACACACTTGTCCCAGGCTGCCCGATTGTGGGCAACGGGGTCGACAACAATGTCCTGCACGTTTAACTCCCTGCTACAGCCAAGCGGACACCTGCGGTACTGACAGTTCGGTGCCGCTAGCCAACACGATTGCAGGGTGCGGGCTCAACGAAATTAGCGAGCATCGAGGTGCCCACGGGCGCGCCGAAGGTGCCCCTGCCCGGAGATCCCTGAGTGGCACTGTCACTCGTCCGGGTGGGGTGATCGCCTGCCGCGGATCGGGATGACATTCGGGTCCGGCTGAGCGAGTGCTTCTCGCAGTTGTTGGTTCTCCAGAGTGAGCAGGTTGAGGGCTCGGACGAGGGCAGGGACATCTACTCGGAGCTGATCGAGTTCCTTGTTCTTGTTATCGATCGTCTCTTTGAGTTTCACGATGTTCCGCCGAAGGCGGGCTTCGACGTCCGGAGTCGCCCCGCGCTCTTTGACCCGTTCATAGAATTCGTTCTTCAGGTCGAGGTGGCGCTGGGTCAGGGCATTTCTCGGGACGCCGGCTTCCTGGGCCAACGCGACGATCGTGAGGGCGCCGTTCGAGGACTCCGCGGCGCCACTGAGGATCCGTTCCATCGCCTTTCGGATGCGATCGCGCTCGTCGAGGGCGGGGGTCATGCAGCACTCTCCTGGAGTGTGATGCGGGTGCGGTCGTGATGATCGGCGATGGCGCGGAGCGTGCCAGCGTTGGCCCGCAGTCGGTCCCCGACCGGTTGCGGGGTGTGGACGGCGCGTTTGTCGATGACGTCCGCGCGCTCGCGGAGCCGGGCTGCAAGCGCACCCGGGCAATCGTGCTCGCCGACCTCGGCCACGTCCAGCTCAAGCGCGGCAACACCGAGACGGCCCTGGCCACCTGGACAGAGTTCCTCAACTGCGCGGACGGCGTGCAGTCCGTCCGGATCAACGACGGTCTGACCAACATCGCCGCACGCGCGTGAGGCGCCCGTGACAACCACCGAGTACCCGAGCGGCCCTGCGGGTGCTAGCGGTCCGAGGGCCCTCCTGGGGCGAGGAAGCGGGCGCCCATGTTGTCCATCGGGCTGAAGTAGACCATCGCCGTGAACCAGGCAGCGGCCTTGCGCGGGTGCTTCAGCTGCAGCAGATTCGCGTAGGCGTACACCGTGCGGTGAGCGGGCCGGTTGTCGATCTCGCCGTAAGGCAGGACGTCGCGGAAGGGATAGGGAAGGGATTGCTGCAGGACGCAGACCCCGGCGGCAGCCCAGGACAGCGCGGCCTCCAGGTCGCCGCGGACGAGATCAGCCTCGCTCTCCACGTCGTTCGGGTCAAAGTCGTCGTCCTGATCGGCGAGATCGGCGAGCTCGTAGGCGATGGTGGTGTATGCGTCGAGATCGTGGGGATGCAGCCGGCGGTCTCCGATCGTCACGCACGCCTTCTCGTATGCGGCGTCGTACGCCTCGTCGGTCTCCTCGTCCGGCGTCCAGATCCGTTCCATCGCCCATTCCGGGCGCGGCGGCAGCTTCGCGATCTTCCGCTCCAGCCGGGACAGGCCGCCCGGTTCGTCCTCGTACTCGGCGTAGTGAGCTGCCGAGTCGAACGTGTGGAACTCGGTGTCCTGCATCCAGGCCAGCAGCGGCCGGTCGAGCTTCGCCAGCGCCTCCCGTGACAAAGCTGGTGAACGCCACTTCGCCGTCCGGGACGAGATGTGGTGGGGCACCGGTACCGCGTGTGCCTCTGACAGCCGCAAGTTCGGTGCCTGGTCCAGCAACCTGATGACCGAGTGGCACCAGCGCTACCGGCCGTGGGGGCCGGGTCTACGACCTGTTCCGGCGCTGGCAGCGCGATGGCACGTGGGCCAGGATCGTCACCGAGCTCCAAGCCCAGGCGGATGCGGAGGGTTTGACCACCTGGGATGTGAACGTGGACTCCAGCGCCTCGACCAAGCCTTGGAGATCATCGTCTCGGTTGTGCATGATTCCGCGGTCGTTGAGGCAGGCGACCATCGCGCGGCTTCGCCTCGTGTGCGGGACACCGTCAGGCGTTCATCGAGCTGGAGAATTCCGTCTTCGACGACAGCACCGATCCAGGACCAGACGGTCAGGATTTTGCTGAGGTGGGCGACGTCGAAGAGGGTGTCGAGCCTCATCGGATGGTCGAGATCGTCGGGGGCAAGAAATCCCGTGGCACCGCTGACCTGAATGCCGTTGGCGTCGCCGACAGCCCAGACGGCTCAGGGGTAGACCTTGTTGCAGACGCCGTCATGGACGAGTTGCTCGATGCCATCCGTATTGAGCGCCATGGTCTCCCGGTCCCCTGTCATTGGTCTCTCCGTGCCGATGCGACGCTGCCCACGTTCAGCAACTCGTGATCCTGGCAGGGTGGTTGGCGGCTGGCGATGGCGCCATCTTTCGACGAGAACCCTCCAGATCCGCCGACGCGCGTATCGTCGGAGCGCAACCCCAGCTAACGAGCTCGTACATAGTTGGCGGTGAGTGCGATGAGCTCGTGACGGCTCTTCAGCGAGGACGGTCAGACGTTGGGGACCTGCAGCTTGTCCCAACTGGTCTTGCCCGGGATGCCGTTGGCATCGTCACCTTCGAAGCCGAGCTTCTCCTGCCAGGCGGCGTAGGACTTCACATCGCCCGGGCCCCATACGTCGGCGTTGGCGCTCGACTGGTAACGATTGCAGCCTTCGGCGACGAGCCGATGGTGCATTGCGGCGACGATCGGCGATTTCCGTCCGGTGTGGAAGAACGACGCACCAGGGAACGGCTCGAAGTTGGCGGGGCCGGCGGGGCCGCCCCCTGACTGGTAGGCGGTCAGTGCCCTGTTCGATGGTGAGCGGCGTTGCTTGAAGACCGTCTGCACGCGGGCATCGGCGCGTGGCAGTTTGGTGTGGCCGCCGAGAATGGCCCCCGGGACCTCGTAGTTGTAAACGACTTCGTCGCTTGCAGCCTCAACCGACACCACCTGGCTGGAAAGGACCCGATGGACTCCGGAGTAGCTCGTACGCAATTCGTGGTTGAGATGGTCCAGTTGGGCATCCATGTTGAACAGGACATCCGCCCCGAGCGCAGCTCCGTTGTAAACGTGCCTGAAAAGCCCCGACCGCCGAGGGGACGAAGTCCACTGGGCGAGGCCGACGCCGGGTAGTTTAGGCCCTTGATGAGGTGATTTCCGATCCATGATTTGGGCGGCTGTGAAATCCGTGGTTACTCCGGCGAAGTTCTTCGCTCGCATCGGGGTGGACGGCGAGCTGCCCTCGATGCGATTCGGCAGAATGGCCGACTCTGCCCACAAGTTCCCGACGATCCCGGCGGCGCCTGCGGGCGGATAGCCGTACCGGTCGACGAGTTGCCTCATGCAGTAACGCATGCGGTCGTCGGTTCCGACCTTTGTCCAGTCGCCGGCCGCCGGAGCCACCGCGACCGAGGCGGGCCCGTGTCCCATTCCTTGACGCGGTCCGCGACCGGGACAGTCGGCAGCGGCTGGAAGATGCCCTGCTTCGACGTTCGGAAATTTGCCGTTCATTTCAGGCTCCTCACACGAAGCGCGCTTCGCCCGTCGCGAGGGCGCACGGCGTCCACCACGACTGGAGAAGCCGGGTAAGAGGAGGACAGAGACAAGCTGTGTCTGGTTGTGAACTGGTGGGCCGCCAGTAGCGATCGCCCCGGCCTTGTTCGAAGCCCAACCCAAGGCCATTTTTATTGTACTGCGAAGCATCGCAGCCCGCCCTGGATCACATTACGCGGCCATCAGGTAACCAAACGCGGCCGCCCGGCAGGCTGTCACGCGGGGTCACACCTCTGTGACGCGCTACCGGACAACATGAGCTTCACCCCCCAGGAAACACCCGTAGCGCTTCAAAATCGCTTCACCGCTGTTGACTTCGGACGACGCGCCCGACCAATGGTCGGGCATGATCAGTCCTCGTGCTGGTACGGATGATCCACCTGTTCGCCACGCGGATCTTCGCGTGGCTCACTCTGCTGAGCCGATCTACCACGGCGAAGAACGCGGAGATACTGATCCTGCGGCACGAGGTCGCAGTACTGCGCCGACAAGTCGCCGCGCCGAAGCCCGGTTGGCCGGACCGGGCACTGCTGGCCGCGCTCGCCCGGCTTCTGCCCCGGCCGCTCCGCAGCCATCGGGTCGTCTCCCCGCGCACCTTGCTCGCCTGGCACCAGCACCTGATCAAGCGGAAGTGGACCCAACCGCCGTCCCCAGGCCGCCCGCCGCTTCCTGACGAGCTCCACGATCTGATCATCCGGCTCGGTAGCGAAAACCACCGGTGGGGCGCTCGCCGCGTACACGGCGAACTGCGTCGCCTTGGGCACAAGGTCAGCGCAGCCACCGTCCGCCGCGTTCTACGCGCCTCCGGCATCGGGCCTGCACCGCGCCGTCACCAGGCGCGCCGCGAGTGGGCTACCTTCCTCAAGGCCCACGCCAGCGGCCTGCTCGCCACCGACTTCTTTCACGTGGACACCATCGGGCTACAGCGACTGTACGCCCTGTTCGTCATGGAAGTGCACACCCGCACCGTGCACATCCTAGGCGTCACCGCCCATCCCACAGCCGCCTGGGCCACCCAGCTGGCACGCCAACTCCTGTGGGAGATCGGCGACCGCGCAAGCCGATTCCACCACCTCATCAGGGACCGTGACACCAAGTTCACCGCGGCATTCGACGCCGTCTTCGCCAGTGAGGGCATCACCGTCATCAAGATTCCTCCACACAGCCCCAACTGCAACCCGCATGCGGAACGCTTCGTGCGCTCGGTACGCGAGGAATGCACTGCCCGCATCCTGCTTCTCGACCGTGGCCACGCCGAGAAGATCCTTTACGACTACGAGGGGCACTTCAACGCCCACCGGCCCCATCAAGGACGAAACCAGCTCGCGCCTCACGATGACCCCAACGTCATCCCCCTGCCAGCGGCCACGATCAAACGCCGGCAAGCCGTTGCTGACCTCATCAACGAGTACCGCGAAGCAAGCTGATCGCATGACAAAACACCAGGTCAAGGGATGTGAATCCATTCTGAAGCGCTACGGGGTCCGAATCCCGTAGATCGAGGGAAGAAGGGCTCAAAGATCCACTTGATCACCGAACCGACCGGTCTGCCCTCTCCATCGGGATCTCTGCCGCGAACACCCACGACAGCCAGGCACTCGAATCCCTGGTACGCGGCATCCCGCCCATCCGCTCCCGCCGCGGACCACGTCGGCGCCGGCCCGCCAAACTCCATGCTGACAAGGGCTACGACTTCGACCGCCTGCGCATCTGGCTCCGCTCCCGGAACATCACCCCGCGCATCGCCCGCAGGGGCCTCGAGTCCTCCCAGCGACTGAGCCGCCACCGCTGGACCGTGGAAAGAACGGTGGCGTGGCTGGCAGGCTGCCGCCGCCTGCACCGCCGTTACGAGCGCAAGGCCGAACACTTCCTTGCCTTCGCCGGGTAGCGGCCGCCCTGATCTGCTACCGCCGACTCCCCTGCTGAGGTGGTGCTCAGGTATTGGTACCTCGTGCCGACACGCGCCAGCGGTCGATCACCTCGCGGTGCCGGACGACCAACAGCTCATCGGCGAGATTTACCGGCGTGCAAATGTGGTTGGGGACGACAGCGACCACCGACCCCAAGCGTGGCCCTTGTACGCCGTCCGGAAGGCGGACCACGGCATGGTGCTCCCACAGCCCTGTGATGGTTCCTTGCGGGAACTGGGGCAGGTAGCCGTGGCCCCTCACCCATGATGACCGGTCGGAGCCGAGGACCTTGCTGCCGACGTCCAGCACGAAGCGGTCAGGGGCGGGAACGCTGATTACCGTGGCCGCGGCGACCAACGCAAGGTCCTCCACCCTGCTGGTGCCAATAGCCAATTGGGTGGCGTCATTGAAAACGTAGACACCGGGCCGCAACTCGTTGACTGCGCCCGGCTGCCACTGCCCCACCGTCGGAGTCGACCCGCCACTGACCACATGGATATCGATCCCAAGGTCCCGCAGGGTCTGCGCGGCTTCGCCCAACGCGTGCTCTTCGTCACGCGCGGCGCGCTCGCGCGCCTGCGCGTCGTGACCGTAGCCGTGTCCCGGAAACGTGAACACACCGACCACATGCAGTCCCGCGTCGGCCGCCGCCTTCCCCACCTCACCAGCGGCGCAAGGCGGCACTCCGGTCCGGTGGTTCCCGCTGTCGACCTCGATGAGCACCTCGACCGGTCGTGCGCTGCGTCCCACGGCATCTCCCAGCCGCTGCGCACCTTCAACTGACTCGACGCCGACTCGCAGGGCAACCTCATCCGCCAACCGGCGCATCCGCTGCGCCTTGTCCGCGTCGAGCCACACGGGGTACGCGATGAACAGGTCGTCCACACCGGTCCGGGCGAAGGCCTCGGCCTCGCTGATCGTGGCCACCGACAGCCCGTGCGCGCCGGCCCGAAGCTGGCGGTCGGCGATCTGCGCGCACTTGTGGCTCTTAGCGTGCGGACGCAGAGCGAACCCTTTGGACCGCGAAGCCTCAGCCATCCGCGAGATGTTTCTGTCCAGAACATCTGGATCGACCACGAGCGCCGGCGTGGCCAGCCCATCGGGCAGCTGTATCGCCATCTCTTGCCTCCCACCATGGAACACGTCGAGACGATCATGGCAGGTCCCCGGACCTGGCTACAGGACCATAGCCCCCAGGCCGGGCGTACCGATCGAGCGACCTCTAAAAGACGGGCATCTCGCCGTCAGTGCCGTCGAGTAAGTTCTGTCCGTTCGGCCCGACAGGCGGGCCGCCGAACTCGAGGACTCGTCGCTGTGAGCATGCACATGCACATGCGGGCCGTCGCGGAATCCGAGATCCGGGACGACCACACCTGGCTTGCGGCGTTCATGTGGGAGGCTTGGGAGAACCTACCCGCCGAGTACGCAGTGGGCATCGCCGTCTCGATCGAGAAGGTCTGGGCTGCCGTCAATGACCTCTACGCCGCTGCCGATGTCCTCGATGCGGATGCCGGCAAGCTCTGGACGTTGCCGATTTACGGCGGGCGCCCCGTGGCACACAGCACCGATGCCGACCCCTCCAACCCGCCCCTGGGGATTCTGGAACCGCCTGGGGTGTCACAGGCCGCAGGCTTCCTCGCGAGTGTCTCTTTCGACGAGCTGTGGAACGTTGCCAGTGCCAAGCTCGTCTGGTCCGGCTGGGACGAGGCGCAGGTCAGGCAGGAGTTCCTCGACTATCACAGGCGCCTCCAAGGGTTCTACGGGCAGGCGGCTACAGCAGGCCACGCCGTGGTCAGGGCGGTGTGGGCTTGAGACGTGGTCGCGGAATAGGTACTCGCGACGCTGGCCTTGCCGCTGCGCTGCCATCGGGGCCGAGGCTGAACGGATAGCCGAGGCGGTCGAAGTTTTCGAGGTGGTCCGGGCCATGCTTCCGGCCACGCTTGCGGTACGTCCAGGCCGGGTCTTCCCGGAATCGTTTGATGCTTTTGCGAACCTCGAACACGATTGATCAATCATCCGATGCTGTATCAGTGTTGAGTTTGTTGGCGTTGCCGTAGATGAGGCCGTCGACGGCAATCTGCTGAAAGGCGGGGAAATGGGCAGGACCGCCCTTGCGGTGCGCGCCGCTGATGGGACTCGAAGGCCTTGTCCCCTGCGTGGTTCGCGGCCCCACCAGCGGCCCCGCCGGCGCCGCCGAAAAGCATGTCCCGCCCAACGCTCCTGTCTTCGCCTTCGATCAACATTTCTCCCCCGTCCGCCGCCGCCTGCCCGGCGGCACCACCCGCGCCCTCCACCGTCATCCTGCCGAGAAGGTTCTTGCTCTCCAGCCCCTCGCCGATGGCCTTGCCGGGGGCCCAGTCCGCTCCGTGTTCCCCGGAACTGCGCGCCCAGCTCCCGATTTTCTCCCCAAGCTTCCCGGCACCCGCCGAGGCCCGTGCCCACCCCAGAGGCTATGGCGGCATCCTGGAGGTCCTGCCCCCAGGTGATCTTCTGTCCGGTGAGGGCCTGTCCGCCGACGTTACCGATGAAGTTGGCGCCCGTCCCCTTCCCGAATTCGATCATGAACTTGAGCAGCTTGTTGGTCTCCATCGCCTTCTTCGCTGCCTCGATCGCCCTGGCGGCACCGATCAGGAACTTTCCGAGCTTGGTGACCTCGCCCGCGGCCTTGGCGACCCGCGCCGAGGCCGCGCCCGCCGCGATGGCGTCGGAGAAGCCCGCGGTCAGCACCGTCAGGCCGATGCCGATCGCCACCGTCGCGGCAATCTCCTCGAGCACACGGTGGACCTCGTCGTTGGCCTTCTGGATGGCACCGGCGGTGCTGTCCAACTGATGCGCCACGGTTTCGAACTGCGGCAGCGCCTTCTCCACCTGGCTTCTGGTGTGTTTCCAGTGGGCGTGGAAGGCGTCGGCTGCGGCTCCGGTCCGGGCGTGTACCGCTGGGTCGTGGAAGGAGCGATCGCGCTGCTGCACTGGTTCCGCCGCCTGCGTATCCGCTGGGAGATCCGCGATGGCATCCACCACGCGTTCGTCACCCTCGGCTGCGCTGTCATCTGCTGGCGACGACTGCGCACCGTACTTTGTCGAGAGTAAAGCGGGCGATCAGCCCAGGGGATGGCCTGCTCGATGCGTCGGAGCGCATTCGTAGCAGTCGGGCCCGCGCAGCCTCACATCCGGGATCTCAGCACGTCGACCTCACAGCCCGGCGCGAACGGGTCGAAGCCGTGCTCGATCAGCCAGCGAACTGCCAGCAGGCTTCGCAACGACCACCACGCGTGGATCACGTCGAGGTCGATGTCGGTGCCATAGCCGGCGAGGACGTCGTCGAGGTGCTCCTCGTGTCCGAGCGTGAAGGTGGCGAGGTCGTACAGGGCATCGCCCTGGCCCGCCTCGGACCAGTCGATGATGCCTGTGACCTCGTCGCCGTCGACGAAGACGTGCGCGATCTGCAGGTCGCCGTGCGTGAACGCCGGAGTCCACGGCCGGAGTGCAGCCTCGGCGACCTGGCGGTTGTGGGTGACCAGGTCAGCGGGCAGGAGGCCGTTCGTCACGAGCAACTCGCACTCGTCGTCGAGTTCCGCCGCCAGCGCGACGATGCTCCGGCCGGCCCGGCCGGGCAGGGGCGGCAGCGGCGCGTCGTGCAGCTTCCGGATGGCGGCGCCCGCCGCGGCCCACGCCGCCGACGACCCGGTCGACGGCCCGCCGAGGCGCCCAAGCGTCGTCCCCGGGAGTGCGGCGATCGCGAGCACGGGCGGCTTGCGCCACAGGACCTCTGGGGTCGGGACCGGCGCGAGGGACATTGCCTCGACCTCGACGTCGATGCGCGCCTGATCGGCGTCCACCTTCAGGAACACGTCGCCGACGCGCAGGGTCGCGCGCTCGGAATGGGCGACGACGACTTTGACCTCATCCATGGGCGACCAGTATCCCGGGGATGATCGCCGATGTCGCCGGGTTTATCGCATGCGATTACTCGGCTGACTGCGTCCCGATACCCGGCGGCCTCGTGCGCGACACCGACCTCTGACTAGGTCAAGTCCACCACTTTTGTGAGGAGTTCTCAGGACCTTGTCGCGCAGGGCGTCGTCAGCTTCGTTGCTGAGGAAGGCCCGGCCGAGATAGCGATTGCCGCGGAAGGTGTACAGGTCGATCTCGTGATGGTGGTGGGGCATCCACCGCACACGGACCTCACACCCGATACGGCCCACCCCGTTCTCGGGCATGTAGCAGCGCCCCGCGAACTCCACCCCGTGGCTGGTGATCTTACGTACCTTGTGGTCACTCTCCAGCATCAGGGCGCGTAATTCCTGGGGGCTGGGCTCGAGCCGGATCTCGACGGAATCGGCCTGCCACGCCTGAAGCGGCGTCATGCCGGTGCGGTTGATGACGTACTGGGTGTTGTGCTCGGTGACCCAGGTGCGCAGCAGGCCGACAAACGCCTCGAAGGTCAGCGGCGGATCCTGGTCGCCGAGGTGGCGGTGATGATCGAGCCGGGGCGCTTTGGTGTAGCGGGGCAGATCGGCGAAGAAGCGGGTCATGCTCGTGCGGTTCAGCCGCTCGATGCCGCCCTTGTGACGGGCACTGCGGACCCGGTGCACCGGCACCCCCATCAGCCCGAACGCCCGCCGCACCGTCCGGGACAGGAAGTCGGCGCCACCGTCGACCCGTACCAGCTCCGGCAGCCCCCCGGCCGGCCCGTATGGGTCTTCCCGCAACACCGACGCCCGCACGGCCGCCAGCACCGACCCCCGGTGCGCGGAGCCGGCGGTGACCGCCCAGCCCATCACATGACCGGTACCGCGGTCCTCGAACCACGTCACCCACACCTTCGACAGCTTCTTGTCGGGCATCATCACCACCAGCGGGGGCTGCTTGTGATCCCCCTCCCACACCTGATTGCGGGCCACCGCAGGACGCTGGAACGCGGGATCGAAACCACGGGCAGCCGGAACGCCCTGACGCAGACCCGCCATGAAACCAGGGTCGAGATCACGGGCGATGGCGTCGTGCAGCGTCGTCAGCCCACCGACTCCTCCCCCGCCGCCAAAGCGAGGCGGGTCAGGTGCTCGTGGGCGCGCCTGACGTTGCCCTGATAGTCGGCGAGGACATCAATGATCTCGTCAGTGATCCGAAAACGCCGGCGATCGGGTTTCTCCGTGCTGCCGGTCTCCTCGGCCTGCGCCAACCGGCGCCACACCGTCCGCACACTCACACCCACGGACTCAGCGACCAACCGTACGTGCGCAGTCCTCAACTCCCCCACCGCCCGCAGCCGCAGGAGCTGAGCCACCGCTGCGGGCCGCAACTCGTCCCGATGCCGCCCCAAGCCCGCCTCCGCAGACTCCGAGGCACCGTCCAGCCTTGTCACCGGTGCCGGCACCCGCGACGCAGGCAGACGGATAACGGCGCGGTACTCACGTACAACGTCCAACGGCGGTTGCATACAGGGCAGTTAAACCAGACGCAAGTGTGCGACGGGTGCGTCTGATGCGAGGCTATGACCTGCACGTGCGCTTCCCGCCCGGCCGCCCACCCGGGCGGGTGGCAGCAGAACATTCCCGCCAGTTCGATAGGCGCACGTGCTAATACCCCTCGGAACTACCACGGGAATCTGGACCAGCACCAGACCCCGCGACACCGGCACCGACGTCAGCTCATGAAGGCCAGGAAGACAAAGGAGATACGGCACACACGACACCGGCCGATACGGCTTCACGTCACCGCAACGTCCCAGGAACTGCCACCATGACCGACCGGTCCAACTGCCCTTGAACAGCACCGATACACCTACAGATCAGTGACATACACAACCGAACACCCCAGTGACACCACGACCGAACCTCACACCCCGAGCAGGTCGCCGCTGAACTCGGTATCAGCCGCTCCACGCTGTACCGGGAGCTACGCAAGCACCGCGAGAGTGTTGCCGTTCTTCGGGTCACACCAGAGGGTTGATTGGCTCTTCAGAGCCCTCATGGGTGGGGTGGAGGGGGTGGGCTGTGCTGGACTATCGCTGCGCAGATCCATGATCGTCATTCTGGTGAGACAAGCCCGAGGCGGTAGGCGGCGGTGGCGGCCTGGACTCGGCTGGAGACGCCGAGCTTGGCGAGGATGTTGGAGACATGGACGCTGGCTGTCTTGGTGGAGATGTACAACTCCTCTGCGATCTCTCGGTTGGTGCGGCCGTTGGCGACCAGGTGGAGCACGTCGTGCTCACGGGGGGTAAGCCGAGGGTGCCGGCCTGGAGAGCGGTATTCGCGGGGCGGGGAGTTCAGGGGAAGTCGGGCCAGCCTGGCCAGCTGCTCGACGGCTGTCAGCAGGGCGCGAGCGCCGAGAAGATCGGCGTTGTGGCGGGCGGTTCGAAGACGGTCGGCCGCCGCTTGCCGGTCGCCGTTCTCGGCTGCTGCCTCCGCGGCTCGCAGGAGCGCCAGGCCTTGTTGATAGGGCTGGTGTAGCTCGCCCCAGGCGGTCGCGCAGCGGTCCCAGGCCGACGGCTGGGACGATCTACTGACCCGCGTGATTTCGGCGGTGAAGGTCAACCGCTGCGCTTGTTGGACCGGCCCGATGACGGGTAGCTCGGCGGCGAGCTCGCACAGGGCGGCCGGCAGCGTGGGGCTCGCGTGGGCGACTCGCGCACCGAGGACGAGCAACGGCCACAGGTAGCGTGGAGTTGATATGGCCTCGTTCCTGGCCAGTGTTTGCTCCACATTCGCAACGGCTTGTGCTTCGTTGCCCTTGGCGAGCGCCAGATCCGATGCGAAGCAGATCAGCGGGAGGAGGTCTTGGGCGTCGGAGATGCCCCAGCTGAACACGCCGTGGGCGAAGTCGGCAGCGGATTCGGCCAGCGGGATATCGCCTCGGGCCAAGGCGATCGAGCCGCGCAGGACCAGGAGATAGGCGCGGAAGCTGGGTGCGGGGGCGAGCTCGAGTGAATGGTCGAGAATCTCGGTCGCTTCGTCCCAGTGTCCTGTCGCGATCAGGGCCTCGGCCACGTTGGCGGCGTGCGTGGGCCCGAAGGTGCGCGAGAGTCCGGCACGGCTCGCTGCGGCGAGGCCGCGCTGCGCGATTTCGGCGGCCTGCTCGTATCGACCGGCGCCTTGGAGTACGTCGGCCTCGCATCGGAACGCGTGCATCAACGCGGCATGGTCATCGATGCGTTGTGCTGTTGCCCGTGCTGTGGCCAGGTGCGGCAGCTGCCGGTCCAGGTCGCGGGTACGGGCCTGCGCGTAGGCGAGGTTGATCGAGGCGAAGACCTCGGCCTGGATGTCGCCGGCAGCGTGCGCCGCCCGGATCGCCTCCGTGGCGATGGCGATTCCTTCCTCGTCACACGGCATGGTGAGCAGGCGATGAGTCAAGGTGTTCAGGACGCGTGGCCGGTCCGGGTGTTGCGGTGGCATGATCCGCGCCGCTGTCCGCAGATCATCGACGGCGCCGGGCTGTCCCAGGGCCTGACGCAGCTCTCCTCGGTGGCGGAACAGCTGCGCGGCGCGCGCGGGATCGGCGGCAGGATCGACGTCGGCGAGTGCGATGGCGATCAGTTTCATGCCGTGATCACCTTCGCCGGACAGCATCGCCGCCTCGATGGCCTTGTCCAGCACGGACCTTCGGTCGATTCCGAGCCGTCGTGCCACACCGGGCGCGTGATCCCACAGATCCAGGACCGTCTCCAGTATGCGCGACTGTTCGGCGTAGGCCAGTGATGCCTCGGCGCTCTCGGCGGCGTCCCACGCGGCCGCGAATGCTCGTTGCGGGTGTTGCTTGGCCACGGCGTGCCAATGGTGGGCCAGCTCAAGTGCAAGTGCGCCACGGCCGGGGGGAGCAAGGTGGGGATGGCGCTCCAACGCCTCTCCATACCGTACGTGCAGGACAGACCGCTCACCGGGCAGCAGCTCCCCCTCGATGACTTCCCGGATCAGCGCGTGCCGGAAGACGTAGCTGTCGCCGTCGACAACCAGCAGGTGCGATGCCACGGCGGGCCGCAGCGCGGTGGACAATGCTGGATCGTCGAGGCCGGTGACCTCGGCGAGCAGCGTATGACCCACGCGCACGCCGCCGACAGCGGCGGCACGGACCACGTTCTGGGTCTGCCCGGCGAGTCGCTCCAGTGGTGCAACCAGCAGATCGCGGATCGATGCCGGCAGTGGCGCACCCGGTCGGGCACCACAGGTCAGCAGTGCCTCCACCAGCAGTGGGTTGCCTTCGCTTCGCCGGTAGATCGTTTCGCTGAGCTCGGGAGTTGGCGGGTGTCCGAGCAGGCCACGCAGTTGCATGGTGACCTCGGTCTTGGTCAGTCTGCCGAGGTCGATTCGCTGTGCCCACGCCATGCGCTCCATCTCGGCGAGCTGCCGGCGCACCGGGTGTGCCGGGTTCAGCCGGTCACTGCGACAGGTCACCGCTGCCAGCACATCGGGAACGGACTGCTGGTTGCGGATGATGAACGTGAGCAGGTCCAAGCTGGACCGATCCGCCCAGTGAACATCCTCGACGACGAGGAGCACCGGTGCGCGTTGTCCGAGGGCCTGCAGGAGCGCAAGGAACTGTTCGAACAGGCGAGCGCGGGCGAGGTCGTTCTCGTCCGCGGAGTGCGGGCGGCCCAGGCTGGGCAGCAGCCGTCCGAGCTCGCCCGTCTCGCCGTTCGGCAGCAGGTGGCGGACTTCTTCCACGCCGATGGTGCGGACCAGCTCACGCAACATCGCGGTGAAGGGGGCGAACGGAAGGCCGGTCTCGCCTATCTCCAGGCATGCGCCAGTGAGCTGCCAGGTTGAAGCTGGCAGCTGTGCCGCGAACTCACTGACCAGCCGGGACTTGCCCACGCCGGCCTCTCCGGCGATCAGTACGGCGGACGGCTGGCCGCCGCCAGCGCGTTGGAATGCCTCGGTGAGCGCGGACAGTTCTTTCTCTCGCCCCGCCAAGACAGCGTTGGTCGTAGCCATGCCTCCAGTTTTTCAGATCGCGGTAAGCACGCGCGGTGAGGATCTAAGGCGTTCGCATAAGGCAGTCCTACGATGCGGAGCCGCCCCGGCCGGGGAGAGTCTCGGGTCGTGACCGTCTCTGATACCGGCCTTTCGGGCGCTACAACGTCCCGGTCGATCGCCAGCCGCCAGATGATCTTGCTTTTGCTTGTGTCATTCGGCTCGTTCATCGGCTTCTACCTGCTGCTCTCGGTCATTCCCCGGTATGTCGCCGCGGGTGGGGCTGGTGCCGGCGGTGCCGGCGCCGCAACCGGCGCCATGATGCTTGCCACCGTTCTGATGGAGTTGGCGGTGGCCCGCCTGGTGGCGGAATTCGGCTACCGGGCGGTGGCATCAGCAGGCCTGCTGATGCTCGCCGCTTCGGCGGCCGCACTCACCCTCTCTGAGCGAATGCCGCTGGTACTCGCCGTGTGCCTGCTCTGTGGAGCGGGCCTGGCGATCGTGGCCGTGGTCGGCCCCGCACTGACCGCCGAACTGGTGCCCGTGGAGCGTCGAGGTGAAGGACTCGGCCTGTATGGCGTGGTAGTCGGTGTACCCGCCGTGATCGGGCTGCCGCTGGGTATGTGGCTCAGCGGCCACCTCGGCTTTCACCTCGTCTTCCTGACTAGCGCGGGAGTATCTGTTGCCACCCTGGTCGCCGCGCTCGGCCTGCCGGCTCAGCAGGGTCGCAGCGAACGCCATGACGGGATGCTGGGCGGCCTTCGCGGCAGTGGGCTCGTCCGGCCCACGGTGGTCTTCGCCGCCTTCACGGTGGTGGCCGGCGTTGTGCAGACATTCTTGTCGTTGGCCATGCCCGCCAAGGCCCATGCCTGGGTTCCCCTCGCTCTCCTGGCGCAGACCGCCGTCACGCCGTTCGCGCGCTGGGCGGCAGGACGCCTGGGCGACCGCCGGGGCTCTGGACCGCTTCTGGTTCCCGCGGTGTTCACCGCGGCCGTCGGCACGGCGGGGCTGGTGTGGGTGGCAAGCCCGCTCGCGGTGATCGCGGGGATGGCGCTGTTCGGGATCGGGTTCGGCATCGGCCAGAACGCGACCTTGGCGCTGATGTTGGAGCGCGTCTCACCGACCGAGTTCGGCAAGGCCAGTGCGCTATGGAACCTCGCCTATGACGGCGGTTTCGGCATCGGAGCCGTCGGCTTCGGCCTGCTGATCGGACCAGTGGGCTACCCGGCCGGATTCGCTGTGACCGCGCTGGTACTCATCGTCGCGATCGTCCCCGCGTGGCGTGATCGCACAGCAGGAAAGGAAACCAACCATGAATCATGACCTTCGCCAGGCCGTGCGCCGGGTGCTACCCACGGTCCGAGCAGACCTCGAAGCACTGGTCCGGATCCCCTCGGTCAGCGCCGACCCCGGCTCCTTCGACGAGGTGCGCCGCTCCGCCGAACTGACAGCCCGCCTGTTCCGGAACATCGGCTCCCCGCAGGTCGAGATCCTGGATGACATCGAAGGCGGACAGCCCGCAGTTCTCGCACGCTACGCCGCCCCGCCCGGTCAACCCACGGTCTTGCTCTACGCCCACCATGACGTACAGCCCGCCGGCAATCTCGCAGGCTGGTCCAGCCCGCCCTTCCAACCGACCGAACACGACGGGCGTTTGTATGGCCGTGGCACCGCCGACGACAAGGCCGGCATCGCCACGCACCTCGCCGCACTGCGCGCCTACTCCGGCCGGCCGCCCATCGGCGTGACCGTGCTCGTCGAAGGTGAGGAAGAAATCGGATCACCGAACCTCAGCACGTTCCTCGACCGCCACCAGGACAAACTCAACGCCGACGTCATCGTGCTCGCCGACGCCGACAACCTGACCACCGGCACGCCCTGCCTGACCACCGGCCTGCGCGGGATCACCTCCTGCGTGGTGGAACTGCGCGCCCTACAGCGCGGCGTGCACTCCGGCACCTACGGCGGAGCCGCCCCGGACGCACTGACCGCGTTGTGCCGACTCCTCGCCACGCTCCACGACGAGCAGGGCAACGTCACCGTCGAAGGGCTCGGCACCGCAACGGCACCTGCTGGCGGCCTCTCCGAGGCGGGATTCCGAGCCGAGGCCGGTCTCCTCGACGGCGTTCACCTCCTCGGAAGCAGCAGCATCGCCCAGCAGCTCTGGGCCAGGCCCGCGGCCACCGTCCTCGCGATCGACGCGCCCCCAGTGGACGCCGCGTCCAATACGCTCACCCCCATGGCCAGGGCGAAGGTCGGACTACGGGTCGCACCAGGCGACGATGCAGTAGTGGCAAGGCAAGCCCTCGCCCGCCATCTGCGGCACCACACGCCCTGGGGACTGCACGTCACCGTCACCGAGGGCGAGGCCGGACAACCATTCGTCATCGACGCGCAAGGACCGGCATTCGACGCCGCTCGCAAGGCCTACGGCCGAGCCTACGGCAGCGATGTCCTCGACATCGGCTCCGGCGCCTCAATCCCCTTCATCGCCGCGTTCGCCCACGCCTACCCCGACGCAGCGATCCTGATCGCCTCTGCCGGAGCCGACGGCGACTCCCGCGCGCACAGCGTGAACGAAAGCCTGCACCTGGCCGACTTTGAACACGCCTGCCTTGCCGAGACCCTGCTCCTCACCGAACTCAGACAATGACCGCCACCCCGCGAACTGCCAGAGAATGCAAGGCAGTTTGCCGAGTCGACCTCGTGGGAGATGCCGCTCATGGGCCCGGAACGCGGCCCTTGGCCTCCAGCCTCCCGATCACGCGGCCTACAGTGATCGCCGTCAGAAGGACTCGAGGGCAGGTGACCGATGGCGTTCCTGACCGACCAACAGCGTCGCAACTTCGGGACGTTCACCGCGGTGCCCGACGAGGGGGAGCTGGCCGGGTACTTCATGCTGGACCGGGATGCCCGCCGGCGGGCGATGGCCTGCCGGGGTGCGAGGTCGCAGCTCGGGTACGGCGTCCAGCTCGGCACGGTGCGGTTCCTGGGCACCTTCCTGGACAATCCCGGGCACGCGCCGGCCGAGGCCGTCGCCTACGTCGCCGGCTGGCTCGGCCTCCCCCGACCGTGCTGGCCGGGTACGGCAGCGAGCGCACCCGCTGGGACCACCAGAACGCCATCAAACAGGCATACGGCTACCAGGATTTGAAGGGCCTGGCCTGGTGGAAGCCGGCCCGCCGGCTGTGGGCGCGCTGCTGGTCGGGCAACGAGCGCCCGATCGCCCTGTTCGACCTCGCCACCTTGCAGATGGTCTAGGACAAAGTCCTGCTACCTGGCGCCACCGTCCTCGACCGCCTGATCACCTCGATCCGCGAACGCGCCAACCAGCGCGCCTGGCGCATCCTGGCCGCCCTGCCCGACCCAGCCCAGTACACCGCGCGGGAAGGGCTGCTGCCGGTCGAGAACAGCCACCGCACCTCCAAACCGGACCGGCTACGCCGCTCTCCGCGCGCGATCACCGCGCCCGGGGCAGGGAAAGCCATCGACCGGTGCATCGAGAGCAACAAACTCGGCGCCTGTAGCTGGGACCTGTCCGACATCCCCGCCGGGCGACTGACGGCCCTGGCCTGCTACGCCTCCTCGGTGCGTGCTCAGGCCGTCGCCGACCTCGCCTCCCCGCGGAAGATAGCCACCCTGGTGGCCTTCGCCGCCGCCATGCGCACCCGCGCCGCGGACGAGGCGATCGACGTGTTCGACATCCTGATGGCCGACCTCACCCGCTCTTCCGCACACCGGGCGGAGAAGGCCCGGCTGCGCACCCTGTACGACCTGGACGGCGCGGCGCTGATGCTCCGCGAGGCGTGGATCACCCTCGCCCACGCCGCCGCCGATCCGGAACAGGACGTGCGCGCGGCCTTCGCCCTGCTCGATATCACCGCCACCCACCAGGCAGCCCGCACCGTCGGTGAGCCGGCCCGCCCGGCCGAGGACAGCTTCGCCGCCGAGCTGACTGCCCGTTACCGCACCCTCAACCAGCCACTGCGGCGCCTCGCCAAACACCTCGACATCCAAGGCGTCGAAGAGGCAGGGCCGCTGCTTCGGCGCTGAAGTTCCTGCCGAAGCTGGACCTGCCGAAGCTGGAGCGGACGCTGGCCACCAGCCGCCAGAGCCAGCTGTTCCCCCGCGATCCCCGTCGAGCAGTGTGGTGCCGGGGCCGACGGTGCGAGCACCCTGGCCCGATCTCTCACCGGTCCTGGGCGGGTGCTGCTTTCCCGTACCGGGGGTGGCCAGGGGCTTCGAGAACGCCCTCACGACCGTCGGGGAGATCAAGGCGCACCCCGTTCTGCCGCGTCCCCTGACCGTGTATGAGAGGAAGCAGCCGGGCCGCGACGCCGCCGAACTCACCGCGCTCGCCGACCACCTCACCGCCCACGGCCTGGTCCTGGAGATGCTCGCCGGACCCCTCGCCTGGATCTAGGACCCGGCCGGGCGCCGGCCGGACAGCTCTGCCAGCCTTAAGAGGTGATTATGAAGGAGGTCTCGTGAGCGACGACGAGAAGTCCCGCCTCGGGGAGTTCAGCACCCAGCTGGAGAGCGACGACATCGACGTCGTCTGCGGGGCTCTGGACGATTACCGGTCGGCACAGGCGACCACCAGGTGGGGCGTGGACAACCCTTACTGGCCGCTGGCCAACGAGGTGCGCTTCGTCGCCCGAGAGCTCCTCGCGCAACCTTCGTCCGGCCGCAGCCACGCGAGCGCTCTGACCGTGATGTGGCATCTCGCCGAGGAGGAGGACGCAGGCTTGATCGCCGACGCCCTCGAAAGCGCCACGGACGCTGGTGTGCGGGAGGATGCGCTTCTCGCGGCCGGCACCGCCCTCGCGGCGGGCGAGGAGCCGAACCGGCGACTGCTCGCGCTGATCACCACCATGGTGCTGGACGAGGGCCTCGATGTGCGGGATCGCAAGAACGCCATGCAAGCCCTGGACGATCTCGATCTCCCGGAGGTCGAGGACCTCATCGTCCGTCTCAGTGCGTCGTCCGAACTGGAACTCCAGGTGTGCGCAGCGGGCTGTCTCGCGACGCCCCTGCGGCTCCGCCTCCACCGCGACCGCGTCAGGCGGCTCGCAAAGTCCTGGCCCAAGGACGCGGGTTGGGAGGCCGCGCACATTCGCGAAGCGCTCGAGGGCTTCCACAGCACCTATTGGAAAGGCACCGAGTTGGGCGATCCGGTACTCCGGAAGGCCCATGACGAGCTGAGGTTCCCGCTCAGCGACGTGGGATGCCTGCAAGCATTCGCCACCCTGCTGCGCAGCGAGGACCCGGTCGCCGTGGGCATCGCGCTCGACCATTACGAGTCCTCGGAGGGGCTGCGTTACGTCCTGGTAGAGGACGAGGAACGTGCCGAGGCCTACCTGTCCGAGGTGCTGGACCGCGCTCGTGAGGTGCTCCGGCGGCCGATGTCTCCCGCCGAGGTGAGCGCCCTGAACATGATCGGGAAGCGGCACGCCGAGCCCGGCGACGCCGACCTCCTGCTGGACGTTCTCACGCGCACGGACTCGGACGCGGTGCGCGAGGAGGCCATCTGGATGGCCTACGGCGTGCTCGACGAGGCCGAGGTGAAGGACGAGAGGCTCGTCGCCGCCCTGGGCGACCTGATCTTCAACCCGTCCGTCGGCACGAAGGAGACAGCGATCCGCATCCTGGCCGACAGCCTCGGCGCGGACGCCGACGGCATTCTCCTGCGGGCGCTTTGCGAGGGTGAGCCGAAGGTGCAGGCCCACGCGTCCTATTTCCTGGTCAGGACGGGAGGCCTGGATCGGCACCGCGCCATCCTGGAGGAGGTTGCCGAAAGCTGGGGCGACCGGCCTCCCCAGCGCCCCTGGGGCCAGGACCCCATTGAGCTGATCTTCGGCAAGCCGCACAGCGTCCACTGGGAAGGACACCGGCTGGCGGACCCGGACCTGTATCGCGCCCATAAGAGGCTGAGGGCTCCCACGGTGGACGAGTCGTATCACCGGGCGCTTCGCACGCTGCTCGAAAGCGACGACCAAGCAGCCGTGGGCATCGCCCTGGACCACTGGTGGAGTCCCGACGGCGCCGTGAAGCGGGGCGGCGAGGAAGCACGTGAACCTGAGAGGGCACTCGTCCTGGACCGCATCCGGGAGGTTCTGCGGCGGCCCCCCTCACCGGCCGAGCTCAGCCGCATGTACGGGCCCGAGGCCAAGCACCTCACCGCGCTGTCGGCGCTGGACGTCGTGGCAGCGCAAGAGCCGTCCCTGCTGGCCGAGGTCGTGGAGGCCGCCGCGAGCGATCACGTTCGCGAGCGGGCTCTCGATGCGGTGGAAACGGTGTTCAAGGGCGCAGAGGAGGCTGACCTACGGCTCGTCGAGGCGCTTGGGAATGTCGCCTGCGACGAGAGCGTGCCGTTGAATGACCGCGTCAGGGCACTGGAACTGCTGGACGAGTCTCCGGGGACCAACTCCGTGCACGCGCTCGTCCGGGCGACGCACTGTACCGAGGTGGAAGTTCAAGCCGCTGCGGCATGGGGGCTGATGTGGGACGAGGTCATCGAGGACCATCGCGCCATGCTTGAGGAACTGAGCACGAGCTGGCCCGTGGAGGACGTCCCGTGGGAGGTCACGCGAGTGCGGGAGACGCTCAACGCCGCTAAGGAGTGAGGCAGGCCTACGTAGCCACCGTCACGGTCCCCGCGATGTTCCAGCGCGGCAGCTGACAGCCACAGGGGGCGCGAAGCCGACGTTTCATAGGTGTTCGCCTGTGAAACACCGTCACCGCGCAGACGCGTCCAGGTCGAACCGTGTTTCATGAGTTGTTGCTAACGGCTCGACAGTTTGCAACAACTCATGAACCAGTCAGGACTCGTGAGCGACGCCTTCAAGCGCGTGGAATCGCACGACTGTCCGATGCCCACCTGCGGCGCCCCCGCGGGCTCGCCATGCCGCACCGGCAAGGGCAAGGTGGCCATCCAGTACCACACCGCCCGCTTCCGCCTCGTGCCCCAACTTGCCAAAGCCCTCAACGTACCGACCCCCGCCGTGCGCAAGCCCGGCTCGGCCTGGGCCGAGCTGCCCCGGCCGAGGTACACCGGCGCCGAACCCGTCGGGCACGCCCGCCTGGGGTACGCCCGTGCATCCACGGCCCGGCAGTCTCTCGACTCCCAGCTCGACTCTCTCACCGAAGCCGGAGTGACCCGGATCTTCTCCGAGAAGATCTCCACCCGCGCCACCCAGCGCCCCGAACTGGACAAGGCCGTCGCCCTCGCCGGCGAACTACGCGCCTCCAGGGTGCGCGTCACACTCGTCGTCCACGAGCACAAGCGGCTCGGCCGCGGCATCGAACTGGCGACTCTGGCCGAGGAACTGAAGGCGAGCGACGTCGGCCTGGAGTTTCTCACCGGTGAGCTCCAGGGCTCACATGACCCCTCCGGAGTCGTGTTCACCGTGCTGGCCGCCCTGTCAGGCATGGAACGTGAGTACATCCGCGACCGCACCCTGGAAGGCCACGAGTCCGCCCGCAAGCGCGGCAAGACGATCGGCGGCGCGGGAGTCACTGACGAGTCCATGCTGTCCATGGCCCTCCACCTGCGCGAGCTGGAGATGAGCCTGCGAGACATCGCCAAGCGGCTCGTCATCACCACCGGCAAGAAGAAGGGCCGGCACCCCTCACCCGCCACCGTCATGCGGATGCTGCGTGAGCACGACGAACAGACGGCCACAGCCGCTGAAGGCACCCGGATAGCCCCGATTCCTTAGCGTTCAATCCAGGAGGAATACCGGCGGGACCCCGAAGCTACGGGCGGCCCCATCAAGAAGTAAGGGGCTACTCCTGCGGCCCGAAAATCTCCTCGACGAACAGCGCTGTGGGCAGGTCGGACAACGCCTGGATCCGCACCTAACCGAGTGCCGGCGGGTCCTCGGCTGGACGGCGTCCCCAGGCCGAGATCAGCGGCGCTAGTGTCAGGTCGAGTTCGCCCGCGTGGATGGCAGCCAAGTGCGCGTCGATCTCGGCGTCGTCGGCCAGGCCGGCCGCGAGCAGCTCGCCGCGCACGTGCCGGATGGTCGCCGCCTCCAGCCGGTCGCAGGCCGGCCCGCCGACCGGGAAAGAGCCCGCCGCGGCGACATCTACCAAGCCGGCCTCACGCAATCCCCGCGGCAGTGTCCGGCCGTAGCGCAGGTCCGCGCCGCGGCGCGTCAGCAGCTCCCGGACCGCGTCTCGCAGCCGGTTGGCCCGCCGCTGCGCCGGGCCGCTGTCGTCCAGGCATGCCAGTGGCTGCAGAGCGGTATCGGCGTCCTCGACCAGCAGCCAGCCGCCGGGCCGCAGCGCCGCCGCCATCGTGGCCAACGCCCGAGCCCGGTCGGGTACATGGACCAGCACGAGCCGGGCGTGCACCAGATCGAACGTCCCCGGCTCCGGGGGCGGATCAGCGGCGACGTCGTGCCGGCGCACCTCGTACCCGCCGCCTGCCTTCAGCCACGACGGGTTGATGTCCGTGGCCAGCACGTGCCCGGTCGGACCGACGGCCGCCGCGAGCGCCTCCGGGATACTGCGGCCACCGGCCCCCACCTCCCAGCAGCGCGAGCCAACCCTGACCCCCAGTCGATCGAAGTGCCCCCGCGTCACACCGTCGAACAGCTCGGCCAGCCAAACGAATCGCTCGCCCGCCTCGGCGCGCGCGTTGTCCAGCAGGTACCCGCGGGCGGGAGCGGGCTCTCCACCGAGTGCGGTAGTCCCGCCTATCGGATCCGGTCGGCCGGCGACGTGCGGCGGGCGGGGCGAGGAGGTCATCACTACATGGTCACCTCCCCAGACCACCAGCGCCACGACGACGGGAGGGGGATATCTCACACGGCCAGCGAACCCCGCACGTCCTACAGCACGGTTCTGCACCGTGACGCGCCGGAAGGGGTACGTGTATTCGGCCCCCACAGTCAGCGCACCAGGCGCGGGACAGCGCGCTGACCGGACTGTCGGCTACGGCCGGTTGGCAATGCCGCCCTGAGCGCTTGGGAGCCACGCCACAATGGGCTCAGGGGACGGCCCTGGGAAGCCTGTGTCCCGCCTCAGGCACGCCCTCGTGCCAGCCTGCTCAGGCCTCGAGCCAGACACTCACCAGGTACTCTTCCTGCTCACGCTCGCCGTCCCGGCCCCGCGTCTGCATTGTGACGTGCCACCGGCATCCGGGCGCCGGATCGGGCAGGAACGCACTCATGACGTGATCCTCCTCCCCGCGGTAGTCCTCCTCCGGCACCGCCCAGAGCCGCCCCCCGTTTCCGGTCAGGGTGAACTCCACAGTGTCCTCCCACTCCCCAAGGTCCAGCGGGACTGGACAGGGGAAGGTTTCTGCGTAGATGGTCAGCGGTCGGTCCCCCCCCCCGGCCCCGGGAATCGATACGGACACCATGGTCACCGGGCGCAGTATCACTAATCCGCCCCGCAGGCCCGACGATGTGAGAGTAGCCCCGGGTGTACCCCTGGCCCCTGTTCGCCTTCGGTGAAGATCACCAGTGGTCGGCGGGGACGGCTGGGGTCATCTGTTCAGGCTTCGCGGGCAGCGGCTTGCAGTCGACGACGGCGTCGTGCGGGCCGCCGAGGGGGTTGGTTGCGCTAGGGCCTGTCGTCAAACTCCCGTCGTTCGCCCGAAGGGCGGGCCCCGCGGCGTCTGGTGCACTGCGTTCGCTGCACTCACTCCGTCTCGGCTCCACAAAGCCAGCGGATGCCGAGCGCGATCGCAAGGCGGAGGGTCGCCCCGATACTGGGCGTATCGGGGCGAGCCCGACAACGCAGCGAGCGGGCGTGCCAGGCGTCGCGGGGCAGGCGGGAGTTTGACGACAGGCCCCAGGCGCCACGCTTGACTGGCCACCAGCAGCTCCCCGACGTGTCATGGCCGCGGCGAGGCCGCGTCCAGGAGAGCACGTCCAGCCTTGGTGAGCTCGTGCGTGGCCGTGCGACCGGCCCGGCTACTGTCGATCAACCCGGCGTCTCGCAGGATTGCCAGGTGTTCGCTGGCCGTCGGGGGCGTGACGCTCACCAGCCTGGCCACAACGGTCGTCTGCAGCGGAGTGGCGAGCGCGGCCAGGATCCTCGATCGAGTCACCCCCAGAAGACGGTCAAGCGACCTCGGAGTGGGAGGTGCCGCCCAGAGGTACCGCCCGGATGCCGGGTAATAGATCGCCGGAGTCCAGTGGTCCGAGGTGGTGCACTGCATCCGGTCGGTGATGAACAGCGACGGAACGAGAATGAGTCCCTCAGGGCAGTCGACGTCGATGTCGACGGTCTTCTCGACGGTGATGGTGTCGCCCTCGCACGCAGCGGAAGGGTGCAGGCGCGGAAGGACTGCGCGCAACCCCTCGCGGTTGACCTGGATGGCCCGATCCAGCATCTCGGCACGCAGCGCCTGCCGCATGGACGGCCATTCCGGTTCTACAACTGCCTTCCAGAGGCGGCGCAGCGCATCGGCGGCCTCGGACCTGGCTCGGTCCGGGTCATCGAGCAATCGGCGGCCCATTTCCGCCCCACGCCCCCTCGTAGCGTCGACCAGCTCGGCGTACGTCTGGTCCGCCGGCGCGGCGAGGAGAGCATCCATGCCTTCCTCGAACGTTGACTCGCTGGACATCGGCGATGGGTCAAGGAAGTCGGGTCGATACGCGCCATCGGCCATGAAGACCGTGAGCGCCCGCAGGTCCGGGAGCGAGAGACGGTGATGGCGACGGCGAAGCCACGGGTGGAACATCGGGTGACGCTGCGGTTCGGTCAAGAGCTGGGCAAGACTGACCACTTCGTGCATCGGCGACATCGCCCAGCGCACGCTCGCAGCACCAACGCCCAATCGGTAGCGGATCACTCCACTACTGTTAGGCCACCGCCGAAGTGAGCGCGAGCAGAACGGCGAAGCCCCGAGACTCGGCTCATGACCGACACGGAGTCGATAGCCCGGTTTTCCAAGCAACCCCAGCGAGCCCAACAGACGCGAACGATCCGGCTGGGCGCCGGCGGATCGACCATCGAAGTCCTCGCCGGCCCGGCGGAGACCAACGGGATCGTGAGCATCTACCGATGGCGCATGTCGCCCTCCAGCCGGGGACCTGCCCCGCACTTTCACACGACCTTCAGCGAGACCTTCATCGTTGAAGAAGGTGAAGTCGACTACTTCGATGGGCAGGCCTGGCGAACACTGCTGCCCGGCGACACCACGCATGCCGCGGTGGGTGACGTCCACGCCCTCCGGAAGGAGCGCGCCGAACCTGCCACCCTCCTTATGGCACTCTCGCCAGGCGTACCGCGGGAGAAGTACTTCGCACAGCTCGCCACCGTGAACGAGCGGGGCCTGAGCCGGCTCCACGAAGCCCACGACAACCACTTCGTCGACGACCACGAGCGGTGAGGGCACCGGCAACGGCACGCGCCCCGCCCCCGACCCACCCCACTACCTGGAATGCGCTCGTAGAACTGCTCCCGTGCGTGATCGCCACCGCCGAGCCGGGTCCGGAGGCCGACTTCGTCCGCAGTGGCCCTCAAGGCGTTGGTGAACTCCGCCTACGACCTGGAACAGGCTGGCGAGGCGTTCACCACGTTCGGCGCCAGCACCCTCGGCAAGATCGCGCTCACCGTCGCCCGATCCACCCCTATCCCAACGGGTTTCCCAGCAAAGGATTCACTGTGCCCAGCATCGCCATCGTCGGAGCCGGCCCCGGTATGGGCCTGGCCATCGCCCGTACCTTCGGCTCCCGCGGCTTCGACGTCGCTCTCATCGCCCGCAACCGCGACAAGCTCAACGACCTGGCCGGCCGGCTCGACGCCGAAGGCATCACCGCCGCCGCATTCCCCGCGGACGTACTCGACCATGACGCACTCACCCAGGCGCTCAAGGACGCCGTCACCCGCTTCGGCGGCATCGACGTCCTGGAGTACTCCCCAGCCGGGAACATCGAATCCACGCCGCTCACCGCTCCATCCGAGACCAACCCGTCCGATGTGCAGTGGGCGATGGACTTCCTGCTCTACGGGGCCATCGCCGCCACACGGGCCGTGCTGCCCGCAATGCGCGAGGCCGGCGCGGGCACCCTGCTCTACACCAACGGCGCCGGCTCGGTCAACCCCACTCCGATGCTCGGCAACCTCAACGCCGCCCAGGCCGCGCTGCGCAACTGGGTACTCAGCCTGCACAAGGAACTGGCCGACACCGGCGTCCAGGCCGCGCACGTCGCCATCGGCGTGTGGATCGGCACGGATGGCCCGCCCGGAGTACCGGCGGCCTCGGCCGAGGAGGTCGCCCCCCTCTACTGGGCCCTGCACACGCAGCGCGACGAAGTCGAGCGCGTCTTCACCGTGTGACGCCGTCCCGGCCCTCCCCGTCCCACCATCGTTGATCCCTGAACCGCCAGTACGGCGGTGGCCGGCCTCGGTGCCATGGGACAACCGATTGCGAGAGGAAGTACCGAAGATGGCCAAGCTGCAGAGCCTGGACTCGAATACGCCGGTGTTCGCGCAGTTCAAGGAGGAGGCCGGGCCCATCGTCCTGGCCAACACCTTCTTGGTTCCGAAGGAGAGGACCGAGGCGTTCCTGACCCTCTTTCGGAGGCAGGCGGAGTTCATGAAGGCTCAGCCGGGATTCGTCTCCCTGCAGATGCACAAGGGAACGGCGGGCAGTCGACTTCTGATGAACGTCGCGGTCTGGGAGTCGACCGAGGCTCTCGCCACGGCGTTCGGCAGCCCGGAGTTCCAGCGCATGGCGGCCGAGTTCCCCGACGACATCGTGTCGTACCCGCACATCTTCGAGCGGGTCGACGTATGACACCGGAGCTGTACAGGCGTCACTGTGCTCGTCAGCGACCCCGCCCTGCACGGCACCCTTCCCACTCGCTCGGCCAGCGACACTCCTGACGAACGCGCCATGCCCATCCCCTCCTCACCCCATGGCCAAGCCCTCCTCGGCCCGGCGTTTCACCCCAGGGAGCGACGCCAGGCGGACGGGGCTTCAGGATGCCGACCCGGCCGCACCGTCCGCAGCCGACTGTGCGCTTTCCGCCTCGGGCGCGGTGCGGGGGCCGGGCACCGTGGCCGTGGCGGCGGCGAGGTCGCGGTGGGAGTTCATGTCCAGCTCGAACCGGCCGTAGGGGTTCACGTGGGTCCAGAACAGCGGGGACAGGGCCCGCCGGTCGGCGTCGGTGAGGTAGTCGCAGAGGAACGCCGTGCGTGCGGCGCGGCCCAGCTCCTCGATCGCCTGGTAGGTGGGGTGCTTGGGGCCGCCGCGGGTGAAGCGGCGCAGGACCTGCTCGGCCTCGGCGGTGCCCAGGCGCAGGGCGGTGGTGTACTTCACGATCTGGTCGTACTGCTGGCGGATCAGGTCCCAGTTGATCGTCTTGGTGGACAGCACCGGCGCCAGATGGGGCCAGGTGTCGTCCTCCCCGGCGGCTGGCCGGTACAGCCGGGCCGAGCCGACGTTCTTCATGTGACCAGGCGATCCGAATGTGGGCTCCTCGGGTGGATTTCCTGCCTGGTCAGTCCGCGTCTGATCATCTCGACCATGGCGGGCAGAACTCCACGTGGATTTGTTCCCACCCGTGTGCATGCAAATCTGGCCAGTGGTAGATGCTCCGGCAGACGTGGTAGTTACATCCGCCTGAAATGTACAGCTCTGTAGCGGCAGCGGGAGGGCCTTCCTTCGTGACGGTGAATATGTGCGGAGCCGCTTCCCGAAACGCCGTCGCACTGCCTGTCAGGAACAGGGTCTCGGCGTGGACGTGCTGGTGGAGCAGGTTCCTGTTCTCTGGATCGCTTGGTGCCGCGTAATTGATCTCGCAGGTGTCGGCCGGCAGGTCTCCCTCGGGCAGCCTTGCGGTTCGTATGTCGCGGGGAGCGTTCCCTGCACGAATGTGCGCCCGCAGCTTCTTCCATCGGGACGGCCGGAACTGTAATGCCCGGTGGGCCAGCACGAGGTCGAGCGGCGTCTCGTCGTCGTGGACGCCCCCGAGCTCCTTTGCAGGGGTGCGCATCGGAAGGTAGACCAAGGACCTCGGGGATCGCGCTGCGAGCAGCCACAGGGCGCCAATGCGTCGGCCGTCCGTCCGGTCCACATACATGTTGTATTGGTCAGATTTGTATTTGTAGAGGGCCCCGTTCTTTAGTGGTTTGAATGGGCTGATCACTCGGTATTCCTCGTCCCCGAGTCGCACCTGCTGGACGGTGATCTTCATTCGCAGGCTGTCCCGAGTGAGGGCGGCCCTCGATGCAGCCATCCGGTCGTCTCCCGCCTGTGGATTTGATCTCTCACCGTGATTGTCTTGGTCAGAGGAACGGAATTCCCTGCAACGTAGATAGTGAGGCGCCGTCATCTTCTCAGCTCCCGCGGCGGATGCTGGGAGAGTCCCACGAGGGTAGGGCCCGGCAGGATCCCGGTGAGTAGATCAGGCGGCCCGCGCGAGTTGGTCTGGCCGGGTTGCCGGTGGTCCGGCCTGACGGGCTGCCTTGCGGGTGAGCCGCCTGGTCATGAGCGTGATGGCGGCCCACGTGATCAACGTTTCGGAGTGCTGGACGAGTCGTTCGTAGTCCCGTGCGTGCCGGCAGGCGTGCATTATCCAGGCGAGCGACCGTTCCACGACCCACCTGCGCGGAAGCACGACGAAGCCGGAGCTGTCCTTGGGGCGGCTGACGGTTTTGATCGTGAGGTTCAGGTGCTGTTTGCCCCAGGTCACGAGCCTTCCGGCATAGGCGGAGTCGGCCCAGACGATGGTGATTTCGGGGTGTATCAGACGGAGACGGAATTGGACTCAGGATGCGTTCGCGATGCGGTTACTGTGACCATTCGCCGAACGTTTCCTTCCGGCGCCTCCAGGCCCTCACCTTGCACCGCGTCGCAGTACAAGGCCGCCGACCTCCGGTCGACGCCAGCGATCCACCGGGCCCCGCACTCGGGACACTCGACCTCGCCCGCACCGTCCTGCACGGCCGCCAGGCGCTTGGGCAACCGCCGGTCCGTGCGCCACTGCCTGGCACGACACGCCGAGGAACAGAACGAGGCATCAGGCCGGACCCCCGGCCTCAGCCGTTCGCCACAAGCCCGACAGATCCGCTCCTCGGCCCGTCCGGCGCCCTTGGACACCACGCCAGCGTAGAAAACAGGTACTCAGCCTCCACGATGCGATCGAATCCCTCCCCCAGGCCGCCGAGAGCCGCGACGGCTATGAACGCACCAAGTTCAAGCACTGGGTCGACGCGGACCGCGACGGCTGCAACACCCGGGCTGAGGTCCTTATCGCCGAATCCCGTATCCCCGCCGAGATCGGACCCGGCTGCAAGATCCTGGGCGGCGAATGGTTCAGCTACTCCGACCAGCAGACAGTCACCGACCCCAAGGGCCTCGACATCGACCACATGGTGCCGCTGGCCGAGGCCTGGGACTCGGGTGCCTTCCAGTGGACCGCCGCCCGCCGCCCGGCCTACGCCAACGACCTCGACGCCGAACGCAGCCTGGTCGCGGTCACGGCCAAGACCAACCGTTCCAAGGCCGACCAGGACCCGGCCGAGTGGATGCCGCCGGCCGCCGAGGCCCACTGCACCTATGTCGCCGACTGGGTCGCCACCAAACTCCGCTGGGACCTCACCATCGACCACACCGAGCGCAACGCCCTGCGCGACCTCGCCACCACCTGCCCCGACACCGACCTCGAGTACGAACCGGTATAACCGTCGGCTCCGGTCTCCCGCTCTGCGAAGGTTTTAGACCTGAACCATCGAGGTTGAGCGACTCCGTCTGCACGGCGGGGGCCCGCTGGCTACGGGCCCCCGGACGTCGCAGGAGCGCTGGGCGCCTGGAGCAGGACCAAAGGCAATGTGCGAGATGTAAGGCACCGTCCCCCGCCTCGGCAGGGCGTGACCACGTGACAGCAGGTGCTCCCCATTCAACGTACCAGCAGCGAAGCTTGGGATATGAACGCCTCGATGGCGAGCCTGGCTTGCGCGTCCCGTCTGTCCCGCTCCGCTCGGTCCTGGGCGTTCGACAGATCCCACGTGCACTGGTAGGCCGATTCGGCCGCGCGGGTCACTTCCCCATCCTCGGTGAGCAGTTTGACCCGATAGAGCGCTTGCCGTGCCACTGTCCGGAGTCGGTGTGCTTCATCCCGGGCGACGAGGAATGCCTCTCCATCCGGCTCGTCCAACTTGAGGTACCAGCGGGCCGCCTGACCGTAACGGTAGTCCTCCGCTGCTGCAGCGAACGCACCGTACGCGGTTGTGCGCTCCTGCCGGAGCGCCTCGGACCGTGCGAACAGCTCACTGCGCTGCGACGCATTCCGCTGGAAGACATGTGTGATCACGGAACCCAACAGCGTGCCGGCAACCGCTACGAGACTTGTCCATATCGCTTCCACAGAACCAGCCGACCATATAAATGCCACAGCTCAGCCTGTTTTTCTTGCTGCCCCTGAGCGGTGCCTCGTACCAGGTCGTGTTTGAGGTTCGGTCGACACAGCCAAAGCCTTGATCGACATTTCGGGCACCGCCTAGCGTCAGGGCGGTGGATTCTATGCACCGGCCGGCCGCCCGGGTCATCTGCTTGGACGCTACCCACCGCCTGCTTCTCCTGCACTGGCGTGATCCGTTCGACGGAACATGGCTCTGGGAGCCGCCCGGCGGCGGCATCGAGCCGGGTGAGACACCGCTGGTGGCGGCACGATGCGAACTGGCCGAGGAAACCGGACTCGACCCGGATGCGGTCCTTGATCGGTCGGTACCAGTCGACCGTGATGTGCAGTGGAACGGCAAGCGGTACATCGGGACGGAGCATTTCCTCGTCGCTCGATTCACCGACGAGCAGCCATCGCTGGTGCGGACTGGCCTGCTTCCCCATGAGCAGACCAACCTGGATACGGACGCCTGGATCGCGTGGTCCGACCTGGGCTCGCTGCCGGACCCGGTTGAGCCGCCGCAGTTGCTGTCTGTGCTCGGCGCCCGGGTGCCGGACGGCCCGTGGTGTGATCGTGATCGTGCATGACGTGCGGTCACAGCGATCACCGTATGCGGGCGAGAGCTGGCCCGAGATGGCGGTGCGCCGCAGACGCAGGGCTGCGGCGCACCAAGGGCTGGTGGGAGTGACCAGGTCTCACCAGCGGTTCAGCGGTCAGTGGCCATGGCGGCCCCAGCTCTTGGTGTCGACGATGCGGTGGTGGTCGTTGCGCAGGGTGGCGGTGTCGCCGTTGTTGTCCCAGACGTAGGCGCGGCGGTCCTGGAAAAGGTCGAAGCGGTTGTCGCAGCAGGTATCGCAGTGAAACCCGCTCGACCTGCTCACCTCAGTGACGAGACCATGGACAGATGCCGTCGACCGAATCAGCAGCCCGCGAGCTTCAGGACCGTGCCGCTCTCAGGAGTATTGGCGAGACACACGCAACCCACGTCGTCACTGCTGCCTGTGATGCACTCACTGCCGGCCTCGACAGTCCTGCCCTGCGGATCTTGGCCGCGTGCACCCGCACGGAGGCGGAGTACGACGTCCCCGACCTCCTTCCCCCAGCACTCGACGAACTGGGCCTCACCTTCTACCCAGTGGGCAGCGTTGCCGGACAGGAAGCCGCCACACGAGCACTTGCCGCCCGAATGCTTGCCGGCAAGCTGACGCCACGCGAGCTGGCCTTCCGGACCCACCAGCACTTCGGGCACGAGCTGCCCCTGGCCGAGCGACTCGCCGAACTGGACGACGAGTACGACACCCTCGAATACAGCGACAGAACACCGGCACAGATCGACGCCGATGTCACGGCCGAAGCTCTTCGGCTTGCACAGCACCCTCATGCTCCAACCGAACCCACTGATGCACCGCGCGGTGGTCACGTTCCGAGGGGTTCGGGTGTCTCGGGTCGGTGCTCGGCGGCGGCCAGCACCGGATAGTCGGTGTACCCGGTCTCACCGCCCGTGTACATCAGGCCCTGGTCTCGCACCGGGTTGAGCGGTGCGCCGATGCGCAGTCGTTCCACCAGGTCGGGGTTGGCAAGGAACGGGCGGCCGAGCGAGATCAGTTCGGCTCCTGCGGCGAGCAGCCGCTCGCCCTCGTGCTTTCCGCCATCGGCCGGCAACGGTTTCCCCCTCCCGAGGACCGGGTTGGCGACCAGCGTGCCCGGCCACGTCTTCCGGATCTCCTGGAAGAGGGGCTGGTCCGGATCCGCGAAGACGACGTGCAGGTAGGCAAGGCCGGCATCGGCCAGGGCAGCGATGAGCGCCGGGTAGATGTCCTCGGTGTCACCCTCGTCTATGCCGTTGACGGTGAGTCCGGGCGAGATCCGCACGCCTACCCGCTCCGGGCCGATCGCGTCGGCGACGGCTTGGACCACCTCGACCGTGAACCGAATGCGGCCGGCCACCGAGCCGCCGTAGGCGTCGGTGCGGTGGTTGGTTCCCCGCGCCAGGAACTGGTGCAGAAGGTAGCCGTTGGCGCTGTGCACCTCCACTCCGGCAAAGCCCGCGTCGATGGCGTTGCGGGCGGCGGCCGCGAAGTCGGCCACGGTGGAGTGGATCTCGTCGGTGGTCATCTCACGCGGCACGACGGAGGGCTGGTGCCCGCCGGGGGTGAAGATCGTCTCCGGGAGCGGGACCGGCGAGGGCGCAACCGGCGTCAACCCGCTGTTGTCGGGGTGGCCGACCCGGCCACCGTGCTGCAACTGTAGGAACATCCGGCCGCCCGCATCGCGCACGGCGTCGGTGACGCGTCGCCATCCGGCCACGTGTGCCTCGTTGTAGATCGCGGTGATGTTGGGGTAGGTCTGTCCCACGGCGTTCGGTGTGGAAGCCTCGGCGATGATCAGCCCCGCGGAGGCACGCTGGGCGTAGTAGGTGGCCATGATCGGTTGCGGGACACCGTCGGCCCCGGCGCGGTTGCGGGTCATTGGCGCCATCACCAGGCGGTTGGGCAGGCGCAGGGCGCCGAGGCGGGCGGGTTCGAAGAGGCGGGAGTCAACTGGTGTGTTCGTCATGCCTGTACGGTAGAAGCTGACATCAGTGTCAGGTTCAAGTCCTGAGTCGGCATGCGAGGTGGGGAATGCGGATCGGTGAACTGGCTCGGCGCAGCGGGGTGAGCGAGCGTTCGCTGCGCTATTACGAGACGCAGGGGCTGTTGAGCGCCGAGCGTACTCCGGGTGGCCAACGGCACTACGGCGAGTGGGCGGTCGACCGGGTCATCCGCATCCAGGCACTCTACGCCGCGGGGCTGAACAGCAAGAAGATCGCGCAGCTGCTCCCTTGCATGCGTGACGCGGACGGCGCCCCAAACGAGATCGCCACGCCACGGCTGGTCAACGAACTCACTGCGGAACTGGACCGCATCAATCAAATGATCACCGACCTGATCCGCTCCCGCGACGTCCTGGGCGAAGTCATCGCCACGGCCTCGGCCGGAGTGCATACCTCCGTTGTCTCCCGCGCCGACACGGTCGGGGCCGTTCGCGGAGGTCCGATTGCCAGAGGCCACGCGCAGTCCCCGAGACCGTCATCAACGCGACAGTCAACATCCTGACGACGAGCGTTCACCTCACGATCCTCGCTTTGTTCCACCTCGAGCCCGCATGGCTGGGGAAGGAAGGGGAGCAGGTCTGGGGAGCCCTGAGCAGGGGGTGGGGATTTTCACCGAGCGCCAACAGATGGAACCTCACCGTCGACCACACCGAACGCAACGCCCTGCGCGACCTCGCCACCACCTGCCCCGACACCGCCCTCGAGTACGAGCCGGTGTAGCCACAGCCGTGGCTCCCGCATGCCTCGCCGGATAAGTCTCGACGCCGGCCTGTCGCGTCGCGTGGCCGCGCTGGTCACCCGATCGAATGCTATGGATCGCGATAGTGCGACTCACGGGGAAACCTGGTGCTCGCCCGCCACCCCGGCCCCACGGAGGTTCCCATGCGCGGCCCGATATCTACGGCGGCGGACAGCAGCGTCCAGCGGCCGCGATCCTCCCTTGGTCAGGTTCCCTGGTTGATGGCACGCACCACGGCCAGGGTTGGAGCCAAGGAGCGCTCGGACGGCATTCGGAGCTAGTGCTGTCAAGCTGATCCGCAGGTCAGCGTCCCACACACTGTTAAGGCATGTTAGGCACGTGAGAACCATGAGGTGAACTGGGGCAGAGACGAAACGGCCCCGGCTGCTGCCCCTCATACAAGTGGAAGGGCAGCGGCTGTCCGCTGTCATCCAAGCGAGGCGTTTGACAGTGAACCCAGTCGTTCGGGCTTCTTTGCCGTCGAACCTGGTCGTGTGAGGTAGACGCGCCGGGGGTTGGGTGGCTGTATCGGCTGGAGTGGAGTCCGCGGGGCCGTACGTTGAGCTGCCGTACACGGGCCCCGTACGCGAGCGCGTAGGTCGCCT
>NZ_JBVHTY010000026.1:0-78166 GCF_055565615.1 Streptomyces sp. NPDC028368 | reverse complement strand
AGTGTCCGGGCGCCCTGCTGGGCGGCCTCGGCGAGCAGCGCGTTGGCGCTGGCGCTGGCGAGCATGGCCCGGAACCAGACGTCGTCGTCGATGACATAGCGTTCGTGGCGCTTGCCGGGGTCGCGTTCGCGCCGGATGAGTTCCTGCTCTTCCAGGTAGTGCACGGCCAGGGAGATCGATGCGGGGCTGACCCCGAGGCGCTGCACCAGTTCTGCCGCGGTGCGGCTTCCGGTGTCAGCGGCATACAGGCAGCCCAGCACTCTGGCTGCCATCTTCGGCAGTCCCGTCTGGACGAGCAGTGCAGTGAACTGTTCCTCGAAGTCGCGCACCACCTCCCGGTCGCGTCCGTAGGCGTCGGTCCCGGTCGGCGGCGCCTGTGTCGGGGCGGTTTTGCGGCGGCGGGCGCGCCGCTCGGTGGCCCGGTGCGCCTGGTCCGCCCGGTAGCCGGTGGGTCCGCCGTTGCGGTTGACCTCCCTGGTGACGGTTGAGGTCGGCCGGTCCAGGCCCCTGGCGATCTCGCCGTAGGCGAGCCCTTCGGCCAGTCCCTCCGCAATGGTCCGGCGTTCCTGGTGGCTGAGTCTGCCTCCTGGCATCGGTGTTCTCCCCGTCTCGGTCTGTCTCGGTCTGTCTCGGTCCCGTAGTCGATCAGTGTGCGTTCATCTCCATCTCATTGCAACAAGCGATGAACCCTGGTGCATTCAGCATCAAGACCATTGCACCAACTGCACGCCATCTACCTGCGCAAACACGGAACTTCGCCGCTATGCCGCTTGATTGAACATCGAACGCAACATAGCTTTCACCATGTACCGAACGTCGATTGCGGCGCGGCCGACACCGCCTCGCGAACCCGAAAGGAACTACGTCATGAACAAGATCCAGGACGCTCTTGAGCAGGTGGTCACCGAGGGCCTGCCCGGCATCGTTGCCGAGGTCCGCGACGGCGACCGAAGCTGGTTCGGCACGGCCGGGGTGGCCGACATCGAGACCGGGCGCGCACGCACCCAGGGCGAGCAGTTCTACATCGGCAGCCTCACCAAGGCGTTCACCGCCACCGTGGCCTTCAAGCTCGTGGACGAACACCGGCTGCGTCTGGACGACACCGTGGAACAGTGGCTGCCCGGCCTGGTCCGGGGAAACGGCAACGACGGCAGCGCCATCACCGTCAGGCACCTGCTGCAGCAGACCAGCGGCCTCGTCAACTACGCCTTCGACGACCCGGACATGATGGACCGCTACGTCACCACCGGGTACCTCACCCACCGCTTCGACAAGTGGACCCCCGAACAGCTGATACAGATCGCCATGAAGTACCCGCCCTACTTCGCGCCGGGCACCGCCTTCCGCTACTCCAACGCCAACTACATGCTCCTCGGCCTGATCATCGAGCGGGCCGGCGGCTGCAGCTTCGCCGAGGAACTCTCCCGGCTGATCCTCCACCCGCTCGGCCTGACGGGGACCTACCTTCCCGGCACCGAGACCACCATCAGCGGGCCACACCCCCGGCTGTACACGAAGCTGCCGACCGGCGACCCCGACGCCAAGGTCTACGACGTGACCGAATGGGACCCGTCGCTGGGCTGGGCCGCCGGCGGCATCGTCTCCACCACCGGCGACCTCGGCCGCTTCTTCAGCGCCCTGCTCGGCGGCGAACTCTTCTCGCCCGCACTGCAGGCCGAGATGTGGGCCACGGTCTCGACCGAAGACGCTGGCTGGATCCCCAACACCAGGTACGGCATGGGCACCTTCGAGCAGACCCTGCCCAACGGCGTCACCGTCTTCGGCGGCGGCGGCGCACTCAACGGCTCCTGGACATACGTGATGGGCACCCGCGACGGCAAGCGCCTGGTCGTCTGCAACGTGAACGGCGACTGGGTCAACCCGATCGCCGCCTTCTTCAAGGTACTGGAAGCGGAATTTCCCCCCGCCGAAACCCGCTGACGCACCCGACCCCGGCCAGTGCCCCTCCGCAGGGCATCCAGCCGTCCGGGTCGGGCCGCCGGCCAACCCGGGACGGTTCAGTCCAGCAGCGGACGCCACCGTCGCTCGCGTACGGCGTCGATGTACGCGAGCTCGAAGCACGTCTCCGCACGCTCCACCCCAGCCAGTTCGGCCACCCAGCATCCCCAGCGCGTTCACCCCACACGCCTGGATTCGCCGGCAAGGAAGCCCGAACGACTGGGTTCGCCGTCAAACGCCTCGCTTGGATGACAGCGGACAGCGGCCGGGGCCGGGGCGGTGACCTCAGCGGGCCAGGCGGAGGTTCCAGCCGGTCATGCCGGGCTCGTCGTGGCTTGCGAGAGTGGGGGTGTACGTCTCGGGGGCCGGGCGTCCAGCGTCCTCCCAGGCGGTGAGCCAGTCGCGCAGGATGGACAGGGATGGGGAGTCGGGGTGGTCGGCGACGATGGCGCCGCCCTCGTCGGTGAGGACCGGATGGGCTCGCTCACGCAACTGCCACATGGGGCTTCACCTCGTCCCACCAGGTAGGCGTTGCTGCGAGTTGTCGCAGCCAGACCTCGGCGGCGACCACCAGGTGGAGGGCGCCTTGGGCGGTGGGCTGTCCGGTGGCTGCCCGTGCGAGGGCTGTGGCGACGGGCTGTTCGGTTACCAGTCCCAGCGCGGCGAGCCGGGAGGAGGGCCCGAGGAGGTCCCGGAGTATGGGGGCGTGGTCGCGCAGGCCCGCGTAGGCGAGGGCGTTGAAGCCGCCTTTCGTCGTCCGGGCGAGCACGAACTCCGGCAGTATGCCGGTGCCGGTGAATGCCCCGTCCAGCAGTGGCTTGTACTGCCCGGGTGCACCGCGCCGGTCGGCCGGGACGGCGAGGCAGGCCCGATCACCTCGTTGTCCAGGTACGGGGCGGCCAGTTCGATGCCGTGCTCGGCGAGTGCGAGCGCTCGCCAGCCGACGGTGTTCGTACCGAGGCGGGCCAGGTCCTGCCAGTCGCTCCAGTCCGCCAGCCGCGCGGGTGCGTCGGTGAGTTCCTTGGCAACCTGGTCGAGGGTGGTGGCGAGGCGGCGGCGTACGTCGGCGGCCATCCAGTCTGCCGAGGCCAGCAGCGGTGTCCAGGTGAAGAGATTTGGGCCGGCCCGCGCTCCACCGTCCGCGGGGTGGGGGCCGACTGTCAGCGGTTACGGGCATCTTGAAGTGGACGGTGTTCTGTATGCACGGTTTGCCGGAGTCAGTGAAAGTCGTTCAAAACCAGGTCGTGAGCATGCAACGAGGCAGGTCGCGAAGTCTGCTCCCCGCGCGTGCGGGGATGGTCCCAGCACCGGCATCAGGCCGTGGCTCGCGGCCTTCTGCTCCCCGCGCGTGCCGGGATGGTCCCGCTGTCGAATTGGTCGGCCTGCTCCCACAGCGCTGCTCCCGGCACCCGGAGGTGGCGGTAGCCGTGCGGAGGCGGTACGTCCGCCGGAGCGTTGAGTCCCCGTCCGCGGGCTGGCCCGGGGGCGCACGGCCAGGACCGGGCCGGGAGCGGCGCGTCGTCAGGAACCGCAGTCGCGGCCGGCGTCGCACTGCCAGCCGGAAAAGCCGCCTTCGCGGGGATGGTCAAGGTCGTGGTCGAACTGGAGGAACCCCCAGGCCACCCAGGCGGTGAAGGCGATGCAAAGGGCGAGTCCGGCCCACAGGGCCAGCTTCTTCAGAAGGCTGCGGGGACCCGCGTCGCCCTCATGGGTGCCAGGATCGCCCCCGCCATCCCCGTTCTGCACGCCGTCCGGAAGCGCCGGACGGGTGGTTCCCGGCGACTCCGGCCGCGGCCGTCCGGCTGCAGAGTGCCTGCCCTTCACGAGCGCACCGTCATCTCGTCGGACGAGCCGGACACGTCGAAGTCCTGGGCCATGCCGGAGCTGTGGAGGTGCGCGATGTCGTTTGTCGGCATCAGGATGCCTGAGGTCGCTCGAGTCCCTGCAGGAGGAGGGAAATCAGGCGTCGGGGGTCGTAGCGGGGGTCGTTGTCGCGTCCGATGCAGAGGTTGCCGATGCCGCGCATCAGCTCGTAGGGCTGCGTGCCGGGCCTGATGTCGCCGGCCTCGACCGCGGCGCCGAGCAGTTGGGCGCAGACGGGCAGCAGGCGGTCGAGGAAGTAGGCGTGCAGCGTGGTGAAGCGGTCGCTGTCGGACTGCAGGGCGTCGGCAAGTCCGTGCTTGGTGACCAGGAAGTCGACGAAGAGGTCGATCCATTGACGCAGTGCGTCGAGCGGGGAGCCGGCACTGACCAGCAGGTTCGGGCCGGCCTCGGCGCATGCCTCGATCTGGTGGCGGTAGACGGCGGTGACGAGATCCGCCCGGGTCGGGAAGTGGCGGTAGATCGTGGCCATCCCGACGCCTGCCTGGGCCGCGATCTGGCGGATGGGTGCATCGACGCCGGAGGTGACGAAGACCTCGGCGGCGGCGGTGAGCACCGTCTGCCGGTTGCGCTGGGCATCGGCCCGCTTGCTTCGGGACGGCGACTCCCCTCCAGGGCTCTCCGTGGCCATCACGTTCTCCTTCGATACTGCTTGACAAAACGGAGCACTGCTCCAGATAGTAAATGGAGCAGTGTTCCGTTTCAGCTTAGTCGAAACGGAACGCTCCTGACCGCCTTGTCCGCCCGCCGGAGACCGGCGGGCGGCGGAACGCCACAAGAAAGGGGAACCCACATCGTGAGCGCGTCCACCACCGCCGACGCCTTGGGCGCACCTGTCCCGGTCCTGTCCTTGAGCCCAGTAGTCCTGCCCGTGCCCGGACGTCCCGTGGACCTCCAGGTGCGCGTCTCCGCCCCTGCGACCGGAACCAGCCTCCCCGTCATCCTCCTCTCCCACGGCCACGGCCCCTCGAACAACCTCTCCTCGCTCAATGGCTACGCGCCGCTCGCCAACTTCTGGGCGGCACACGAATTCGTCGTCATCCAGCCCACCCACCTCACCTCCAGGACACTGAGCCACCTGGTCGCCGACGCCCCCGGCGCACCCGACTTCTGGCGCTCCCGCGCCGAGGACATGACCCACATCATTGACCGGATCGACGTGATTGAGAGCGCCGTGCCGCAGCTCGCCGGGCGGATCGACCCCACCAAGGTCGCCCTCGCCGGGCACTCGCTCGGTGGCTTCACCGCCGCCCTCCTGCTCGGCGCCGGGCTCACCGCCCCTGACACCGGGAACGTGGTACACCTCGTTGAACCCCGGATTAAGGCGGGCGTACTGCTCGCCGCGCCCGGCAGGGGCGGCGACGTCTTCAACGGGCCCATGGCCGAGCAGTGGCCGATCATCGGGGCCGTCGACTTCTCCACCATGACCGCACCTGCGCTGGTCGTCGCCGGCGACAAGGACGACTCCCGGCACTTCACGGACACGGGGCCGGACTGGCACGCCGACCCCTACACCCTCGCCCCCGGCCCCAAGGCCCTGCTCACCATGTTCGACGCGGAGCACGGACTCGGCGGGATCGCCGGATACGACGCCGCCGAGACCACCGACGAGAACCCCGAGCGAGTCGCCGCCCTCGCCCAACTCACCGCGGCCTACCTCCGTACCCAGCTCTACCCCGGCGCCCGCACGTGGCAGACCACGTGCGAGGCGCTGACAACCGGCCCCGACCCGGTAGGACGAGTCGACGTCAAGTAGCCCAGCCGCAGACACGTCCGCCAACGAGCGACCCCCACTGTCATCGTCCAACTTGCCGCGTCCGGGTCGCGCAGATGCCGCAGCCCTGAACGGATGGCGTGGATGGGGACTCAGGGTTCGATGACGAGGCGTTCGATGAAACCGTCGCGGAGTGTGAACTGGTGGCGCAGATCGGTGGTGCCGCCGGGGAAGTTGCCCTCGAGGTGGTGGGTGGCAATGCGCGCGCAGGGATGGCCCCTCGTAGTCCAGAACATACGCGGCAATGTCGAGCTGCTCCCCGCGCACGCGGGGATGGCCCCCGCACCGTGGCCAATGCGGCGTCCACCGGCTACTGCTCCCCGCGCGTGCGGGGATGTGCCCGAGGAGGCGGCGCCGGCCAAGGTTCTGGCCGTGTGCTCCTTGCTCTTCGATACGATCGACGTTCCGTATGCGCGGTTTGCTGGAGTCGGTGAAAGTGCTTCAAAACCAGGTCGTGTGCGTGCAACGATGCAGGTCACGAAGTCTGCTCCCCGCACGCACGGGGATGGTCCCGACGGCGGCCGGGCGTTGACCGATCAGGACCCCTGCTCCTCGCACACGCGGGGATTTCTCGAGTCGTCCCTGGAGGGCGCCGGTCTGCTCCCAGCGCGCGGGGATGGTTCCACCCCGACCACCCCACCGGCATCTTCCGTTCTGCCCTGATTCTTCGCCGGGTAAGGGCACCATGGAGTACACACAGCGAGGAGAGCACCGTCATGAGCGACCAGCCAGCTGATACCCCACCCGATTCCCGCGCTGAGATCACTGCCAGCGTCACTGTCACTGGCAGCCGGGCAGCCCTCTTGCGAGATCTCGCCGCGGTCCTTGGGCGGACCCCCGAGGCGCTCGCGATCGAATGGGCTGCTGGCGCGCTCCAACTGCCGGTCACCACGGTCGGAGAGAATGTTCCCCCCGATGAGTGGGGTCTCTTTGACGGTCCTTCGGACCTTGCGGCACGCACTGACGAGCTGCTCCACCAGGAGCTCGACCGGTGAACGCAGGGCCACCCGTCGCCGTCGTCGACACCTGCGTATGGCTTGCTGCCTACAACCGGAAGGACGACCACCACAAGGCCGCAGTCAAGGCACTCGCCACACCTCGCGTCCTGGTCGTCTCGCCCTTGGTTCTCGACGAGCTCGACCACCTCCTCACGGGTCGAGCCGGCGAACACATCGCGGTCGAGGCCGTGGCACGCATCGGAGCACTCGCTCGCACCGGGACAGTCCAGATCGCCTCTGTCGATGGTCGGCTGCTGGGCGAAGCCGAGGCACTCATGCGCACATACATGGGGCACAAACTGGGGCTTACAGACTGCATCAACGCCGCTCTCGCATGGCGACTCAGCCGTCCATCGATCTTGTCGATGGACCACCACTACGCTGACGTCCTCGCACCCAGGCACAGGACCGAGAAGCGCCTCGAGGTCATCCCCGGCTCCACCCGATAGGCCGTCCCCACGCATTCAGGCATGGCGCTTCGAGACGAACGTCCCGCACAGACTGACGAGCTGCTCCCCGCGCACGCGGGGATGGTCCCGAGGAGAACGAGCCGGAGGCAGAGCGGTGCTTCTGCTCCCCGCGCACGCGGGGATGGCCCCTACGGGCTGCGCCCCCGCGGCCTTGTTGCCCGCTGCTCCCCGCGTCCGCGGGGATGGCTTCTGCCTCGTCGGTCCAGTTGGTGAGGGCCGAGGTCGGGTTGGGACGCTGGTGCCCCAGCCTGGCCGGAAGAGCTGCGCACCCATGTGCGTGCCGTGCTGGTCGGCTTCCGCTCGCGGAGATGGCTCCCAGGCAGCGGCACGCACAGCCTCCCAGGTCAGCTATTTCCCCGCGAATGGGGATGAACCCACTACACACCGGTGGAGAGGTGCAGTGCCGCTGGCTCCCTGTGTACGTGGGGATGATCCAGGAGAGCATGATGGGTATGACGTCCCCACACCCTGCGCCCCGCATGCGCGAAGATGACCCCGACAAGCTGCGCAGCGTACGAGAGTTGACTGACCGCTCCCTGCGCGGTCGGAGTTTCGCCGCCTCGGGTCACAACAAGGTCAAGAGAGCTGCGTTTTGGGCAGGAATTATCGTTTGCCTTGCCTTCTCGCTTGCTGTGATCGCCGGCCTCGTCCAGGGCTATTTCGAGATGAGCCATCCGCGCGGCGGCTGGTGTCAGGACAATTCCCCGAACTGCGCACAGCCCTGACCGGCATGAGTCCCACCTGTTGGTATGGGGAGCTCTAACGGGGTCGACCGTGGTGCGCTTCCTGGGGGCGCGGGTGGCCTCTGTCAGGGCGGCCCAGTTGGCGAGGGTCGAGTCTCGGCGCGGATGCTGGCGTCCCGGTCGGCGGGGAGGAGCTGCCAACCATGTGCCCACAATAGTTGTTTTGCCAGAGTTTGTGGAAGTGGTTCAAAACCCCGTCGGGCGCGGGTAGCGTCGCAGGTCAGGAAGAGGTGCGGCCCCTCGGCCTGTCAGCAAATCAGGCGAATCAGGCGAATCGAGGGGGAGCGTGTCCGGGAGCGCAGCGCCGGCCACGCAGGAGAGCTGGTCCAGCGGCGGCAGCGTCGCCAGGCGCCCAGCCGGGTTGCTCTCCCCGTCTTCGAGCAGGAGCTGGACGCCGTCGACGAGCCCGAGGTGCTGTTCGGAGAGCACTGGTCCGGGGCCCGCGCATACCAGCGCGGGCCCCGGACTGCGGAAGGGCAGGTGACTACGTCACGTACCGGCGCGCCGGTACGTGACGTGTCGAGAGGAATCGGTCACGTGCACACGGGCGTCGGCCGGGAACTGCTGGGTCTACTGGACGAGTTTGCCGATGGCGTTGGCTTCCTCGACCTGGCTGGACAGGAAGTCCCACGACAGGTTGATGTAGCCGCCGTCGCCCCAGTTGCCGCCCCAGGAGTTCTCGACGCGGACGCCCTGGTTGTTGTAGCCGACGATGGTGATCTCGTGGCCGCCGAGGACCGGGTCCTCGGCGCCGCCGGGCTGGTACGAGTAGTCGGCCGCCGTCTGCTGGGTGATGTCCTGGAAGCTCTGGTGAACCGGGAGGGAGATGGCGACCGGCTCGCCGTCGGCGAGGGCCTGCTTCACGTCGGCCTGGATCTGGTTGCCGGTGTGCAGCTGGGTGTGCCCCGACAGCTTCCAGTGCGCGGCGTTCTGGCGCTCGGCGTCGGTCGGCTGGGTGGTGAAGTCGAAGTCGCCCTGGGTGTAGTCCGACTTCGAGTCGACGCCCTGCGACTCCGCGATGCTGAACGTGTCGTCCGGGGTGCTGCCCTGGTCGTTGCCCTTGGCTATCTGGGCGTACGTGTACATGGGCGCCTGCGGACCGCCGGATATGCCCTGCTGCTTCTCCATGATGCTGTAGCCGGAGTAGTCGATGGCCCAGGACACGCAGGAGCCCACCTGGCCCTGGTTGCCCGGGTCGATCGCGTACTGGCTCAGGTCCACGCTGTCCGGCACGTCCTTGGGCGCGACGCCCTTGTGGGGCGAGAGGGCCGCGAGACGGGAAGTGACTGAGGTGTGCGCGGAGAGGGTGCTCGCCTTGCCGCCGGACGGCAGCTTGGCGCCGAGCGCGAAGTGGTGGTGTGCGTCGGCGTGGGTGTCGAACGTGCCCGAGGCCGAGGCGATGCCGGCGGACACGGCGGCGATGGCACCGGCGGTGGCCACGGCGATGGCGGCGCGGGATCTGGTGTGCGTCTTCTTCTTGTGCGAGGGGGTCATGTGGGGGGTCTCCTCAGAGGCGGACTGACGTTCTGCGACCCGGTGCGGGTCACGGGCCGCCGACCGGGGCCGGCCGGCGGAGCTTGGATGGGCGGGGAGGCGGGGTACGCCTGGGATCCGCTGGTGCCGGGTGCGGGAGTACGAAGTCGCCGAGGCCGGTGCTCGTACGGAACCGTTGCGACGTGTGTCGCGCCGCGGTGGCTGAGGCGGACCCGCCGGGTCTGCTGACCTGTGTCACGGAGCCGTCTGCAACGGCCTTGTCAGGCAAGGGAGTTCAGTAGGTGAACCGGCCGGCGGCGCACAGCACGGCCGCGGAGCGGTGGGCCGCGGGGCGAGCGGCTATCGCGCGGGGCAACAGGACTCCGGGATAGCACCAGGTGTGCCCGTGGCCAGGGGCCGGGGTGCGGCGGCGGGCGCACCGGGGCAGCGCGGTCGGGATCCGGGCGAGCTCCACAACTGAGTCTCCTTGCGTAGGGCAGCAGCCCGTGCCAGCCGGCCGCAGGGGCGGTCGTGGTGTCGGGCGGCTCCCATGGGTGTGGGGGGTAAGGAGCCTGAAGCGCCGGACTGCCGATCTTGGAGAGTCCATCGGTGACTCCGATGGAACTCCAGTTCGGCGGGCCGACTGGGGCAGGAAGTTATGCGGCTCCCGCATCGGGCGTCAATGGCCGAAAGTCCGTGGGCAGCGCGTCAGTTGGGGCGCTGACGGCGTGAATGTTCCAAAGGTTTCAAGTGTGTTGGTGTGAGGTGATGAGGGTGGGGATTGTTCACTCTTGTCGGCAGGGTGGCGCCAGCGGTGTGTGGGGTGGTGCCGGCCGTGGGTTCACGTCTGTGAGCAGCGGAGATGCGCTTGCGGGGGGCCAGTTGGGTGGGGTGGACGCCGCCGTCGGGAGGGGGCGGGATCGAGGGGCGGGACCGGCCCGGTGGGGAGCGCGGCGGGCGCCGGCTGCGCCTCCTTCTTTTTCCTCCCCTTTTCTCTCTCATGAGGTTGGGCATACACATGAAGGGCGCCGACGCGGCGCTCGCCGCCAAGCTCCGCTTTGGACACTTGACTTACATCGAGCGCGTACGCGCCGGGATGCACTGGCTGCTGGGCACGGCGACGTCCACGCCCTCGTTGCCGGCCTGGACACGCACGGCTACCGTTCGCCTTCGTTCTGTGCTGTGGAACGCCACGTAATTCCCCAGCCGGAACGTCAAGGAGTTCACCATGGGGAAGTTGACGCTGCTCCGACGTGACCATGGGGATGCCATCCTGCGCACGTGCACCGCTCCCAGGTCCGCGCCCTCATCGAGCGCGGCCCCGGGGAGACCGGACAGCGTGCTCCAGCCGCGCTGGGAGGACCGGCTGCGTGCCCTCGGACACGGCCTGGAGGACCCCGACGACCCGGTCGCAGTGCGATGGCGACACCTACGGAAGGACAACAGCCCGCCCAAGGCCGCCCCCGACTCCGTGTGGATCGACGACCACTCCGCCCGCCGCTGGGGCCCGGCTTCCTTGAGGGCCTGCGCCGTGTCCTCGCCCCATGTACGAGACCGGCTGCAGTTCTGACCGCGCCGCCCAGACCTATCTTCCTGGCTCTGTTCACGAGAACGGGCACTGGCTCAACTTCTGTGGTGCTACTGGTCGGCACGGCCGGTCTAGAGTGTCGCGTCGTGACAGTTTTGATCGTTGGTGGTTCCGGGTTCTTGGGTGCCGAGCTGGTCCGGCAAGCGGCAGTGGCCGGGCAATCGACGGCCGCGACCTACGCGACAAGGCCCGGGAGCACTCAGGAGGTCGCGTGGCACGCCCTCGACCTGCGGGATCCCGAACGTGTCGAAGCGGTCGTAGCCAAGGTCAGCCCTCGTGTCGTAGTCAACGCATCAAGTGGCGGGGCGGACTGGGCGGTCACGGCCGAAGGGCCTGTCCGTCTGGCGATGGCGGCGGCGAAGTCCGGCAGCCGTCTGATCCATGTCTCCAGTGACGCTGTGTTCTCCGGCGCCCGCGTCCACTACGAGGAGTCTTGCCTGCCCGACCCCGTCACCCCGTATGGGGCGGCGAAGGCCGCGGCGGAGACAGGGGTTCTTCTCGTACATCCGGACGCTGTGGTCGCCCGCACCTCGCTGATCATTGGCGACGGGCAGTCCGTACACGAACGTGCTGTGCACGAACTTGCCGCCGGGACCCGCGTCGGCGTCCTGTTCACAGACGACGTCCGTTGCCCGGTGCACGTGGCCGACTTGGCCGCAGCTCTCATGGAACTCGCGTCGGGAGATGCGACCGGCATCCACCACCTCGGTGGAAACGAGGCCCTGAGCCGTCACGATCTCGGCATCCTCATCGCCAGACGCGACGGACTCGACGAGTCCCGACTGCCCACGGGGCTGCGGGCAGACAGCGTGTTTCCCGGGGCCCTCGACGTTCGCCTCGACAGCCGCGCGACCCAGCGCAAACTGCGCACCACACTGCGCGGCGGCCGCCAGTTCCTCACCCCGGCGGCTTGAACGCCCGGAACCCGGCGGCTTGCTTTTACAGATCAGGCGCTTGATCCGCTGAGCGCCGACCGACCACCACAAAACTTGAGCCAGATCCCATTCTCGTGAACGAAGCCACGCGCAGTTCCTGCAGCCGGTAGGCGGCGCCGCCTCCCTCGCACGCGTCGGCGGCCGGCCTCTGGAGTCGCTGTCGGGACCATGCCGCCGGTGATGTGGCCGTGCCGGTCGATGCCGACGGATGCCGGGGTCGACGGGTCAGCCATGGGGAAAGTTTTCCAGCGGCCCCGCGCCATGGCCGATGTGCCTGCCTGGATCCGGGAGCATCCATCGGCCGGACCGCTGTGCATCGGCCAGGATGACCGCTCACGCCGCTCCGGCGAGCCTGCCTCCTCAACGCGGATACCCGGCTCGCTTGCGTCCCGGATGCCCCGGTCACAGCGCCGCACAGCGGATACCCGAATGCTTATCCCGCCCCGGATACCCGCCGGTGAGCAGGGCCTATTCGCGGCGCGCCGAACACGGCCAGCACAGCGCCGCAGCGCATCGGCCGCCCCGTCGTGCGTTGCCATCGCACCGCCATGGCTGACCGGACACCGTCGGCCATGACGCTTGGCCGACGCCGGTATAGCGGTATATCGGCCATCGGTCATTCAGTGGACCGGCCATGACCGATGCGATACGCCTCGGCCACCGCCCGTGTGCTCTTCATCGGCCACCGGTCACCGGCCAGGACGCCCATGAACGTGAAAGGACCAGCAGCATGGCTCACGCCCCGCCTTGCCGCCGGCAAACGTCGCATGACGGCCGCCGCCGAGGGCCGACGCCGCGGCGCGCTATGTCAGAACTGCAGGAAGGCGCCCAGCTCGGCCGCGGGCGGGAACCGTTCATCCACGCCCAGCGGGCCGATACACACCCGCGCTTCCTCATGCCCGTAGAACGAGAGGGGCTCCGGCCCCTGCCCGACGACAAGAGCATTGCCCGCATAGCGCCAGCCCGCGTAGCGCCGCCCGCCAGGCACGTCCGGCGTTTTCACCACAACGTCCAGCTCGGGAGGCCCGAGCAGCTGGGTGAACTGGTCGATAGCCGCACCGAGGTGAGCGGTGAAATCTTCCCGGCCGGCACCCCGGAAGCTGATCCAGCCCGGCAGGTTGCCCCACTCATCCTCCGTGAACGCCAGGTCTTCGCCCACGTGGTACTTCTCGCAGAACGGCATCAAGAACCGGGCGTCCCCTTCGTAGATGTGCTGCCCTTGCTCGGTGACGAAACGGGCCATGAACGCCAGCTCCGTCTCGGCGTCGTCCCGCCATCCCAGCGCACGCATCGCCTCATCGGTGGCCTCCCACCATCCGTCCCCGTCCCAGCGAAGGCCCGCGAGATGCACGATTTGCGCGGCTAGCTGGGGGGTGAGCGGGCACACGGCGACGTACTCCGCGACATCGTCGGCTCCACCCGACCCGCCTTCGTCCTGACAAGTAGCTCCCCGCTCCGACACAGCCCACTCCCCTACCGGAGCGCCCGGGCTCCGCACACATGTCCTCGGTCCTCCGCCGACAACCACGTTCCCGCATACTCCCCTACGCCCATTCCACAGCCGCCAGAGCCGGTCCGGCCGGCTCGCCCGGCCGAGTCGGCCTACGACGCCAGAAACCAGGCCGTGCCGCGCCGGAGCTGACGCGCCGCCTATCGGACCACGCACCGCCCGGCGCAGCCCGAACGGAGAGGAAAGGCCTCATCCTCCTCCTGAGGAAGAGGTGTCAGCGGCGCGGACCGCATACCCCCATGCCCTGACCTGCAGGGATGCACCTGTGTTTCGAAAGGCCCTGGTACGCACGGTGGAACGCACCGTGGTACCTACGGTGGTACCGGTCCAGGGCTTCTCCGAGCCGCACCGGCCAACTCGGCGGGCCGGCCAGGAGCCGCGGCCGCACAGAGCCACGGAAAGCTTCCCGCTCCAACTGTGCAGTCACGGCTTGCCCCCGGCGCGACCGATCGCCTAACGCAGAGCCGTACCGGGAGTGGCAGCGCCGGGCGACACGTAACAGAGGCGGTGGTGCTCCACCGGTGGCTGATGACATTGAGGCCGCTCGCCTGGGTTGTGGCCGGTCCCGTTGGCGGCCACACACCGGCAGCTGGAGAAGCCATCAGCCGCCCTCCGGTAGGTCCCCGCAGGCAGATACCCGTGCCGGAGGTGCGGATGCCCCACCGGTTACCCCGCTGGATACCCGAATTGACCTGCGACCGTGCGCGCCACCCGACTCCGGCGGGCGGCCTCAGAACTCCCCGGACTGATCAGGGAACTGACTTCGGCGGCCTGGACGACGCCCACGACCGACCTGTGGCAGGCCCTGGCCTCCACGTACCGCACAGCGCACGACATCGCCGTCGAACTCGGCTACTACGATCTGTCGAGCGTTGCCCTGGACCGCATGGCGTGGGCGGCTGACCGCGCCTCCGACCCCCGCCTGGCGGCGGTCCGCCAGCACATGCGGGCCCTGGTCTACTTCCGCGAGGGCGAATACACGATCGGGCAGCGCCTCATCGGTGCGGGGCATGGCCTGCTGGGCGGGCAGGGCACTCGCGAATCGATCGCCGGCACGGGCCAATTGCGCCTCGGGGTCTCGGTCATCGCAGCGCGGGCCTGGGACCAGCACGCCGTCGGCACGCATCTGGAGCAGGCCAGCACCTGCGCCGACCACAGGCGACGCTAGCGATGTGCACTGGCTGTCCTTCGGCCCTACCAACGTGCACCCCGTCGAGGGCGACCAGCGCGGCGTCGAGACCCGCCTGGTCCGCCGCGTCCTGGCCGCGCACGGACGCCGCGATCTCCCCGTTGCGTCCTCGGACGGGTCGTCGACGCGGTCGCCGTTCTCACTGTCGGCGCAGTAGCCCGTTACTACGGTTGCTCGACGTGCGGCCTCGCAGGCGAAGGCGTGCCAGGCCGCACGTAGGGTTGGGGTGACAGGTTCCGTCACGCCGATGGCGAGTCGCCGTGATGCAGCTGTGGAGGTTCTCCGGGGGTTATCGGGTCCTGAAGCGGCGGTAGAGGTTTCGGGCCACGTACACCCCCGGGCCGCCGAAGCCGACGATGTCGACGCGCCCGTCACCGGTGATGTCGGCGAGGAAACGGGGGTGGCGGTCGACCCGCCAGCCACCTGCGTCCTCGTTGTACCCGAAGCCGCGGCACACCAGTTGGGCCTGATCGAACTGGCCGTCGCCGCGGCTGTGCGACACCCAGACCCCCTCGTCGCCGAAGCCGACGATGTCCGGGTTGCCGTCGCCGGTGACGTCGGCGAGGAACCGGAGGTGCTTCCCGCTCGTCCACCCCTGTGCGTGCCCGAAGTCGTTCAGGACGAGCTTCGAGGGCTCGAACGTGCCGTCGCCGCGCCCGCGTGAGACGACGACGCCCTGCGGGCCGAACCCGACGATGTCCACTGCTCCGCCACTGACGGTCCTGACCAGGAACCGGGGGTGCTCCTCGACCGAGCTCCACTCCTGGTCGACCCCGAAGTCGTCGAGGACGTACAAAGGGTCGGCGAACGTCCCGTCCTCGTCCTGGAGTGACACCCAGACACCGTCGTCATGGCAGCCGACGACGTCGAGCCGGCCGTCACCAGTGGTGTCGACGAGGAAGCGGGGATGCTTGTCGGCAAGCCAACCACCCGCCCCCTCGTTGTGGCCGAACGCCCGGAGAACCGGTTCATCGGCGATCGGTGCGAACTTTCCTTCCGCGTCCTGGAGTGACACCCAGACACCGTCGTCATGGCAGCCGACGATGTCGAGCCGGCCGTCACCGGTGGTGTCGGCGAGGAAGCGGGGATGCTTGTCGGCAAGCCACCCGCCGGCCTGATTGCCGTGTCCGAACGCCTTGAGGACCAGCTCGCCGCCCGCCGGCGCGAACGTCCCGCCCTCGTCTTGAGAGGACACCCGGACACCGTCGGCGGCAAGCACGACGACGTCGGGCCTGCCGTCGCCCGTCGCGTCCACGAGGGTCCACAGGTCCGCGGGACTCGGGGAGGGCACGCCTTGGCGCAGGGCACGCTCGTCGTCGAACGTGCCGTCGCCTCGGCTGGACGACGTCACAGCGCCCTTCGCGGGTTTGAGCCCTACGATGTCCGCCCGCCCTGTTTCCGTGGTGTCGGCGAGGAACCGCGCACCGGCCCCGGCCCACCAACCCGGTTGCCCGCTGGGAGAGCGGTTGGGCCCGTCGGTTTTCCACCCGCCGGCGTCCTGGTCGCTCCCGAACCGCTCGAGGACCAGCAGCATGTCGCTGAAGGAGGGCGTCGCGTCGGGTGTCGGCCGCAGCGCGGTCGAGCGTGCGAGCCGCCAGGACTGGCGGCTGTTCCAGTGGCTCAGGGGTGCCCAGCGCAGCACGGGGTCGCTGGTGCGCTCGGGCTCGGCCGGGACGAACCGCCACCGCTGGCTTGCCGCGCTGTCGTCGTGCTCGCGCAGGACGATTCGGGTGTCGTCGGGGCCGGGGTCGGCGAGGTCGAGAACGGCGCCATCGGTCGGGCCCTCGATGAAGTAGAGGCCCGCTTCGCCCTCAACGGGGACGACGTGCCACTGCTGGCCCTTCTTGCCGGCGGCGGCGTCCCACTGGCGGACTCCGCGGTCCGCGGCGGCGGGGTTGTCGAGCACCTTGCCGCTGACCGCATTGCGGATCACATATGCCTGCGCGGCCGGCACGGGGGTGAGCTGCCACTGCTCCGGGCTCGGGCCGCCATCGGGGAAGTTGCGGACCACGAGCGCCCCGTCCGCGCCCGGCGCGGCCTTGGCACCGAGGGTCTTCCCCGTGGCGGCGTTGACGATCTCCAGCTTCAGTTCTTCCGTGGGCACGGGCATCGTGGTGCCTCTTCCAGGCGGTTGGGGCGTTGGCTCGGGACGGGTGTGGCGAGGTAGTGGCCGCGGATCACGTGAAGACGTGGTGGTACGGGACGTTCCACTCATTGGGCAGCCGCGGGTAGAACGTGTTGATGACCGTCCCGGTGAAGTCCCCGCCCCAGTTGTAGGTGAGACGCACCTCGCTGTTGGCCGTCACCGCGTGGTCCTTGAACCCGAGGATGGCGTCGGGGTGGGTGATCGGCACGAAGGTGATCCCGCCCCACGGCGTCACCGTGACGACCCAGAGCTGGGTGTCCTCAGTCGCGCCGTTCTTCCCGCGCCACTTGTCGCCGACCTTGTCGGGGAGGCCGACCTGGACGGTGTCGGCCGTGCTCTTGGGGGCCTCCTGGTGGACGGTGATGCGCCTGCGCTGCGGCTTCGGCGCACCGTCGTCCCCGCGCCCGGCGTCGGCGTCGCCTGCACCGGCGGGTTTGGGCGACACCTGGCCCGCGGCGCTCTCGATGAAGTACAGCGGTCGCTGCCCGAAGAAGCCGCCGGGAGTGATGTACCAGAGATGGCCCTGCGCCTCCTTGGTGGCCGGATCGAGCGCAGTGGCCAGCTGGACACCCTTGTCGTGGCTCTCCTCCTTCAGCTCGGCCGGCCGCAGGTAGCCGCCGTTGAAGGCGTGAACGAGCATGACCGGCCGATTCTCGACCAGCGCTGCCACGATCGCGTTGTCATAACTGTTCACCGCCACCGGGCCGCCGACCACCAAATTCGCCATCGCCGTGCGTTCTTGGGTGTACATCGCGAAAACCTCACCTGTTCGAATGTGGAGAACAACGCGTCGGACTCTCAATGCAGTGGTCTATCACGCAGCATTACCGAAAGCCCACACTCTAAATCGAAACGACCTAAAACAAATGGATGGCCGAAACGAACACCCTCGCTTTCGGCAACATCCGAGGCCACAGCGCTCGCAGGCAGAACTATCGGAAAGTCATCGACCGATTGTTCGACAGCGCCGCAAGCTGCCGCTGCCTCACGCAAGTTGAGAGCAGTCGCCAAACCTTTATGGGCGCAGATCTTGTAGGGATGTAATTGGGGTGATTCGAGGCTGCTGGGGGTGGAGTGGCAGTGGCTGAATTTCCACTGTCGTCGACGTTGAGCCCGCCGCTGAGGCGGGTGCCGGAATGGGGCCCGTGATAACTTCGATTTTCGGAACGCGCGCAGATGTCTGTTTTCATTTCGCCGAGTGCGGTTCGGCCAGATCAGTCGAGGACGGGGAATGCCTTCCAACGCGTACAACCTGGAACGGGCCAAGCGCCAGCCGCTGACGAAGAAGAATCTGCGGGAACTCAATATCGAGCAGACCTGGCAGTCCATCCTGGACCACCCCAACCTGGTCTACGTCGACGACTACGGTGTGCGGCACAAGCCCGTCGGGTTCTCCGTGAACAAGTCGAGCTTCGGCGCTTTCCCCGGCTCCGCGTACCAGCTGGGCTGGCTCGCCTACATGAACCTCGGGGAACCGCTGATCGAGGAGCGGCGCAACATCAGCCAGCCCCCGCCCGACACGTTCTCCTCGCGCGCCTACGTCAACCGCAGCCAGGTGTCCGAGATGACCTTCACCGACTCGGTCGACTTCACCGTGTCGAACGGGGTCACGTGGTCGCTCCAGGGAGATTCCAAGCTCACCTTCGGCGGCAGCGTCAGCGCGCAGCTCGCGTTGCAGTTGCAGAACCAGCTCGGTCTGAACCTCCAGACGCAGCTCCAGACGCAGCTCCAAAACGAGATGGCGAACAAGAACGCGAACACGGTGACCAACAAGAACAGCAAGGACAGCGTGGGGGTGGACAACGCGAACACCGTCGATACGGCGGTGAGGAACGCGGCGACGAACTCCGCGTCGGCCTCCTTGACAGGCTCGGTGGCGTTCACGACCCAGGGCAGCGCCACCGGCACCGCGGCGCTCAACGCCTCTCTGACGCAGGGCATCACAGCCTCCGTCGGCGGCTCCCTGACCACCAGCTGGGCCTCGAAATCGCAGATCTCCGGCAAGGTCCCGCCCAACTCCCGCGTGGAGACCATCGTCACGCAGCGCCGCGCCCTCAAGCAGTACTCCTACGAGATCCCTGTGACCTTCTCCGGGTTGCTCGCGGTGAAGTACGACGTGCCAGTGGCGGTGCTGTCTCCCCCGCAGCCCGGGGACTACCCCGGCCTCGACCAGCTCGTCGCCCGCGACATCAGCGACATCGACCTGGCAGGCGGCGGCTTCCGCATGAAGGGGCTGGCCGAGGTCGTCTCCGCCCTGGAGGTCCACCACACGATGTTCGACGGCGAGAGCCTGACCGACAGTCAACGAGGGCTGTACAAGCAGCCTTGACCGGGCGGGCGGCACCGCCACGACCACGAGCAGAGGTGACGACCATGGTGTTCAACAACATCTTCGGCTTCGCGGGCAAGGGCGCGGGGCTCTTCTCGGTGACCACCGACAGCGCCAAGCCGCAGCCGGGGGCGGGCGTCGACTTCGAGGACGCCGACGACGACACATACGACGACACGAGCACGAGCCTGTTCACCAGCGCGATCCACGGTGCTTCCCACCGCGCGAAGATCGTGCAGGAGCAGTCACCCGAAGCGCGGGCCGTCCTGGGCTTCCTCGGGTCCTTCATCCAGACCACTCAGGCATCCGCCGGCGCGCAGGCGGAGTACGCCCAGAATCCAAGCTCGGTATCCACGGCGGCGGCGGCCGGCATGCAGGAGTCGAGTACGACGGTGACCGAGCACAGCGGCCTCCAAAAGGACGAGGACCTGGAGGAGCCGAAGAAAAGCGATTTCAAGGCCCCCAAAGCGGAAGCCCCCAAGGCCCCGGAGCCCCCCAAGGCACCCAAGGCGACCGCCGAGAAGCCGGACCGTTCCGCGTCCGAGTAGGGTCCCAGTTCCAAGTGGTCAGGGGCGTCCCCGCCCCTGACCACTCGCATGTCACACGGGGAGCAGCTGCCACTGCCGGCCGCGGTGGTCCCCCTCCGCCCCGTGCTGCTTGATCGCCGTGGGGGCGTTGGTGTCGACTCGCAGGAGCAGATCGCTGTTGTGGTTCGCGATCTCGTACACCCGCGGGGTGTCGGCCACGGAGCCCACCCGGATCAGCCTCCACTGCTGGTGGCGTGCGTCAGTACCCTCGTAGGCGCGCTGCGCGACCACCGCCCCGGCCGCCACCCCCGCTCCGACGACCTCCACGACCTTGCCGCTGCGCACGTTCTCGATCCGGTACAGGACTTCGCCATTGTCCTGGCCCGCCGCGACCAGCCGCCACCGCTGGTGATCCCTGGGGACGGCAAGCGCCTGGTGGATCTCGGCCCCGTCCTTGGTGGACTCACGCTGGACCCCCATCCGCAACCTGCTCCGGACGTTGACCAAGGAGACCACCGTGCCCGAATCGAGCAGCCCGGCCATCCTCTCCGACGCGACCTTCCGAACCCGGTGGTTGGCGAAGTCGGCGATGTAGAGAGTATCGACGCAGTCCACAGCAAGCCCGAACGGGTTCTTCAGCTGGGCCGCAGCGGCCGGGCCGCCGTCACCGCCGAAATTCCCGGATCCCGTGCCGACGACCGTGCTGATCGTCCCGTCCGCCGCGACCTTCCGAACCCGGTGGTTGCCGTACTCGGAGATGTAGAGGGTGCCGGCGCTGTCCACCACCACCCCCACTGGGGTGTGCAGTTGGGCCGAGGTTGCCGGGCCGCCGTCACCGCTGAAGCTCGCGGTGCCCTTACCGGCGACCGTACTGATCGTCCCATCGGCCGTGACTTTCTGGACCCGATGGTTGTCGGTATCGGCGATGTAGAGGTCACCAGCGCCGTCCACCGCCACTGAGTGCGGGCGGCGCAGCGTGGCCCCGGTCCCCTCGACCGTGCTGATCTTCCCGTCAGTCGTGACCTTCCGGACCCGGTTGCTGTGATCGGAAATGTAGAGGTCGCCGGTGCTGTCCACCGCCACCCCCAACGGGAGGTTCAACTGGGCGGCGGTGGCGGGGCCGCCGTCACCGCCGGAGCCCGCGGAGCCTGTGCCGGCGACCGTACTGATCTTCCCATCGGCCGTGATCTTCCGGACCCGATGGTTATTGCAGTCCGCGAAGTAGACGGCACCTACGCTGTCCACCACTACCTCACGCGGGTAGTTCAGCTGGGCTGAGACGGCAGGGCCGTTGTCCCCCTTGAATCCCGCGGCCCCGGTCCCCGCGACCGTGCTGATCTTCCCGTCAGTGGTGATCTTCCGAACGCGGTGGTTGTTGTAGTCGGAGAAGTAGAGGGTGCCGGTGCTGTCCACCGCGATCCCGTACGGACAGTTCAACTGAGCCGAAACGGCAGGCCCGTTGTCCCCCGCGAACCCCGCGACCCCGGTACCCGCGACTGTGCTGATCGGAGGGGCGGAGTGCTCGCCACCTGTGGCTGCCGCGTGGGCAGTGCTCATCGTTATCCCTTCACCGTTCCCCGACCGCCCACTACAAGCGGTTTTCGGTTGACTCCAGAAAGTCACAAGAGCATTGGGGTTGGCAAGGTCACTTCTGAGTCATTGATGTGGAGCACGGTGACGAGACACCGAACCGGATTGGTAGTCGCCCCCCGCCGACGCCCGGACGTGAAACTGCTCGGCCGCGGCGGCGCCTCGGATCAGATCGGCGCGCTCCGGGAGTTGGTAGCGGCCAACGGCTCGCCACGGCACGTCATCATTGAGCGTCGCCGGTATGGCAAGCCGCTTGAGAACCACGGTTGCTCCAGGAGAACGGCAGCAGCATCCTCCTGCGGGACCTTCTGTGGGCCAGGGCGCTGGGCATCTTTGACGGGCCTCCCGTCGAAGCGCGCCGGGTGACCCATGAGTTCGACCCACCCGCAGTACTGACGCCGCGTGGAGAGCCGTTGGCGCGCAGCGCCAGCGTCACGGCGACCATGGGCGAAGCGCGCTTGGACATCCATCCGTTTGTAGTAGGCGGCGTACGGCCGTCGACCTTCGGGCTCACAGCCACTGGTGGATCGCCGCAATATGGATGGCCGCCTCGAAACGCACCACGGAGCTCGTCATAGCGCGTGGCGATTGCTCGATGTTGCTTGAGGCGGCTGATCCCGCACTCGACGGCGTGACGGGCCTTGTAGTCCTGGGCGTCGAAGGCGGGTGGGCGGCCGCCCCCACGGCCACGATGCTTGCGGTTGCAGATCTGGTCGACCGGTTCCGGGAGCGTGCATCTGATCCCGCGTTTGCGCAGGTAGGCGCGGTTCGCGCGGGAAGAGTACGCCTTGTCGCCCCGCACCCGCAGCGGGCGGGTCCTCGGCCGGCCGCCACCGCTCCTGGGCACCCGTATGACGTTCAGGACCGGCTCGAACTGTGGACTGTCACCTCGCTGTCCGGCGGTGACCAGCAGCGACAACGGCTTCTGGCCCTGCTCACAGGCCCGATGGATCTTCGTGGTGAACCCTCCCCGCGACCTGCCCAGGCCGTGATCGTCCGGCTCGGTGGTGATCCCGCCAGGCGGTTCCTTCTGTGCGGCGCCATCCCGGCATGCGCCGGCCACATGCTGGTGGGCCCGGCAGACCGTGGAATCGACGTTCACCTCCCATGTGATCAACCCGGCCACATCAGCTCGGGCCTGCAACAACGTCAGCAAAACACGGGTCGGGCAGGCGAGGTGCGCGCGGATGTTCCTCAACCCCCGGCGGACCCGGGCCGGGGTGAGGTGGTCGGAGGTGGCGGGTTTCTCCCAGGGCCGGCGGAGGTCCGCGGCGAGCCTCCGGGCGAGCCGGAGCTGGGTGTGAGCGACGATCAGGATCCAGGTCCAACGGTCCGCCGCCTCGGGAGTACGAAGTTTCGGAGTGGTCCAGCCCAGGGTCTGTTTCGCGAAGCGGAAGGTGTGCTCCAGATCGAAGCGGCGGAGAGATGCCTGCCAGAAACGGTCCACGTCGTCCGGGGTGGCGCCGGTCTTGGAGGACCATAACCACACCAGCGGGGCATCCCGGTCCTTGACAGGTGCTCGACCTTCAACCGCATCAACGTCCCTTCGACCACCGGAAGTTCGCCATCGTGGTCGAGCCATGAGGAGCGGTGAGTGAGCCTTGGGTGGACCCGGTCCCACGCCTGGGTCTCGGCCTTGCCGTAGTGGGTCGTGTCCGTGACCGTGGTGATCGCGGGCTCGGGCCAGGTTTCCGGCTTGGTGAAGCGGAATTCCGGGCCGTGCTTGGGCGGCCGGCCGTTGACGCCGTGCATCCTCGGTGGTTTCGGCAGACGCATGACGCGGTCGGAGCGGACCCGCCCGACCAGCTCGACCGGCAGATCGCGCAGGACCCAGGCCAGGCGGGTGACGTCGTAGCCCGCGTCGCTGACGATCACGATATGCGGGTCCCCGGTCTGCCACTGGCCCGCGGCGATGACCCGCTCAATCACTCCTCGGAGCTGGGCGGCGGTGATCGCGGTCGCGTCGTCCGCAGGGCCGAGCCGCACCGCGTCCAGGATCGCGGTCCAGGACGTGGCACCCGGCTCCAGCACGGCCACGAAAGAGTACGGCCAGCCTGGAATGAACTGCGACGCCGTCTTCGCCCGGCCGTAGACGTGGCAGAACAGCCTCTCCGCCGAACACGGCGCGTCCGAACGAAGCCACGGCGACACATCGACCGCCAGGACCAGGCGCCCGCCGTCGAACCGCGGCAGCGACAGCTTGGCCAGCACCATCCGCAGCCGGCCGACGTCGATCCGGCCGTGGTTCAAGCCGCCGTACATCGCTCCGTGCCCACGACGATGCTCGGGCAGCAGCGTCAAGTCCACCGGGGGCTTCACCGCACCGTCCACACACAGCACCGCGTCCACCAGCTCGAACAACTCGTCGCGCCGAGCGGTCAGACACTCGTAGAACTCGCCCCGGAAGCGTGACGCTTCCGCGAACGCCTCCCTCCGGACAGCATCAGGCAGCAGACTCACCCTCACGGCCTTCGTCGTGGTCACGTGCACCTTGGTCGGAGCACGTGACCAGACGAAGGCCGCCCCCACGTCAGGCGAACCCTCGGGTGAGCGACCCGGTTCGAGACACCATTCGATGCCGGAAGATAACTAACAAGAACCGGGGCCGCCCAACTCCTCGTCCTGCAGGGGTGCACAAGCTCCTCTCCGGCCGCGCAGGCAGTGGTGCGGGAGCACTCCGCAGAGACCGAGAGGCGACTTCACGTCACCACAGGGGATTGTATGAGCACGGACAACCGGATAGGACTGTCCGCGTGACTGATCAACGCAGCTTCGCCCGTACCGTCATCGCGCTCTCCCTGGCCGTGATCGCCTGTTGTGCGCTCACTTTCACCATCATGCTGCTGGCCGGGAGTCCCGCCGTGCAGCCGCAGCGCGTCCTGGATCAGGACGCGCTGGCGCGGGCCGTGCTCAACAACGTCAAATCCGCCGACTTCGCCAAGCCCCCGACCATCGACGATGTCAGCTGCCCCGCTTCCATCCCCGTCGAGGCGGGCCGGGAGTTCGAGTGCAACGTCGACGGCGTCGGCGACGGCAGCAGCAGCGGCCATGCCTGGGTCAAGGTGAAGATCAAGGACGATCAGGGCGACCTGTCACTGGGCTGAGGAACGGCAGAGGGAGCGGGACCACAGCCGTGGCATCGGGGCCGCCCCGGCCCCTGCTGGCGACAGTAGTGGACCGCTTATAGCCCCAGGCCAGGGGCAAGACCGTCAAACGCCCCGAACTCCCAAGGCCATCGGCGAGCACCGGAAGGTCTTGGTAGATAAGGAACAAGCTTAGCCTCCTTTACGAGTGCGCCCGCCGGCACGCCGTCGAGAGCTTCGCGCTGCTTGTCCGTGGCGGCCGGCCGTCCGCCCGTGTACCGAACTACCGCCTCAAGGTGTCCGGCGCGGTACACCATGCGGCCGAGGGCGGCCTCGATCGCGTTCAGGTCGGCGGGTATGCCGCTTCGTTCGGCCGTCATGAGAAGCCGTGTCTGAGCCTTGCATGACCAAGTGGACGGCGCTTTGTTTCAGGTCGGAAGCTCAGGCCTTCTTTCAAATCACTCTCACGGGCCTGCGATAGTTTGCCCGCCATGACTGAACTCGGACCCGTCGCCTGGCCACCTGTCCCGATAAGGACCGAACGGCTCGTGCTCCGCGAGTCCGAGGCCCGGGACCGTGCGGCGTTCATCGAGTTGTTCGCATCGCCAGAGGTGGGCACCTACATCGGTGGCCCTCGACCGCGTGATGAGCTCGAGCGCGCGGTGCCTGAGGTGCCCGGGCGGCGCCCTGGCCTCTTCGTGATCGATCTCGACGGAGCGATGATCGGCATGATTACGCTCGATCCGCGCGGCGCAGAGCATCCGGGTCACGTCCGTCCGGATGCCGGGGAGGCCGGGGAGGCCGGGCTCGGCTACAGCCGGTGAAGGAACCAGAGCAAGAGCGGCGGGCGTCTCCTCAAACGATCAAGCTTGAGGAGACTGCGCGGTGCGGATCTACATCAGTGTGGATATGGAGGGCGTCACCGGGCTGGTGGATGCCGACGATGTCCAGCCCGGCGGCCGGGACTACGAGCGTGGACGGCTGATGATGGCCGAGGACGTCAACGCCGCCATCCGCGGCGCCGTCGCGGCCGGTGCCACCGACATCACCGTCAACGACGCCCACGGCCCGATGCGCAACATCCTGCCCGAGTCGCTGCATCCGGCGGCCCGCCTCATCCGCGGCAAGCCGAAACAGATGCTCATGCTCGAAGGCCTCGCCCCCGAGCACGACGCCGCGGTCTTCGTCGGCTACCACTCACGGGCCGGTGCGCTCGGCGTACTGAGCCACAGCTTCATGGGGCACGAGATCGAAGACATATGGCTGGACGGCCGGCCTGTAGGTGAGATCGGTCTGGCCCACGCCACCGCGGCCGCCATCGGGGTTCCGGTGGCGGTCCTCACCGGTGACGACTGTGCCTGCACAGAGATGACCGGATGGGACGCCTCGGTGACGACCGTGGCCGTGAAGTATGCACGGGACCGATTCGCGGCAGATCTACGACCGGCGGACGAAGCACGTGCGGCCATCGAGAAAGCGGTCGCTGTCAGTCTCTCCACAGTGCCGAAGGTGTCAGAGGTCGCGGCGGCCCCCTCCACCCTCACGGTCCGCTGGCAGTCGGCTTCAGTTGCCTCGACTCTCCTGGGAATCCCGGGCGTCACCTCGGCAGATGCCCGGACCGTCCAGGCACAAGGCACTCTGCCCAGTCTTTATCGGCTGTTCGGCGTGTGGATGCGGGTGGCAGCGTCCCTGACCAACCAACCCCCCTACTGCTGACCGCCGCGCGCAACGGCCGGGCGGACATCGGGCCTTCGCCTTACGGTGGCCGCATGGCCAGGAACGGGGTGCCCCGGCTGGGGTTGTTCGTGGTCACGGACGGCGACACGGGGCCGCGGCTGTGTCGCGGGTGCGGAAGTCCGCTGATGCCAGCCGCGAAGGTCACGGCGGTGTTCTGCTCGTCGGCGTGCTGGTCTCGGCACTGGCGTCGGATGCGGCAAGCACGGGCAAGGACCGGGGCGTTGACGGCCAGCGCGTAACCGTTCTCGCGCTCTTCGGGGTAGGTGATCATGAGTATTCGACGCATGACCTACCTGCTCGTCGCATTCGCCGGCGCTGCTGTGATCGCGGCGCAGATGTGGAGTACGAACGTGGTACTCCAGGCGGATCAGGAAAAGGGTGCTGTCCGCAGCGGGGAGTGGCGCTGTGTGAGGACCACTGGTTTTCCTCTCAGAGGAGGGACTCCTACTGCTCAGCATCGCAAGCCCGCGGCCTGACCAGGGTCTCGACGGCGCCGTTGAGGGCGGCGATGCCGACGGTTCCCGGTATGCCGGTCCGCGCGGTGATGGCACTGAGCAGGGTGATCGACCCGTCCGGTGTGAGTTGCGGTAGGACCGCCTGGATCGTGGTGACGTGCGGCCAGAACTTGGCCTCGAACGCGCGTCGCAGCATCGTCAGGTCGAGATCGGCTAGCGGCCCCGGTCCCTCGCTTGCACCGGCCGCCAGGACCAGCCAGTCGATGCGGCCGGCCGCCAGGACCAGCCAGACGATGCGGCCGGTCGCCTCGGCGAGGGCGCTCATCTCGTCAGGGCTTCCGGCGTCGGCCCGGTGCCCGACCAGTCCTGCGTCGGTGACGGCAAAGGCGTCAAGGCGCTCCTTGCTGCGGCCGGCGATGTGCACCGTGGCTCCACGTGTCTGGAGCAGGCGGGCCGTTGCGAGCCCGATGCCGGACGTTCCTCCGACTACGAGGGCAGTCCGCTGGGACATGACATCTCCTAATTTCGAACCGCTGCGTCTCGAATTGAGCTAGCCTCCACGGTCATGGACAAACACGCCCCTTCGGAGTCACGCCCTGGACGCAAGCGAAGCGAGGAGAGCCGAATGGCGATCCTGGTCGCGGCGTTCGAACTGGTCGGCGAGGTCGGCTACGCGGGCCTGACGATCGAAGGGATCGCCAACCGCGCCGGATGCGGCAAACAGACGATCTACCGCTGGTGGCCCTCCAAGGCCCACGTTCTCCTCGAAGCGCTCGCAGTGAAGGCCGATCTGTACATCACGAACGTCGACCACGGCTCCTATGCCGACGACGTGCGAGCCTTCCTGGAGGACACATTCCGGCTCGGCCGCCAGCAGCGCGTCGTCGACATCCTGCGCGTCCTGATGGCGGAGGCCCAGATCAACGAGGAGTTCGGCCAACTCTTCCGCAGCTCGTTTCTGCAGCGTCGGCGCGATGCGCTCCAGGTGGTCCTCGATCGGGCCCGGAGGCGGGGCGACCTGCCGCCCCGTCCTGCTGGGTCCACCGTCCTGGACATCGTGTTCGGCACCTTGTGGTACCACCTCCTGGCCACGCGCCAGCCCATGGACGACGACCTCGTCGAGGACCTCACGGCCACCCTCGCGCAGGCCGCACAACCCCCGACCAACACAGCGATCGACCTGGGAGACCAGCAATGACGCTTTCCCGCACCATCCTCATCACCGGCGCCACCGACGGCCTCGGCCTGGCCCTGGCCGAATGCCTGGCAGCCGACGGCGTCGACCTGATCCTGCACGGCCGCAACCAGGCCAAACTCGGCCGCATCGCAGACCAGTTCGCGGCCCGCGGCGTACCCAGGCCCCGGACCGTGACCGCGGATCTCACAGACCTCGGCCAGGTACGCCGCATGTCCGCTCATATTCGCGCATCAGTGGACCGACTCGACGTCCTGGTGAACAACGCCGGCATCGGCGGCGGGCAACCGGACGGCCGCACCCGCCGCACCAGCGCCGACGGCCACGAGCTGCGCTTCGCCGTCAACTACCTCGCCGGCTTTCTGCTCACCCTCGAACTCCTGCCGTTGCTGCGCGCGTCAGCGCCGGCCCGCATCATCAACGTCGCCTCCATCGGCCAGCACCAGCTCGACTTCGAGAATCTCATGCTGGAGCGCGACTACGACGGCGTCCGAGCCTACGGCCAGAGCAAGCTCGCCCAGATCATGTCCGGCTTCGAACTCGCCGCACGCCTGCCCGCCGACGAGGTCACGGTCAACAGCCTGCACCCCGCCACCTATATGCCGACCAAGATCGTCCTCACCGAGATCGGATACAACATCGACACGCTGGAACAAGGGGTGACTGCCACCCGCCGGCTCGTCACCGATCCGGCACTCGCCACTACCACTGGACGCTTCTACGACCGCACCCGCGACACACGCGCTCACTCCCAGGCATACGACAGCGCGGCGCGACTGCGCCTGTGGCAGGCGAGCTTGGAACTCACCAAAGCCGAGACCCTCCTTTGTTGAGTACCGCTGAAGCAGAGGTCGTGGACATGGCCGCCATCCTGCCCGACGCCCGCAGGACCAAGGACCAAGGGCCAAGGACCAAGGACCAAGGACCGAGGACCGCAGACTACGGCCCGTCGTGATCCACTTCTCGTGATCGGCCCGTCTGTATGCCCGTTGCCGCCGTCCGTCCAATCGTCCTGACCGCCTGCGAGCGGCACCGGCCCACTTGGCGATGACGATCCGGCCACGGCCTTCACCCGGAGAGTGAACCGAATGAGGGGACGGGCCCTCGGCGGGGCTGTGGCCTGGCTCGGCACGTGGGATCTGAGAGCGGTTGTTGCTCAGCGTGGAGAGCGCCCGGTTTCGCTGGAGGGTGATGTCTGCGGGCTCTGACAACGCTTCAGGGCTCGCGGTGGGAGCATCGGAGTGCTCCGCGTGGTGAGGGGGCGATGGTGCCGCCGAAGTCCAAGGTCGACGTGGAGGTAGCGATGAGGGTCGTGTTCGTGCATGGGGCGTGCGTGCGGGACGGGTCGTGGTGGTGGCACCGCACCGACGAGCTGCTGCAGGAGCGAGGGGTGCTGAGCGTGGCCCCGGCGCTGCCGAGCTGCGGCGAGGCGGGCCTGCCCGGAGGCGCCGGCGGTCCGGGGTTTTCCGAGGACGTCGCGGCGGTGCGGCAGGCGCTGCTGGACAGCGACGAGCCGACCGTTGTGGTCGCCCACAGCTACGGCGGCATCATTACCGCGGAAGCCGCCGCGGGTGTCAGGTCGGTACGCCACTTGGTGATGGTCTCCAGCTACCTGCCCGAGATCGGGCAGAGCCTGTCGGAGTTCGGGGACGGCAGCCCCGCCCCGTTCCTCGACGTCGACCCCGACGTCGGCACCTTCGGGGTTCGCCCCGAGCTGCTCGTGGACACATTCCTGCAGGACTGCGACCCCGAGATCCAGGCGCAGGCGGCGGACCACCTCGCCCGGCAGAGCGTGCAGGTGACCGGGCAGCCGGTCGGGGCGGCCGCATGGCAGCAGGTGCCCTCGACGTACCTCATCTGCGCCCAGGACCGCGGCACTCCGCCGCGCCTACAGCGCGAGTTCGCCCGCCGGGCCGGCCACGCCGTTGAACTCGACGCCGGCCACCACCCGTTCCTCTCCCAGCCCGCCGCGGTCCGGGACCTGCTGTTGAGCTTGTGACGGCAACCGCGGACGAGCCGGGCCGGGCCGGCGATTCGAGGACCAGGGGTCGTCGTGAGCGCCGAGGGAGAACTTTTGTCGAGGGTCTACCCGGCCTACAACGGGCAGGACGTTGACCTGCGAACACCGGCTTGGCGCCAGATTTCCGGCCGTTGCCCCTCAAGGGCCGTCTCCCCCTGACGCGCGGCCCTCCAAGGCCAACCGCTCAGCGTTGTCTTTTCGCCGGAAGCTACCGGCAGCTCTTACGAAACCGTGTGGCCCGTTGACCACTCTCGTCCAATCGAGTCGTCTTCTCAGCGAACCTGGTCGTTTCGCCTTCTGTCTCAGTGAACCCAGTCGTGCGGGTGATCGCACTGGGGGGGTGCCGGGTGGCTGTACCAGCTGGGGTGCATCTTGCAGAAGTGTGCACCGAGTGCCCGGTCCAGGCTCCGGCGGATCGAAAACTCTGGTGCGTTTGAGCGGTTCTACGTCCGTATACTTGTGCGAGGCTCACGACGGACGGGAAGTGGAAACAGTGAAGCTTGCTGAGGCCCTCGCAGAACGTGCGGAGGCGACGCGTCGTGTAGAACAGCTGCGAGCCCGCGTCATTGGCAGTGCGCGTTATCAGGAGGGTGAGACGCCCGCCGAGGATGCAGCCCAGTTGCTGGCCGAGGCCAGTGAGGTGCTGGATGCCCTTGAGACGCTGATCCGGCGGATCAACCGAACCAATGCCGCAGTGGAGATGGGCCAGGACGGCACACTCACCGACGCGCTCGCACGCCGGGATGTGCTGCGGCTGCGTCACTCGGTGGTCACCGCGGCGGCGGATGCGGCAGCGGGTACGGGCGAGCGGGGATACGGTCGCCAGCTTCGATCCGAGCTGATGGTGCTCTCCGCGCTTCCGGTCGCGGAACTGCGCGGTCAAGCAGATCTCCTCGCACGGGAGATCCGCGAGATCGATGTGCGGATCCAGCGTACGAACTGGGAGGCCGATCTGCTGGACTGAGCAGTCGCAGCAGAGCATAACGATGTGGAGCAGGTAGCCGTTTCGGAGGCGTGCACACACCGAGGGCCGGCGGTTTTCCGGCCCACTCCTGGCGCGTGAAGAGCAACGCGGGGGTTCGACTCCCCATGAACAGTGCAGCTCAGCACCGCGTACAGGTAAAAGTGCACATCACACAGCACATCACCACGTGCAGATCCGTGGCGGCGAGGGCGGGTTCGGGGTTTCCACATCGCAGCAGGCCAGATCATAGGAGATGGCATCTTCTGGCGGACACCGTTGGCGATTCCGGCGGTGGCCGCCAAGTGACCGCGTTACGGCAGGATGATGGCGTCAGCCTTTGCGGGGGGCCGGCCGGCTACGGCCAAACCTGCATCTCTGACGATCCGCGTCGACTGGATCAAGTGAGACGCGACTGGCTTCGGTGAGAACGAACACCCGTCGAAGTCGACAGAGTGGGGCCCGATGGAGGCCATCCCCGGCCTCGGGGCTGGCCATCACGGTCTCACCCGCGGTGTCCGACACCGAGCGCTTGGGGTGGGGCGCTGCGGGCGTCCGCAGCGCCGCTGAGGACCGCAGCCGGGGCTCCCATCCCGAGGATGGCGTGCAGCGCGACGGGGCGGTCGGGCCGCCGGCAGGCGTGCGCGCCGCTCACCGGAAGTGCCCGTCGGACGTGATGCGCGCGGCCGCGCACCCTCGGAGCGTCTGGGTCCTTGGCGGGCCACTCCTCCAGGCCCGGACTGCGCAGGTAGTAGACGCCTGCGCGGATGTCGGTCAGCACGGCCCGGCGCATCGGGACCCCCGTGCGGGTGCTCTGTCCGCAGGGCGCTACCCGGGGCTAACCGACCTCCGGCGGAGGCGCCGTCCGACCTGGCCCCGCTCGTAATCCGCGACTGGCTAGTCGTCCGAGCCGGTGGCCGACGGCCGAAGGCGGTACCTCGACGACGAAGAACAGGAAGCAGGTTTTGGTCGAAAGGTCATGGAAGCCGCCGGGGAACAGTTCACGGGCGGCCGGGTCGGGCTGCGGCTCGCTGATGACGGCAATACGGAAGCCGGCAGTGGTAAAGGCATCGGTCATCGCGTGCAATGGCTTGCGCCAGAACCTCATCGGGACGGACTGCCCGTTGAACGGCCAGTCGAAGGTATAGCTGGTGGTCGCGAAGTAGTCGGGCCGAGGATCCTGGATCGTGTAGGCCACGAAGGGGTGGTCCACCGACGCGATCAGCCGGCCGCCGGGCCTGAGCACGCGCCGCAACTCGGCCAGTGTCGGCCCCCAGTCCTCCAGGTAGTGCAGCACCAGCGACGCGACCACGTCGTCGAACGCGCCCTCGGCGAACGGCAGACGGTCGCTCAGGTCGACCACGTGCAGGGCCGCGTCGTCCCCGAGCCGCCGCCTGGCCAACGCCAGCATCCCGGCGCTGGCGTCGATGCTACGAGCGGCAGTTGTGCCGCGAAGCGCCGCGCGTGGATCTACGAGAGAACTTCCGACTCGGGTCACCAGATCGCTTCTTCTGGATCAGCGTGCGGACGATCGCTGTGGGCTCCAACCTGCACCCGCGCCCCTAGCTAGCCAAGCTCATGGCAAGGGGCGCGGGTGGCTGCGAATCAGTCCTAGCAATGAGCAAGGATCCCCGTGCCGCAAAGGAGGTTCACTCCGAGGGCGGTAGGGTCATCATCGGCGGATGCGGCACCTGCGCCGCCCAGGAGTGCGGCAGTCGCCAGGGCGACGGCCGCGAGTGCAGTTCGGATACGCATGGGGACCTCCGTTGGACCGGGGTGTCGGGCGAGCACCAGGTTTCCCCGTGAGTCGCACTATCGCGATCCATAGCATTCGATCGGGTGACCAGCGCGGCCACGCGACGCGACAGGCCGGCGTCGAGACTTATCCGGCGAGGCATGCGGGAGCCACGGCTGTGGCTACACCGGCTCGTACTCGAGGGCGGTGTCGGGGCAGGTGGTGGCGAGGTCGCGCAGGGCGTTGCGTTCGGTGTGGTCGACGGTGAGGTTCCAGCGGAGTTTGGTGGCGACCCGGTCGGCGAGGTAGGTGCAGCGGGCCTCGGCGGCCGGCGGCATCCACTCGGACGGGTCCTGGTCGGCTTTGGAGCGGTTGGTCTTCGCGGTGACGGCGTCGAGGGAGCGTTCGGCGTCGAGGTCGTTGGCGTAGGCCTGGCGTCGGGCCGCAGTCCACTGGGAGGCCCCAGTTGGCGGGGAGCAACATTCCAACCTTGCGGTATTCCGTGGCCAGGTGGATCGCAGCCTGGGCCAATTTCGTGACTCTGTTCACGAGAACGGGCTCTGGCTCCCGTTGTGTGGTGCGCGAAGTCCCAGTATGGCGACCGTAGATCACATCACTATGCACGGTTCGGCTCATGGTCGGCGGCCCTCGCCTCCAGATCGACGGCACCGACATGGGTGGGCTGGGAACGACCAGAGGGCTACTCGGTGGAGGAGAGAGCTCTGAGCCGCGCGGAGTGTCCGGGGAGATGCTCGGTTGCGCGGAGACAGATCAGGTCGTCCCAGGGCATGTGCTGGTCGGGGACCGGTTGGCCGTCGCGACTGACCAGGCGAAGCTGGACGGGTGTGGCGGCGGCGTGGTCGGGGATCACCTTGATGGCGGCGGTGAGGTCGACTGCGTAGCGGCGCACCAGGTCGACACGGCGGGCGTGGGTGCTGGAGGCGACCAGTGAGGCGATGGCGGCGCTGTCCATGGCGGCGCGGTTGTCGATCGTGACGGAAGACAGTCCTTTGAGGACCTCGCGTGCTGCGGTGACGAGGATGTGGTCGCTGAGCGCGAGGTGGCTCAGGGTCCAGTCGACCACTGACTGTGCGTCCGCCGTCAGGGCAGCGGTGTCTCTGATCGCTTCCGCTGCGGTGAGCAGCTCGGTGTAGGCGGCCTGAAGTTCGGTGGCATCCATGGTTCTCCCGAAGGACAGAGGGGTCCGCGGCGTGGCTTCAGTTGGCCGCGGTATCGATGGGAGCCGTTGACGCGGTGGCCGAGTTGCGGTGGTGCGCTCGGGTGAGGACAAGCAGCATCACCACGCAGAGCACGGCGACGGCGACGGCGAAGTACTGCACGGAGACAAGAAGTCCGGCCACGGTGGTGAGGAAGCCGACGCCGATGACCGGAAGGCCGACGCCGAGGTAGACGATCACGTAGAAGCTGGACAGGACGTCGGCGTGGCGATCGGTGGGGGCGGTCTGGTTGACCGCGGTGAGACCGCCGAGGAATGCAAGTCCCTGGCCGGTGCCGCCGATCATCGTCGCGACGAGCAGCAGTGCCGGCGAGGACAGGCCGCCTGCGAGGGCCAGCAGTACTAGTCCCGTGGCCAGGAGAGGGAGGCCCACAAGCTCCAGAGTTCGGGCCCGCTTGCCGTAGCCGAGAAGTTGGGCGAGTGCGGAGCAGAGCAGCATCAGTGCCACGGCTGCACCGCCCAGAAGCAGGTTCTTGCTGCCTGAAAGAGTGGCGACGTAGGTGGGGATGAGGGCGAGGAAGAGCCCGACCACAGCGAACGCGAGGAAGCTCACCGCCCCGCTGGCAGCAAAGGTGGCCCGCATCACGGCGGGAATCTTGGGGCGGCGGGGGCGCCACCGGGTCCTGGAAGATGCTGCCGGCAGTGCCGTGATGGCGGCAGCCGCCGGAACCAGTAGCACGATCTCCACCGCGAACGGCAGAACATCCGGTGCCGGGGCGTACTGGGCAAGCAGCCCGGCCAGCACGGGCCCAAGGCCGAGTCCGCCCACGGAAGCCACGGTCGAGACCAGCGCTGCCTTGCGGCGGTTGCCGGTGGGCTCCAGCTCTGTCAGCGCTGCGGTCAATGGCCCCGAGGCCGCGCCGAGCGCGAGGCCCTGCAGTGCGCGGGCGGCGAACAGCCACCCCGTGCCCGAGGCCAGGGCGAAGACGAGCGATCCCAGTGCGGCCAGTGCCACCGCGGGCAGCAGCACGCCGCGGCGGCCGACTGCATCCGACAGCGGGCCGGCCATCAGCAGGGAGGGGATCAGCACGGCCACGTACACGGCGAAGATCAGCGTGACGACCAGCGGCGAGAACCCGAACCTCACCTCGTAGCCCCTGTATAGCGGCGTCGGCAAGTTCGTGCCGGCCAACAGGATCAGCAGCGCGTAGGCCGTAGCCCAGAACTTCCAACGCCCCTTTGCAGCAGACGGTTCGGCAGGGGCCACGCGCGGCGGGTCGGAACGCTTGGCGCGGAGGCCGAGGCGTGATGGTCGACTGCGGTGCGCGGCGGTCGGGCGATCGAGCGGCATCCGTTCCTCCACAAATCATGTTCGGAGATGCCGAACATAGCAGATGTTCGGAGACCCCGAACATGTTGGTACTCTGGAGACATGGCGAGCCGTACCGCAACCGAGCTTGTGCACCCTGACCGCGCGCAACTGCGCTTCACCGCCGTGTCGGCCGCCCTGGGCGATCCGGTACGGCTGGCCATCGTCGCCCGCCTCGCGGAGGTCGAACCCGACGGTGAATTGGCGTGCACGACGTTCGCGTTGCCGGTCAGCAAGTCCACCCAGAGCGGCCACTTCAAGGTCATGCGGGAAGCTGGGATAATCCATCAACGGGACGAGGGGACCCGGCGGTTGAACCGGCTACGCCGCGACGACCTCGATGCCCGCTTCCCCGGCCTGCTCGACCTCGCCATTCCGCAAGGACGTGACGTGATCGCAAGCTGGGGGCCGGGGCCGCACTAGTGCGTGTTGCGAAAGTGCAGACCGCACCGCACGACGATGTCTGAATGCCGCCGGCAAGATCCTCCTGTGGTGATCATGCTGGTGGTATGACGACGTCATACACTACGGACTCAGTGACAGTCCTCACCGGCATATATGCGGCTGAGGCGGAGTACTTGGCGGCAGGAGGCCCTGGCGAGGCTTCGTTCGACCTGCTCGCCCCCTTCTTCGCGCCGGATGTCGAGCTGCATCAAGCAACTTCCCTGCCCTATGGAGGCACTTGGCGTGGGCACAACGGCATGACGCAGTTCTTCCTCATGATGGGAGAGGTGTGGGAGTCGTTCGACATGGTGGAGCAGGAGTTCCTTGCCACCGGTGAAACTGCAGTCGTGCTCACACAGGTTCGTGCTCGCGCTCGTGCGACCGGCCTTGAACTCAGCTTCCCGATCCTGCAAACGATCACGGTCAAGGACGGGCGGATCACCGAGGTCCGTCCGTTCTACTGGGACACCCGGGCTATCGCCGACGCCTGCGCCGTGCCGACACCTACAGACTGAGGTCGACGGCAAAACCGCTGGTCACAGCCACTCGTTGAGGACTGCCACCAGCACGGTTGCCTCGTAGCGGACGGCAAGCTTGTCGTATCTCGTGGCCACGGCCCGGTGACGCTTGAGGCGGTTGATCCCGCACTCGACCGCGTGGCGTTCGCGGAGTCGGCCTTGTCGAACTTCGGCGGCCGACCACCTCGGGAGCCGAGTTTCTGTCGGTTACGGGCTCGGTCCGCCGGGGCCGGAATGGTCGCCTTGATACCGCGTCTTCGCAGGTAGGCCCGGTTGCGGCGGGAGTCGTACGCCTGGTCGGCCCGCACCCGGGCCGGTCTCCTGCGGGGCCGAGCAGGACCGATCCGCGGCACCCGGATTGCGTCCATGACCGACTCGAACTGGGGAGAGTCGCCTCGCTGCCCGGCCGTGATCAGTACCGACAGCGGCTTCTGCCCCTGCTCGACGGCAAGGTGGATCTTGGTCGTCAGCCCGCCGCGGGAGCGTCCAAGGCCGTGGTCGGCCGGCTCGACGGCGATGCCGCCGGGCGGCTCCGTCTGCAGGTCCCCCTTTTCACTGCTCCGGACGCGTGCTGGTGGGCCCGGCAGACAGTGGAGTCGATCACCACGCCCCATAGAACGTGGATCATTCACGACCAAGATCCACTTTCGCAACAGACCCTAGCCCCGACGGCCTGCTGTGGTGGATGCCGCGGTGCGCGGCCGGGGGGTCAGCGCCGCGCGGAGCGCCGGGGTGAGGATGTGCCGGGCCTCGGACGGGGTGAGAGCGGCGGGGGTGGGGAGGGGGTTGAGGTAGCGGGTGTAGATGAGGCCGCCGAGGATCGTCACCACGGCCGTGGCGCGGGCGGTCGCGTCCCGGCCGCCGAGAAATTCAACAAGCCGGGCCAGCAGCTCGCGTTCCAGGTATTCGCGGATCACCTCGGCGGCCTCCTCGCCCCGGGTGGTCAGCTGCCGAAAGTCCGCGTCCTCCCACAGGTCCGTCACCGCGTCGATCAGGCGGTCGGGGAGGGTGGCCGGGTCGCCGCCGAGGACGTCGTCCACCGCCAGCGCATTGGCGCACTGGAACTGCATCACGTCCGCGAACAGGCCCTTCTTCGACCCGAAGTGGTAGGCGATCAGCGCCGGGTCGACCCCGGCGGCCCCGGCCACCGCGCGCAGGGTGGTGTTCCGGTAGCCGCGCTCCAGGAACAGCGCACGGGCCGCCGAGACGATCGACTCGCGGGTCGGCGGGTTGCCACGGGGGCGGCCTCGGGTGCGGGCGGGGACAGGGGCGTCGTTATTCATCAGCGTTGAGCCTGCGATTCGTGATCGGCACAGTCAAGGGCATTCCGGAAACCACACGAAGGGATGACCCGACACCATGCGTATCGCAGTCTTCGGCGCCAACGGACCGACCGGCCGCCACCTCACCGACCAGGCCCTCGCCGCCGGCCACGAGGTCGTCGCCGTGACCCGCCGCCCCGGCTCCCTCCCCGCGCGGCCCGGCCTCACCGTAGCCGTCGCCGACGCCACCGACCCGGCGGCCGTCGACGCCGCGATCGACGGCACGGACGCCGTCCTCTCCGCGCTGGGCGCCCGCTTCAGCAAGGAGACCATCACCATGTACTCGGCGAGCGCCACCGTCATCGCCGGGGCCATGGCCCGTCACGGCATCAAGCGGCTGCTCGCTGTCAGCTCCAGCATCGCCGACCCGAACTGGCGTCCCACCGGCGCGCACTTCTTCAACCATGTGCTCGACCCGCTGGTGAACCGGCGTCTCGGCCGCACGCTCCACGAGGACATGCGCCGCATGGAGGACGTGATCCGTCAGACGGGCCTTGACTGGACCCTCGTCCGGCCCTCGGGCCTCTTCGAGCACCCCGTCGTCACGGACTACCACACCGCCGAGACCAGTGCAGACGGCGTCTTCACCGCCCGTGCCGACCTCGCCGCGAGCATGCTGCGCGAGCTGGAGGAGCGGCGGTACGTCCGTACGGCCATGGGCGTCATCACCACGGCCGTGCAGCCGAACATCGCCAAGCTGATCTGGAACGAGGGCGTGAAGAAGAAGTGAGCCAGGCGACCATCGAACTCCCGGCCACCACACGGGCGTTCCTCACTCACCCCCACACGGCCTCCCTCACCACCCTCCGTCCCGACGGCACCCCGCACGTCACCCCCGTCCGCTTCACCTTCGACGCTGCCACCGGCCTGGTCCGGGTGACCACCCGGGCAGGGGCCCGCAAGGCCCGGAACGTGGCGGCAGGCGGCCCGGCGGCCCGTGTCGCGCTCTGCCAGGCGGACGGCTTCCGCTGGGTCACCCTCGAAGGCCGGGCCGCCGTCACCGACGCGCCCGCGCGCCTGGCCGAGGCGGTCCGCCGCTACACCGTCCGCTACCGCGCGGCCCCGCCCGCCCCGCTGGACCTGGTCGTTGTCGAGATCGCCGTCGACCGCGTCCTGAGCCTCAACCTCTGAATCCCCCGTACGGAAAGCGAAGTGACACCGCCATGCCCATCCTCCCCGTCCTCGACTCCACCCTCCACTACCGCGAGTCCGGCGACCCCAATGGGCTGCCGTTCGTCTTCCTCCACGGCAACCCCACCTCCTCCCACCTGTGGCGGAACGTCCTGCCGCGGGTGGCCGCGCCCGGCCGCCGCCTTCTGGCCCCCGACCTCATCGGCATGGGCGACTCCGGCAAGCCCGACCTCGCCTACTCCTTCGACGACCACGCCCGCTACCTCGACGCCTGGTTCGACGCCCTCGGCCTTACCGAGGCCGTCCTCGTCGGCCACGACTGGGGCGGCGCGCTCGCCTTCGACCGCGCCGCCCGCCTCCCGGGCACCGTCCGTGGCCTCGCCTTCACCGAGACGATCATCAAGCCTCTGGTCGGCGACGAATTCCCGGCGGCCGGACGGGAGTTGTTCACCCTGCTGCGCACCCCCGGGGTGGGCGAGGAGATGATCCTGGAGAAGTCGCTGTTCATCGAGGGACTCCCGGACACGCTCGCCACCCCGCTCGCCACTGCCGACCTCGAGGTCTACCGCCGCCCCTTCCCGACCCCACACAGCCGCCGCCCGGTACTGGCGTGGACGCGCATGATGCCGCTGGACGCCGAGCCCGCCGAGGTCGTGGCCCGCATCGAGCACTACGACGCCTGGCTGGCCGCCAGCCCCGACGTCCCCAAGCTGCTCGCCGCGTTCGAGCCGGGCCCGGGCGCCATGACCGACCAAGGAGCCGTGGCCTGGTGCGAGGAAAACATCACGGGCCTGGAGGTCTCCCGCCACGGCCTCGCCGGCCACCACACCCCGGAGGACCGCCCCGAGGAGCTGGCCACGGCGATCAACGCCTGGGCCGACCGCCACGGGCTGGCGCGCCAGTAGGTGTCCACGATCACGGCGGCGCCGATCGTCCCCGGGCCGGCTGAGGCGCCGCCGACGGGTGTACGCGCCGCGATCGCCACCACCATCGAACACCTCAGCGAAGGAGAACCCTCCGGATACCCCCCGGCCAACTCCTGAAAGCCCTGCGCCCAGGACGACCGACAGGCACTCGTCCCCTGCCTGGTCGAATTCCCGGGCAAGGGCACCACCCCGAGCCCGGCCGGCATCGAGCTGGACGCCATGGACACCACCACCAACAAGACCACCTGGACGCTCGACCTCGACGGCCTGCCCAGCTGGGCAGGCCAACCCGCCACCCAGACCCGCATGGCCGCCACCACAAAGAGCACCGCCGTGATCAGCGTGACCAACGGCGAACACAGCACCATCTACGCCGTCAACCCGGCCGCAGCACCTCTCCGGGCGCCGCCCCGCTCGCCGTCCACGAGTACACCGGCGTTGCCCTTGACCAGGCCGAGCACCACGCACTGATCGCCTACCCCGCCACCGGCTGACCGTCTGACCGCCCGCGGCGGGCCGCATGGGCCGCCCGCCGCGACCGAACGACCAGTTGTTTCACCCTCACCCTCACGCTGCGCTGGTCCGGCAGCGACTGGAAGATCACGCGCTCTCACAGGGAGCGCGGGCCCAACTCCTGAAGCTCTGCTTCGGCTGCGCGGGTGGCTGGCCCGACGTGTGTGACGCCGGCCGATAGGTGGCCAGACAGGCGGGCTTCCGCCCAGGTCGTGTGCGGAAAGGACTCATGTCTGGCCGCCGTGTCGACCGTACCGAGGTTGAACTCGTGGTGTCGTAGGGGGCTGACTGTGACTTAGCACTTCATCTGCCGGGTGAGCAGTTCACCTGGCAGGGCTGAGCGCACTAGTTGGCGAGCTGACCATTGCGTTGGTCAGAGAGTTGATCCCTGTTTGGCGACGGTGCGGATGTCTTGAAGAGTGGGCGCATAGGATCGCCGGCATGGCACTGCGACCTGTTCAGGTGAACATAAAGGCTCTTGATGCCTCGGCGGTCGGCCGGTTCTGGGCGGAGGCGCTCGGCTGGAGTGCTTACAGCCCCGGCGTGACCACGTACGTTGGCCCCGTCGGCGGCCTCGTTTGGCCGGACCCGGTCGCCGTCTGCATCGACGTCGTTCCCGTCCCGGAACCCAAGACGACAACCAAGAACCGTGTGCACCTCGATCTCGCCACCACCTCTGCGGCCCATCAGGCGGAGTTGGTCGCGCGCCTGAAGGCTCTCGGAGCGACGCCCGCCCACGTCGGCCAGGGCAAAGTGCCGTGGACGGTCCTCGCCGATCCGAACGCGCCTAACTAGCGGTTCTGAGGATACGGCCCGAACGGGACGGCAGGAAGCCCCGCCCGGCTGTCTTGCTCGCCGTCGCCGGACGGGGCTGATGCGGCATCCCTCACCGCCGAAGCGGCACCCCATTCAAGGGGCGGACGGGGCGGGAGCCATGGCACGTCTGCCGTGGTCGCGCTGGTTCCCAACGGGAGATGCCGCGCCGTTGCTCTGAGCGCTCAGGGCAACGGGGCTACTGACGGCCCTTGGCGCGGCAGTTGGCACACCGGAACTGGCACGGCGGTAATGGCGCTCCCGGGGGAAAGTGGACGACTCCAGAGCGCATGTCCAGCCGTCCGCCGTACTCCGTCCACCAGCCCTCGGGAGAACCGGCGTACGGCTCCCACGGCTCAGGCGCCGACGGCGTCTCGACCACGCTCACCGGTGCCCCCGCTTCCTCGCCGGATGCGGGTGTTTCCTGATCTCCACAGTGCAGTCAGAGATCTTCGAGCTGTTCCCCACCAAACGCGCCGCCTGGCGCTCCTCCGCCAGCGCCGCGCACACGTCACAGCCATCAACGGGCACGGGCTCCAGTTCCAACCGCAACGGCAGCTCAACTGGTGCGGCGGAGTATCTCGTCGGCTCGGTCATGCCACAAGCGTTTCGCCTTGTGAGGGGCGTTCCTACTCCGTTCGGTGACCGTTAGGCACGGAGAAGCTCTACCGTGGAATTCGTCCCTAACGTCCCAGGGGGAAGCCTTGAACGAAGCGCTACGACGTGCCATGGCTCAAGCACATGTCGCAGACCGTCAGTTGGCCGAGCGATGCGGGGTAGACGTCAAGACCGTTGGCCGGTGGATCACTGAGCACGGCAGAGTGCCCCGTGCCCGGCATCGCTGGATCATCTGCGAGCAACTTGGAGAGGAGGAATCCGTGTTGTGGCCAGCGGCAGCAAAGAAGGCAATCAAGGTTGGCCCCGACCGTGAAGTTGTCTCGGTATACCCGTACCGGTCCGGGTGTCCCGCGACCCTGTGGCGTTCATTGATCACCAAAGCGGAGCGGGAACTGACCTTCGCCGGCTACACCAACTACTTTCTATGGCTTGAACAATCCCGATTCGGAACCGCGCTGCGCCGCAAAGCCGCGCAAGGGTGCCGAGTGCGCTTCATCATTGGCGACCCCGACAGCGAGTTGACCCGCTCTCGGGAGCAAGACGAAGACGTACCGCTGACACTCTCCACGCGTATCCGTGTCACTCTCTCCGAACTGGAGAAGATCAAGGGTCAGTCGGGAATTGAAGCCCGGTACAGCGGCGGACACGCTCACTTGTCCGTCTTTCGCTTCGATGACGACATGATCGTTACCCCCCTCCTGCCACATCGCGTTGGGCATGATGCCCCTACGCTCCATCTGCACCGCTACCAAGACGACGGAATGTTTGACCGCTTCGCTTCGCACGTTGAGGAACTGTGGAGTAACGGCACGCCTGTATGGGGAGATGACAGCAATGGCTAGGCGCGATTACGAGGATGACCCGAACGCCCCCGAAGCCAACAGCCTGGTACCGGCCGCGTCAACGGTCGTCGTAGACGATGCCGGCCGCGTTCTGCTCCAGCGGCGCGCCGACAACAACATGTGGGCATTGCCCGGTGGGACCATGAACTTTGGGGAATCGCTCCCTGAGTGCGCAGTCAGAGAGACGCGGGAGGAGACTGGACTAGATGTTGAACTGATCGGAATTATCGGCACCTACACCAACCCCCGACACGTCTTCGCCTACGACGACGGGGAAGTACGCCAGGAATTCTCAATTTGCTTCCTCGCCAGGCCGATTGACGGGACATTGACTGTATCGGTCGAGTCCACGGACGTCCGATGGTTCACACCCCTGGAAATCGACGGGCTGCCAATGGTCCCGAGTATCCGTAAGCGTGTGGACGACTGGCGGCAGGGGAGTACACCCGCGTTGCGATGAGTGGCCCGAGTAGCTAGACGAAAGGCCCCTCGCCCTGGGGTAGAGGGCGAGGGGCTTTCTGGCAGAGAATTCCGGGCACTCATGTGCAAGCGGCAGATAGTCGGCCCACGCGGGCGGCCTGATCTTCACCTCAAGCAACACATTGCGCCCGCCCGTCAGTTCTCGGCAGCCGGCGGGACCTCCGGGGCCGCGCCGCCGGGAGCCTTCGCCAGCTCCGGGCCGTCGCCCTTGTTGCGCCGTCGGCGCTGGTCGGATCGCTTCGGGACGGGGCCCGGTACAGTTCACCTATTCTTTCCGACTAAGCGTGACTCACCCCGTCATCATGCAAGGCATTTCGCGCCGACAGTGTGAACTCCCGCAGCTTCTCTCCCAATGATGAGTGGAGCCTCCCAAAACCTGAGACGTTCGCGCGTCGGTGGTCACGCCTAGCCTGCTCTTCCTGGAATTCCTCACGACTGCCGGGCGCATGAGGCTCCTCGGCAGACAAATGAAAGAGACTGCCTGCCATCATGGCGAGCCGGTAGCAGCACTCGGCCGCCTCATCGGCCCGCTCGGCCGCATCCTCCGGCCCTGCAAGGAGTACACGGATCTGCTGATCACTCACGCGATCCATGATCTCGTCCCACTTGTCATTCAGGCCACCATCACTATGCAGCTTCATTTGCACCTGCGTGGCGTGGTCTACGCATGCGGAGATCGCTGCAATGAATCCGCGATATGCCTCTTCCTGCGAAGTCCGCAGCTCCAACCGGTGCCCAGACCGGGCCTGAATCTTCGCTTGTTCGCGACTAGACCACCCCGTAGCGAATGCAGCGCCAATCGTTGCAAACGAACCAACTACCGCCCCCAGTACGGCGGCGAGTCCTGCGTCCATGGTCAATATTGTGACCTAGTGACTCGGAGGGCGGAGCGGCACCCCAGAGGGTGGACAACCTGATCACTCACGCCCATGGAACCCGTACACGATCCGAGCTGCTATACGGTTCCGATCCGGAAGCCAAGGGCGAGGGGGCATACCCCCAGGTCAGAGCGCTACGCGGTCAACGTGACCTTGGTGATGGCCGCCGGGTGCGGATAACTGAAAGTGGCCCGCAGGGTGGCACGTACGGCCACTCGGTCCGAGGTGAAGAACGCGTCCGCCGACACATCCACTGTCACCTCCCGCCGAGTGATGACCAGAACACGGTCCTTGGGCAGGCCCCACACGGTGCCCGGGGTCACGGCGCGTGAGACGTGGAGCGGGACGCCGGACAGGATCTTGCGTGTGGGCTGGGTCGGGTCCGGGCTCAACAGGGGGACGTTGCTCCCCGTCGTTTGCTTGAGGAGCGCCAGGGCCAGCGCGTCCCGGGGGTGCGCGATGAAGGCCGTCAGCGTCGCCCCTTCCGTGGCGGCAAGGCTGATGGCCTCCTCGAAGGGGTCGAGGTTTGCCCACTTCTTCGGGGCCGCCACGGGCGTGACGCCGGGCAGGGCCTCCAGTCCACGCGGGGCAGGGTGGGGCAGGTTGCCGAACAGGGCCGCGTCCACCTGCCGGGCGATGGAGCGGGCCAGCCCCGCGCCCACAATCTGCTGTGCGTCCGGGCTCGAATCCTCGGCCAACTCGGAGGACACGACCGTGAGACCGGCGACCTTGGAGGGGACGGCCACGTCTTCGCCAAGGGCCGCGTCATCCGCCGGGATCTCGTCTCCCTCGTTTAGCCAGGCGGCTCCGGCATCCCCCTCAATGATCGGGACGTTCATACGTGTGGCGGAGGTGGTCACGGGTGTGGCGACCTGAAAGGCCACGGCCGAATCCTGCACGGGCCGGATAATGAGATCCGCGTAATCGTCCGGCGTGAACGCGTGCGCGCCGGGTGCGGTGGTGAACATGCTCAAGATGGCTTGCCTTTCCTAGAGTTCGCCGGAGCCGCGCGAATCGCTGAATAGGGTCACTCCGCCGCGTCCGTTGCGGCGTTGCTCACGGGCCCGCTGGAATGCGCCCGCCCAGGTGGCCGGCTGGCGCCCGTTGGAATTGTTCGGGTCGAGTCCGCCGGATCCCAAACCCCGGGGCTTCTCTCGTTCGTGTATGGCCGTGTTGAGTACACGGGCCCGCTCTTCCAACTCCTCAGTGGACACGTTGCCGAACGCGTTCAGCATCTCCGGTGTGATGTATCGGAATCGCTGCGCAAGATCCGTAATCGCGTCCTCCCGATCCCGCTTGCTCTTCTCCCGTTCCAGTTCCGTGATGCGCTGCGTAAGCTCCGCAATACGCGCCTCCGAGTCGCCGTCTGCGCCTGGCTCCACGGGCGTTGCGGGATTCTCCGTCGTGGGCTCCTGCGGGCCCTGCTCCGGGCCTTCCGTGGGCTCAGGCATGGAAGGCACGTGCACTCTCCAGGCTGGTAATGGGAATGCTGGAGTGCTTCACCTCATCCTCCGTCAGCTCCCCTCGCTCACGGGATGCGGATATGAAGGCGTTGAATTCCAGGGTGATTTCCCGGCGCTTGCTCGCGTAGTAGTCGCGGGTCGGTACGGCGTCGATGGCTGCTGCCGACCACACCAGGTCCGTCAGGGCCGCCAGGCACTGGCGGTAGAGGTTGATTCGCTCGTGTGTTGCGTTCATGTAGCGCCTTCCTGTGATTCGGTCGTGATGGGAGAGCCAACTACCAGGGCGTTCAACTCCCGCTCCACACCTAATAGTCATGCGTTACGCGCCTTGGCTTCACCGGTTGACTGGCGCTGCCGGTATCGCTTGGCGCGCTCTGCCGCGAGCCTGCGCTTTCGCTCGGTCTTGCAGCCGGCGCACACGGTCGGCCATTTACGCTTCTGGGATGCCGGACGCTGCACCGTGAATCCATGGCGGCATTCTGCGCATTGGGTCGTGTAGGTCTTACGGCCGTTCTCGATGGTGACCACTCCGCCCGCTGTCTCATACGTGCGCGCGGGGGCTTCGGTCATCTTCCGCCGGGCGCGCGCCCGCTCAATCGCCGCGTGCACGGAGAAAGACCCGTGGGGGTTCAGCACCCAGGCGGGAGCGTCCGCTCCGGAACATGTTCCGGTACCCTCCCTCAACTCCACAGAGTCCGCACGCCGGACCGTCACCTCCGGGTATGGCTGGGCGAAGTCCAGTCCCCGGCCTGCCCGTTGGATCTCCTCGCCGGTCCGGCCCTCCGCCGGGTTCGGGGCCGTACCGCGCAGGGCGTGAAAGGCGCTGCCGTGGAGGTCGTCGCCACGGGCGGATGTCGCACGATGGCCCGCCCGTATCTCGCTGGTGCTCTCGTCACCAAGGCCCGTCCAGGCGACGCGCGTCAAGGCGTCGTCCGGGGGCGCCGGGTCGTAGCCGTGTTCCGTCTCCGGCGCGATGGGCGGGACACCGAATTCCTTCTCGGCTTGGCGGGCCAGGGCTTCATACAGGTGGGGTGGCACGATCGCCACGGTTGCCTCCGGGCATGAAAAAGGCCCGCCGGGAGGGGCGAGCCTTGGTGATGTGGGGTTGTCGGGCGGGCGCTGACGCCAGGGGCGCGCTCCGCCAGGAGTCAGGTGGACGTTTGGACGCTCTGGAGACCGTTTTCCGTAACCATCTCCATACGCGCACAGGAGAAGGTTTAGGGAAAGGACACTTCAGGTGTCTTGGCTTCCTGGCTCCGCTGCTCTCTTGGCGTCAGCCGGGCTGGCCGAAGATGTCAGCCGCCAGGGTGCGTACACCGATCACGCCGCGTTTTCCTCCCTGTTTTCCCAGCTCTGCGGTGAAGTGGCGGGCAATGGCCTTGGACCAGGATTGGGCCCGTCCAGGGAGCCGGGGGTGTTGCGCTTCGCCGCGTTGCTTGATTTCAGCATTCGACACAAAACCACCCGGCGCCTTCATGAAGTGGGCTTCGGCCCAGTCGGCGAACGGGTCGCTTTCCTGGCGGTATTCGTCCGTGGCCCGGGTCACGCGCTCAGGCTCGTTCAAGCCCTGGCGGTGCCAATCGACAGCGCCGCGCACGACCCAGGCTGCGATGCCTTCCGCCTCGTTCATGAGCCGCTGTTTCAGGCCCATGTCCTCACGGCCTACGAAGGATTCGTCCCATGGGACGCATCGGAAGCGACGCCAAATCCCGTCATCGGTGCCCCGGATGGTGGGCTTGTCATTGCCGGACATGATGAGCAATGAGGTAGGCGTGAAGTCGTACGCCGGCTTGTACTTCTGGTTGGCGGTGAGCAGGTCAGCGGCGGTGAACAGCTTGATGAATGCTTCATCCAGGCGAGCGTCTGTCATCTCACTCGACAACACGATTCGCGCGCCGTGCAGCTTGGCGACCAATGAGCCGTTGCGGCCGTGGCGTTGCTTCTCCCAGAACTCCGACTCCTGAGCCGTGGTGATGGCGGAGAACACCTTTCCCAAGGTTTCGGTGAACACGCCCTTCCCGTTGCGACCGGAGCCATAGAAGAACGCCAGGCATTCTTCCCGCGTGTCGCCGGTGATGGCATATCCGGCAAGCCGCTGGAGAAAGGTGTGCATTTCAGGGTCGCCTGGCTGACTCGATTCCAGGAACGTCAGCCATTCCGAGCATTTGGCGTCGGGGTGGTACCGCACATTCACCAGACGCGTAATGAGGTGTGCTGAATCATGCGGGTGCAATACACCCGTTCTCAGATCCACGGTGCCGTTGCGGAAGGCGAGCAAGTATGGATCCGTGTCCAGGTCCTCCACGTGTCGGCGAATTCCTGGCATCGATTGCAATTCGGTGAGCGCGGCCGTGATGCAGCGCGACATGCGCAGTGCCCGGGCCGCATCCAGGTACGCGTCACCGCCCCCGTCCAGCGCGTCGGCCAGGAGACTGTCCGACACCTTGTGTGCCATGCCACGGGCCACGGCGTCGCGAGTGGAGTCGTTGACCCAGTGGCGGCCGTCCCACGCGTACCAGCCGGGCCCATCCACGTAGATCAGCCTTCCGCGCACGCGACCGGCGATGAACTCCGCGCGGTCCACGTCCGTTCCGTCTTTGAGGGTGAGCGCGGCCAGGGCTTCCACGGGCGTCCTCATGCGTCACCGTCGTACTTGGCGGCCAGGGCGGCGCGGTAGGCGTCCCGGCCAGTGCGTCGGTGGGTCTTCTGGGCTGCATTGCTGGGCCGGCTGGTGCCCTGTCCGTCCTGCGGGTAGGGATCCCTGAAGGTTGAATAGTCCACGGGGATCTCACCGTCGGTATTCAGATCGTCGATCATCTCTTGCACCCATGCGATCAACGCTGTGATGCGGGCGTGGGCTTGCTCGGTTGGGGTGGGCATGAGTGGGTCCTTCGTGTCGCTGGCGGGTGCCGGAGCCATTCACTGGGGGGCGTGACGTCTCCGCGCGTGCGTTCAGCGCTGTTGTCTGGGAGCCGTTACGGAAGGCGTGACGCGACCCGTGGCCGGACACGACAAGGGCCCGCTCCTCCGCAGAGGAACGGGCCCAACAGGCGCCAGCAGGCTGGCTTATGCGGCGTCGGCGTAGCTGGCCGCCAACGCGTCGGCAGCATCGCTATGGAACGGCTCGGTGAGCGCGAAGTCCACACGGGATTCGTCCAGCCTGCGCCAGCCGCCCCGTGTCCCGCGCTTCACGGTCAGGTGTGCGCCAGCGGCGAGGAGCAGGCGGCGCTTGCCTGCTGTGTCGGCGGCCCGCCAGTTGTCGGCGTACGTGCGCCCGGTGTCGATCCGCTCGCGGCGCGGCTCCCTCTTTGGCGTGGCCTCCAGCTCCGCAAGCCGGGCGTCCAGCGCGTCGGCGCGGCGCTGCCATGCTTCCTGGGCAGCCTTGGACTTCTGCCGTCCCTTCTGCCTCTGGTGCTCCTCGAATTCCGCCAGTGTCGCGGCGTGTTCCGGCTCGGGGTCGTAGCCCGGGGTCTCGATCACGGTCGTCACGTGCAGTCCGCCGAGCAGGGCCAGGAATTCCCGCTCCGCGTACTCATCCACCCAATCCCCGCGAACGTTGGCGGGTGCCTGGCAGATTTCCCCGCGCGCGTGTGCGTTGCACTTGTAGGTGGGCTGCTGGTTGGCCTTGCTGGCCTGCTTGTTGAGGTACATCCGGCCCTCGCACTCCACACAGTGGATCACCCCGAGCAAGAGCGCGTTCGTGTCCTTGCGCTCCCGGTTATCGACCGCGCGGGCATCCAGCAGCGCGCCAACCGCGTCGTACTCCTCGCGAGTGAGGATCGGATCCGCTGTCACCATGACCGGGCGCCCCTCACTGTCGCGGACGGGGTTGCCCTGGTGCATCTTCCAGCCCAGCAGCGCAGGCGACCGCAGCAGCTTGGTGATCATGTTGGGGGACCACTTGAACCGCTCCCGCGTGATCGCCTTCTGGCCCTTTGCGCCGCCCGTCTTCCCGCCCGTGGTGCGGCCCTTGCGCAGCGCCCAGTAGTCACGCGGGGAGGGGATGCCGTCGGCGTTCAGGTCGGCGGCAATCGCGCTCACGGTCTTGCCCGGTACGTCGTTGGCCGGGTCGCCCATCAGCTCCCGGATGATCCGCTCCAGCACGGCGACCGGGGCCGGGCCCGTAGCCTCATGTGGTTCGGTGTCCGGGACCAGCGTCCAGCCCCCACCCTCCAGCGGTGCGGGCGTGTATCCGTAGTGCGGGCGCGAGCCTCGCCACCGCAACGGCATGGTGCGCATCGCTGCCTGCGCGCCAAGGACCCGCTCCTTGATGCTGGTCGCCTCCACCTGGGCGGCGAACGCCAGCATGAGCATCATCAGCTCTGCTGTTGGGTCCATCGGGTTGCGGAAATCGAAGGTCAGCCGCCCGCCGCCGACGCCTTCCGCGAAAACCAGCATCTTGCGGTATTCACGCGCCCATTTGGCCAGCTCGTGCATGTCGGCCATGGACCGGATGGCCCGGTCGAAGCGCCAGAACACCAGCGCGTCGTACTCCTCCGGGCGGCCCAGCCACACACCCAGCTCCGGCCGCTCGAACGGCGTCGTTTTGGATGCCGATACGCCCAGGTCCACGGCCTCCCGGCCGCCCAGCTCGATACCCAGCGCCGCAGCAGCCGAAGCGTTCGCCTCCCGCTGGCGCTCCGGGCTGGTCGTCTCATCCGTCAGTACCGAAAGGCGCAGCGCAGATACGCCCCTGAGCTGCACCGTCTCCGTCATGACCGTCACACGGTCCCCCTCTAGCAGTCGCTTACAGAGCTGCTAGTCAGGCGTGACGGGAGACCCAGAGGGCAACGAGTTCTGCGTGCTGGAGCCGCGGGAGGTCTACCGGGACACCGGACCGATCGCCGCGGTGGTGGTCGACTGTGTGGATCCGCGGGCCATGGCCCGGTTCTGGGGTGAGGCGATGGACTGGGCACTGCACGAGGTGACCGACGAGCATGCGGTGTTGCGCTCGGCCAAGGGCGTCGGCCCGTATCTGGAGTTCCTCCGCACGCCCGGCGTGAAGACCGTGCCGGACCGCGTCCATCTTGACCTGCTGCCGTACCCGGGTGACGACAAGGCCGCGGAGGTGGCCCGGCTGCGCGCCCTCGGCGCCACCGACCTCGACCTCGGCCAGGGCAACGTTCCGTGGACGTGCCTGTCCGACCCGGAGGGCCACGAGTTCTGCGTCCTCGCCCTGTCCTGACGCGGAGCCATAACGACACCCCGACACGTGAGCCTTGTGTGCTCAGCGTGCCGTCGCTTCACTTCACCTTCGCGCCAGTGCAGCCAGAACGGCTGGGAGGCGATCCCCACCACCTCCGGGGCGAAGTCCAGCAGAGTCTGCCGGTCTCGCTCCAGCCACGACTCACAACCCACATGGCCACCGGCCGTCACCGCGTAGTACCAGCCCGGGAAGCTGCGGTCGCCCTTGTTCCAGCGGAACCCGCGTGCCGGCGGCACGTCGTCGAACCGGACTTCCCACCCGGGCACCCAACGCTGTACGGCGACGCCGCTCGCCGTCGAACAAGTCCAGGTCAAAGACGTTGAGTACGGGCTCGCCGTACGTGCGTACCGGTTCCCCCGCCGTCTCCCCAGACAGCCAGTCCTCAGCGATCACGCAACCTTCGGTGCGAAAACCTAGCGGTCACCAACCTTCGCTGACAACGCTCAACCCTCACTGCGAGAGATCAGGGGCGGGAGGTTCTCGCACAGCTCCTGACACGGCGACCGGCATTCCGTCACCTCACGAGCCGCACTTCGTCGGTAGCTTGTTCAGGGGGTTGGTGCAGGTCCCTGCACCAGGTTGAGTGCTGCCTCGCTGAAGGCACGAACGCGGGATGTCGCACCGTCGGCGGGCCATACCAGGCCCCAGTCCACTGGCGCGGCGTCCTCGAAGGGGACGTAGACGACGTCGGGGCGGGCGAAGTAGCGCCTTGTGTGGGCGCCGACGACGAAGGCCCCCTCCCCGGCGCCAACTTGCGTCAGCGTCTCGTTGAACGTCATGGCCGACGGACCGAGTGCGATCGGTCTCCCAGCGGGGGTCCAGCGCGGCGCGCGGTCCTCGCGCAAGGATTCCGGCAGCGTCTCGGGAATCTGCAGCACGGTCACGCGAGCCAGATCCTCGACGGAGACGGTTGCATGGCGGGCGAACGGATGCTCTGTCGGCACGGCGAGCATGCGTGCCTCCCGTACCAGGACCGGCCCCATGATGATGCCCTCCTCGCGCATCGGATGGCAGGTCAGCGCGATGTCCACCTCGCCGCTGCGCAGCCACGGCAGGACTTCCGGCAGGTGTGCCTCTTTGATCTGGACCTCGCAGTCGGGGTGCCGGGTGCGGAACGCCTGCGTGGCTCCGACCAGCAGCTGGCCCGCCGCCGGCCCGGTGAAGGCGACCCGGAGCAGCCCGGTCAGACCCCGCCCGGCCTCGACGGCCCGTTTGAACGCGTCGGTGATCCGGGACCAGGCGGGGCGTGTCTCTTCATATAGCTGTCGTCCCACCAGGGACAGCTCCACCCGGCGGCTGGTGCGGTTGAACAACGGGACGCCGATGCGGCGCTCCAGTTTGGCGATGGTCTGGCTGACCCGGGCCGTGGAGACGTGCAGCCGCTCGGCGGTGCGGCCGAAGTGCAGCTCCTCGGCGAGCGTCAGGAACGCCTCCAGTTCGTGTCGCTCCAGCATCCCCGCAACCTTCCATCGTTAATCGAGGCTTCACGATCGTTGCGCAGGTGCGCATTGATGCCCTATCCGGACCGCGGCAGGATCAGAGGCGTTGAAAGGCCACCTCACCTGTGCAGGAGAACATCATGTACGTCGCCGACGACCGCGCCCTGACCACCCCGGCGCACGACACCGCCGCGGCCGTCGCGGAACTCAGGGACCGGACGGAGATCACCGACGCGCTCTACCGCTTCGGCCTGGGCCAGGACCTCAAGGACAAGGAGCTGTTCGCCTCGGCCTTCGCCGCCGACGCCGAGTTGGACTTCCGCCCGGCCGCCTCCAAGTGGGGGGCCAAGCCGCCGCTGATGTCTGGGCGCGACACCATCGTCACCACCATTCTGGCCATGTTCACCGGCCGGGTGGACACCACACACCAGATCACCAACACGCGGATCACCATCGATGGCGAAACCGCCCGGCTCACCGCCCTGGTGGAAGCCCAGCACCTGCTTATCGCTGACCCCGCCACGCACGCGCTGCTGAAGAACCCCTACGACGTCGACCTGGTCCGCGACGGCGACCGCTGGGTCATCCGTCGGCTTCGCATCGACAACACCTGGTACACGGGCGAACCCGCCGTGATCTTCGGTTGACATCCGGCCTGCAGAACCGCACAAGGGCCGACCTGATCCCTGACCTCACGGCCCTCTCAACTCCCTGCACAACTCCCCTATCCCCCAGAAAGGGCACGATATGACGTTCGCAGTGACCGGCGGACGGCCGGTGCTGACCCGTCATGCCGAGGCCGAGACCTGTGCCGATCCCAGCAGTGCGATGACGCTGCTTGCCGACTCGGACAGCACCGCCGACGGCTTCACCGGCTACCGGTCCACGTTCGCCAAGGGAGCCCTGGGGGCACCCGCCCACTTCCACACCAAGGCGACGGAACTGTTCTTCGTGATCGGTGGATCCCTCCAGGTGCGGGTGGGTGAGGAGGTCACCGTCCTGGAGGCGGGCGACTTCCTGGCCGTGCCGCCCCATACCCGCACGCCTTCGCCGCGGCACCCGGCTGCGAGGCGGACGTGCTGTTTGTGTTCACGCCGGGCATGGGCCGGTTCGACTACCTGCGCCTGCTCGGCCAGGTGATGCGCGGCGAGGTCGACGCGAAGGAGATCGCCGCCTCGGCCGAGCGGTTCGACAACCACTACATCGACAGCCCCGTCTGGCGGGCTGCCCTGGAGGCGTCGGGGTGATCGACTCCACCATCCATGTCCGGGTGACCCGGCCCTCGCGGAACCTCGCCGCCGCCGAACGCTTCTACGTGGACGGCCTCGGCCTGACCATCCTCTGGCGCTCGACCGAGCGCGTGCCGGGCGAGCACGAGCTGCTCATGGTCGGCCCGCCAGGCGCCGCCTGGCATTTCGAGCTGACCCACGACCCCGAGAATCCGCTGGAGCCGACCCCGACGGTGGACGACCTGTTTGTCCTCTACCTGGGCAAGTCGGCAGACGAGTTGCTGATCGACCGCCTGGTGGCGGCCGGCGGTGCCCGTGTTCCGGCACACAACCCGTACTGGGACGAGCACGGTGTGACGATCGCCGACCCGGACGGCTACCGCCTGGTGCTGTGCTCCCGCACCTGGGCCTGAGCAGCGTCCGGCGGGTAAGGACAGCCAGCTCACCGCCCACTCGGCGTGCCAGATGCGGTTCCAGCCGCCGGCGTCGGGCGAGCTTCTCCTGTGCTGTGCGCCGATGACGAGGTTGGTGGTCTCCACGTAGATCCGTTCGTCTGCGTCCCGCTTCCGGCGGGGCGCGTCGCCGTCAAGGCTCCGTGCCACGGCGGGCTCAGTGGGCGAACGCTTCGGTCAGGCGCACGCTGTAGCCGTCCTCTTCCCTCAGCACGACGGCGACACCGAACGGGTCGGGATGGTCCAGCTCGATCGGAGTGAAGGCGAAGTTCACCGCGACCTGGATGGGCGGCACCAGCTCACCGTCGGGCTGCGGCGCGGGGGCGGGCCGCCAGTCGCGGGCGACCGACGCCCAGCCCTCGGGGCTGCGCGCCAGGAGCCGCTCGGCGGAGGGGAACTGATGCAGGACGTTGTCGCCTGGGGTGGCGGCGACCATGTTCAGGCACGGGGCCGGACCGACGACTGGCAGGTTGCAGGCGGTGGCGACATCGTGGGTCTCCCAGGCGAGCACGACCTCGTCAGCGCCGGCGGCCGCAGCGATGTTCGCGAGCTCTGCGATCCTGGTGAGCGCGTCCTCGCCGACCTTGATCGGGCGGACCGAGATGATCCCGACCAGCTCGCTGCGCACCAGCGGTGTCTGTCGTCATGCAACTCAATCGTCGTGTCATCGAATGCAGCCGAGGTCTTCCTGGATCTGAGCGTGCCAGGATGCCGGGGAAACGACCGCCAGCACGTCGACGGGCAGGAGCCGGCCATGATCAGCGGTGCACATGTCATCCTCTACAGTCAGGACGCCGAGGCGGACCGCGCCTTCATCCGTGATGTCCTCAACTTTCCCGGCGTCGACGCGGGCGGCGGCTGGCTCATCTTCAAGCTGCCCCCGGCCGAGGTAGCCGTGCACCCGACCGACGGCCCGCCCCAGCACGAGTTCTTCCTGATGTGCGACGACCTTGATTCCCAGCTCGGCGAGTTCCGCGCGCAGGGAGTCGAGATCACCCGCCCGGTCAGCGAACAGCGCTGGGGCAAACTGACTGCAATCCGGCTCCCCAGCGGCGCCGAACTCCCGCTGTACGAACCGCTACACCCCATCGCCCACAGCCTGTGACTCAACAGCATTCAACTCAGGGTGACGCATCTCAGCGTGACGAATCTCAGTGTGGCTGCGGAGCGTCGGTGGCGCCGCCACAAACAGCGAGGCCGGCCGCATCGGTATCGCGTTCGTAGCGGTTCGTATCCGTCCGGCCCATCGCGTCAGTTCGGCCCATCGCGCGACGCTCGGCCGTTGTGTCGTCGAACGAAGTCACCGCAGGTCAAGGCGCCGCGACCGACTAACTTCGATGACACCGGTAAAGCGGCATGATGACCGGGCGGGGCACGGTCCCCTGGCTATGTTCACGACTTGCCACCGTCACCCAGACGGGCGATCAGGCGGTACGGGCCTATGTGCGACGGATCTGAAGAAGTCAACTGGTCCACAACGGGACGGTATTCGAAGGTACAGGCCCCGGCTGCGGACTCCACACTTCCTTTCCAGAAGCCCGTGAGGCGATTCCAGACGGCGCATCAGCCCAACGGACGGGCTGTCGAGGCCGTGAAACTGCGGAGCCCTGAACTCCACGGCTCCCCCGCCCCGGTCGCTATGGCCATACAACCCCCAGCGTGCTCACCCCACACGACCAGTGTGATGCGCCGGAAATCGCGGTCTTAAATCTGTGGTGTGTTGCCATGTCGCCGGGGCCGCGTGCTGTCGAAGTCAAGCTGTCCGCTGAGGAGTTGGACGAGCTTGGCCGAGCTGTTGCGCTGGGCGGCGGGGCGGCGGGGGCCCGTCTCGCGGAGCGAGGGCGCATCATTCTGGCCTGCGCGGGCGGGCGGCCGAATACGCGTGTGGCAGCAGAACTTACTGCCTTTGAGGAATCCAGCACCAGGTTCTGTCCGACGGATCAAAGTCTAGGAAAGTTCCAGTTCGCCGACGCGCCGGTCCCCTCCCATCTCTCCCATCAGCCGGAATGCAAGTCCGAGGTAGAAGTCTTCGGAGCCTTCGCTGCCGGGATGCCGGCAAGCCGTCAGGCAGGTGCCGCCGCGGCGGATCTCGGTGGCGACCGCCTGGACCACGAAGCGGCCGTAGCCGCAGTTTTGCTCCCCGGCTGCGAAATCCTGGTGCCCCAACCCCGAGCGAATGCCGGTGCCGGCGCTCATGCACCGCCTCCGGACAGGGTCTTCTCGTACGCCTGGTGACCGTCCTCGACGCCGAGGAAGATGCCCTTGATCGTCAGGTACCCCTGGCTGATGAGCGGGGTGTCCCGCAGTTCCTCGATGAGGAAGTAGTACGCCTGCAGGTCTTCGGTCTCCAGCAGGGCGAAGTCGCTGAACTGGGTCTGGAACGCCTCCGCGTCGAAGAACCGCATCCGCACCCGGTTCGCGTACCGCTCCGCGATCGGCCCGATGTGGACGTCTTTCAGGCGGCGTCGCTCGGCTCGGTCCAGCGCCAGCCACTGCGGTGAGAACGAATACCCCAGGATGATCATGTACGGCATGTGAGAGCCCCTCTGCAAAATAGCTAACGGCGTTCGCTTACGGGGTAAGCTACAGCTAACAGTGTTAGCGAAGTCAAGGGTGGTCCGGGATACGGCCCGCCGCACGCAGGAGAGCAGGAGCTGCCGCATGGCCGATCAGCCGCCCACCCGACGTGCCCGCATGCGCGAGCAGACCGCGGCGGAGATCGTCCGCACGGCCAGGGCTCTGCTCGCCGCGGAAGGGCCAGGCGCGCTCACGCTGCGGGCCACGGCACGGGAGCTCGGCATGGCCGCGCCCAGCCTCTACCGGTACTTTCCCGACCACCGCGCCCTCGTCCAGGCCGTGGTCGCCGACCTCTACCTCGATCTGGCGGGCGCCCTGGAGGCCGCACGCGACAGCGACCCCGCCGCGCCGACCGGACAGAAACTCGGCGCCGCCGCCCGCGAGCTGCGCACCTGGGTCCTGGCGCACCGCCGCGAGTTCAGCCTCCTGTTCGGCAAACCCGTGGCAGACGCCGGCACCGCGCCCGAGGATCCCTCCCACGAGGCGAGCTGGCGCTTCGGCGGCGTCTTCCTCGGCCTCATGACCCAGCTGTGGAGGGAAGGCGCCATCCCAGATCCTGCCGATGGGCAGAGCGGCACGGACTGGCTGGAGCAGCTGGAAGAACTGCGCGAGCACCTGACCGAGGACGTCCCTCTCTCGGTGCTGCGCGTGTTCGTCGAGGCATGGGTACGGCTGTACGGGATCGTCTCGATGGAGGCCTTCGGGCACCTGGACTTCGCCCTCGCCGACCCCGAACCCCTCTTCGAGCAGACTCTCCGCGAGGTCTTGGCCCTGTTTGGAACCACGGCCGAATGACGCGCCGTTGAGCAGCCTCGCCGCCGTTAGATCTTGGCGACTCGGCGCCGGGTGGCGAGAGCGAGAGCGGGCCGACGGTGATCAGGATCGCCAAGGTCGCGTAGCCGTACGTGAGCGTGGTGACGGTCGCGAAGCCTGCGACGAGGAGGGGTCCTCCGTCGCCGAGTTCGCGGCCGAGTTCGGCGGAGCCCATGGTCTGGCCCATCCGTTCCTCGGGGGTGCTCGCCGCGAGGGCGGCGAAGCCCAGCGGAGTGATCAGACCGGTGCCGACTCCGATCAGGGCGGCCGCCGTGAGGCCGGCACGGGTGGTCAGGCGTCCGACAACGTGACGACAGATGTGATCAATACGAGCGCGGCCGACTCTCACTCGAGAGGCGCTGGCTGCCTGGTCTCAGGGGTGGGCAGCCGGGGAGGTTTCCGTGAGGCGGTCCAGGCCGCCGACGAGCTGAGCCAAGGCGACGTTGTGGCCGTGTCCGCGGCGAAGGGTATCGACATGCCTCTCGTCGTGGTCGTGCAGCGGCCGGACGCTCTGTGCGACACGGTCTCTGGCGGGGTCCCTCACGCCGCCCCCATCATGGCCCGCTCTACTACGGGCCCTTTTCCTTTTCTACGCACTTGCCCCCGCGGATTCCGTTCGACGGATCTTCACGTCGAACTCCCGTGGGTTAAGGATCCCGGAATCTCGTTCGATAGTCGTTAGCGCCTGGTCGACAACTTTGTTAGCTGTGAGTCAACTTCCCGCCAGGGATTACGGGACAGCCCTTAGGCCGTGCCTGGCTTCGGAAGTGGATTCGACCGTGCACTCCCCCACTACGCAGGCGTTCGGGCACCGGCAGAGATCGCCTGGGCCACCGCGCACGGCGACTGCCACTTCGCGAGCCTCACCACGAGCGGACCGACACTTCCGCCTCCCGCGGCGACCACCCCGAACTCGTCAAACCACTGCACGCCCTTGTGGGTTCCGTGAGACCGCGACGGAAGTAGTTCTGGGTACCGCGGTTTCGTGAGCAATTCCGCGTGATCATGAGCACCGTTCGAGTCATTTCCGCGTGATCATGAGCAGCGGTTATGTTCAGTAGTTGTCAGTGGTAGCTCTTGGACGGGGTGTGGTCGCCTGCGCGGTACCGATCACCACGGAGGACCTGCCCGCCTATGCGGGCGCGTGGCACGATTTCTGTCAGGACGATCCTCAGGTGGTCCGCCTGGCCCTTGGTACCGGCTGGAGTGCCCCAGCCGACCCGTCGGCACAGCGGTGCCCTCACCTCGACGGGACCGGTTGGACCGGCGCGGGAGTGCGTTTGGCGGCGCGGCTGACGATGGCCGTCTCGACGTGGGTGATGCCCAGGCCGACCAGATCGCGGGAGAGGAAGCCGTAGAGGGCCGTCAGGTCCGGGAAGTACGCGGCCGCGTGCAGGTTCGAGGGTCCCGACGTCGCGAACGCGCCGTGCACCGAGGGGTGGTCGGCCAGCGCCTGCCCGGCGGCGGCCAGATGGTCGGGGGCCACGTGCAGCAGGAGTTTGGCCTCGATGGGCAGCCCGAGGCGGCGTGGATCGACCAGGACCTGGGTGATCAGACGGCCCTGGGCGGCCAGTTGGGCGAGGCGTCGGCGCACCGTGCTCTCCGGGTGGCCGGTACGCGCGGCCAGGGCCGCCGCGGTCAGGCGCGCGTCGGGTGTGAGGGCGTCGATGAGGGACTGTTCCAGGGCATCGGTGTCGACGCCGTACGGGCCCGGGGAACCGGAAGCGGTCGCTTCGGGGGCCGGTTCGGCCGGGCTCAGGGCCGCGCGTTCGGGCGCGGTCAGCACTTGGTGACGCCACTCGGAGGTGAGCCGGAAGACGTGCAGGATCGTGGCGCTCTCCAGGGACGTCACCGCCTGAGTGGAGGGCAGCTGGCGGAAGACCAACGGGTCGCGTGAACCCGGCTCGGTGCGGGCGACCGCGAAGATCTCGTCACCCGAGGTGGTGACGTCGATGAACGGGATGTCCTCGCGCGCCGCGAGCGCGGCCACGATCGTGTCGAGCTTTCCCCGCAGGACCCGGATGCGCAGGAACAGGGCCCCGGCCGAGCCCCCGTTGCGCGGTCGCGCCACCGGTGAGACCACCACGCGCATGGTGCCGTCGGTGCCTAGCGCGTGCAGGCGGCGGCGCACGGTGGCGGGGCTGAGTCCCAGCACGTGGGCCGCCCGCTCTGCGGTGAGGCGGCCGTCCCACTGCAACGCGGCCACCAGCCGCTGATCTATGAGGCTCAGTACGGAATTCGCCGATGCGCGCGCCATGAAGGCAAGTTTCGCCCATTCCGTCGCCCTGCGGCGCCCGTTCCGGGGACAACGCCCCAAGTATGGATGTCATCCACTCCGCCCCGTCCCTGACGTACGTCGGCGGACCCGAGCCACGGAAGGAGCACCCGATGATCCTCGACCCGCGTATCTGGTTCCCCAGCCTGATCAGCTGACCGTCAGCACCTCCAGGGCCGCAACCGGCGGCCCGGAGAAGGGGGCCTGCGGTGCGACAACGCCGCAGGCCCGCGGTTTTCACAGCACCCCGAGAACGACGGATCCACCACGGAGGTCCATGTGCCCGCATTCAAGCAACGGGAAAAAGTACGCTTCGCCAGCGGCGACACCTCGTGCGCCGCCTGGCACTATCCGGGGTCCAACGGCGGCTGCGTGATCATGGCCGGCGGAACCTCGGTGACGAAGGAACCCGCCTCGGACCTGTTCGCCGCACGGTTCAACGATGCCGGTTTCGCCGTCCTCGCCTTCGACCACCGGCGGTTCGGGGAGAGCGGGGGCACGCCGCGCCAGATCGTTCGCTTCGACGAGCAGGTCGCCGACTGGCACGCCGCGATCGAGTGCGCGGCCGGCCTGCCCGACGTCGACCCGGACAGGATCTCGGTCTGGGGCTTCTCGCTCGCGGGCGGCCACGTCTTCCGTGTCGCGGCCGACCACCCGCGACTGGCCTGCGCGATCGCACAGACCCCGCTGGTCGACGGCCGCGCGGTCGCTCCCCACGCGCTGCGCTCCATGACGCCCCTCGCGCTGCTGCGGCTCTTCGGCCGGGGCGTCGCGGACGCGCTCGGGGGCCTCGTCGGTCGTCCGCCGCTGCTGGTCCCGACCGCCGGACCGCGCGGCGCGGTCGCCTCGCTCACCACGCCCGACGCCATGGACGGCGACCGGGCCCTCGATCCCGACCGTCGCCACACGAACTGGGAGCAGACGGTCGCCGCACGAATCGCCCTGCAGATCGGCGTGTACCAGCCCGGCCGCCATGCCTCCCGGATACGGTGCCCGCTGCTGGTGGTCGTCTGCGACCAGGACCAGAGCGTGCTCCCCGGCCCCGCCGTCCGGGCGGCCCGGAACGCGCCTCAGTCCGAGGTAGTCCATCTGTCAGGCCGCCATTACGCCCCGTTCCTCGAATCGCACGAACAGGCCGTCAAGGCGGAGATCTCGTTCCTGCAGAAGCATCTGGATCCCCGCGATCCCAGTTGAGTAGGTGTTTTTGATACCTGGCCGTGAGATGAGTACGGCTGGATGATCTGGGTTGTGGGGGCTATCGAGTGTCTCGACCTGGTCGGCTCCTGCCACAGCTTCGTGGCGACCCTTGGGCGGCTGGTCCCGCAGCTGCTGGGCCAGGAGTTCACGGACGACGAGCGCGAGACCGTCCGCCGGCAGGTCGGCCGGGTCCGCTCCGCGGCGGACTGGCTCGCAGGCGCGCTCGACTTCCCTGTCAAGCACTTCCGTTCAGACCTGATGCTGGTCTCATCACCCCAGTGATGACGCTGCGACGTAGAGGAGCCAACACAAGGTTCGGACGCGTCGGTAGGTGATCACGCAGCAGGCCAATTTGAGGAACGCCTCGTGGATGTCGTCCCGGATGTCCCAGACGATCGGTCAGCTGAACTGCGGTGGGCGCCCTCAGCGCCCAGCTGTCAGCTGTCAGCTGTCAGCGCAGGGCGACCGCCGCGCCCGTTCGTTCGGTGGCGATCCTGACGGCGAAGCCCGCCAGCGCGGTGCCCATCGCATAGCGGTGCAGGCGCTGCCAGAGCGGGTGCCGGGCGAAGAACCCGGCGACGGAGCCGGCTGTCACGATGAAGAACGCGTTGCCGGCGACCCCCACCGCGATCTGGGTCAGCCCCAACAGCAGCCCCTGCAGGCCGACATGGCCACGCGCCGGGTCTACGAACTGCGGCAGCAGCGAGATGTAGAGGATGGCCACCTTGGGATTGAGCAGGCAGGTGAGGAAGCCCATCAGGAAGAGCTTGCGGGCCCCGTCCTGCGCCAACTCCTGGGCCGCGACGGCGGATCGGCCGCCCGGCCGGACGGCCTTCCAGGCCAGCCAGAGCAGGTAGCCCGCTCCGGCCAGCTTGATCGCCAGGTAGATCTCCGGCACCAGCGCGAAAACTGTGGCGATACCGGCGGACACCGCGAAGAGGTAGACCAGGAAGCCGAGGAAGACCCCGGCCAGCGAGATCAACCCCGCCCGGCGGCCCTGGGCGATCGAGCGGGAGACCAGGTAGATCATGTTCGGCCCCGGCGTCAGCACCATGCCGAGCTCCACCACCGCGATCCCCGCTATTGCTCCCAGCCCGATCACAGCACTACCTCCGTACACACGTTCGCCTAGGCGCAACCTAGCAGCCCACGGCCATGTGCGGCTCACTGTGCCGAGCCGAGACAGCTGTCACCTCGCCACGCTAACTGTCACCAAGATCGAGACCGGCGAAATCGCGGCACGAGTTGACCCTCGCACAGCGGAAGACATTGCAATGAAGTGAGAAGACGGCAACAAGAAACCGTGTGCACCTCGATCTCGCCACCACCTCTGCGAGCTATCAGGCGGAGTTGGTCGCGCGCCTGAAGGCTCTCGGTGCGACGCTCGCCCACGTGGGCCAGGGCAAAGGGCCGTGGACGGTCCTCGCCGACCCGGAGGGCAACGAGTTCTGCATCCTCGCCCCGTCCTGACACGGAGCCTTAACGACACCCCGACACGTGAGCCTTGTGTGCTCATGCGCTATGACCCCGGTTGGGTTGGGCTGCGGCGTCTCGGTCGATTCGGGCGGCGAGAGCTTGCGTTTCGGGGGCGAGATCAGCTCGCTCGCCAACCACAACACTCAACTCGCCAACTGAAGCGCCAAGAGGGCATCTGATCACTATTCAGGCCGTGATGACCGCTTCTCCCGTTCCGGTTCGCCGGCTTCGTGTGGATTATCCGGTGAGATTTCGGCTCATTGTGTTAGCCATAGCCCGGTGGATCATTGCCCGGGAACGCTGAAGCAGGGCTTCGTAGTCACGGACTAGCCGGCGATGCCGCATGAGCCAGCCGAACGTCCGCTCAATTGACCCACCGTCTTGGAAGGGGCTGGAACCCGGACACAGAGGGCCGCTTCACCACCTCGACATCGATTCCCGGCCTGGCCCCGTGATTGATTACGGACCTCTGATAGCCACCGGCCACCCAGACCTTCGCGACCTCCGGATGCGAAGAAGCGACCTGGTCGAGGAGGTGCCTTCCGCCGACTGAGTCCTGCACCGATGCGGCTGTCACGATCACAGCGAGAAGAAGACCAAGGGTGTCGGTCGCCACCTGGCGCTTGCGTCCCTTGACTCCTTCTTCGCATCGGATGTCTTCTTGCCCGCGTCGATGCCCTGGTCGGTCTCGGCGACGTTGGAATTGGAAGAGGTCTTCACGCTCTGGGCATCCAGCACGGCTACGGACGGGGCAGCCGTGCGTCCTTGCACCCGGCGGGTCCTGTCCGACAGGAGGGCGTGAACCCGCCGTGTGGTCCCGTCCGCCTCCCACTTCGCGTTGTAGTCGTAGACGGTCTTGTACGGCGGGAAGTCGTGCGGCAGGTACTCGCATGGGATGCCCGTCCGGTTGACGTACAGGATCGCGTTCGCGATCTCCCGTAAGTCGTGCACCCGAGCAGCCGTGCCCGGCCCGGTCCGCCGTGCGCGCCATTTTGTGAGGACGGGCTCGATCAGGGCCCATCGGGCATCGGATATGTCACTGCGATACGGACGACGAGCACTCACACGGCGTGCAACGACCATCATCACCAGCAGCCACAAGAGCATCCCAGAACACCAACTACCGACATCGGATGCCCTCTTAGGACTTCCGGTACGCGCCGGCTCTCCGTTCCTTCCCGCTCCCGGCCGACCCGGCGCAGGCCCAGCCAACGGGCGGCATGGCGACCGCCAAGGAGGCGCGCGCCGCACTTACCGGGCATGGGATCGCCTCGCTCACGACGCGACCAGTGCGCAAGGCGGGGGCCGACTGCGGCTCCTCCAGGACCTCAGCAACCGCCCTCCCCCCACCGGGGCACAGCTCCATCAGGCCACAACTCAGCGCGTACGGACGCCGCTGCGCTCCCGGTGCCCCCTGGCGTCGGGCAGGCCCCCATAGCCCCGCTCGCGCTCGGTCTCGCCGAACCACAGGTGGGGTGCGTACCGTTGGACCGCCTCGGCAAGAGGCGCTCGTCAATCGCCGTTGGCGCCGAGGCGGTAGCGCAGTCGGGGCAGGTCGGGGCGCAGGGGCTCGTCGTCGCGGACCATGGGCCACAGGACCGGGTCGTCGCGGTCGATGGGGCCGCCCGGGCACAGTTCGAGGGTGTAGCTCGCCGACCCGTTCGCCGGGCTCCAGTGCAGGCCGACGCCGGCGAGGGAGTGCCAGGCGATGACGTTCTGGCCGGCTCTGTTGGTGAGCCACAAGCCGGTGGCATCAATGCTCACGAACGAGCTCGGGTCGTTCCGGTGCACCCAGTCGTAGCGGAGCAAGCCGAGCCCGAAGACGGCGATAGGCAGGCCGATGACGAAGGCCACGATCCAGGCCCCGCCGAGCGCTACGCCGCCGACCATGGCAAGCACGCCGACCATGGCGGTGACGGCGGACCCCGCACGGAGACCGCGGGGGGCGTCGAGAGGGACGCGGGTGGCCGTGGGGGCGGGGCCGGGCTCGTGAGGGGTCGACATGAGCCGGAGTTCAACCTCGCCGTTTCGGTTGGGGTGAGGGCGAAGTCCGCGGGGAGGGCGGTGTGCTCTTTCCGCCACTCCTCGAGGCACGGCATGTCCAGGCCGGGGTCTTTGTCGGCTTCGCGGGTGGAGCGGAAGTGGTGGCCGGCGCAGCTCCACAGAAGCTGGGCCACAGCCGGAACTCGTGAACAAAGCCATTCAGCTGGTGAACGCGGCTTTGTTCCTCGCTGCCACCTGAGCGAAACGGCCTTCATCGCCTGTGCGGCCCCACTGGATCCGCAGTCTCCGGCCCACCGGGTGATCTCCAGGGGCTGACTCGAGATCGGGCCCAACTTCGGTCCATCGGCTCCCGGTTGCACCCGCCGAGGTGACGTTGCTCGATCAGCGGGGACGGTGTTACGGTCTGAATGAGCCCCGTATGGGCCTACGCATGGAGGTAGCGGCTACTCAGCCATTACAGAGATCGGCACGGTCCGTCTCTCGCAGCTTGTCAATCTCTTTCCTGGGATTGCTGCGCCCATCTTCACTGCGTAGGCATGCGGGGTATTTCTGTGTCGATTTCCGGTTACGTGGCATGACGTGGCCCTCCTTCGCGATCAATCGACACGGAAAGGCAGTGCATGAGCAAGGAACAGGCCGAGACCTGGGAAGAGCAGGCCGAGACCTGGGCGGGCTTCGACGTCAATGAGTTCCAGCGTCAGGTCATCGCCGAGTTTCGGGCGAACAACGGGAAGATGAGCGGCATGTTCGAGGGCTGGACGCTGGCCGTGCTGACGACCGTCGGAGCCAAGAGCGGCCTGCGCCGGGAGAGCGTCCTGGGGTATCTCGAATTCGACGGAAAAGGCATCGTCGTCGCGTCCGCATATGGCGCCGACAAACACCCGGCGTGGCACCACAACATCCGCAAGAACCCGATCGTGACGGTCGAGACGGGCACCGACACCTATCAGGCGATCGCCGCCATCCCGCCGGGCCAGGAGCGTGACAAGCTCTTCGACCGCGTGATCATCGAGGCACCCGGGTACGCCGACCACCAGGCCAAGACAACCCGGGAGATCCCGGTCGTCGTACTGCACCGGATCGGCCCCAAGGCCGGCGAGGAGCGGGTCAAAGGCATGGGCGACTGGATCGTCGAGGTGCACGACTGGCTGCGCAAGGAGCTCGAGACGCTCCGCGCCCAGGCGGACCAGGTGATCGAGGGCGGCGCGGACACGATCGAGCGGACGCCGCCGGACCTCGCCCAGCAGATGCGCACCCACTGCCTCAACTTCTGCGGGGCGCTGAAGAAGCACCACGGCGGCGAGGACATGGCCATGTTCCCGATGCTGGCCAAGCAGTTCCCCGCACTCGCTCCGGCGCTGGCGCAGCTCGGCGAGGAGCACAAGGTGGTGGCGCGGCTGCAGGACGACATCCAGCAGCTCGTCGACAGCTTCGTACCCGGTGAAACCGACCCCGTACAGCTGCGCGCCGACCTGGAGCGGCTGGCGAACCAGCTGGAGTCCCACTTCAGGTACGAGGAGGAGACGATCGTGACGGCGCTCAACGCCACGGCCCCGGCTCCCAACTTCGGCTGATCATCCACCAGCGCCCCCTCCGGGCCGACCTTCCCGGCCCGGTGGTGTCGGCTGCGCGCCGGGCCGCGGCAAGAGCATGCCGCGGCCCGGAGATCCCGGTTCCAGTCGCCCTCGATAGCAGGCGTTGAGCTGTCTCCTCAAGCGGGGGTTGCCCAACCGTGAAGAGGGGGCAGAAGCCGTAGATCTAGATCCCAACCAGGACAGGGCCTAGTTGGTGCAGGTGTCGAGCATGGAGGCCAGGGCTGTCTTCTCACTGTCGGTGGTGGTGAGTTTGAAGACGGACTTCACGTGGGTGTAGTCCTCGGCGTAGGTGCACCAGAAGGCGTGGTTGGTCGGCTTCCAGTCGGCCGGGCCGCTGTCGCTCTTGGAGCTGTTGGAGGACTCGGAGGCGATGACGAGCTGGGGGTCTTTGAGGTCGTTGCCGAAGGCTTTGCGCTGGTCGGCGGTCCAGGTGTCGGCACCGGAGCGCCAGGCTTCGGCGAGGGGGACCATGTGGTCGATGGTGGCCTGGGCGACGTTGGTGACGGTGGTGTCGTCGTAGACGGAGTACCACTTTCCGCTTGTCGGCTGGCACTTGCTGGGCCCGTCGACGACGTCTTTACCGTCGCGGGCAAGGACGTCCTGGCGGGTGGTACAGCCGTCGGGCTGCTTGGCCCATATGTCGAACTTGTCGCGGGCGTAGCCGTCCATGGAGTGCGGGGCGGCGACGGTGAGGGCGGCGAGTTCGGCACGGGCGGTCGACTGGCTGGGCGGGGCGGGCGGTTCGGCGAGCGCGGGAGCGGCGGTGAGGCCGACGAAGGCGAGAGCGGTGGCGGGGCCGAGGACGGCACGGCGCATGAAGGTCTCCAGAAGTGTGGGGGGTTGGAGAGACACTCCAGCAAACCGCGGACCCCGACCCGAGCGCTACGCGCGTTGACTGAACATGACAACACCATTCCCCACTCATTACCTACGCGTTGGACGATCGCACAGCCCACCGCACGCCTGAAGACAGTCCCTATCCCTGGCTGAGGGTGCGGCATACCCACGGGGAGTTTGCGCCGCACGCTCGGCGGATCCCCTCCTGGCCTGTCACGCGGCCTGTCCGGTCGCGGCCAGTACCAGTTCGCGGACGGTGATCCGCTGTGGTTGCTCGTAGACCCAACGGATCGCCTCCGCGATCTCATCGGCCGTCGGCAGTTCCACGGCATCCTTGAACGCCTGGTAATCGGCCTTGGCGGCCTCGTCGGTGGTGTGCGACAGCAGGTCCGTACGGACCGCTCCCGGGGCGATGGTCACCACCCGCACTCCGTGCGCGGCGACCTCCTCGCGCAGGCTCTCCGAGATCGTGTGCACCGCGGCTTTGGTGCCGCTGTAGACGGTGTGCTTCGGGTAGCTCTTGAGACCTGCCACCGAGCCAATGTTGATCACCGTGCCCTTTCCGCGGTCGACCATGCCGGGCAGTACCGCGGCGATGCCGTTGAGCAGGCCGCGCACGTTCACGTCCACCATCTGGTCCCATTCCTGGGCCGGTTGGGCGGCGACCTCGCCGAGCAGCATCGTCCCGGCGTTGTTCACGATCGCGTCGGCGGGTCCGAAGGCAGCCTCAGCCTCGGCGACCGCGGCCGCCACCGCGGAGCGGTCGGTGACGTCCACCGCCCGCGCCAGCGCGCGGGGCAGGCCCAGGCCGGTGAGCCGGTCGAGGCGACGGCCGAGCAGCAGGAGCGGGTGACCGCGGTCGGCGAAGGCGCGTGCGGTGGCCGCGCCGATGCCCGAACCGGCGCCGGTGATGACGATGAGCGGCTGTGCCATGGTGTGCTCCATTCCTCATGACTTCTGGATACTGCCTCCGGGCGGGACCTCCGGAGGTGACGTCATCAACCCTGCTCGTGCGACGACTTCCGAACAATGCCGAACCCCGCAACGATCGATAACCTGAGGGTTATGGAAAGCCGTGAGATCGAGATCTTCCTGACCCTCGCCGAGGAACTGCACTTCGCGCGCACCGCCGAGCGGCTGCTCGTCTCGCAGGCCCGGGTCAGCCAGACCATCAAGAAGCTGGAGCGGCGGTTCGGCACCGCGCTGTTCGAGCGGACCAGCCGGCGGGTCGCCCTCACCCCGGTAGGCCGTCGCCTCCGGGACGACATCGGCCCGGCGTTCGTACGTATCCAGGAAGGCATCGCGCGTGCGACCGAGGCCGGCCGGGGTACTGCCGGGCCGCTGCGTGTGGGCTTCTCCGGGGCGCTCCAGGGTGACTTGGTGCTCTCCGTCCAGGCCGCCTTGCGCGCCGGCAACCCCGAGTGCGAGGTCCGACTCCTTGAGGTCCCCGAAGGGGATCCGTATGGGCCCCTCCGGTCCGGCGAGGCCGATCTGGCGATCGTCCGATTCCCCGTCAGCGAAACGGACTTGACGGCCGGGCCGGTGCTGATATCCGACGCCGTGATGCTCGCCGTTCCCGCCCGCCACCGGCTGGCCCGCCGCGACGCGGTCGGCGAAGGCGACCTCGCCGGCGAGAGCGTGCTGCCGGCCGGCTCGCTCCAGGAGACGCTGGCCCGGGTCGGCGCCGGCCATGGCGTCCATCCCGTCCCGAGCCAGACAGCGGTGTACCAGACCCGTCCGACGATCGCCTTTGTCCGCTATCCGGACGCGCCACCCGCCGAGTTCGGTGCGGTATGGCGGACAGTGGCGGACAACGCCCGCATCCGCGCCTTCGTCGCCGCCGCCGCTGCCCTGGTGCGTACGGAAGGCGGCCCCGCACAGATCTGCGGAGCCTGCCGGGCCGACGCCATCAGCCCCGCGCCTCGGTGAGCGCGTGGCGGATCGTCCGCGTCCACGGACGCGCACACTGAACGAGTGCATCGTCCGCTGATCGAAGAAGACGGGCAGCCGGGGCGGCAGGCCCGTCACCCACGACACCGACCTCTATCGCGACCGCGACCGCAACACCGTCGAGCGGGCCATCAAACGAACGCGGTCAGCGCCGTTCCGGAGACACCAATAGCCGCACCTACGAGTCCTGCAGCCGCCTGATCCATTCTGGCGACCCTAGGGCAGCCCCCTGGTGCGCGGGGCGGGAAACCGAACTCCAGGGCCACGTAGCGGCATACCGCCTGCGCCCGTCCGTTCATCGGCGCCGAGCTGCACTGAGTCGTTCCCTCACGCCTCGCGCCACACCTCCAGCCCCGGACCCCCGAGCCACCCTCAGGCGGCCGCAGCGCACTACCTCCCAGCGGGTGGCTCTTCTGGCGGCGCGGGGGTCAGCCCACTTGGAAGAGATGAGTCGATCAGGGCCGTGCAGCGGCCGAGGGCGTCAATGTCGCGGCAGGCCGCACCGGATCCCCTTCCCTACTTCATTCGCATTCCGTATCATGGAAGTTAAATTCCATAGAATGATACTCTGGCGCCACTCCATGGGCCGCCGGCGCTGATCCCTACACGCAGCCGGACGGCGACCCAGGATGTCGAAGGCACCTGCTTCAGAAGCCAGTTGTGTGGAGGTCCGTGTGAGTGAAGAACGCGTCGCCCTTGTCACCGGTTCGTCTTCCGGGATCGGTGCTGCCGTGGCCCGTCGTATGGCGGATGCCGGACTGCGTGTGGTCGTCAACTCGGCCTCATCCGTCGAAACCGGAGAGGCACTTGCGGCCACGCTGCCTGACGCGGTCTACGTCCAGGGCGACATCTCCAACCCGGTCGACGCCCAGCGACTCGTCGACACGGCGATCGACCAGTTCGGCCGACTCGACATCCTGGTCAACAACGCCGGCCGGACCCGCTTCATTCCGCTCAGCGATCTGGACGCCGCCAACGGCGCGGTCTGGCGGGACATCTTCGACGTCAACGTCATCGGCACCTGGCAGGTGACCACCGCCGCCGTCCCGCATCTGAAGGCCACCGGGGCCGGCTCGATCGTCAACATATCCTCGGTCTCCGGCAGCCGAGCCATGGGCAGTTCGATCCCCTACGCCGTCAGCAAGGCCGCCGTCGACCATATGACGCGGCTCCTCGCCGCCACCCTCGGCCCCGACATCAGGGTCAATGCGGTGGCGCCCGGTCTCGTGGACACCCCTTGGTACGACGAGGCCCCAGAGGCGTGGGAGGGCTCGAGGGACTGGATCACCGCCCACACCCCTCAGCGCCGGGTCGGCACACCCGATGATGTCGCCGAGGCGGTCTACGCGGTGGCTCACGCCGCGTACACCACGGGCGAGGTGCTGATGGTGGACGGCGGACGGCACCTCGTGTGATCCGTCCCCTCACCACATCACCCAGCCCGGCCCAGCCCGGCCCAGCCCAGCCCAGCCCAGCCCAGCCCAGCCACCAGGAACCGCTTCATGACGATGCAAACCCCGACTACCGCCCACGCCCCCGCACCCCCCGCACCATGCAAACCCCCTTACGCGGCCCTCCTCGTCGTCACCTACCTCCTCTTCACCGTCATGCTCGGCGGCACCCTCCCCACCCCCCTGTACAGGCTCTACGCCCAACGCCTGGGCCTCTCCCCGCTCCTGGTGGCTCTGGTCTTCGCCGCCTACGCCCTCGGCATCCTCATACCTCTGCTCCTCGCCGGCGGCCTCTCCGACCAGGTCGGCCGCCGCAAGGTACTCGTCCCCGCCGTCGCGATCGGCCTGCTCAGCTGCGTCGTCTTCGCGGCCTTCCCCACCCTCCCCGGCCTGCTGACCGGCCGCATCCTCTCCGGCATCTCCGTCGGCCTCACCACCGGAGCGGCCACCGCCTACCTCGGCGAACTGCACCCCCGCCCGGCCCGCGCCGCTCTCATCGCCGCCGTCACCAACATGGCCGGCCTCGGCGTCGGCCCTCTGCTCTCCGGCCTGCTCGTGGCCCATGTCCCCCACCCCCTGGTCACCCCGTACGCCGCGCTGGCCGCGCTCCTCCTGCCCGGCGCCCTCATCCTCGCCCTCCCCGAGACCGTACGCACCGGGGGGACGGAGCCTGCCCGCCTCCGTCCCCAACGCCTGTCCATCCCCGTCGCCGCCCGCCCCACCTTCACGGCAGCCGCCGTTGCCGTCTTCGGCTCCTTCGCCGTACTGGGCCTGCTGGCCGCCCTCGCGGGCAAGTTCCTGGCCGAGGGGCTGCACAACACCAGTCCCGTCATGGCCGGAACGGTTGTTTTCTGCGCCTTCGGCTCGGCCGGCCTGGCCCAACTCGCAGCCGTCCGCCTGACACCACGCGCCGGTGCCCTCTGCGGCATGGTGGTCGTCCCGCTCGGTCTGGCCGCTATCGTCGCCGCCCTGCCCGCCGCCTCCCTCCTCCTCTTCCTCCTCGGTGCGGCGGTGGCCGGCGCCGGCGGCGGGGTGGCCTTCCGCTCCGGGCTCGCCATGGTGGTGGGCCAAGCCCCACCGGGCCGCGCCGGCGAACTGGTCTCCAGCTACTTCGTCGCCGCCTACCTCGGCCTGGCCGTTCCCGCCATCGGCGTCGGCCTCCTCGTCACGGCCACCACCCTCAACACCGCGGCCATCATCTTCGCCACCGCTATCACCGTCCTCGCCGCAACCAGCATCGCTGTGACAACGACGACCGGGGCCAGGGACGCAAACCAAGCACGAACAACCGGCCGCGACTAAGAACTCCCAACACAATGATCCCGGAAGCCGGCAGCCTCGCTGCTGCGGGGGAACATGGCCTGCTCGTACTCGGTGAGCGCGGCCTCGATGTCGTCTGGGTGCGCGGCGAGGGCCCTGCCGAGTTCGGCGCCGTCGAGCATGGCCAGGTTGGCGCCTTCGCCGTTCGGGGCCGCGAGGTGGGCGGCGTCGCCGACCAGAGTCACCCCTGGTACCCGGTCCCACCGGTGCCCGGTCGGCAGAGCGTAGAGGGGGCGCAGGACCGGCGCGATGTCGCCGTCTGTGATCAGCGCGGTGAGCTCCGGCGCCCAGCCGTCGCACTCCTGCGCGACCCTCGCGGTGGCCACGGCGGCATCGGTGAAATCGATGGCGGCGAACCAGTCCTGCGGCTCGGACAGCCCCACGTAGGCGTGCAGGGTGTCGTCCCTTTCCCGGTGAGCGAAGATCTCCCTGCCCGGCGTGGGCGCGATCATCGACCCGCCGCCGACCGCTTTCGCGGCGGCGGGGTGCTGGGTGTCGGCGTCGAACAGGTAGGTCTCGACGACCGACTTGCCGACGTACTCGGGTGTGGCGGTGGAGAGCAGCGGCCGGACCCGTGACCACGCGCCGTCCGCGCCGACCAGCAGGCTCGTGACGATGGTGCCGCCACCTACGAACGTCACCTCGTGGTGGCCCTCGCCGAGGGCACGGGTGCTGCTGACCTTGCGCCCCCACCGGACGGTGTCGACGGGCAGTGAGTCGAGCAGGATCTGTCGCAGCTCGCCGCGTTGCACCTCGGGGCGTCCACCCGTGCCGTCGTCGGCCTTGTCGAACAGGACGGTCCCGTCCGGGTCGAGGACCCGCATTGCCTGGCGGCCCTCCAGGATGAGGCCGCGGAACTCGTCCATCAAGTCGGCTTCCTCTAGGGCGAGTTGCCCGTTGTAGTCGTGGATGTCGAGCATCCCGCCCTGCGAACGCGCAGCCGGGGAGGGCTCCGCCTCGTAGACCGTGGCCGGTATTCCGTGGATGTGCAGGACGCGGGCGAGCGTGAGGCCGCCGAGCCCGGCGCCGATGATCGTGACGTCAGTGGTCATGGGGGCTTCCTTCCTGATCGTGGACCGCTGGGCGGACACCCGGCAGGTCACACCTGGAGCGCCGTTCCAGTAAGCCGGGACGATGCGATGCTGGTGGCTGGTGCCGTTGAGCCGGCGCCAGCCAGCTCCAATGTCCCGGCAGCCATCGACAGCACACCGACAGCTCACCGGCAGGCCACCGTCCACCGCCGACAACCCGCCGACACCAGCCCCGGTCCCGGCCCCGGCCCCGGTTGGACCAATGGAACAGTCAGTATCGGTGAGATCGACCATGGTTGACCTGCCGTGACCAGTTACTCGCGCCGTTCCTCCTGCGCCGTATCAAGAGCGATCCCGGACTGCTCGCGGGCGGACTGCTCGTGCAATACCGCCAGGCCCGCGTACGCAGGAAGCAATCCCGCGCGGAGGTGCTGTTCACTGTGTGGCCGACGGCAGTTGTTGTCGCGGTCCTCATCGCGGCAGTGATTGCCGCCCGCTTGATTCATCTGCCACATCCCTCCATGGCCGCCGCAGCTGTCACCGCCCTTGCGACGCTGCCGGCCACGTATGCGACCCGCCCGATCGTCAAGCGGATCATCAAGAGGGACGACCAGGGCTGATGGATGGACCCGGACTTCGATGAATTCCTGCACGTTCAGGCCCGGCTCTCGGTCGTCGCACTGCCGGCTCCGGCCGACTGGGGGGAATTCGGCTTCGTACGGGACACCGTCGGCACCAGCGACTCAGCCCTGTCCAAACGGGTCGCCGCGTTAGCGGACACCGGCTACGTGGAAGTGCGCAAAAACGCGGAACCGCACGGGACACCACACCCACCTCCGGCTCACCGCACACGGGCGGCAGGCATTTCAACGGCATGCCTCGACCCTGGAAACGATCGTGGCGGCGGCACGCGAGCCACAGGCGTGAGCAACCGAGGCTTGCGCGTTGGGGTGACGATCAGGGCGGGAGGAGGCCAGACCGGTCCCGGATCTGAATCCGTCGAGGCGCCCTCCCTGCGAACACCGTGCCGGGCGAGGCACGGCAGGTGGCTTGCCACTTCCCCGATGCATCCTGAAGCGGCCTGAGCACAGTTGTGCCCGGCCCCCGGAGAAGGGAACCGGGCACAACCGCCCGCGTCAGGCCAAGACTGACTGGTGATGCGCGCGGTTTCGCCGTACCCGTCGGCGCTCAGCACCTCGATCCGGGCACCCGCCGCATCGTCGGTGAAAGACTCGCCGGCCCAATACGGGGCATCACCCAGCAGGCGGCAGTCCGAGGTGGCCCTGCGGATCCTGCACGGGTCGTTCGACGCGGCAGGGCCCGGCAAGCACGCCGCGTTCGCGGTCGTCCCCGTGGCCGGGCAGCCTCGTACCGAACAAGCCCTGTCGCTGCGACTGGGCGTCCACAACCCCGCCGAACCTGCCGACGGCCCGCCCCGCGACGGCAGGCCGGTGCACGGAACCAGCACCAGCCACAGCCCCTACTACTCGCCGACCGGGGGCTGACGGGCAAGGAACTCGGCGAACGCCGCCGACTGCTCCATGTTGCGTGCGCAGCGGTCGAATTCGTCATGGTCAGCACCACTCCCACCCGACGGGGACGGCGCCCCGCTCCCGAAGCCGTCCCAACCCTCCAAGAAGGAGCTGTGAGCTAGATCACAGTTGAGGTTGACCTTGGGTCAGGGTGAATGCTCGCCGCAGCGGCACGACGCCGACCCGGCACAGCAGATTTGAAGGAGCACACCACCATGCCCATCACCCTTTCCGACCAGGACAAGAGCACCCTGCGGACCGCCGCGTACGGCGCCCTGTCGCTGATGGCCGCCGCCTCCGGCTCGCCCCGCAAGGCCGCCACGAACGCCTCCATCGCCCTGACGTCGGCGACCGGCCTGGTCGGGCACGTGCTCGCCGCGAAGGCCAAGGACATCGAACCGAAGGGCAAGACCGTCGCCGAACTCGCCGACCGGGTACTGCCGGCCCTGACCGCAGCCATGAAGCTGCTCGGCAAGCACGCCCCGGCAGAAGCCGACAACTTCCGCAGCACCATCCTCCTCGCCATCGAAGCCGCCCAGGTCCACCCGGACAAGCCCAGCACCACCACGGCCGAGATGGCCCGCAAGATCACCGCCGCCCTCGGCGCCGCCGGGGCGGCCACCGCGGACAGCGGGGCCGCGCCGACGGCTGCTACCGGGCAGGATCGCCCGGAGCTACAGAAGGCCATCGAGGAGATCATCGATTCCGGTTTCACCGGGGTGTCGCTGCGCGTGCACGACGAGCGGGGCGAGTGGGGCGGCAGCGCCGGGGCGGCCGAGCTGGGCGGGACCGCGAAGCCGCCGACCAACGGGCACGTCCGGATCGGCAGCAACACCAAGACCTTCACCGCGACCCTGGTGCTGCAACTGGTGGCCGAGGGCACGATCGGGCTGGACACCCCGGCGGCGGAGTACCTGCCCGAGTTCGGGCTGGACGAGCGGATCACCGTGCGGATGCTGCTGCAGCACACCAGCGGGGTGTTCAACTTCACCGGCGAGGTCTACGACGACGGGACGATGGTGCTGGGAATCCCCATGCCCTACGGCCCCGCGGGCAAGGAGTGGATGAACAACCGGTTCAAGACCTACCGGCCGCAGGAACTGGTGGAGTTGGCGCTGTCCAAGCCGGCGCGGTTCGAGCCGGGGACAGGTTGGAGCTATTCCAACACCAACTACGTGCTGGCCAGGCTGCTGATCGAGAGGGTCACCGGCCGCTCGGTCGCCGAGGAGACGCAGAAGCGGATCCTGGGGCCGCTCGGCCTGACGGGCACCGTGGTGCCGGACGCCTCACCGGAGATCCCCGAGCCGCACGCCCACGCGTACTACCGGTATGAGGACGCCGGCAAGCGGAAGACGGTCGACATCACCCGCCAGAACCCCTCCTGGATCTCCGCCGGCGGTGACATGATCTCGACCATCCAGGACCTTCAGACGTTCATCTCCGCGCTGATGGGCGGCAAGCTCCTGCCGGCCCCGCTGCTGGAAGAGATGTGCACCCCGCACCCGACGGGCATCCCGAACATGGACTACGGCCTGGGAGTGTTCGTGGTGAGCACGGACGGCGGCGGCACCGTCATCTCCCACAACGGAGCCGCCGTGGGCCACGCGGCGCTGATGTACAGCACACCCGACGGCAGCAAGACCCTGACCGCCGCGCTCAACTGCGTGGACGACGCCGACCTGTCCATCGCAGCAGCATTCCAGAACGCCCAGCAAAGGCTCCTCAACGAGGTGTTCGGCGGTGTGCAGGCCGATCCGGCTCGGCCGACGGACTGAGCACCCGTGACCGTACGTATCGAGGGCCAACCCCCTCCGGTCGTACATCAGGCAGAACGCGACCCAGGGCCACGCTGAGCTCAACGAGCCCGGCGTGGCCCGTCCACCTGCTCGGCTGCGGTGTGCGCAGTCGCCGAGCTCGAGCACAAGGCAGACTGAGCAAATGAGGAACGGACTCACGATCGGGCAGGCGGCGCAGTTCGTCGGCGTCACGGTGAAGACGGTGCGGCACTACCACAAGCTCGGCCTGGTCGAGGAGCCGGAACGCGACAGCTCCGGCTACCGGCGGTACGGATCGGCCGAGCTGCTGCGGCTGGTGCAGGTCCGGACGCTGGCCGCCGCCGGGGTGCCGCTGGCCGAGACCGGTCCCCTGCTCGGTGCCGACGCCGCGCTGTTCGCCGCCACGCTCGCCGACGTCGAGCGGCAGCTCACCGAACGGATCGAGGAGTTGACCGCGCGGCGTGACACGCTGCAGCGGCTCGCCGATGGCGACCGGGCCCTGCTGCCCGACCGGGCCTGCGCGGTCTTGGACCGACTCGCCGATCTCGGCTTCAGCCCCGAGTACGTGGCCACTCAACGGGAGGCTCTGGTGCTGGCCCGGGCGCTGGTTCCGGAGGTCTTCGACAGTTTCCTGACCCGGCTCGAACACGGACTTGACGATCCCGAGCTCGTCGAGCTGACCAAGCGCGGTCTGGATGCGAGGTCCTGGGATCCCGACGACCCGCGGATCGAGGAGCTGGCGTCCGAGCTGGCCGACAATTTGCTGGCCGACCGCGCGCGGCTGGCGATGCCGACCGGGTCTCAGAACCAATCCGACGCCGCCGCCCGGTACGGACTGGTCAACCACCATCGGGAAGACCAGGAGCCGTCCATCGCCCGGTTGAACGCGCTGGTTGAGGCGAACCTGCGCGCAGCCGGCATCGACATCCCGCATCAGTGACGGCCGCCCAGCAGGCCCGATGTCGCGGCGAGACGCCCGCCCCAACCCGCCGCGTCCGGACCGGAACCTGCCCGTCGGACGCACCCGCCCGCCACGGGCACCCAGGCTCCTGTTCTTGCAGGCGTAAATCGGTGCCCTGGCAGGCGCAGTACCGCGATCATGGAGCGGATACTGACACGCAATCCAGAAGGAATCACTCGCCATGCCTGTGCCTGCCGACCCGACGGTCCTCCATCCGATGCCCGCGCAGCCGCGGGTGGTGCTGCTCAGGCCGCTGGTGAAGTCCCCGCTGATCGAGGTCGGGGAGTACTCCTACTACGACGACCCCGATGATGCGACGGCGTTCGAGACGCGCAACGTGCTCTACCACTACGGGCCGGAGAAGCTGGTCATCGGCAAGTTCTGCGCGCTGGGCACGGGAGTGCGGTTCATCATGAACGGCGCCAACCACCGCATGGACGGCCCGTCGACGTTCCCCTTCCCCACCATGGGCGGCTCGTGGTCCGAACACTTCGACCTGCTCACCGGCCTGCCGAACCGAGGGGACACCATCGTCGGCAACGATGTCTGGTTCGGCCACAGCACGACGATCATGCCCGGCGTACGGATCGGACACGGCGCGATCATCGGCTCCGGCGCCGTGGTCACCACAGACGTGCCCGACTACGGGATCGTCGGCGGCAACCCTGCCCGCCTCATCCGCACCCGCTACAGCGACCAGGACATCACCCGGCTGCTGGCGGTGGCCTGGTGGGACTGGCCCGCGGAGCACATCACCGACCACGTGCGGACAATCATGTCGGGCAGCATCGCCGATCTCGAAGCCGCTGCCCCGGACACCCCTGAGGTATAGGAGAGGCACGGGAGTTCCCGTGCGGGTGCATCGGCACGTACATCGGCGCCCACGCCGCGCGCGCCCTCGCCGAATCGCAGGACCGGCCCCTCATGCAGCTGTCGCCGACGTTCGTGGCCTGGGACGGCTACGACCAGGACGTCGCGGCACAGTTGCGGCAACTGCCGGGCGCCGACGCCTACCGGGCGAAGTTCGCGCCGTGGCTCGCCGACTGCGGAGTGTCCACCACCGACGTGGACGCCTTCTCCGGCCCTCCCGCGGGAACTCGGCGACATCCCGCCCAACATCGAGATGCACTCCTGGGTCCCGCAGCGGGCGATCCTGGAGCAGGCGAACGCCTTCGTCACCCACACCGGTATGGGCTGCTTCGGCGAAGGACTGCTGGCAGGCGTCCCGATGATCGCCGTGCCGGTGTCGATGCGGCGGGCCACGCGCAGTTCCACGAGCCGGTCGGCGTTCATGAACTGTTCGGCGGCCTGCTCGGCACGGTTACGTGCCGATGCACGGGCCGAGGGCGGCACCTCGCGCGCCGCCGACCTCGTCGCGAACATGCTGGCCTAAGCCTTCCCGGCGCCGCCGGGGTGGTGAGGCGGTGCCCTGCGTCGCCACCCCGCCTGTTCTCACTCACCCTCATCGTCTGCGGCTTGTGCCGAGGCCCTTTTCCCTCTCAGGGGCGGCGTGGCGCCATCTACTCCCAGCTGAAGTCCTGCTCGTCGTCCGAGGTCGCGGCGATGATCGAGGGGCTGCCGCGGCACTGCACCGACGCCGGGATCGAGTCGCACTCCGTCGACACGCACGGCGCGTCCGTGGTCAGGTTCGCCTTCACCGAGCCGCTGAACTTCCGGCTGCTGCCCCGGCTGAAGAACATCGGCAGCATCCGGCTGTACCGCCCGGACGATGACCCACCCGACCCGCTGGGAGATCCACGGCGGGCTGCAGGTGGTGGAGAACCGGAACTCGGCGAACACCATGCTGCGCTACGGCAAGGACGGTGCCCTGACCGGCCCGGACGGGAGCACGCCGAGACCTCCATACGTGGCCCCTGATGTCTCCAGCATAGCGTTCACCTCCAATTCATTGCAACGAACGGGTGGAGATTGTTGCATTAAGCTCAAGACCATTGCAATGAATTCACGGCTCTCACCTGCATTAATGGTGATTACGCGCAACGAGTACGTTGTCGAACTCATGAACGCAACGTAGCGTTTCCATCATCAGAAACAGCGCACCGAAGGAGCGCACGATGCGGAAGCAGGAGAGCACGATGCAGAAGTTCCCCACCCCCACCCCGATCTCGGCCGTCCTCGACATCCCCGCGGGACACATCCGGTTCATCGCCGCCGACCGGGCCGACACCACGGTCGAGGTCCTGCCCGCCGACGCCTCCAAGAGCCGCGACGTCAAGACGGCGGAGCAGACCGA